>QFNC01000206.1 GCA_003240695.1 Pseudoxanthomonas suwonensis | reverse complement strand
CGAAGGCGTTGTACAGCCGCGTGATCTCCTCGATGTTCCTCTCCGACAGGTACCGGCGCTTGGAGCCCACGGACTTGCGCATCTTCTCGAACATGCCTGTCGCGTCGATCAGCTGCACCTTGCCGCGTCGTTCCGGGGCCTTGTCCTTGGACAGGATCCACACGTAGTCGTTCTCCAGCACCCAGCGCCGAATGTTCGACTCGCCCGAGCCCGCCCCGCCCGTGAACAGCGGTGAACCGTTCAGGACGATCGCCCCCCGCCCGGCCGTGTGGTTCGACTGAGCGGGTTTCGGTGCGCGCAGCGTGGAGATCAAGTGCATGAGGAACAGCAGCGATCCGTCTGATACCCGGGGAAGTCCGGGCCCGAAGCGACCCGCGAATCCGCGGAGCTTGTGCTCGTCCTCCACTGACTTCTTGAACTGCTTCCAGTCCACGCCGAACGGCGGGTTCGACAGCCCGTAGTGGAACGACTGCCCGCGAAAGGCCGGCTGCGTGAGGGTGTTGCCCAGCACGATGTTGTCGATGGGCTGTCCCTTCACCACCATGTCGGCCTTGCAGATCGCGTACGAGGCCGGGTTGATCTCCTGCCCCAGAAGGCTCACCTGCGCCGTCTTGTTGTAGGACCTGATCTTGTCATCGGCCACCGAGAGCATGCCGCCCGTGCCTGCCGTCGGGTCGTACACGCTGCGCACCACGTGGTCCTTGCCCAGATCCGGATCCCCATCCAGCAGGATCGTCACCATCAGCTCGATGACCTCGCGCGGTGTGAAGTGCTCACCGGCGGTCTCGTTGGATGCCTCCGCGAACTTGCGGATCAGCTCCTCGAAGATGTGGCCCATCTGCTCGTTGCTGACCGCCTGCGGATGCAGATCGACCTTTGCGAAGTGCTGCAGCACCTGCAGCAGCAGGTCGTTGCGGGCCAGGTCGATGATCGCGTCCTCGAACTTGTACTTCTCGAAGATGTCCCGCACGTTCTCCGAGAACGCGCCCACGTAGTCGCGCAGGTTCTCCTCGAGGTTGTCCGGATCGCCTTGCA
>QFNC01000205.1 GCA_003240695.1 Pseudoxanthomonas suwonensis | reverse complement strand
CGGCCATGCCCATCGGCATCCCCGGGTGGCCCGAGTTGGCGGCCTCGACCGCGTCCATGCTGAGCACGCGGATCGCGCTGGCGAGGCTCCAGTGGTCGGGATCGGCGAGGCGGGCTTGGGTGAGGGGCATCGGCGCGGCTTTCAGAGCGAGGAAAGGGGGGGGGTCGGGGGGGTGATAGGCAGGGCGCGTCCCGGTTGCAAGGCTGGGGGCGCGCGGGGGCCTGCGGGGGCGGGGCTCGGCGGCGGTCGGGTCAGGTGTCGTCCGGGTCGTCGTCGGGCCCGTCGGCGTCCGGGTCGTCGTCGGGCCCGTCGGCCCCGTCGAGGTCGGCGAGCGGGTGGTGGCGCAGCACCAGGTCGCGCATCCGCGCGTCCACGACATGGGTATAGATCTCGGTGGTGCCAAGGTCGGCGTGGCCGAGCAGCGTCTGGATCGCGCGCAAGTCCGCCCCGCCTTCGAGCAGGTGGGTGGCAAACGCGTGGCGCAGCACGTGTGGCGTCACCGCCCCCGCCGGCAGGCCGGCGCTGGCGGCGAGGTTCGCCAGCATTCCGTGGAACGCCTGCCGGGTCATGTGCCCCGCCGCCCCCCGCGCCGGAAAGAGCCAGCGTGCGCCCGTGCCTCGCACCAGCCTGCCGAGCGGGCTCTCGGCCGGGGCCGCGTCGCGCAGGGTGAGCCAACGCGCCACCGCCGCGCGCGCGCCACCGCCGCGCGCGCCGGGCGGGTCAGCGGCACCATCCGCTCGCGCCCGCCCTTGCCGCGGATCAGGATCACCTCGGGGTCGCCGCGCAGCGCCGCGACGGGCAGCGAGACGAGCTCGCTCACCCGCACCCCGGTGGCGTAGATCAGCTCGAGCGCGGCGGTGTTCTGGGCCCGCTCGGCCTCGGTCGCGCCGTGGGCGGGGACGGCGGCGAGCAGCGTCTCGACCTGTCCTTGCGTGAGCGTGCGGGGCAGGCGGGGCGAGCGGCCGGGGCCGGTCAGGCGGATCGCCGGGTCGTCGTCGCGCCAGCCCTCCGCGGGTGAACTGGCGGATCGCCGAGAGGCGGCGGGCGCGGGTCGCGCGCGAGAGGCCGAGGTCGGTCAGCCGCGCGAGATAGGCCTCGATCCCGTCGCGCGTGATGGTGGTGAGCGAGGTGCCCCGCGCGCGGGCAAAGGCCGCGAGGTCGGCGAGGTCGCGGGCATAGGCCAGCACGGTGTTCCGCGCCGCCCCGGCCTCGGCCGCGCGGGCGTCGAGGAAGGCGCCGACGCGGCGCAGGTCGTCGGGGCTGCCGGGCTGGTCCGGCGCGTCCGGCGGGCCGCTGTCGGGGCCCGGCGCGACGGGCGGGCGGGCCGCGCCGCGCGGGCGCCCCGGCGGGGTCACCGGCGTGTCACCGGCGGGGGCCGCCGAGATGGTCGGTC
>QFNC01000204.1 GCA_003240695.1 Pseudoxanthomonas suwonensis | reverse complement strand
TCCGTACCCACGCGCACCGCGAAGGGCTCGTCGTTGCTGCACTGGCCGTCGGTGTTGTTCTCCAGGCTGTGGTCGGCCATGCTGCACGCCACGTCATCACCCTCCAGGGTGCAGTGGATGTTGCCACTGGGCGAGACCAGGGCGTTCATCTCGATCGCACCCTCCGGTGCGGGAGAGACCTCCTCGACGGGCTCGCTGGACTGTTCCTCGCGGGGCTGCTCCTCGGCCCCACCCTCGGTCTGCTCCGCGGTGGGGGTAGTGGGGCGCTCGTAGCCGCCCTCCTCGGGCTTCAACCACTGGTACCCCAGGAATGCACCGAGCGCCAGAACCAGGGCCAGCACTAGGCACCCGCCACAGGCCATCAGATTGCGAGAACGGTTCGGGACATCGTCACCGGAGTACGCAGCAGCGCCGGCGAACAGGTCCTCCGGCGGGGGAGCGGCACGACTGGCACCGGCAGCGGGGGTCGCTGCGGCCGGGCGTGCGTCGGCTGAGCGCGGAGACGGGGCCGACGGCGCCGGCTGGTTGCCGCCGACGGACGGCTGTGCACTGGCCGGCTTGGCCGCGGTGCCCTGGGGCACCACGTTAGGGCTGTTGATGCGCACGCCGGGTGCAGCCGGACGTGGCTGGTTCTGCGAGGGCCGGGTATCTCCGGCACCCGCCTGCGAGGAAGGCTCGGTCAAGAGCTACTCCTGTGCGTCGGGGATCGGGGGCGGCGACCGATGAGGATGGGGAGTGATCGGGGCGTGGCAGTGGGGTGGGTTACGCCGCCGCCTTGGCCGCGAGGAAGAGATCCACGGGCATCTCGCGGTCCAACTTCCACACGATTTGCATGGGTCGAGTACCGGTCGCGTGATCGAAACGGACCGTCCCCAGGCAGGTGTACGGCTCGGTGCCAATGTCCCCGGTCTTGGCGCGTCGCACGAACAGCACCACGTTCGTTCCTCGCGCCTCGTGCTCGGTGTAGCGGCGACCCGTGGCGCTCTCCGCACTGGTCGTGCTCTGCGACTCCCAGTGAAAAAAGTCCTGGTTGATCGCGAAGTCCCGATACGTCGTTGTGGGCGAGTAGTCCGCCTCAGACTTCTTCAGTGTCACCATCAAGGCATCGGTCTCGGATCGATGCGGGGTTTCCCTTGTCGAGTGTCCCGAGCCCGAGCCCGGCCAAGAGCTCCTCTCGGGAGTATTGCGCGTGCGATCGCAGGGGTGACGCAGCGAGCACTCCGGGCAGGGGCCTGGGGATGACACGAGACTCACGGTCCAGGATGTCGAGCAGGTCCAGAACTTCCTTCACGACATGGTGGCGCGAGCGAAGAAGGTCGAGACCAGCCTCGACTCCCGGACCGTCGCCCGGCCAGAACGAGTGATAAAGCATCGCCGCGTGAAGCTGCGTCGTCAGGTCACCGCGTGGAATGTCAGAGGTGAGGAGCTGCCGGTAGGCCGCGATCCGCTCGGGGTCATCGACGTGAGTGAGTGCGCTGATGCGCCGCAGGAGCGGGTAGTCGGTCTCTGTGCTCAGCACACTGCCGGCAGTTGGGAACGCCCAGTCCACCAGGCTGGACCAGCTCGCGGGCTTCTTCTCTCCCTGGAAGTTCCTGGCCGCAGGGGTGTAGATGTCCGCGAGGGACCGCTCGGCATCGCGCAGGTAGCTGCCCATCGTGTAATCCCCGGGGTCGACCTCGTTGGGCTTGTGCTGGCGGACGTCGACCACAAGATCC
>QFNC01000094.1 GCA_003240695.1 Pseudoxanthomonas suwonensis | reverse complement strand
CTGGTCGCTCTGGTGCAGGGGCTTGGGGTTGCGGCTGACCAGGCGCAGATCGGTGGTGTGCTCGTCGTGGAGCGCGCGGGCCAGTTCGGTGCCGATCTGCCCGTTCGCGCCGAGGATCGTCTGCATGCCCAAAGGTTATGCGCCGTCGCGGGGCCCGCGGCGCGAGGCGAGAGGCAGTTACGGGTGGGTACGTTCCCGATTCTGGAACGTACCCACCCGTAACTCCGGGGGAACGCGACAGCTCTTCGGCGGCGCCTCGTTCGCATCGCTCTAGTCACATTGCGTATACACCTCGTGTACAGTCGCGTCATGTCAACCGCACACGCACTGCTCGGGCTTCTGGAACGCGCACCCGCCTACGGCTACACGCTGAAGAAGGACTACGACGTCCACTTCGGGCAGGACAAGCCCCTCGCCTTCGGCCAGGTGTACTCCTCGCTCGCCCGCTTCGAGCGCCAGGGCTGGGCGGAGGTGGTGGACATCGAGACCGGCTCCGGTCCCGAGCGCAAGCGCTACCGCATCACCCCGGACGGCGTCTCCGTCATCGACCACTGGGTGCACGACCCCCAGGCCCCCGGCATCTTCTCCACCTCCACCCTGTTCGCCCGAGTCTCGATCGCCCTGCTGTCGGGCAGGGACGCCCACGCCGTCCTGGAGGACCAGCGCACCAGCCACCTGGGCCGGATGCGCGACCTCACCCGCTCCCGAGCGGGTGCAGACGCCCACACCGAGATGGCGCTGACCTACGAACTGGCGCACCTGGATGCGGATCTCACCTGGATCCAGGAGTGCATCGCCCGGCTCGACCTGCTGCGCGCCGACCTGGGCGGTGCGCGATGACCGCCGGCGCCCGGCTGGACAGCGCCGGTCGCCGCGCCCGCGACACCTCCGGCCGACGCAGGCGCACCCTAGCCGACCGCCCCGTCGGCTCCCCCGCCAACCCCCCGGTCCCCGGCCCCCACGGCGAGGTGATCCGGGCCGACGACGTCCACTTCTCCTACGGCACCACCCCTGCCCTGCGCGGCGTCTCCCTCACCCTGCACGCCGGCGAGTCGATCGCCTTGATGGGCTCCTCCGGCTCCGGGAAGTCCACGCTCCTGCACTGCATGGCCGGCATCCTGACCCCCGCGCCGGGTGAGATCACCCTGCTCGGCGAGCCACTCAGCTCCCTCCCCGAGGCCGCCCGCAACCGCAGGCGCCTGGAATCGATGGGCATCGTGTTCCAGTTCGGGGCCCTGGTCTCCGAACTCACCCTGCGGGAGAACGTGATGCTGCCGCTGGAACTGCTGGGCCGCTCGCGCACCGAGGCCCGACGGGACGCCGACGAGATGCTCGAGCGCCTCGGGATCGCCGAGGTAGCAGGCCGCCGCACCTCCGAGGTCTCCGGCGGGCAGGCCCAGCGCGGCGCCGTAGCCCGGGCACTCGTGCACCGCCCTCCCCTGCTGCTGGCCGACGAGCCCACCGGCTCCTTGGACTCCGTCTCCGGGGACGGAGTGATGCAGGCCTTCACCGAGGCCGCGAAGGACCTGGGATCGGCCCTGCTGGTAGTCACCCACGACCACCGGGTGGCCGCCTACCTGGATCATCACCTCACGATGCGCGACGGTCAGCTGGCTTCCGCGGATCGGGAGCGCTCATGACTGCACGCACGGCGACAGCGGCACCGACGAAACGGCCCGGGCAGGCACCCGGTGCAGCGTCGCGGTCGGGACCCGCGCTGAGGCTGGGCCTGCGCCTGGCCTGGAGCCCGACCGGACGGGCCCGATGGCGCACCACCACCCTGGCGCTCGCTGCCCTCGCGGGGACGGTGCTGCTGCTGATCACCATCGCCTTCACCCAGGCCGTCGCCGACGACGCCGCGGCCCGCTCCTTCGCCGCGCCCCTCGGGCTGCGCACCACCATGCGCTCCGTGGTCTTCGCGATCGCGCTGCCAGTGGTGGCGGGCCTGGTGACCATCGGCCGCCTCTCTACCCGGCTGCGCGACGAGCGCCTGGAGGGACTGCGGCTGCTGGGCCTCACCCCCGCGCAACTGCGGGTGGTGGCCGGCGCCGAGGTGGGCGTCGGCGTGATGGCCGGATGGTTACTGGGTGCGATCAGCTTCCAGGCCCTCATGCCTCTGCTCACCCGATGGGACCTCACCGGGCAGCGATACACCGCCACGCAGCTGCAGCCCGGGTGGTCCGGGCAACTCCTGGTCTTCGCCCTCGTCCCCCTGGTCGTCGCGGGTCTCGCAGCGCTGCACCGACGCTCCTCGAAGCCCCTGCAGGCCGCCCGCTCCGGGTCGCCGCGTCGCGTCGGCTGGTGGAGGGTCATCCCGCTGCTGGCCGGGGTCGCAGTGTGCATGTGGGTACGGACCGACACCACGACGGGTGCCAATGCCGCAGCGATCGTGTTCCTGGCCGGGGCCGCGCTGCTCGCCATCGGCACCCTCCTGGTGCTGCCGGTCTTCCAGCGTGTCCTGGCCGTTCTCCTGCTGCGGCTGGGGCGTCCGTCGACCACGATCGCCGGGCGGTCCCTGCAGGCTCAGCCCGGGGCCACCACCCGCGTGCTCGGCGTGCTGCTGATCGCCCTGTTCTTCCTCACCGGTACCCGTGCGATCGCGGTGGCCTTCGAGGCCGTCCCCCAGTACCTGGCACCCCACTACGACGCCACCGTGGAATCGAGCACCACGGTGGACCTCGGGGAGCGGGACGTGGCGGGGGCTGTCGCGGAACTCGAAGCCCTGCCGGGAATCCGCGCTGCAGTGCCGCTGCGCATGGCGGGCGCGAAGTGCTCCGTCATGACCGAACCGGAGAACATGGTGCACTGCGACCATCACATCCTGGTCGCCTCGTGCGCGGACCTGATGCGCGCCGAACCGGAGATCAGGGCATGCGACCCCACCCGGCCTGCCCTGCTGACCACGACAGCCGACGACATACACCCCCAACAGGCCCTGGAAGCGGACGGGAGCCTGGCGATCACCCAGTGGACACACGGTGCCGAGACCGAGAACGAGATCGTCCCGGTCACCGTGACGCGGCCTCCTTTCGGCGAGCACCGGCTCAGCGAGCGTGCTGCACTCGACCACGACTACGCCAGTGTGTTCGTCCCCCTGGAGATGCTCGATCCCGCAGCGGCAGCGCAGATCCCGGTCGTGGAGATCTGGGTACGGGCCGATCCCAGCACAGCGTTGATGGAGTACTTGACCTCGAACGGATTCCACGTCAACAGCGGATGGGCAGTCGAGGAGTACCAGATGGTCCGGGTCGCCATCCAGACCCTGGAGCTGATCTCCCTGCTGGTCCTCGCGATCGGTCTGCTCACCGTGGGGGCCTCCGGCGTGGACCGGGTGGTGGAGAAGCGCCGCGAGATCATCGGCCTGCAGCTCGTCGGCGTCCCGGCACGGGTGCTGCGGCGCTCCCACCTGCTGGAGACGGGGCTGCCGATCATCCTCGGCTCCGCCCTGGCGATCGGGCTCGGTGCGCTGGTGGGCGATACCTACCTCGATCTCGGCGGTGACACGTACCGGAACCTCTCCGTACCTGCCGACTTCCTGATCCCCCTGGCTCTAGGAGCGACCCTCGGTGGCGCGCTCATCGCCCTGCTCGCTGCTTCACTGGCCGCCCCGCGAATCCGACCCGAGCTGATCCGGGCGGAGTGATCGTCTGTGACGTCGCCGCGCGTCACCAGGTGGGGCGGTTACGGGTGGGTACGTTCCCGATTCTGGAACGTACCCACCCGTAACTCCACGCCAACCCTCACGGGACCCGGAACAGTCGCGCGTACTCGGCGGGGGTCATCGAGGTGGAGGTGCGGAAGTCGCGAGTGAAATGGGCCTGGTCGGCATAGCCG
>QFNC01000093.1 GCA_003240695.1 Pseudoxanthomonas suwonensis | reverse complement strand
GGCCCGCTGGGACGCTCGGACTGGGGATCAAACCAGCTCCCCGGCCTCGGCGCGCAGACTCAGCTCTCGGAGCACCAGGACTCGTACGCGCGGCCGTTCGCGATGATCTACTCGCCGCACGCCAAGACGTACTCGCTCGTCATCGGCACCGACCCCGACGGTGCGGCCCTCGTCGACCAGGAGCAAGTCGATCTGTGGGTGGCCGACTGGGGCCACTGGCTGCGCAACCTCGGTGATGAGCCGAACATCGAGGCGGCTTCGGTCACGATCGAGACGGCCCCCGACTCGGGTCGCCGGCTTCGTCGCGAGGTCGAGACGAACACCGACCCGGACGGCCCCGATTTCGCCAAGGCGATGCTGGGCGAGGTCGTGCTGAGCTACCCCGCGGGCTCGTCGACGGTGAAGGCATACGTCACCCTGACATTCGCCGCTGCGCCGCGGAAGGGCGCCAAGGTGCGCAAGCCAGACGAAATGGCGCGCGAGCTGGCGGCGCGCCTGCCTGGCCTCACCGCCTCATTGCAGGCCACGGGCGCGGGTGCTGCTCACCCGCTGTCGGCGCAGGAGCTGTGCGAGACGATCCGGGTCGCCTACGACCCGGCGGCCGCGACGCTCATCGACGACGCTCACGCTGACGGCGAGGTGCCCGAACTTCGGTGGAGCGACGTCGGGCCGACGGCCGCGCAGGCAGGGTGGGACGGATACCGTCACGACTCGGCCAAGTCGGTCACCTGGGCGATGACACAGGCTCCCCGTGGCCTCGTGCAGTCGGGTGTGCTCGCTCGTCTCCTCGCTCCTCACCGGGATATCGCCCGCAAGCGGGTGACGCTGCTGTACAAGCCGATCGACCCGGCGCGAGCGGCCACGCTCGTGCAGACGGACGTGCGAGCTGCGGAGTTCAAGGCGACGTCGACCCGCAAGCCTGCGGCGCGCGACTCGCTGGCGCTGCGCTCTGCTCAGGCGACGGAATCGGAGGAGGCGTCGGGCGCTGGTCTGGTCAACTTCGGCATCCTCGTCACCGCGACGGTGCTTGACCCGGCCAAGGAGGCCGATGCTCGCGCCGCGGTCGACAACCTCGGTGCGACCGCACGCCTGCGGCTGCGGCCCGTCTACGGATCACAGGACAGCGCATTCGCCGCCGCGCTGCCCCTGGGCCTCGTGCTGACCAAGCACGTCGCCGTCCCTGCGGCAGTGAGGGAAGGTGTCTGATGACTCCCGATCAGATTGCCCTTGCCGTTCTCGGCGGGCTCGTCGTCGTGGTCACGGTCGGCGGTGTGCTGTTCGCCCGCACCGGCCGCAAGAGCGCCGATGCGGGCTCGTCGACGTCGGCCGGCGCGCTGACCTCGCGCGGCTACAGCGGCCCCGGCGGCGGCATGTCGACCTTCATCCAGCCGCCGGCTGAGTGGCGCGGCACGACGGTTCAGGTCTGCGGCCTGTGGCCGTATTCGATCGGTGCCGGCACGCCGATGGTGGGCGTCCCGCTGGGCCGCCACATTCACACCGGGGCGACTCTCTGCTGCGACCCGATTTCGTGGTTCCAGCGCGCCAAGCTCATCAGCAACCCGTCGCTATTCGTGCTCGGCAAGCCCGGCCTCGGGAAGTCGACGGCCGTCGCCCGGATGGCGATCGGCCTCGCCGGTTACGGCGTGCAGCCGCTCGTGCTGGGCGATCTTCGCCCCGACTACGTTGAGGTCATCCGCGCGCTCGGCGGCCAGGTCATCACCCTGGGCCGTGGCCGCGGGTATCTGAACGTGCTCGACCCTGGCGAGTCTCAGGAAGCAGCGCAGCGTCTCCGCGCTGCCGGCTTCGAGAAGGAGGCCAGCGAGGTCTTGGAGGACGCTCACGGCCGCCGCCTCGCTATGGTCTCGTCCCTGCTGACGATCCTCCGCAAGTCCCCGCCGAGCGACGTCGAGGAGTCGATCATCGACCAGGCGTTGCGCTACCTCGATCGCGAGTTCGAGGGCATCCCCGTTCTGGGCGATCTTCTCGACGTCGTGCAGAAGGGACCGGAGGAGCTGCGCCTGGTGGCCGTCGACCGCGGCGACTGGACCGAATACCAGCGGATCACGCGCGGGCTGGAAGCGTCGCTCATCAGCCTCTCGCGCGGTGGGCGTCTGGGCGAAATGTTCTCCAAGCACACCACGAACCCGATGCGCCTCGACCGCCCCGTGGTCTACGACATTTCGGCCATCGGTGAGGCTGAGGGCGACCTGCGAGCGGCGACGCTGCTCGCCTGCTGGTCGAACGGATTCGCGACGGTCAACATCGCGAACGTCCTCGCGGATGCCGACCTGGAACCCCGCCGGCACTACTTCGTCATCATGGACGAGCTGTGGCGGGCGCTGCGCGCCGGTAACGGCATCGTCGATCGCGTCGACTTCCTCACCCGGCTCAACCGTCAGGTGGGCGTCGGCACGGCGATGATTTCCCACACGATGGCCGACCTGAGCGCTCTCCCTGAGGAGGACCGGTTGAAGGCGAAGGGCTTCGTCGAGCGCGCCGGCATGGTGATGTGCGCGGGTCTGCCGTACACGGAAATGCCGGAGCTCACGACGGTCATCCCGTTCTCGGAAGCTGAGCAAGAGCTACTGACGGGCTGGCAGGACCCGCCCGCGTGGGATGCCGCGTCAGGCCGCGAGGTCGACCCTCCCGGCCGCGGAAAGTTCCTCGTGAAGGTCGGCACCCGTCCGGGGATTCCGGTCGAGGTCCGTCTCACGGAGGCCGAGCGCTCCATCCGCGACACCAATCAGCGGTGGTACGAACAGTCCCGCACCGGACGGCGCGCGCTGCACGTCGTCGAGGAGCTGGTCGAGGAGCACGAGGAGCGAGTGTCATGAGCACTCCGAACAACCGCCGCCGCGACCCCGGCGGCTTCGGCGCGGAGACGATGATGCTCGTGATCGGCATCGGTGGCGTCATCGCCACGATGGTGGTCTTGAACGTCGCCGTCCGCCTCGGGCACCAGCTCGACGGGACCGGCGCTGAGCTGCCGACCGACCCGTTCGCCTTCACGCTCGGCGTCATCATCGGCCGTATCGAGTGGCCGGCCTCCGCGACGTGGATCGTCGCGGTTCTCCTGGCGATCGTCCTTGCCCTCGTGGTGCTGGCGATCGTCGGCGTCGTGCGCTACCGGAAGGGCCGTACGCGCGTCGACCGGGCCAGCTCGTACATGGGCCGCGGGAAGGACGTCGAGGGGCTGAGCAAGCGCAACGCGCAGGCTCAGGCAACCCGGCTCGGCGTCACCGGTTCTCTCGGCGTGCCGATCGGTAAGACCCTCGGTCAGATGCCGCTCTACGGCACCTGGGAGGACATGCACATCGACATCTGGGGGCCTCGCACCGGTAAGACGACCTCACGGGCCGTCCCGGCCATCCTGGACGCTCCTGGGGGCGTTCTCGTGACCTCGAACAAGCGCGACGTCGTCGACGCGACCAGAGACGTCCGTGCGGAGGCCGGCCCGGTCTGGGTGTTCGATCCCCAGGGAATCGCGCTCGAGAACCCTACGTGGTGGTGGAACCCGCTCAGCTACGTTACCGACGAGGTTCGCGCAGCCAAGCTGGCCGACCACTTCGCCTCTGGTTCCCGCGACCCGGGAGCCAAGACGGATGCCTACTTCGACCCCGCGGGGCAGGATCTCCTTGCGGGGCTCCTGCTCGCGGCCGCGCTCGATTCGCGGCCGATCACGGACGTCTACGGGTGGCTGACGCGCCCCACGGAGGAGGAGCCAATCGGCATCCTCCGGCGCGGTGGGTACGACCTAACGGCCGACCAGGTGCGCGGTGTCATCACCGCCCCGGAGAAGCAGCGCGGCGGCATCTACGGCACGGCGCAGCAAATGGCGTCGTGCCTGACCAACCGCCAGGTGGCCGCGTGGGTGAACCCGCAGGGTGAGCCCGATCTGCG
>QFNC01000092.1 GCA_003240695.1 Pseudoxanthomonas suwonensis | reverse complement strand
GGTGACCTGGCGCGGATCCACGACCGCACCCCGGTGATGCTCCCGCGCCACCAGGTCGACACCTGGCTGGACACCTCGATGGACTCCAAGGAAGCGGCCGCCGCCTGGATCAACGACGACTCCCATCTGCTGGAGGACTCCCTGCTGACCGTGCGGGAGGTCGACCCGGCCGTGGGCAAGGTGGGCAACGAGGGGCCGGAGCTGCTCGAGCCGCCCCAGCGTATGCTGTGAACTCCCCCGTCAGCAGCGGCGTCGCGGGCACCGACACCGCTGCACCCTCCTCGGCCTTGCGCCGGTACGCCCTGTGGGGGACCCCGATCCGCCCCAGGTGGGACGTCCCTGCGAGCCGGCACCCGTAGGCTCGGTCGACATGACCACGACGGGCGACGCGCAGGAGAAACGAGGCACCCGGCCTGACCCGTTCCGCTGGGTGATCGAGCACCCCGCCGTCGTGGATGCCGTGGTGTGGGGGGCCGTCACCCTCCTGCTGATCCTGTTCACCCTGTTCATCGGGGCGATCGGCTGGTGGATGCCCTTCACCATCCCGATGGTCGCCGCCGGCGCGATCTGCCGCACCCGCCCTGGCTGGGGTGTGGCCGTCATCGGCACCCTCGCGGTGATCCACGTGGCCGCGGGCCTGATGGTGGTCCTGGGCGACGTGATGACGTTCTACGCCATGTTCTGCGCGGTGGCGTACGGCACCACGCGCATCCATGTGGCCGGGATCATCGCCGGCATCGCCGGGGTGCTCACCCAGACCCTGAGCTGGACCGCCGTCACCATCGCCAGTCCGTACGCCTCCGCGATGGAGGCCATCGTCGTCTTCGTGACCCTGCTGGTCACTGGCACCATCTCGATCGTGGCCGTGTGGGCACTGGCGAACCTGCAGCGAGCCCGGATCCGACAGCTGGCCCTGCAGCGGGAGCGCGCCGAGCAGGCGGTGCGCGAGCGCGAGCAGCGCACCGCACTCGCCGTCGCCGAGGAACGCGCCCGCATCGCTCGGGAGATGCACGACGTGGTGGCCCACTCCCTGTCGGTGATCATCGCCCAGGCCGACGGCGGCCGCTTCATCGCCTCCCAGCACCCGGAGAAGGCAGCCGACGTGCTGGGCACCATCGGTGACACGGGCCGTGCGGCCCTGGCCGACATGCGCTCGTTGCTGGGGGTGCTGCGGCAGGACGAGCAGACCACCTTCGGCCCCCAGCCAGGCCCCGCCGTGCTCCCCGAGCTGATCGACCGGGTGCGTGCCGCGGGCCTGCCGGTTCAGCTCGAGCTGTCCGAGGACCTCGACGACATCCCTCAGGCCCTGGGCATGTCCCTGTTCCGCCTGGTGCAGGAGGCCCTCACCAACGTGATGAAGCACGCCGGCGAGGGGGCCCGCGCCTCCGTGACGATCCGTCGCACCGCACAGACGGTCGAGGCGGAGATCATCGACGACGGTCGCGGCACCGACCCCGACTCCGACGGCATGGGCCACGGCATCACCGGCATGCGTGAGCGGGTGTCGGTGTACGACGGTGAACTCACCGCGGGGCCCCTGCCCGGTCGCGGCTTCCGGGTGATGGCCACCCTGCCCCTGCAGCGGACCGCCCCGCGCGAGCACGACCGCACCGATCCGCACTCGCCCTCCCGACAGTTCGATCCTGTCTCCCCCTCTGCCGATACCACGCACCTGAATGAAGGAGCCCTCTCGTGAGCGACACCCCGGCCACTGCCCCCCGACCTCTGCGGATCGCCCTGGTGGACGACCAGCCCTTGGTGCGTGCAGGGTTCTCCATGGTCATCGACTCCCAGGACGACATGGAGGTGGTGGTCCAGGCCGCCGATGGCGTCGAGGCCGTTGACCAGTTGCGGGCACGCGACGTGGACGTGGTGCTGATGGACGTGCGGATGCCGCGCATGGACGGCATCGAGGCCACCTCCCGCATCCTCGAGCAGGTCCCCGTCGAACGCGCGCCGCGGATCATCGTGCTGACCACCTTCGACCTCGACGAGTACGTGGTGGCGGCCATCCGTGCGGGCGCCAGCGGATTCCTGCTCAAGGACGCCCAGCCCGAGGAGCTCCTGCACGCGATCCGCACCATCCACCGGGGGGATGCGGTGATCGCACCGTCGGCCACCCGGCGACTGCTGGAGCGGGTGATCTCGACCCCGGAGCCACCCGAGCGCAGCACCACCGCGCTGGAGACGCTCACCGAGCGCGAGCGCGAGGTGCTGGTACTGATGGGCCGGGGCCTCTCGAACCAGGAGATCGGCGCGGAGCTGTTCGTCGCGGAGGCCACGGTGAAGACCCACGTGGGAAGAGTGCTCTCCAAGCTCGGCGCCCGCGACCGGGTCCAGGCGGTCATCATCGCCTTCGAGACCGGACTGGTGAGCCCGGGGTCCTGACCGGCGGGCGGCTCAGTCGTCGATCAGGGCGCTGTACCGCAGCCGCAGGGCCCGTTCGATGCCCGCGACCACGCCGCCGATGGTCAGGACCGCATTCACCCAGGCCGGTGCACTCACCGGTGAGGTGAAGGTGAACAGCCCCGTCCAGCCGGCGATCTGCTCCACCAGCTGCGGGAGCTCCACCAGGGCTGCGATCACCAGCACCGTCCATGAGAGGAGAGCGACCAGGCGAGACACCCCGGGCCGGTCACGGTCCAGGTCCGCCCTCCATCTCTCCCCGGTACCGGGGGCCGGCTCGAGCATTCGCTGCTCACCTTCCGCGGTGACCAGGTGTGCCCACTTGAGGCCGAGTGTGCTGTAGGCGACCTCGATCCGGGAGCCGTCCTCCAGCACGAAGCGGGCAGGCGAGGCCTGCACCCGGTGCTGGCGTCCGTCGCGGTACAGCCTGACGCGCTCGGTGGGGTCCCACAGGTCCACGTCGATGTCGTACCGGGTCCCGTGATGCTCGGTCCCCATCACCACCCGCCACAGCGGCGCCCACGGCCCGATCTCGGGCAGTGCGCTGCCATCGCCCTGACGTGTCCGCATCATCCCGCTCCCCCTCATCGCCCGTGCGCTGGTCGGCACGGCCCGATCTCAGTGTGGTGGACCGGCTGAGCCCTCCACCTCCTCCTTCGGTATGAGGAACTCACTCCACCCCGGGTCCGCGTCGCAGCTGATCAATGCTGCTCGGGCAGCGGGGTGGAGCGCACCAGCTGCAGCAGCAGCACGAACGCCACCACCGCGAGCACCAGCGCGAGGGCTCCCTGCCAGTACAGCGCGCCGCGCAGCAGGCTCGCCCCCACCAAGGCCTGGAACAGCTGCCAGGTGATCCCGTAGCCCAGGCCGAACCGCCCACGCTGCAGGAGGGACCGGGCCGCTACGGCAGCCCCCAGGGCGAATACCAGCAGGAACACCCCGAGGGCCATCATCAGTCCGGCGCTCTCGCCTGCGGTGCGGGACAGCCAGAAGGAAGCGGTGGCCGCGGCAGCGATCATCAATGCCTCGAGCACCAGCACGAGCGCGGCGGCGGGTCGCAGTTGCGGGCGGGGATCGTCCTCGGTCTCAGGACGCGAACTGCCGGGACGGGCTGATGTGGGCATGAGGGCACTGTAGCGGTCAGGGGCGGGCCGGCCCCTGCTCGGACACCCCGTCGGAAACCGGGCTCACGATCAAGCCCCTACCGTGTGGGAAGTGCCACCCAGCTCGAGCACGAAGACCCTTGTGGCCAGGTCAGCCGCCCCGGAGAATGGAACACGGCCCGCTTCCGCGCGGAGTCGCGGAGTTCGCTCCGCAACCCCACCCTCCAGGGTGGGGCGGGGCGTTCTGGAAAGAGAGAGTGACGATGGACTGGCGCCACCGTGCCGAGTGCCTCAACCATGATCCCGAGCTGTTCTTCCCGATCGGGAACACCGGACCGGCGATCACGCAGATCCAGGAGGCCAAGGCGGTGTGTCAGAAGTGCGACGTCATGACCGCGTGCCTGAAGTTCGCCCTGGAGACCGGCCAGGACTCGGGTGTCTGGGGTGGCCTGTCCGAGGATGAGCGCCGCTCGCTGAAGCGCCGCAACGCCCGCGCTCGCCGCGCAGGCTGATC
>QFNC01000203.1 GCA_003240695.1 Pseudoxanthomonas suwonensis | reverse complement strand
GCGGTGGCCCACGCCGCGGCCTGGCTGCTGATCGCGCCGCTGGGTGACGTGCTGATCTACAACGAACCGGCCGGGAAGGTGTGGGCCCAGGGCGGGCTCGCGTTCGTCGCCAACACCATCACCACCGCCGTGCTGGGCACCCTGATCCTCGCGGTCTACGCCCGCACCCGCACCAAGACCGGGTCGCTCACGGTCCAGTCGTGACCGACCCCGCCGAGCCGCTCATCGAGCTGCGCGGGTACTGCTTCCAGTACCGCGCGCAGTCCGAGCCCACCCTTCACGACATCGACCTGGTGATCAGGCGCGGCGAGAAGGTGGCGGTCATCGGTGCGTCCGGCTCCGGCAAGTCCACCCTGCTCTCGGTGCTGAACGGGCTGATCCCCCATCACCACCGGGGCACGGCGACGGGCACCGTGCGGGTGTGCGGCAACGACCCGGCCGCGGTGCCCCTTGAGGACATCGCCTTCAGCCTGGAGAACCAGCAGGTCCCCCACGCGCAGATGCCGCAGCGAGTGCAGCATGCCGCTTCCATCGTGGGGATCCAGGACCGTCTGGCCTCCTCCCCGCACGAGCTCTCCGGTGGGCAGAAGCAGCGGGTGGCGATGGCCGGGGTGCTGGTGGACGACGTGGAGGTGCTGCTGTTCGACGAACCCTTGGCGAACCTGGACCCGGCTGCGGGGCGCGCCGCGGTGGAGCTGATCGATGACCTGCACCGCGAGCACGGCCGCACCGTGGTGATCGTGGAGCACCGCCTGGAGGACGTGCTGCACCGCCCAGTGGACCGGATCGTGCTGATGGCCGGGGGTCGGATCGTGGCCGATGCCCCGCCGGACGAGGTGCTGGTCTCGGGCCTGCTGGAGCAGCACGGCATCCGACCGCCCCTGCACCTGGCGGCCCTGCGGATGGCCGGTGCACCTGCCCGCGCCGAGCAGCACCCGGCGGACCTCACGACCATGGAACTGGACGAGGACCAGGTCGCGGCGGTGCGGGAGTGGGTGGCCGGCACCGATGCCGCCCGTCCCGATGTCGCGCCCGGCCGGGCCGTCGCGCTCGAACTGGACCGCGTGGGCTGTGAGCTTCCACGGCCGGGAGATGCTCCCGGCACCCGGGCCGTGCAGGACGTCAGTGCCCGCGTGCGCGCCGGGGAGATGATCGGCGTGCTGGGCTCCAACGGGGCCGGGAAGTCCACCCTGGCGCGCGTGGTGTGCGGCTTCGAGAAGGCCACCGAGGGAGAGGTGCGCATCGGCTCGGTCGACGCCTCGGGATGGACCCTCGCCGAGCGGGGCGAGCACGTGGGCTTCGTGCTGCAGGAGCCGGGGCAGATGATCTCCCGCCCCCTGATCACCGAGGAGATCGAGCTGGGG
>QFNC01000202.1 GCA_003240695.1 Pseudoxanthomonas suwonensis | reverse complement strand
TGCGGAGCGCAGTGGCGCCGCGTTGTGGTAGACGCTACCACAAAAGGCGGCGCCACGAAGCGACGTCAACTTGAACGAGTTGTTAGGCTGTGGCCCTGCGCTGTTGCCGTTGTACCCCAATGCCAGAGTTTGTGCTGCAAGTGCATGAGTTTCAAGGAAAATTGGGAGCACGGGTACCCAGACGTCCGAACGTTCCGCCGCGACGGCGCATGCTTTTGATCTTCCGGAAATCGCGTTGAACAATCGGCAGACAGCCGGCGGGTAGATGCCAGGCAGAACCGAATCCGCGTTTCGAACAGCAAGTGCTGTTTTGAACCGTGTTGATGTTTCCAAACAGCCTAACGCTTGAATTAAGCCGCGCCGCGAAGCGGCGTCGGCTTGAATGAATTGTTAGGTGCCGCCCGACTTGCCAAGGCCGCAGCCCTGCAAAGCTGGTTCACCCGCCGGAAGCTGACGATACATGTATTGCAGATGGTAGCCGCTATAGGTGTCACTAGCGCGCTGGTCTTGCAGAGCTATCCCGGCGGGAACAGCCACCTCCAGAGTGTTTGCACTCAGCCATTTGAGGCCAATGCCGTGTGCGATGGAGTGTATGGCGACCACGTTGCCACCCGGAGTGGATGGTAGCTCTGCACACTCAACGAGAGCCTGCGTGACCTGACCGCCACCGCGATAGTCAGTCTGATAGTAGTGAGCGGAGCACTTGCCCTCAGGGTGCGTAACCATTGGCCCGGTGCAAGTGGCGAACTCACGCCCAGGGCAGCCAGAGAGCAACGCGGTGCTAAGGCCTAACGCCTGAGTTAAGCTGTGGCGCGCAGTGGCGCCGCGTTGTGGTACACGCTACCACAAAAGTCGGCGCCACGAAGCGACATCAGCTTGAACGACTTGTTAGGCTGTAGCCGGTTGCGGCTGCAGCTGTACCCCAACGCCAGAGCTTCCGCTGCAACTGCATGATTAGCAACGTAATTCGGAGCAGTGCGAACCCAACCATTCGCCCGATCCGGAGCGACGAACCACTGCTTTGGACCTGCGGAAAGCCGCTTTTAACCGCACCGACGCGTTCTTTTGGAAGCGCCGGAGATGGCTTTGAGCAGCTGCTTTGCCCTGGAGAAACGGGTGCGCTTTTGAAGCAGCATGTGCTGTTTTGGAACCTCCGTGGATCTTTCCAAACAGCCTAACGCCTGAGTTAAGCTGTGGCGCGCAGTGGCGCCGCGTTGTGGTAGACGTTACC
>QFNC01000091.1 GCA_003240695.1 Pseudoxanthomonas suwonensis | reverse complement strand
CAACGCAAAGGCACCACTCGGGCCAATCGTAAGCAAGGGTCAGACCGCGCCGGCCGGGACTCCCCAATCCTCGCGGGACCGGGTAGAAAGAGACTGACAGTCGTAGGAGTCCCCGACTGAGCCGATGGAGGGCGTGGCGCCGATCTCGGCGAGCCGCTCGCCGTATCGCAGGCTCGTGAACTGGGCGCCCGCATCGCTATGGCACCTCAGGCCCGGCAGGTTCGCGCCGCGGCGCCAGCGGGCCATTTCGATGGCGTCCAGGACCATCTGAGTGCGCATGTTCGCCGCGACGCGCCAGCCCACGATCATCCGGGAGTAGGCATCGATGATGAAGCACACGTAGGCGATCCCGGCCCAGGTAGGCACATAGGTCAGGTCTGTGACCCACGGCCGGTTCGGCGACCCGGCGGTGAAGCGACGCTCAACCAAATCCGGATGACGCCTCGCGGCTTCGCTGGGACGGGTAGTGCGCACTTTCTTGGTCCGGACCACCCCGGTGATGCCTTCGGCGCGCATGAGCCGGGCGACCTGATCACGGCCGATGTCGATCCCAGCGCGGCGGGCGGCCTTCCAGAGCTTGCGCGCCCCATAGACCCGGTAGTTCTCCTCCCACAACGCCCGCAGCTGCGGCCCCAGCTCAGCGTCCCTGAGCGTGCGGGCCGAGGCCGGGCGGGTCTTGGCTGCGTAGTAGGTGCTCGGGGCGATCTTGATCCCGTACTCGGTCAGTACGCGGCAGATCGGCTCGACCCCGAGCCGGCGCCCGGCCACGAAATCGTCGCGGTTGGCGTCGATGAAGCTCACGATCACTTGTGTTGGCGGTCGAGCTCCGCCCCGAAGAAAGACGCCGCCCGCTTCAAGATCTCATTCGCCCGTCGCAGCTCGCGGACCTCTTGCTCCAGCTCCTTCTCTCGCGCCGACTTCTCCGCCCGAGGGGCCGGCGCCGAGCCGGTCTCGATGCCCTCCTCAGCGTCAGCCTGACGCACCCACATCCTCACCGACTCCGTGCCATAGCCCAACTGCCGAGCTACCCGGGTCACCGTCCCCTGACTCGTCCCCAGCTCGGCCCGCAGGGCCCGGACCATCCGCACCGCCGCGGCCTTCTCCGCCTCGCTGTAACGACGCGTCGTCGGGCTCCCAGCCCGCTGTTCTCTCGGCATGACTCCATCCTCGTTTCCAAACTCAGGAGTCTCCACCGAACCCAGGGCGGTTCAAAGTGAAGGCTTGTCAGTGCCCCGTGGTGTACTGAGAATTTATAGGTAGGTACGAGCAAAGGAGCGGAACATGGGAAGCCGAAAGCGAAACAAGGGTCTGCAGCTGAAGTTCGGAACAATCACGTGCGAGAGATGCGGTGGTGAGCGCCTTCTGGCGCGGGAGTGTCCTGAGTGTGGGAAGCGGCCGAAACCTCAAGAAGTTCAGTACGACCTACAGCGTCGCGAAAAAGTGGTTGCGGAGTTCCACAACCAGCGGAAATCTCCCGACCGTACCATCTTCCCAGATGTGGACCATCTTGAAGTCGACTTCGACAAAGTACTTCGGCGCGTGCAACGGTCCCTTGCCGACGTGTCACGCGCTGATCGCACGGCAGACTCTCTGCTCAGCTCGTTCGAGCGGCTGGATCAGTTGGTCGCAAGCTGGAAGAAACCGCTGCCGAGACCGGGAAGGAACCGTGGCCGCATCATTGGAGATGCGCTCGAGATGTTTCGCGAGGGGATCGAGATGTTCGTAGATGCTCTCGTCGCGACAGACCTCCATGCGGCCCAGGAATTCGCGCGACGAGGCAACCTAAAGATTGCTGAGGCCGGGACCATCCTGGACCGGACCGGTGAACTAGATGCCGCGGAAGAATCTCTGTCTGGACTGTCCGTGATCGAGAGCCTCAATAGAGTAGGTCGTGCTGCCCGTCAGGGCGCTGACGATCGATTGTCTGTGACAGAGCTCGATGAAAAACTGGCATCTGGTGTTGGTTGGGAGGTCGGCGCGGCCGGGCTGGGGCTACAGGCTCACACCATCCAGCTCATGGCCCTTAGCTCCTTTGATGTAGAGATGTTCACGCGGATCGTCACCGTCTCGGATGTGGCTGCTAGTGCTGGTGGGGAAGAGCTTGCCGCGTCCGAGGACTGGAAGAGAGGCCACGCCCGCGCGGCGGCCTTTTTGGGAAGTGCCATGGCGTCTGTAGACCAGGCGATCGCGGCGGACGATGGGAACGATCTTGAGGTCGCTCATCGTTTCGTTCAAGCTGTGGCGACCTGGCGAGATGGAGTTCTGAAGCACTCTCTTGCAACTTTGCTGGCTAGTTCGGTTGGGGAGTATCGGAAACTTACCAACATGAAAGGAGGAGAGATAATCCGCCGAGCGGCAACTGCCCACCCCGGTCTTCTTCTCAACGATAATCTCACCCCGGCTCTGCGGAACGCTGGCGGGCATGCTGACATCGACGTGAATCAAGACGCCGTGATCATCGGTAGAGATAGTTTCACCTTCGACGAGTTCGTCGATCGAATATTGGCGTACCTAGAGACAACTGTCGCAACGTTCGTAGGGACGACGACGGCGTTGGTCCGACACGGAGCCGACTTCACATACAGCGAATACCTCGCGCCGCGAGATCGGAATGCTGCGGTAGCCCTGTTCTTCGGCATGTATGGCTTAACGTGTGATTCAGTGGATTTGAGGGGTGAATCATTGACGATTCATGCGACAGGACCTGAGCCAGACTGGATGGCACTTGGGGCGGCGCTCAGCGCGATGTTCCCTGAATCGATATCCGTCGGAAGTATCATCCTACGAACCAAAGCCGGGGGGCGGCGATTCTCCACATCCCTGGATCGGTATCGGAAATACGCAGGAGGACTGGCGTCGCTCGGGGTCGAGGAGGCAGCTCTAGGGCTCTCCGCTATCGTTGCAGCTAGCCGCCTTGATGGCAGTTCTCCGTGGGTCGACGAGGATTGGGACCAAGTGGTGAAGGCGGTCACGGCTAAAAAGCAAGAGGCCGACCTCCGTGCCTGGGTGAAGAACGTTCGGCAGCTGAGGGGATACGGGCGAGAAGCAGAACAAGTGCAGGTGGTGAGTGCTTGCGAGGTTGCGCTTGCCGCGCTGCGCCGCTAGTCGCTGGTACTCGCCGACACCTGCAGGGGCTGCGCCGCCGCGATTGTCCCGTCCTCTGGGGTCTTGCAGACATCACGTTCTCTGGACAGGCTGATGTCCCCGCGTCCTCACGGGGGCATCAGCCTCAGAAGCCTGTCTCGTAGTGCGCCCGAGCGAGACGGATTTGATGAGACGTCCGGCTGGTTTTGGGTCGGTGTCCGCTGCTTCGTTCTACACCTGGTCGGTATCATTCGCAGCCACTACCGCATGGCGGAGTTGAGTCCCGCATAGTGGTGTAGCGCGGTGGCACCGTGATCGTCCCGGACGCGGACGCGGCCGTCGTGTGATCCTTCGAGAAAGCTCTCTACTTCTCACTCGAACGGAGTCATCACGATAACCGCTCCCCATATTGTCGACCCTCACGGCCTGCTCAGTGAAGCCCTGACCGAAGCGTCCCCCGATCTGATGCGCTCGATGCTGCAAACGATCATCAACGAGCTCCTCTCCGCGGACGCCGACGCGGTCGCCGGCGCGGAATACGGCCGGCCCAGCCCCGACCGGTCTGCCCAGCGCAACGGCTACCGCCATCGCGACCTCGACACACGGGTCGGGACGATCGATGTGGCCGTTCCTAAACTCCGCTCTGGCACCTACTTCCCCGACTGGCTGCTCGAGCGGCGCAAGCGCGCTGAATCCGCCCTGATCGCCGTCGTGGCGGACTGCTACCTCGCCGGCGTCTCCACCCGCCGCATGGCTCCCCGGATGCACGCTTCGCGCACATCGCGTCCGGGGCCCCAGCTCGTCAAGACCCTCGGCATCAACTCGCTCTCGAAGTCGCAGGTCAGCCGCATGGCAGCCGATCTTGACGAGCATGTCGAGCAGTTCCGCCACCGGCCCTTGGACGCGGCCGGCCCCTTCACATTCGTCTCCGCTGACGCGCTGACGATGAAGGTCCGCGAGGGCGGACGGGTGATCAACGCGGTCGTCCTGCTCGCGACCGGCGTGAACGGCGACGGGCACCGCGAAGTGCTCGGCATGCGAGTGGCCACCAGTGAGACCG
>QFNC01000201.1 GCA_003240695.1 Pseudoxanthomonas suwonensis | reverse complement strand
CTGGGAGACGGCCACGCCGTCCGCCGTCGGGGTGGGGCAGGTGGCCGAGCTCGCCCTGCGGCGCGGCCGCGGCCTCGTGCCCGCCGAGCCGCTCTACCTGCGCGAGTCCGACGGCCCGGCTACCTGCTGCGCCCCATGACCGTGTGGGACATCCCCGAGGTGCTCGCCCAGGAGGCCACCCTCTTCCCGCTCGACGCCTGGCCCGCGCGCTTATACGAGGAGGAGCTCGCCCAGACCGGCCCCGCCAGCGGGCGGGACGCGCACGGCCGACCGCCCACCCGGGACTACCGCGTGGTCGTCCGCGACGTCCCCCGCGGCCGCCCAGGGCCGGGGGATCGGGGCGGCCCAGCTGCGCTGGATGGCCGCCGAGGCCGCCGCCCGGGGCGCGTCCGCCCTGATGCTCGAGGTCCGCGCCTCCAACGACGCCGCCCGGCGCCTCTACGCCCGCCACGGATTCGAGGAGCTGCACGTGCGCCGCCGCTACTACCCGGGCGGCGAGGACGCCGTGATCATGCGCAAGGTCCTGTGAGTGACGTTACAATGGATGCTGCTTGCGATAAGAGAGATGGAGAGTGGGAGTTCCAGGAAATGAGCAAAGATCTTCCAAAGAGCGTCGGATTCCACATTGAAGGCGTAGACAATATTGTCATGAGAAACAATAGGGCAATCGGATTCGAGGTTGGGTACTTAGTCAAGGACTCATCTAACGTGGAAGCGGATAACAATACCGCTTCACGATTCATTGACCCTGATTCAGTCGAGGATAAGAAGAGTTGAGTTCCCGGCAAGAAGAATCCTTGGCCGCATTCATATTGACTATAGTCCCAACGGTTTTGAGTGTGGCTCTTCTTTTCTTGCCTGGCCCAACCTGGAAATTAGGCGCTGGTGCGCTTGCCGCGGCTATCATGTTTATTACCTATTTTTGGTTGCGACGACGGATAAGGCGTCAAGGGAGTTCTAATGGAAGGCCGGAAGCCTCTGTAGGTATGGCCGTCATTGGATCGCCGGGGGCAAGCATTTCTCGAAATCGAGTTAAGGGTTTTGACGCGGGCTATGTAGTGGCGGACTCGGCGGAATCTGAAATCCATGGGAACCGGGCGGAGTAGGGCCGCTCACTAGACTGGAGCCCATGCCCACCGCCACCGCAGCCCCCCTCGTGCTCGGCATCGAGTCCTCCTGCGACGAGACCGGCGTCGGCGTCGTCCGCGGCACCGCCCTACTGGCGCACGAGGTCGCCTCCTCCGTCGAGGAGCACGTGCGCTTCGGTGGCGTGATCCCGGAGATCGCCGCCCGCGCCCACCTCGAGGCCCTCGTGCCCACGATCCGCCGCGCCCTGGACACCGCCGACGTCACGCTTGAGGACCTCGACGCGATCGCCGTCACCTCCGGCCCGGGTCTGGCGGGTGCGCTCATGGTGGGGGTCGCGGGGGCGAAGGCGCTCGCCACGGCCCTCGGCACGCCCCTCTACGGCATCAACCACCTCGTGGCGCACGTGGGCGTCGGCATGCTGGACGGCGTGCGGCCCGCGCAGTGGGACGACCTGCCCGCGGACCTGGGCGCGCTGCTCGTCTCCGGCGGGCACACCGAGATTCTGCGCGTGGGCCGGATCAGCTCCGAGGTCGAGCTGCTGGGCTCGACCATCGACGACGCGGCCGGCGAGGCCTACGACAAGGTCGCCCGACTCATCGGGGCGGGCTACCCCGGGGGTCCCGTGATCGACCGGCTCGCCGCCCAGGGCGACCCGACGGCCTTCCGCTTCCCGCGCGGGCTCACCGCGGGCAAGTTCGTCGGCAGCGCCGAGGAGCCGGGCCCGCACCGGCACGACTGGTCCTTCTCCGGGCTGAAGACCGCCGTCTCCCGCGCCGTGGAGCAGTTCGAGGCCCGCGGCCTCGAGGTGCCCCGCGCGGACATCGCCGCCTCCTTCCAGGAGGCCGTGGCGGATGTCATCACGGCCAAGGCGGTCCGC
>QFNC01000090.1 GCA_003240695.1 Pseudoxanthomonas suwonensis | reverse complement strand
CGTGGGGCCGGGCAGGCCGCAGGTGAGCGTGAGGTCCTCCAGCTCGGTGACCGCAGGCCGCGCAGGGTCGCGGGCCACCGGCACCTCCATCCAGCGCGCGGTGAACGCGTCGTACAGGGCGATACGGCCGTGGAGAGTCTCCCCCACGCCCAGGATGTGCTTGACGGCCTCCATCGCCATCGCGGAGCCGATCACGCCGCACAGCATCCCCAGCACCCCGGCCTCGGAGCAGCTGGGCACCTCCCCCGGACGCGGCGGCACGGGATGCACATCCCGGTACGTGACGCCCGTTCCTCCGGCGCCGTGGAACAGGCTCACCTGACCGGTGAAGCCGAGGATCGAACCCCACACCAGCGGCAGGTCCAGGATCTCGCAGGCATCGGAGGCCAGGTAGCGGGTGGGGAAGTTGTCGGTGCCGTCCAGCACCAGATCATGCCCGCCCAGCACCTCCAGGGCGTTGGCGGGGGTGAGGGTGTCCACCATGGCCCGCACCTGAACCTCGGGGTTCAGCGCCGCCAGATGCTCGGCCGCGCTCACTGCCTTGGGCCTGCCCACCGCGTCGGTGCGGTGGATGACCTGGCGGTGCAGATTGCTGAGGTCCACCGTGTCCGCGTCGATCACCGTGATCGAACCGATCCCGGCAGCTGCCAGGTAGGACAGCACCGGGGCTCCGAGCCCGCCGGCACCGATCACGGCCACGCGGGCGGCACCGAGCTTCTTTTGCCCCGTGATCCCCACCTGGGGCAGGCGCATCTGACGGAGGTAGCGGGTATCAGCAGTCATGGCACCAAGTCTCCCACTGCCGGACAACGGGGAGGGGCCCCGAGCGCGAACGCTCGAGGCCCCTCGGGTGCAGGTCGGATCAGCCGTTGAGCTTGTCCGAGCCGGCGACGTAGCCGATCTTGGTCCAGTCCGGGCTCTCGAAGCCCCAGGCGCCGTAGTTGGCGAGATCCGGGTGCTGGACGAAGAAGTCGTAGGCCTGCCACAGCGGGATCACACCGGCGGCCTCCCACAGGTGGGCATCGGCCTCGTTCATCAGCTCGAGGCGCTTGTCGGGATCGGTCTCCACCGCAGCCTGGTCCAGCAGCGGATCGGCCTCGGGGGCGGGGACCTTGCCGAAGTTCTGCTCGCCGTCGGTCTTCCAGATGGAATCACCGGAGGACAGGAACGGGTTGCCGACCCAGCCGAACAGGGTCAGGTCGAACTCGCCGGGGATGACGTACTTGGAGAACAGATCCGTCGGCGGCACCTTCTGGACGTTCATCGTGATGCCCACGGCCTTGAGGGCCTCCTGGACCACGGGCACCACGGCCTCGTTGGTCTTGGAGCCGTCGTTGTACACGTAGGTGATCTCGATCGGCTTGCCGTCCTTGGAGTAGACGTCGCCCTCCATCGTGTAGCCGGCATCCTCCAGGAGCTTCTTGGCGGCGTCGGGATCGTACGTGCCCAGATCGCCGGCGTTGTCCTGGTAGCCCTCCTGGTTGGTCATCAGCAGGTGGTTGTTCAGCGGCTCGGTGTCCTCCGGGTACGGCATGGTGGCGTTGACCGAGAGGAACACCTCGTGGCGATCGATGGCCCGGAAGATGGCCTGGCGCACGGCCTGGTCCGCCAGCGGGCGGCCCTCGGCGGCGTTCAGGGTGATGTGGGTCCAGTTCGGGCCGGCGGCCTTGCGCAGCACGGCGCCATTGTCGATCAGCGGCTCCACCACGGAGTAGGTGGCGGGGACGGAGGTCTCGATGACGTCCAGCTGGCCGTTCTGGAAGCTGGTGGCGGTCGCGGCCGGGTCCTCGATGGTGGTGAACAGCACCTGGCTCAGCAGGCCCTTGTCGCCCCACCAGTTCTCGTCCGGCTCGAGCAGCACGGTCTTGTTGGCCGAGTCGATATTGCCGATCTTGTAGGGGCCGGCGGTGACCAGGGGCTCTGCCTGCCAGCTGTTGTTGAACGCGTCAGCGGACTCGGCGAGGGAATCGGGCATGACCGAGGCCAGGCCCAGCCAGTCGGCGTACTTCTCCTTGAAGGTGATCACGGCGGTGAGGTCGTTGTCGCCCTGCTCGATCTTCTCGACCTTGTCGTAGCCCGAGGACGACGCGATGGCGTACTCCTCCTGCGAGCCGTTCATGATGTTGAAGACGTTCTCGATCGACTTGTAGTTGATCGGGGTGCCGTCAGACCACTGCATGCCCTCCTTGAGCTCGATCTCCATGACCTGGGGGTCCTCGGAGGTGAGCTCGAGACGCTCGGTGTACTGCGGGTTCGGGACGATCTCGCCAGCAGCGGTGTACTGGGTGAGGCTCGGGTAGATCGCACCCATCATGTCCGAGGTGTTGGCCTCGTTGCCGTCCGAGCTGAAGGTGTTCCAGTTCGCGGGGAAGGCGTTGTTGGCCAGGCGCAGCACGCCGCCCTCGCCCAGCTCGTCGCGCTCCTTGGCGTTGATGTCGTTCTGATCCGACGCGATCTGGTCGCCGCCACCACCGCCGCCGTCGGAGCCGCCGGAGCCACCGTTGTCGGAGCCGCCGCCCTGGCCGGTGTCCTGGCTGCAGGCCGCCAGCGCCGTCACGGTCACTGCCGACAGGGCAGTCGCCCCCAGCATGGAACGTCGCGTCAATCGCATGTGGATCTCCTTCGCTCACGGACTCCGAGATCTTCGGGTCCGCTCGATGTTTCGAGCCGCGCTGCGGGGCCGGGAAGTGGCCTCCATGGCCACGGTCCTCGTGCGCGGTGAAGCCAGTCTATGGACCTGGTGACCCGTGACACGCCTTAGGGGCGACCCTGTTACCTGTTCGCAACACTGCAGGTCCGCAGGCATTCGGCAGTGAATCGCCTTCACGCATGACGAAGAGGGCCACGCTGCTGGCGCGGCCCCCTTGGTCCGATGGGATCGTTGCGGTCTCAGCCGGCGGCGTGGGAGCCGCCCACATCGCGGTTCAGCGCATCGACGTCCCCCGCATCGTCGAGCTCGTCCAGGTTCTCCGATCCTTCGAAGGCCTTGCGGTCGATCACCTGGCGTCGGCGCTGCCGTGCGATCTCCGGGTCCGGGATCGGCACCGCGGCCAGCAGCTCCTTGCTGTAGGCGTGCTGGGGGTTCGCGAACACCTCGTCGGTGGGGCCGAGCTCCACGATCCTGCCTGCCTTCATCACGGCGATGCGGTCGGAGATGTGGCGCACCACGGACAGGTCGTGGGAGACGAACAGGAAGCTCACCCCCAGACGGGCCTTGAGATCGGCCAGCATGGCCAGCACGCCGGCCTGCACGGTCACGTCCAGGGCGGAGGTGGGCTCGTCCAGCACGATCAGCTTCGGGTCACAGGCCAGGGCGCGGGCCACGCCCACGCGCTGACGCTGACCGCCGGAGAACTCCGTGGGGAAACGAGCGGCGTGCTCAGGGAGCAGGCCCACCATGCCCAGCAGCCAATCCACACGCTCGCTCATCCGCTGCTCGCTGTAGCCCTGCACGCGCATGGGCTCCTTGATGATGTCGCCGATGGGCATGCGGGGGTCCAGGGACGCCATCGGGTCCTGGAAAACGATCGAGACGTCCGCCCGCATCGCTGCGCGCTCCTTGCGGGAGAGGTTCTCGGTCTCCCTGTCCCCGATCTTGATGGAGCCCTGCTGCGGGGCGCGCAGCTGCATGATCTCCATCAGCGTGGTGGTCTTGCCACAGCCGGACTCCCCCACCAGGGCCAGGCACTCACCCTCGCGGATGTCGAAGGAGATGCCGTCCACCGCGCGCTGCTCGCCCACCTTGCGGCGCACCAGGGCGCCCTTGGTGATCGGGTAGACGCGGTGCAGGTCGGTGACCTCGAGGACCTTGGGTCGCTCCTTGCGGGGGGCCTTGGGGCCGGCGCTCTCGGCGATCTTGGCGAGGTCCAGCATCGCCGAGCCGGCCACACTGTTGGTGTGGTCGGTGCCGGCAAGGTCCACGCGCGGCACGGCCGAGAGCAGGCTGCGGGTGTACTCCTCGCGGGGGCGGTAGAACACCTCGTCCACGCCGCCGGTCTCCACCATCTGGGCTTCCTTCATCACCAGCACGCGGTCGGCAAAGCCGGCGACCACGCCCATGTCGTGGGTGATCAGCACGGTGGCGGCACCCAGCATCTCCTGGGCGCTCTTGAGCAGCTCCATCACCTGGGCCTGGATGGTGACGTCCAGGGCGGTGGTGGGCTCATCGGCGATGATCAGCTCGGGCTCGTTGGCGATCGCCATCGCGATCATGGCGCGCTGGCGCATG
>QFNC01000089.1 GCA_003240695.1 Pseudoxanthomonas suwonensis | reverse complement strand
TCCTTGCGTGCCGCTTCGGCGATGGACATCTCGCCGGCCAGCACGCTCAACACGATCCGGGTCTTCTTCTCCGCCGGAATCGAGGGTGGTCTACCCATGACTGACTCTCCTTCACGACCTACATAACGGCCCTGCCACTAAGTCTGACGCGCGACAACACCAGCCACAGCCACATCTCATTGACCGCCGAGCTCTTCTCGGCTCGAAGGAGAATCCGCATGCACATCGACAACTTCGCCCACGCACTCTCGAGCGTCAGTGCCGACAATGGCTCACCGAGTCTGCTCGTACTCGGAGCCGCAACTGGGATCTTGGCCGACTTCTACCTCCTGTGGCAGTCGTGACCGCCCCGCTGAAGGTAGACCTGAGCGCCCTGAAGGAATTCCTTCCGGACCAGTACCGCGCGGTTTCCCTGGACCGTGGGCATAGTCGAGCTCAGATACTCGTCAAAGACACCGACAAGACGATCGAGACACTGCAGGAACAGCTGCGCCAAACGTTGCCGAAAGACAGACCTCTGCCGCTCTGGCAGCAGTGCGTCACCGCAGTAATCACCGGAACAATGATCTTCGGTCCGCCGCTCGGATGCGCGCTCGCCCTGCGTTTCGTCGACCAGTCGTCGCTCGAGGCGAACCTGTTGGCCGCCGGTGGTGTTCTCTGGGGTCTCGCCCTCTTGGTAGGCCTCGGCTTGTGGGATCTCATCCTGGTGATGCTTGGAATCCGCCGCGACGACGAGCGGGTTCTGCTCCTTGTGCGGGTCGTACAGGCGATCATGGTCCGGCTGGGGTTCATCACCATCACGGATACCGACCGTGTCGCCCACCGCGCCCGCATCAAACGCCTCGAGCAGGAACTCGGCAGGCAGGTCGACGAGCTCGCAGCCGCACCCGGCCCGCCTCGCGTCTTCTGGCCAGGTTCACCACTCCTCGACGCGAGCGAGGACCACGGGGTCACCCTCGAGATGCTAGCCGAGCACGCCCGATCGATCGACACCAACATCACCGCTCTCGGCCGCGCCGGCGCGGACACCACTTCGCTCGAGCGGAAAGCGCGGGAGATCTTCACCGAATTCCTCGAATCGATCGAGCACGGGCAGCTCGTCGATGACCGCCTGGCACAGCTGCGTCCCGTCGTACACGACGCACACGACATCGACGGCGACGAGGACATCGACGTACTCCGCGCGCGACTCAGGACCACCGAGAAAGAGCACGAAAAGACCCGAACCCGCACCCGGACAGCCAGGACCCACATGGCCGACCTCCTCCAGTTCCTCAATGACGAGAACCGTCGAGCACGCGCTCTCCTCGAGGCCGCACGCGTGCGCCACGACACTGATCGGGCTTCGTGGCCGGAGGAGAACCGTTCTCACGTCACCGAGGCGGTTGCAGAGGCAACCGGCAGAACCAGGTTGCGGAGCTGACGCCTGTTCGTGAGAGGGCCCGTACTATTCTGAAAATGCCCCGACCGCTGGGTAAGCTGTGCCGATCGATACCGGGAGTCTTATGCTCAGGAGGTTGCTGCCCAACTTCGCGGTCTCCGCGGAATCGTATGGTGACGACTCCAATAACGTCGCCCTGCTATACCCGGAGGAGGCTGCCGCTGTAGCTGGGTCTGTGGAGAAGCGCCGCCGAGAGTTCGCCACAGTGCGAGCCTGCGCCCGTTCCGCCATGATGGCACTCGGAATCCCACCGCAGTCGGTGGTGCCAGGCCAGCGCGGGGCGCCACGTTGGCCCGAGGGCGTCGTGGGGAGTATGACCCATTGCGAGGGATATCGCGCTGTTGCTCTAGCACGTGCCGGTGACCTGGCGTCTCTCGGCATAGACGCCGAGCCTCATAGTCCTCTCCCGGACGGCGTCTTGGATCTCGTTTCGTTGTCTACTGAGCAAGGGAACTTGAAGTTGCTCGCTGAAGCGGATCCTTACGTTCATTGGGACAGGCTGCTGTTTAGCGCGAAGGAAGCCGTATATAAGGCATGGTTTCCCCTCACCCAAGAGTGGCTCGACTTCGGTCAGGTAGACATCAAAATTTCCAGAGATAGATGCGTAGTACCGTCCGGTCGTTTCCGAGCACGTCTCCTCGTTCCTGGGCCTGTGGTGGGCGGGCAGGTGCGTGATCATTTCGACGGCCAGTGGGCTGTCCAGCACGGCCTCGTCTTTTGTGCGGTAGCGGTCCCGGCGTCTGAGCCAGCGGCGCATCCACTGCCCGGTCCGGAGGCCTGAGCCCAGATCTGCCGATGTGGCCACCGTGTCGTGGTGGACAGACAGACGCATTCCCTGACCTAACTTCACCCTTTTTGCAGTCGACAAAAATTCACCTCTCTTTGCGCAATAATCCTGTTACAGTCCCTGTATGGAGCGTCAAAAGACGGCTTTGGTATTGGGCGGGACTGAGTTCCTGGGGGTTCACCTCGTAGAGGCGCTCGTTGCGGCGGGTTGGGACGTGACGCTGTTTAACCGGGGGGTCACGCAGCCGGACTTGTTCGATTCGCTTGTCCGTTTGCGAGGCGACCGCGACGGCGATGTCAAAGCCCTCGAGGGCCACACGTGGGACGTAGTGTTCGACCTGTCGGCTTTCCACCCTGACCAGATAGACCGCACTGCTGCCTACTTGATGGATGCGTGCGAGCATTATGTCTTTGTCTCCAGCGTCTCGGCTTACGCAGATTTCCGTCGTCCCGGCACGACCGAGGAAGCACCCCTCGGTCAGCTCGACGGTCCCGTCCCGACCGAAGTCGATGGGACATCGTACGGCCCGCTGAAGGCGCTGTGCGAGAAGCGCGTGACCGACCTATTCACGAGTCGGACGATCGTACGACCCACCGTCGTCGTCGGACCTCACGACCCGTCAGACCGCTTGACTTACTGGGTACTGCGGCTCAGCGAAGCCGGGCAACACATCGTTCCGCCCGACCTGGACGCCGCCATCCAGTACATTGACGCCCGTGACTTGGCCACATGGATGGTCCATTTTGGTGAGAGCCGCGACAACGGGATTTACAACGCAGCTGCTGACCACACGCCGTTTGCTCGTTTCGCCCAGGTCATCGCGGACGTTGCCGACGTGGAGCTGCGCCCCGTGCAGCTGACTGAAGAACAGATGGTCACGGAGGAAGTTCGACCGTGGCTGGACCTTCCGATGTGGCTCCCGCCCGACGATCTGGACATGCGAGGCTTCTTTTATGTGGACGCCGCACGAGCGGTGGGGGCTGGACTGAGCACGCGCCCGCTGGCCGACACCGTACAGGACACGCTGGAGTGGGCACGCGCCCGCGACGCCGACGAACTGCGCTACGGCCTGAGTAGCGAGCGGGATGCCGAACTGGTCAAGCGGTACGGGATTACAGAGTGAGGCAGATCCTTGAATCGCCCCGGGGATAATAGAGGCAGGGAGATTGGAAGAAGGAGATTCTCTCTTGCCAGTGAAATACACCGACGAACTCAAGGCTCGTGCCGTCGAACTCGTCATCCACGCTCAAGCTGTTCCCGAGACGGCGAACGGAGCGATCACCCGCGTCGCGAACGAACTCGGCCTGAGTAAAGAGACCCTGCGAGTCTGGGTGCGTAAGCATAAGGATTCCGGTAGGGCCACCCCGGCCGAGTCGGTCGATCTTGAGGCTGAGAACCGCCGGCTGCGGGCTGAGTTGGCCGAAGCGAAGCGGGCCAACGAGATTTTGAAGAGAGCGTCGGCTTTCTTCCCGGCGGAGCTCGACCGCCCATCGAAGTGATCGTCGTTTTCATCGACGATCATCGTCACGAGTTCGGAGTCGAGCCAATCGTGCGCGCCCTGTCTGGGACTGCTGCACGGATTGCTGTGAGCTCGTATTACGCGTTCAAGAAGCGTCAACCATCTGCCAGGGCCCGTCGGGACCAGGCGCTGATGGTGGTCATCCGGGATGTCTATGAGGCGAACTATTCCTGTTACGGGGTGCGGAAGATGTGGAAGGCGATCAACCGCGAGTACGCCGACCAGTTCGGTCCGGTGGCCCGCTGCACGGTGGAGCGGTTGATGCGGCAGTTGGGCATCGACGGGGTGCGGAGGAAGCGGAAGCGTCCGAAGACTGCTTCGGCCAGGGCTGAGGAGTGTCCGGACGATCTCGTCGAACGCGAGTTCACAGCACCTGGCCCGAACTGCGTTTGGGTTGCCGATATTACGTATGTTCCGACTCAGGCTGGGTGGGTGTACACGACGTTCATCCTTGATGTCTTCCACCGTGAGATCGTCGGCTGGCAGGTGACGAACCATATGCGGGAGTCACTAGCCAGGGACGCACTCACTATGGCTCTCGCGGCGAAATACCGGGCCGGCGAAGACGTTTCCGGGCTCGTGCACCAC
>QFNC01000035.1 GCA_003240695.1 Pseudoxanthomonas suwonensis | reverse complement strand
CTCTTGCATGCTACGGCTTGACCAGCGGGTTCAGCGCTCGATCCGTCGCAGTCTCGCGCATAGCGGCAGCCGGACGTCATCATCGCCGGCTTGTTCTGCTGCCGCACCCGCGCTGCTATTGCAGTGCCACAATCGCGGCATGCCACTTTCGTCCGACCACCGCATCGATTCCGTCGCGCAGGCATCGGTGCGCGCGGTGCTGGATGTGGCCGGGCTGCTGCCCGACACGGTCGGCGATGTCGACACGCGGCTGCAGCAACTCGCCATCGCCAGCGATTTCGCCGTCCACACGCTGCAACGGCAGCCGGAATTGCTGCAGCATCTGTTGCACGACCCCACACGCCCGCTGCCGGCCCCGCAGCTGACCGCCGACAACCGCAGCGATTGGCCGCGCCTCCTGCGTCGCTACCGCCAGGCCGAATCCACCCGGCTGGTGTGGTGCGACGTGGTGGAGGACGCCGATGTGGTCGCCATCCTGCACGGCAGCACCCAGCTGGCCGACACCTGCCTGCAGATCGCGCTGCAAGCGCTGGAAGACGACTTCGTCCGACGTTTCGGCACCGTGCGTGCGGCCGATGGCACCATGCAGCGACTGTTGGTGTTCGCGCTGGGCAAGCAGGGCGGCGGCGAGCTGAACTTCAGTTCCGACATCGACCTGGTCTACGCCTGCACCGGCAGCGGCGACAGCGACGGCTCGCGCAGCCTGGCCGCGGAGGACTATTTCACCCGACTAGGCCAACAGTTGACCCGGTTGCTGGACGACACCACCGCCGACGGCTTCTGCCATCGCGTGGACCTGCGCCTGCGGCCGTTCGGCACGGCGGGGCGGCTGGTGCTGCCGTTTGCGGCATTGGAGCAGTATTTCCAGCGCGAGGGCCGCGACTGGGAACGCTATGCCTGGCAGAAAGCACGCCCGGTGGCCGGTGACGTGGCTGCCGGCGAGGCGTTTTTGCATACGCTGCGGCCGTTCGTGTATCGGCGTTATCTGGATTTCGGTGCGTTGGACGGCCTGCGCGCGATGAAGGCCGGCATCGCCGCCGAAGTGGCGCGGCAGGAACTGGCCGACGATGTGAAGCGCGGCCCGGGCGGCATCCGCGAACTCGAATTCCTGGTGCAGGTGCTGCAACTGATCCGCGGTGGCCGCGAGCCGGCTCTGCAGCAACGCGGCTTCCTGCCGGCGCTGCAGGCATTGCAGGCCGCAGGCCACCTGCCGATGCAGACGGCACGCGCGCTGGAACAGGCCTACCGCTTCCTGCGCCGGCTGGAAAACCGCCTGCAGATGCTGGGCGATGCGCAGACCTATGCCATCCCCGCCGATCCGCTGCTGCGCGAACGCATCGCGAAGGGTCTGGGCCATGCCGACTGGCCCGCATTGGCCATGCAGTGGCAGCACTGGCGCGAGCTGGTGACCGGCGAGTTCGCCGCATTGCTGGCGCCGCGTCGCAACGAGGCGCCATCGACGGATCTGGCGGCGTACTGGCATGGTTTGCCCGATGGCGATGCCGAGGCGCTGCTCGCAGCCGGGTTCACCCAGGCGGCAACCCATGCCGCCCTGGTCGCCTTTGCCCAGGCGACCGGGGTCGGCGAGTTGTCGGACGCCGCGCATGGCCGCCTGCACCGTCTGATGCCGGCATTGCTGCAGCAGGCAGCAGCCAGCCCCGCACCGGATGCGGCCGTGCAGCGGGTGTTGCCGCTGCTGCAGAACGTGTTGCGCCGCACCCCGTATCTGGCCTTGCTGGACGAGGTGCCATCGGCATTGCATCGGCTGGTGGATGCGGCTTCGCGCAGTGGTCTGCTGGCCGAGCGGCTGGCACGGCATCCATTGTTGCTGGATGAGTTGCTGGATGCGCGACTGGCGGCCGACCCGCCGGATCGCGAGGGGTGCCGGGCGGCGTGCGAGAATGCCGTGCTGCAAGCCGGCGGCGATACCGAAGCCGCGCTGCAGGCCCTGAACGAGCTGCGGCAGACGCTGAGCTTCCGCGTGGCCCTGGCCACGCTGGATGCCCGGCAGCCCGCGCCGGACAGCGTGCAGCAACTCACCTGGCTGGCCGACGCGGTGCTGGAGCAGGTGCTGCGACTGGCCCGGGCCGAGCTGCAGGGCGCCCATGGTCTGATCGAGGATGCGCGTTTTGCGGTGCTGGGCTACGGCAGTCTGGGCGGCGCCGAGCTGGGCTTCGGCTCCGACCTGGACCTGGTGTTCTTGTTCGATGGCGACCCGCAGGCGTTGTCCGACGGACCGCGTCCGCTGGAGGCATCGCGCTTGTTCGGACGGCTGGCGCAGAAGGTCGTGGCGCTGCTGGCCACGGTGACCGCTGCCGGCAAGCTGTACGAAGTCGACATCCGCCTGCGTCCGGATGGGGCCAGCGGTCTGCTGGTGTCCGCCCTGGCCAGTTATGCCGACTATCAACTGCAACGCGCCTGGACCTGGGAACACCAGGCGCTGGTGAGGGCCCGCGGCGTGGCCGGCGATGCCGGGCTGCTGCAGGCGCTGGCTGCGTTGCGCACGCGCGTGCTGGGCCTTCCGCGCGATCCGCGACAGCTGCAAAGCGATATCCTGGCGATGCGCACCCGGATGCGTGGCGAGCTGGATCGCGGCAGCGATGCGCTGTTCGACCTGAAGCAGGGCGTCGGCGGGCTGACCGATCTGCAATTCCTGCTGCAATGGCTGGTGCTGCGCCACGCGGGGGACCATCCCGACCCAGGTGTGCCGCATGGCACCGCCGCGCAGCTGGATTGGGCGTTGGATGGCAGCATCATCACCACATCGCAGCATGCCGACCTGCACGCCGCGCATGCCACCCTGCTCGATGCCGCGCTGCGCTGCACATTGGATCGCCGGCCACGGCTGGTCCGGGCGGATGCGGACATCGCTCAGGCCCGTGCGGCCATCATCCGCATGTGCGCCGAGCTGGGCCTGCCGCTGGCGGATCAACCCGAGTCGCGCTGAGGCAGATCCAGCCGTTCGCGCAGCAACGCCGCGATGCGAGCGGTTTCGCGCAGCGGCGTGCAGGCGAAGGCGTCCAGCCGATCATCCAGCGGGCGGATGCGGCCCGGTTGCAGCAGGCTGTCCAGGAAGATGCGCAGCCGCCCGGTCGCTATCTGCGGCTCGAACACGAACACAGGCACATCGGTGGCGCAGGCCTCGCTGATCATGTTCACCGAATCGGCCGAGCACACGATCCGGTCCGACCAGGCCAGCAGGCCGGGGTAGGGATTCGGACCATCGCGTTCATCCACCCACACCAGGCCACGGTCGCCCAGACGCGCCTGCAGCTGCGTGCGGATCGCCGCCTCGGTGCGGCGCGATGCCGTCACCAGCAGGCTGCCGCCCTGATCGGCCAGTACGCGCTGCAGCCGGCTGGCCAGGCGCTCGAACGCGGCGGCATCGAAGCGCACATGCCGGCTGCTGCCGCCCAGCAGCACGCCGGTGCGCGGCTGCGGCAGAGGGGCCAGTTGCGGGTGGGCATCGCGGGCCTGTTCCAGCCAGTGCGCATCCACCGGATTCAGGCTGCCCAGCAGGGTCAGCACGTTGTCGCCGCGCAGGGCATCGTGCTGAGGCGCGATCACCACATCCCAGTGCTTCGGATCGAGGCGCGGATCGAGAATCTGCACACTGCGGGTCGCCGCGCTGCGCAGCAGCCGGGTGGCCAATGCAGCCTGGCGGCCGCAACCGATCACCAACGACGGCGCGGTCGCCCGAATGCGGTCGAAAGCGGCACCCAAGGCCGACGTCGCACCCGGAAACCGGTGCGGAGCCAGCCAGCGTGCGCGCCAATCCGGCTGCAGCTGCAAATGCGTGCATGCAGCGTCCAGTTGCCGGGCCAGCGCCAAGGCCTGACGCCGATTGCCGGCGGCGGCATCGCTGATCGCGCAGACAGCGGCAGTGGCATGGGCTTGCATGAAGATCGTTCCGATTTCGCACTCAATGCATTTTATCGATGCGGCTTCGTTGCATCTTTCGCGACGATACACTGAGGCAGCCTTTCATCCGCCATTGTGCCTGCAGCAAAGGAGCCGCAACCATGACCACCCCCTTGGCCGATTCTGGATGCGACCTGCTGTTCCGCCAGGCTCGCACCTACAACGCCTTTTCCGGCGCCATCGATGATGCCACCCTGCGCCGCCTGTACGACCTGTTGAAGTTCGGCCCCACCGCGGCCAACAGCTGTCCGGCCCGCTTCGTGTTCGTGCGCAGCCCCGAGGGCAAGGCGCTGCTGGAACCTGCACTGGATGCCGGCAACCGCGACAAGACCCTGGCTGCGCCGGTCACCGTGATCGTCGCCTACGACCTGGACTTCCACCACAAGCTGCCGGTGCTGTTTCCGCACACCGATGCGCGCAGCTGGTTCGAGGGTCCGCGGGACAACCGCCTCGTCCCTGCCTTGCGCAACGGCAGCCTGCAGGGGGCGTACCTGATCCTGGCCGCCCGCGCGCTGGGGCTGGATACCGGACCGATGTCCGGGTTCGACCACGCCAAGGTCGATGCCGCCTTCTTTGCCGGCACGCAGGTGAAATCGAACTTCCTGGTCAATCTGGGAAAAGGTGATGACAGTTCCATTTTTCCGCGCTCGCCCCGATTGCCGTTTCATGAAGCCTGTCGTATCGTCTAGAGCAAATCACCCAGCTGGACACCTGCTTCCTTTCCTACCCCAAAGCCCTCGCCTTACTGGAGTTGTCGATCCGATTCGCCACCATGCTGTCTACACACAGGGGATACGTCATGACCGGTTTCGCTTCGCTGCATCGCTTTGCTCTCACCGCCACCGCCGCCGCCACGCTGGCCGCAGGCCTCGCCTCCGCCGTGCAGGCAACTCCCCAAGGCGGCGACGCCCAGGCCGCACGTCACACCCATCCGCGTCCGGTCACAGGCACCTATGTCATCGATCCCTGGCACACCATGGTGCTGGCGCAGTGGACACACTTCGGGTTCTCCAATCCCACGGCCAACTTCGCCGACGTGACCGGCACCATCAAGTACAACGCGCAGAACCCGAATGCCTCGTCGGTGGAAGTCTCCATCCCGATTTCCGGCCTGCACGGCTTTTCCGACGCGTTCGACCATCACCTGCGCGCGCCCGATCTGTTCGATCTGGCCCAGTTTCCCCAGGCCACCTTCAAGAGCACCCGGGTCAAGCAGCTCGGCCACGACCGTTTCTGGGTGCGCGGCAATCTGACCATCAAGGGGATCACCAAGCCGGTGGATCTGGACGTGAAGCTGAACCACGCCGGTGTGCATGGCATGACCCAGCAGGCCGCGATCGGCTTCGATGCGCGCGGCACCGTCAAGCGCAGCGATTTCGGCCTGGGGCTGGCCGTACCGCTGGTCAGCGACGAGGTGAAGCTGCGCATCACCACCGAGGCGCAGATCGGCCCGGCGCACTGATCCGGCTGTCATCGCTTCACCGATCCATCCTCTGCGAACAGCGCCATGTCCGACGGCCCGGAAGCAATCCGGGCCGTTCTGGTGTCCTGCTGCGGGCATGCAGCAACATATCGTTTCATTCGAAGCGGCAGTCGCTGAATTGAATCGGGTTTAGTATTGTTTTTGCAACTGATTTCCCCGTGACCGCCGACGCAAGCCGGCACAATGGCCGTTCCCTTTTCGATCACAAGGATCACTCCGATGAAACCCAGTCCCCCGATTCCGATGCAAGCGGCCTTGGCCATGGCATTGGGCATGACCGTGCTGATCAGTGCGTGCAAACCTGCCGAACCGGTGGCACAGCCCGAACCGGCTGTCGTGGCAGCCGCCACCGCGGCTCCCGCGGCTCCCGCGGCCGCCGCCCCGGCCCCGGCCGCCGCGCCGATCGCGGCGCAGTCGGGTATCTACACCATCGATCCGGCACACACGCTGATCCTGGCGCAGTGGAACCACATGACCTTCTCCAATCCCAGTGCCAATTTCGCCCGTCCGTCCGGCACCATCGTGTACAACGCGGAGAATCCGTCGGCTTCGTCGGTGAAGGTCACCATTCCGATGTCCGGCATCACCAGCTTCACACCCGATTTCGACAAGCACCTGTCGAGCGCCGACTTCTTCGACGTGGCCAAGTTCCCCGATGCCACCTTCTCCAGCACCGCGGTGACGGCACAGGGCGGCAACCGGTTCCAGGTGACGGGCGATCTGACCATCAAGGGCGTGACCAAGCCGGTCACCCTGGACGTGACCCTGAATGGTGCCGGCGAAAACCCGATGAGCAAGAAACAGTCGATCGGTTTCGATGCAACCGCCAACGTCAAGCGCAGCGACTGGGGTCTGGACATGGCCGCGCCGGCGGTCAGCGATGCCGTGCAGCTGCGCATCACCACCGAAGCGCAATTGCAGTAAGCCGGTCGCCGGACGACAGGCGGAACGGTAGAATGAACGACCGTTCCGCCTGATGAAGCGCCGCCATGACCCAGCCTGCTGACGCCACGCACGCCGATCCGGCGCAAGTGCACGCGGTGCTCCGCGCCGATTTGCCGCTGTCGTGTCCACAGCCGGCAATGGCGCTGTGGAACGCGCATCCACGCGTGTACCTGCCGATCGAGGCCGACGGCGGCAAAAGTGAATGCCCGTACTGCGGTACCCGTTACGTGCTGGTGGACTGAGCATCGCCGCCGAAGGCATGGCGTCGCCACTGACCGTTTTGCAACTGTTGCCGGCATTGGACGCGGGCGGGGTTGAACTCGCCACCTTGGAAACCGCGCAGGCACTGACCGCGGCCGGGCAACGCGCGATCGTGGTGTCGGCCGGCGGACGGCTGCTGCCGCGGCTGCTGGCCACCGGCGCCGAGCACATCACGCTGGACATCGGCCGCAAGTCACCGCTGACCCTGCGCCACGTGCTGACCCTGCGTCGGCTGCTGCGGCACACGCCGGTGGACATCGTGCATGCGCGTTCGCGGCTGCCGGCGTGGGTCGGGCTGTGGGCGCTGCGCAGCCTGCCGCGGCCCTCGCGTCCGGCCTTCGTGACCAGCGTGCAAGGGCTGAATTCGCCATCCCGCTACAGCGCGGTGATGACCTATGGCGATCGGGTGATCTGCGTGTCGCGCACCGTGCGCGACTACGTGCTGCGGCACTACCCACGCACCGACCCGCGGCGACTGCGCCTGATCATGGACGGCATCGACAATGACCGCTTCCATCCCGTGTCGGCGCCGCGCATGCAGATGCGGGCCGCACTGGCTGCGATGCACCCGGCACTCGCCGGAGACGGCCCGCTGCTGCTGCTGCCCGGTCGCGGCACCCGGTTGAAGGGGCATGCCGATGCGCTGCAGCTGCTGGCCGGTCTGCGCGGCCAGGCGGGTTGTGATGCGCGGCTGTGGCTGCCGGGAGCACGCCAGTCGGGCCGCGAGGCCTACATCGCCGAGCTGGACGCGCTGGCCCGCGAACTGGGTGTGGCCGAGGCAGTGCTGTTTTCCGAGCCGGTGACCGACATGCCGCAGGCCTACGCGGCCAGCGATCTGGTGCTGCAGCTCTCGCGCAAGCCGGAAGCATTCGGACGCAGCGTGGGCGAGGCACTGGCGATGGGCGTTCCCGTGCTGGGCTGGGATCACGGTGGCGCGGGCGAACTGCTGGCGGAATTGCAGCCGCATGGTGCGGTTCCGCCGTTCGATGCGGCAGCGCTGCTGGCCACTGCCAGGATACTGCTGGCATCGCCACCCGCGCCGCTGTCGCGCATTCCGTACACTTTGGCGGCCACGCAGCACGCCACGCTGGAGTTGTATGCCGAGCTCGTCCGTCATCGCTGATTCGGTTTCGCCAACGCGCACCCCGTCGCCCGAAGGCTGGCGCTGGGCGCCGGCCTGGGTGCTGGCGGTGGTGGCGCTGTGGCCCGCGCCCGGCTACGCCGAAGCGGTGATGGTGCTGGGTGCGCTGGTGGCGATCGTCAAGCTGGTGCTGGCACGTTTCCGTGGCAGCGCAGCGTTGCTGAGCGGGCCGGCCTGGGCCTTGACCAGCGTGCTGTTCGCGGCGTACTGGCTGCCACAGGCGCTGTCGGTGGTGGATGCGGTGGATCAGGCCCGTGCCGTGCGCGAGTCGCTGGCCGATCTGCGCTACCTGCCGTTCCTGTGGCTGGTGGCGATGGCGGTGGCCGACGATCGCGGCCGCCGCCTGACCTTCGGTGGACTGGGCGTGATCATGCTGGTGTGGGCGGTGGATGCCCTGCTGGAAGCGTTCCTCGGCCACAGTCCGTTGTTCAGCGGTATCGATGCCATCAAGCATGGCATCAGTGGACACGGCATGTGCAGCGAACAGGCCGTGCTGCAACTGGATCGGCTCAGCGGCATCCTGGGTCCGTGCAATCTCAAGCTGGGCATCGTGCTGGCCAGCCTGTCGCCGTTCGCGTTGCACCTGGCCTGGCGCCGCTTCGGAATGCCCGGCTGGCTGGTGGCGGCGTTCGTGATGGGTGCGGCGGTGCTGCTGGCCGGGGCGCGGGCGTCGTGGATCACCTACGCACTGGTGCTGCTGCTGGGCGGATGGCGGCTATTGGGATTCAAGCGGTTGCTGGGCGTCTTCGCGGCCGGGGCCGTGCTGTTGGGCGTGCTGGGCGCCAGCGTGCCGAATCTGCGCGAACGACTGATGCGCACCGCAGTGATGCTCAGTGAAGATCCGGGCAGCATGGATACCGCCTTGTCCGGTCGCAGTCGCATCTGGGAGGCGGCCTGGTGCATGACCCGCGAACACCCGATCAACGGCGTGGGTGCGCGCGGCTTCCGTTTCGCCTTCGATGCCTGCGACCCGGAAGCGGGCACGCCGCCGGCATGGGGTGCAGGCCCGGCCCTGCATGCGCACCAGATCGTGCTGGAAGTGCTCAGCGAAACCGGTTTCCTGGGGCTGCTGTTGTGGCTGGCCGGTGCGGCGATGGCTTGGCGCGCCTGGCGTTATGCCGATGCCGATGCACGGCTGGCGGCACACCCGGCGATGGTGGCGCTGGTGGTCACCGTGTTTCCGTTCAACACCCATCTGGCGTTCTATTCCACCTTCTGGGGCGGGCTGACCCTGTTGCTGGCTGCGCTGTATGCCGGCAGCCTGCTGAATCGCGCAAGTGCAGGGGAAACCGCAACCATCGGGCCGTCGCGAACGGGCAGCATCGGGTCCGTCCCGTTGTCCGCACCCGGCGATTGAATCAGGGCGTGGCCACGTGCTGCAAGCGGCCGTCCGCGGTTGCAGCACGGGCAGTGCCGGTCACGGCCTTCGCGGATGCACTGCAGGTCGCTGTGGTGCGCAACACCGCCCGCAGGACCGTCTGCACCGGCAGCGCGGCCAGTGGTCGGGCCACCAGCCGTTGCGCGTTCGTCCTCTGGTCGATGCCGGTGCGATGCAGGCTGGGAATGCCGCCGCCTTCGGCAGGCACGATGTCGCCGAGCGCGCCGTGATTGATCACCAGGATGCGTTCGCGTGCGGGGCTGGAAAGCGTCACGCCGGATCCGTGTACACGTTGGCACCGTCGGGCCTGCGCTTGAATCGCCGGTGGATCCACAGGTATTGCGCGGGGGCTGCGCGCACCATGGCTTCGATCCCGGACAGCACCCTGGCGGTGTCGGCTGCGGCATCGCGCGTGGGGAAATCGCCGCCGATGGGGGAGAGGGCCAGATCATACCCTCCATCCTCGCGCCGCGCATGGGCAAACAGGATGACCTCGGCCCCCGACATCCGTGCCAGCTGATGGGTGGAGGTCAGCGTGCTGGCCGGCTGGCCGAAGAACGGCACGAACACCGCATCGCCGCGACTGGGATCCTGGTCCGGTGCATACCACAGGGTATTGCCACGTTTGAGATGCCGCACCGCGCCGCGCACGTCGGATTTGGCGAACATCGCCTGCGCGTAGCGCAATCGGCCGCGGTACACGGCCCATTCCATCGCCGGCTGCGCGTGCGGGCGGTACATCCCCGCGACGGGCAGGTGATCGCACAGCAGCCTGCCGCAGATCTCCAGCGTGGTGAAGTGCCCCGACACCAGGATCACGCCCTTGCCACGCGCGCGCGCGGCCTGCAGGTGTTCCAGGCCATCGATGTGCACGCCCTGCCGCATCGGCTGCACCGATCCCCACCAGGCCCGCGCGAATTCGAACACGCCGATGCCCAAGGCCGCGAAGTGCGCGCGCAGCAGCGCATCTCGCTCGGGCTCGGTCATCTCCGGAAAGCACAACTCAAGGTTGCGCCGTGCCACCTGTCGGCGTCTGCGCAGCAGACCATGCAGCCATCGGCCCAGTCCGGTTCCCAATCGGCGCTGCAGCCACCACGGCAGCCGTGCCAGCAGTGCCAGCACGGCGATGCCGATCCATGTTGGCCAGTGCCGAGGCGCCAGCGGTGCCGGCGATGTGGGGTCGAAGGACATGCCGGCATTTTACGCGGCGGCTGTCCGCGGCCATGCCTTGTATCCTTGCGCGGATGCAGGCCGATCCCACCGAACACGTGCTGCGCACCGCGTACTCGGCGGTGCTGCACCTGCTGGTGCCGGTGACGGCATATCACCTGATCTGGCGTGGCTTCCGCCAGCCGGAGTATTTCCAGCGCTGGAACGAGCGTTACGCCGCCTATCGCCAGGCAGCGCAGCCGCGAACGGTGTGGATCCATGCCGTGTCGGTCGGCGAGGTGAATGCCGCCGCACCGCTGGTGGATGCCTTGTTGACGCGGCGTCCGGACCTGCACCTGCTGCTGACCTGCGTCACGCCGACCGGATCGGCACGCATCCGCGCGTTGTGGGGCGATCGCGTGCAGCACGTGTACCTGCCCTACGACCTGCCGGGGATGGTGCGGCGTTTCCTGCGCCATTTCCGGCCGCAGCTGGCACTGATCCTGGAAACCGAGCTGTGGCCGAATCTGCTATTCGGCTGCCGCGAGGAAGGCATTCCGGTGCACATCGTCAACGCGCGGTTGTCGGCTCGTTCGCTGCGCGGCTACCAGGTCCTGCGGCCGCTGCTGTCACGGGCGTTGGCCGGCGTGCGCAAGGTGCTGGCGCAATCGGTCGAGGATGGCAAGCGTTTCGTGCAGCTGGGCGCGCCGCGGCTGGCAGTGGCGGTGACCGGCAACCTGAAACACGACACCACGGTGGACCCCAGGACCGCGGCATTCGCCGCGGAATTCCGCGGCCATGCCGGCGAACGGCTGGCCTGGATCGCCGCCAGCACCCACCCCGACGAGGAAGCCGCGGTGATCGGCATCCACCGGCGCCTGCGCCAGCGCTGGCCCAACCTGCTGCTGCTGTGGGCGCCACGGCATCCGGAGCGGTTCCGCGCGGCGATCCAGCAGGGCATCGACGCCGGCTGGAAGGTGGCCACGCGCCAGCTGACGCGCAGCCCGTCGCGCGATGACGACGTGTTCGTGATCGACACCCTGGGCGAACTGCCGCTGTTCTATGCCTGCGCCGATGCCGCATTCGTCGGCGGCAGCCTGCAGCCGATCGGCGGCCACAACTTGCTGGAACCGGCAGCGGTGGGCTGCCCGGTGGTGACCGGCCCGCATCTGCACAATTTCACCGACATCGCCCGGCAGTTGCAGCAGGTCGATGCGCTGCTGGTGACTGACGATGCCGATGGGGTCGCGAAGCAGATTGAACGTCTGCTATCCGATGCCGACCTGCGCGCGCGCATGGCCACGGCCGGCAAGGCGCTGGTGCAGGCCGGGCGCGGTGCCTTGCAGCGCACCTGGGACGAGATTGCAGATGACTTGCCGGGCGATCCGTCGTTGGGGTGATGACGTCTGCCAACGGCGTTCCCGCGAGGCCCGGTCAGGGTGTACCGTTCGGATCCCATTGCATCGGCGCGGGTGTCCCGATGTGGTCATCCGCGGTCAGAATGCAGCGCGCAGCGGGTGGATCAAGACGGTCCTTGCGACTGGGCAGGAGCTGGATCCGCGTTGGGCGTTCGGTCGGGCGCACGCTTTTCTTGGTCCAGATGAAATCGTTGCGCATGGCCCGGCCTTCGTATTCGAATGCATGGCTGGCCAGGCCTTCGGGCGGGTTGTTCGCCATCCGATCGAACGCTGCCCGCAAGCCGTCCATGTTTCCGGACAGGATGAACATGCGACAGCGCGACAGCGGCGTTAGGAAGAAGACTGCATCCCCCTCCCGCATCCACCAACCGTGTCCCTGTTCGCCCATCGCGTAGGGATGTGCCGAATAAACATCCATGGGCGTGGCGATCGCATTGACAGTCTCGGTGAACCGCGCCGGCCTGGACCGGTTCACGACACAGTGGTCATGGAATGCCTTGACGGCGCGCTGTGCATCGAATGCCCGGGCTTTTCCGGCCGCCTGGGCAGGCATGTGCAGAGATGCGCCTAGCAGCAGGGCAATGCACAGCGATTTCAAGCCCACGTTCATGTCCGATTTCTCCGATGTCCTCAGCCTGCCTGCAGCAACGCCGAGACGAACAGCGTCACCACGCAGCCCATCCCGCCGAACCACACCAGGCTGCGCATGCGGTGGTTGTTGGCCACGTAGAACAAGCCATGCAGCACACGGAATGCGACAAAGCCCAGCGCCAGCCAGCCGATGCGCTGCGGATCCACCCCGGCCAGCTGGGCGATGACCACCGCTGCGGCAAACGCCGGAAAAGCCTCGAATCCATTCGCCTGCGCGGCATTGGCGCGGCGCGAGCGGCCGCTTTGCTGCTGCGCCAGCCAGCTGCGCGGATCGCGGTTGTCGTAGCGGACGTCGCCGGTCAGTTTGGCCACCACCGCCCAGATGTACGGCAGCAGGGCCGCGATCAGCACGCAGCTGTAGGCCAGGGTCATGGGGATGCTCGCATCGGCATGGAATGGACGTGCTTCACGGCTGCGGTTGCGCCGGCTGCGCATCGGGTGCTGGCGCTTCGGCAGGCCGTGCAGCTGCCGGCGTGGCGGGTGGTGCGGCTGCAGGCTGCTGCGCCAGCAACGCGTCACGCGCGGCGCGGAACGGATTGCCCTCGTACCAGTTCGGCCACTGTCCCCCATCGGCCACCGCGCGACCCACGCCGTACAGCGCCTGCAGGTCCTGGATCACGCCATCCAGCTTCCACCAGCTCGGGTCGTACTGGTCGCTGGGCTTGTGGTAGTGGTTGTCGCGGTACAGCGCTGCCGCAGCATTGCCGGCTTCGATGCCGCCATCCAGGAGGTCGGCGCCGCCCTTGGCGTACAGCGCCGGCACGCCGGCCTTGGCGAAATTGAAGTGGTCGGAACGGAAATAGAAACCGTCCTGAGGCGTGGCTTCCTCGCTCAGCACGCGGTTTTGCGCTTTCGCCTGTTCGGCCAGCAGGTCTTCCAGCTGCGAATTGCCCTTGCCGATCACGGTGATGTCTTTCGCCTTGCCGCCCACCGGCATGGCGTCGAGGTTGATCACCGCCACGGTTTTGGCCAGCGGGTAGGCTGGATGGGCCACGTAGTATTTCGAACCCAGCAGGCCGGATTCCTCCAGCGTCATCGCCAGGAACACCAGCGAGCGCTTGGGTGCGCCGGTGGCCTTGAAGTGTTCGGCGATCTCGATGATGCCGGCCACGCCGGTGGCGTTGTCCACCGCGCCGTTGTAGATGTTCTCGCCCCCGCTGTGGGCAGGATCGGCGCCCTCGTGCTGGCCCAGGTGGTCCCAGTGCGCCATGTACACCACGGTTTCGTCGGGCGCCTCGCTGCCCGGCAGCACACCGATCACGTTGCGCGATGACTTCTGCGCGGTGGTGCTTTTCAGGCTGAGCGACAGTTTGGCGTTCATCGGCACCGGCTTGAAGCCGGGCTTGCCGGCAGCGGCACGCAGTTGGGCGAAGTCAAGCCCGGCATCGGCGAACAGGCGGTTGGCCACATCGCCGGTGATCCAACCCTGCGCGGGCAGGCGCGGATCGGGATCGTCGGCCGGGGGCAGGTCGTACTGGGCGCCGGACCAGGAGTTCTTCACCACGTCCCAGCCATACGAGGCACCTTCGCTGTCGTGCACGATCAGCGCGGCGGCCGCGCCCTTGCGCGCAGCTTCCTCGAACTTGTAGGTCCAGCGACCGTAGTAGGTCATGCGCTTGCCGTCGAACAGGCTGGCATCACCGGCATGGAAGCCGGGATCGTTGACCAGCATCACCACCGTCTTGCCTTTCACGTCCAGGCCGGCGTAGTCGTTCCAGCCGCGTTCGGGTGCATCCACCCCGTAGCCGACGAAGACCAGCGCGCTGTCGGCCACGTCCACCTGCGGCCGACCGGTGCGCGTGCCGATCACCATGTCCTGCCCGAACGCCAGCGCATGCGGCTTGCCGCCGGCAGTGATGTTCAGCACCGTGGCCGGGTCGGCGGTGGTTTCCACCATCGGCACGGTCTGGAACCACTCGCCGTGGTTGCCCGGCTGCAGGCCGGCCAGCTCGAACTGCTGGCGGATGTATTCCACCGCTTTCGCCTCGCCGTCGGTGCCCGGTGCGCGTCCGGCGAAGTCGTCGGCGGACAGCCGCTGCACCCGCTCCAGGAAATCGGCCTCGGTGATGTCGCCGCTGAACGCATGTGCCGCCGCGGGCGCCTGCGCCACCGGATTGCCCACCGGCACCGGTTCGGGCGTGGGCGCGCGGCTGCAGGCGCCAAGCGCCACCGCAAGACCCAGGACAGGAAGCAGCACAGCCCGCATCGGGATACTCCGCATCAGGATGGAACACCGGATGGTACGCCGGAATCAGGGATCGCGTGGCGGGGTGGGGGTGTCGAAGGCGATGGCGGTGGCACCGTGGATGGCACCGGTGCGCGCCGTGCGGTGCACGTACAGCTTGACCGGATGCTCGAACACCAGCGCGCCGTCCACCACCGCCTGCGGACCGATGACGATGCGCGGCGGAACCGGTTTCAATCCGATGTTGATCATCGAGCCGCCGCTGGTCTGGTTCGGCTTGCGCACCCGCATGCCACCGCGCACGTGCGAGCCGACGCCCACGGTGACATTGCCGGTGACCGTGACCACATCCCCGCCCACCCGGCTGCCGACCAGTCCCACCGCACCGCTCACCGTGTCGATGCCGCGGGCGACCTGGCCGCGGCGATCCACGAACACGTCGCCGCTGACGGTCTGCACTGCAGCGAGATGGCTGTCGGTGCCCACGCGCACGTCGCCGCTGACCGTGGTGATGGCGCCGGTCCGGGCCTGATGGCCCAGCTCCACGTCGCCGCTGACGGTTTCCACGTCCTTCAATTGCACGCCCTGGCCGCCGTCGACATCGCCGCTGACCGTGGTCGCATTGCCGGCAACGGCACCGTCGGCCAGGCGCACATCGCCGCTGACGGTGGTCAGACTGCGCGAGTGTGCCTTGGCCTGCAGATGGATGTCCCCGCTGACCGTGCTCAGAGCGCCCGCAGTCTGGTTGGCGGTGATGGCGATGTCGTCGCTGATGCGGCCGATGGCCTCGCCGGCGGTGGCAGGTGCCGTGGCCAGTGCCAATGCGGCGGCCAGCACGCCGATGCTGAATGGCTGCATGACATGATCCGGTTTGATGGGGTCCGGGAAGGGTGGCACTACAATGCCGACAGTCCCATCCATTCGCACCTGCTGGAAGTCACGGGGTCATTCGCATGGTTCCAACCGTTTCCCGCCCCAAACCCGTGGTGTTGCTGATTCTCGATGGCTGGGGGCATCGCGATGACCCGGCCGACAACGCGCTGGCGCAGGCGCAGCTGCCGCATTGGCGCCGTCTGCTGGCGACCTGTCCGCACACGCTGATCCACACCGAAGGCCGCCATGTCGGCCTGCCCGACGGGCAGATGGGCAATTCCGAAGTCGGGCACATGAACCTGGGCGCGGGCCGCATCGTGTACCAGGACCTGACCCGCATCGATGCCGCCATCGACGATGGCAGTTTTTTCGCCAACCCGGAATTGTTGGCTGCCTGCGCCGCGGCCCGCACACACGGCGGCACGCTGCACCTGATCGGCCTGCTGTCGTCCGGTGGCGTGCACAGTCATGAAAACCATCTGTTCGCGATGCTGCGACTGGCACACGCGCAACAGGTGCCGCAGGTGGCCGTGCACGCGCTGCTGGACGGCCGCGACACCCCGCCGCAGTCGGCCGAGCCCAGTCTGCAGGCGTTGCAGGCGCTGTGCAGCCAACTGGGCAACGCGCGCATCGCCAGCATCGGCGGTCGTTATTTCGCCATGGACCGCGACCGGCGCTGGGACCGGGTGCAGCGCGGCTGGGAGGCGATGGTCGAAGCCGCATCGCCATGCCATGCCGCCACCGCGATCGAGGCGCTGCAGCAGGCGTATGCGCGTGGCGAAACCGACGAATTCGTGCAGCCCACCGTGATCGGCGCTGCCCAGCCGATGGCCGATGGCGATGCGGTGCTGTTCCTGAACTTCCGTGCCGATCGCGCCCGCCAGCTGGCGGCGGCTTTCGCGGCGCCGGATTTCGACGGATTCGCCGCGCGGCGACCGGCGCTGTCACGGTTCACCTGCATGACCGAATACGACGCGCGCCTGCCGGCCCCGGTGGCCTTCGCCCCGGACGATCTGCGGCACACGCTGGGCGAGATCGTCGCCGACGCCGGCCTGACCCAGCTGCGCATCGCCGAAACCGAGAAATACGCACACGTCACCTTCTTCTTCAGCGGCGGCCGCGAGGCCGAATACCCCGGCGAGCAGCGCATCCTGATTCCCAGCCCCAAGGTGGCCACCTACGACCTGCAACCGGAGATGAGCTGTCCGCAGCTCACCGAGCGGCTGGTCGATGCCATCGCGCAGCAGCGTTTCGACCTGATCGTGTGCAACATCGCCAATCCGGACATGGTGGGCCACACCGGCAACCTGCAGGCCGCCATCCGCGCCGCCGAAGCGGTGGATGTCGCCATCGGTGCCGTGGCTGCGGCGGTGCGTGCGGTGCATGGTGCGCTGCTGATCACCGCCGACCACGGCAATCTGGAGCTGATGCGCGATGCGCAGACCGGCCAGCCGCACACCGCGCACACGGTGGGGCCGGTGCCGCTGGTCTATGTCGGTGAACGCGCGGATGCGCGGCTACGCAGCGGCGGTGCCCTGCGCGATGTGGCCCCGACCCTGCTGGAGCTGCTGGAGCTGCCGCAGCCGGCCGAGATGACCGGGCGGAGCCTGCTGGCGTGATGCCACGACGGCTGCTGGTGGTGTTGCTGCTGGGCGTGGCGCTGGTCGCGCATGCCCAAGGCAGCCGCGACACCCAACGCAAGCTGGACAGAGTGCGCCAGGAGTTGAAGCAGGTGGCTGCCGAGCGCCGCCGCATCGAAGGCCAGCGCGGTGCGGCCAGCCGCGAAGTGCGTGCCGCCGACGAACGTGTCGGCGCGTCCACCCGTGCGCTGCGCGAGACCGAAGCGCAGCTGGTCGAACAGCAGCAGGCCCTGCAGCGGCTGCAACGGCAACGTGAGGGACTGTCGGCGACCCTGGGTCGGCAGCGTGAGGAACTGGCTCAGCTGCTGCGCGCCGCCTACAGCGTGGGTGAAGCCGCGCCGCTGAAACTGGCGTTGTCGCAGGACAGCGTGGCCGATGCCAACCGCATACTGGCCTACCACCGCTATCTGCAGCGCGACCGCGCCGTGCGCATCGCCACGTTGCGCAGCGAACTGGCAACGCTGGACACGGTGGAGGCGCAGATCGCGCAGGCCCGCAACACGCTGGTGGCGGCGCGCAGCCGGCAGCAGCAGCAGATCACGCAGTTGGAAAACGATCGCAAATCGCGTGCCGAGGCGGTGGCCCGGCTGGACACGCAGTTCAAGGACAAGCAGTCGCGCGAACAGGCACTGGGCCGCGATGCCAGGGCGCTGGAGCAGGTGCTGGCGCAGCTGCGCGCCGCCGCCCGTCGTGCCGAAGCCGAGCGCCGTGCCGCAGCGCGGCGGCAGGCGGCGGCGGACAAAGCGGCATCCACAACCCGATCCACCGGTTCCACGGCTGGCAAATCGGGCAGCAGCCGACCCAAGCCGCCGGTGGTGGCCAATGCGCAGCCGGTGCGTGTGGGCGGGCTGGGCTGGCCGCTGTCGGGATCGCTGCTGGCCGGTTTCGGCGGCACCTTGCCCGACGGCCGCAAGAGCAGCGGCCTGCTGATCGCCGCCAGCGCTGGCACGCCGGTGCGCGCGGTTGCCAACGGCAAGGTGGTGTTTTCCGAATGGATGAACGGTTACGGCCTGATCTGCATCGTCGATCACGGCGGCGGCTATCTCAGCCTGTACGCGCACAACGATGCCCTGCTGCGCGAGGTGGGCAGCGACGTGAAACGCGGCGATCCGCTGGCCAGCGTGGGCAATTCCGGCGGGCAGGGGCGGCCGGCGCTGTATTTCGAACTGCGCCGCAACGGCCAGCCGGTCAATCCGGCCAGCTGGCTGTCGGCCGCGCGTTGATGGCGCGGCATTCAGTCCGGGTCCGGGCATAATCGGAGCCTTCCTCCGCACTGGCGGGGGGCACCGCTTGGAGCCATTCATGCCGCATCGCATCCGCATCACCGTGTTGGCCGCTGCCTGCCTGCTGTGTCTGGGCGGCAGTCCGGCACAGGCGCAGCAGCCGGCGCCGCCCGCGCCACCGCCGACGCCAGCGCAACCGGCTCCCGCCGATGCAGAGAGTGCCGACGATGCCAAGCCGGATGCGGATGAGCATGGCGAAACCGGCAAGGCCGCCGAAGTGGCCGCCAGCGACGATCCGGATGCCGCCGAAAACCGCACCAATACCGTGCCGCTGGGGGAAATCCGCCGGCTGGTGGCCGTGTTCAATGCGGTGCGTGAAGGCTATGTGGATGATGTCAAGGACGAGGCCCTGATGCGTTCGGCAGTGAAGGGCCTGCTGCTGGATCTGGATCCGCACAGCGCCTACCTGGAACGCGATGCGGCCGCCGCCTTCGAAGAGGGCGCCAGCGGCAGCTACGGTGGCATCGGCGTGGAAGTGATGGAACAGCCCGACGGCACGGTGAAGATTATCGCGCCGGTGGACGACACCCCGGCCGCGCGTGCCGGACTGCGTTCCGGCGATGTGGTGATCGCAATCGACGGCAAGAGTCTGAGCAAGGGCGACGAGGGCGGCGAAAACCTGCGCGGTGCGCCCGGCAGCACCGTGGTACTGACCATCGTCCGCGACGGCACCGCCAAGCCGTTCGATGTCAGCGTGCAGCGCGAGGTGATCCGCATCGCCAGCGTGCGCCATCGCATGCTGGAACCGGGGTACGGTTACCTGCGCATCAGCCAGTTCCAGGTGGATACCGCGGCGGCATTCGAACGCGCCGTGGCCGACCTGAAAACCAAGGCCGGCGGCCGCTTGCGCGGCGTGTTGATCGACCTGCGCAGCAATCCCGGCGGACTGCTCACCTCCGCGGTGCAGATCGCCGACGATCTGCTGCCCCGTGGCAAGATCGTCAGCACCAAGGGTCGCCTGGCGGTGAGCGATGCCGAATTCGCCGCCACGCCCGGCGACATTCTCGACGGCGCGCCGGTGGTGGTGCTGGTGGATGCCGGATCGGCCAGCGCCTCGGAAGTGCTGGCCGGCGCCCTGCGCGACAACAATCGTGCCCGCGTGGTCGGCAGCCGCACCTTCGGCAAGGGCTCGGTGCAGACCGTGCTGCCGCTGGACAACGGGGACTCCGTCAAGCTGACCACGGCGCGGTACTACACGCCCAGCGGAAAATCGATCCAGGCCAGCGGCATCCAGCCCGACGTGCTGCTGCATCCCGCCCCCGTGCAGCAAACCGAGGGAGCACGCCCCAACGGCCGCCTGTCCGAGGCCACGCTGCCCGGCCATCTGCGCGGCGACATGGAAGGCCAACCCGGCGTGACCGCCGGCGACGTGCTGGATGGCGATGCGCCCATCGACAGCGCGCTTGCGGAGTTGAAGAAGGTGGCAGCGGGGGGGTGATGCTGCCGGGCTGAGGCCACCGAATGTCTCAGCGCCAAAAACTCGCCTGACCTGTCCCTGCTATGCTGCAGCCAGCATGGATGCATCCGGCATCCATGTCGCCCGACAGGATCGACAAGAACATGCCATGGCTGATCCCAACCCCCAGCTGCAGGGAGCGCTGACCCGATTCGCCGCGCAACACGGCGTCACGCCCGATCAAGCCACGCAACTCGCCGCTGCCGTCACCCAAGACGCCCGTCCTGCTGCAACGGCTGAACGACGATGCCGCTGCCGGCCATCTGACCGGTTTCGCCCTGCCGCCTGCTGGTGCAACTCCCAACCTGGCTGGCACCTATAACAAGGCCAGCGGCGTGGTCACGTTGCCACCGGGCGATTTCCAGCCATCCGGTTCGGCACCGGGCAACGACCTGATTGCTAGCCTGCGCGTGCAGGACATGACAGCGCGTTATGCCCACACCACTTGGGTGGATGCTGCCGGCAATACCCAGCCGCTGTCGCAGAACATGGTCGCCAACCTGCAGGACACCCTGAACGGCTCGCCCGTGCTGGCCGAGCAGGTCAAGCTGGCGGCCAGCACTGTGGACCCCGGCAGCAGTCCGCCCCGAATGCATCTGGAGGAGATGGCGTCGCTGTCGGGCACCGTGGCCGGCGGTACCTACAACGGCCACAGCAAAATCATCAGTCTGCCCCCGACCAGCCTGGACATGCCGCAAGGCCAGTTCCACGCCACGGGCGTGGTGGACATGACCTTCGTGTTGGGCCATGAAATCCAGCATGGGTTCAACCATCCGGCCTACGAGGCCGACATTCAGTCCTTTTATAGGCTCCGTCCCGTGTCGTGTGGAACGTCCTGATCATGTCGTCTTCTGAGCGAGCCAGGGATTGCGAGGCAGATGCTTCAGCCTGGCGCACAGCAGATAACTGATGGCGATGAGGGTCTGGTCGGTGGCGTACCCTTTGGCCCGGGCCTTGGCGGCC
>QFNC01000200.1 GCA_003240695.1 Pseudoxanthomonas suwonensis | reverse complement strand
TCGGGCGGCAGCGCCGCCGCCACGACCCGCGGCGTGCCCATCGTCAGCGTGCCGGTCTTGTCGAAGACCACCGTATCGACCTCGGCCAGCCGCTCGAGCGCGGTGCCGTCCTTGATCAGCAGCCCGCGCCGGAACAGCCGCCCCGAGGCCGCCGTCACCACCGCCGGCACCGCGAGCCCGAGCGCACAGGGGCAGGTGATGATCAACACCGCCGCCGCCACGTTCAGCGCCACCCGCGCGTCGCGGGTGATCCAGAGCCAGCCGAGGAAGCTCGACAGCGCCATGAGATGGACGACCGGCGCATAGGCGCGGCTCGCGCGGTCGGCGACCGAGGTATAGCGCCCCCGCGCCGACTCCGCCGCCGCGACCAGCGCGGTGAGCCGCGCCAGCGAGCTGTCGCGGCCCGCGGCCGTGACGCGCAGGGTCAGCGGGCCGGTCAGGTTGACCTCGCCCGCCGAGAGCTCCGCCCCGGGCCGCGCGGCCACAGGGGCCGACTCGCCGGTCAGCAGCGAGCGGTCGATTTCGGACGCGCCGTCTGTCACCACCCCGTCGGCCGCCACCCGCGCGCCGGGGCGCACGAGGATCAGGTCGCCCGGCACGAGGTCGGCCACCCGCACCTCAACCGGCGTACCATCTTCGAGCCGCAGCGCGCGCGGCACCTCGAGCGCGGTCAGCTCTTCGGCGGCCGAGCGCGCGACGGCCCGGGTGCGATAGTCGAGATAGCGCCCGACGAGCAAGAAGAAGCACAGCATCACCGCCGCGTCCATCCCCAGCCGCCCGGCCCGTAGCGCCCGCCAGGCGCTCGAGAAGAACGGCTGCCCGGCAAAGGCCACGGTCGGCAGCGCGATGGCGCCGGAAATAAAGTGGAACATGTCCCGCGTCGCGTCATCCGCCCCCGACCAGACGGCGACGGACAGGATCATGATGTTCATCATCGCAAAGCCCGACACCCCGATCCGCATCAGGATGTCGCGCCCCTGCCGGTCGGCGGCAGTCGCGGTCAGGGCGGCTGGATCGAGCTCGAACGCCTCATAGCCGATCCGGTCGAGCGCCGGGATCAGGTCGGCGGCCGCAACCCCCGCTTCGGCATCCACCACCACCCGGCGCAGCGACAGGTTCACCCGAGCGGCGTGGACGCCGGGCTGCGCCGTCAGCACCCGCTCGACATCGGTGATGCAGGTGGCGCAATGGACGGCGGGCACGGACAGCATGATGTCGCCGCGCACCGGGTCGGGTGTCCCGATCCGGCCCGCCAGCGGGGCCACGTCGCAGGCGGGGCATGCGCTCAGCCGCGCCTCGTATCCTTGAGCGGCGGCATCCGTCATCACTTCACCTCGGCGCCGGCATAATGGTCGATCCGCTGCCGGAACACGGTCCCGTCCCCGGCTTCGGCGGTGATAT
>QFNC01000199.1 GCA_003240695.1 Pseudoxanthomonas suwonensis | reverse complement strand
TGATGATCTTCGAGCCATCGGTGCCACGGTCAGTCTGGCCACCAAAGCAAAGCGAAACTTCGTATTTGTCATGTCCAGGGTAAAGAAACGCGTCCGTCTGACGGCTGATTCGGCCGTGGCACTCAGTCAGTATGGACCAATCTCACCGGCCATGATTGCTGACCGGACAGATTATGCTGGAGCCAAGACAGGTGGGCTGACCGCTCCTGAGGTTGATCCAAAGGGACCAGCAGCAGGAGAGGTCGCTGCTCTTTGGACCTATGTCGAAAATACCTTGGATCTGAAGCGGGACGCTTAAGGCGGAGCTGAATCAATGAGCAAGAAGCCCTACCGACCTGTCACCGATATCGACATCATGGCGGATATTCCTCCAGCCAGTGAGGCGGTTGCGTCTGAATCTGAGCAGCCATCGCCGGCAGCACCGCCTATCACGCCGGCTGAATCTGCCTCCGCGTCCTCAGATTCCGTCCCGCCTCCACCGGCTCGGCGCCAAGTGGCTTACCGGCCGACCGTAGAGGTGGCCGAACGCTTGCGGCTGATCTCGTTTCAGCAGAGGCGACCGGTCAATGACCTCATCGATGATAGCATTACAGTTGCTTTCTTCGTCTGATGTGAGCTTGTTGCGCGGCGGCTTGGTGTGCTCTTCGCCAGAGGGACCAGGCCATGATGCTGGCAGGCTGGATGCGCCGTTGTGCCAGACGGAGAGCTATGCGGCGGATCTCTTGGATCGACCAGCGGACGAGGTCTGGCGTGTGCGGCGAGCCGTCGATGTTTTTTTAGGTGTCGGCTGATTCGCGTGATGGCGGATCACCGCCATCATGGCGAAAGCCAGCATCACCAGGGACACGTGGCGGTGCCAGCCGTGCCAGGACCGGGTTTCATTGTGCGTCAGGCCGAGTTCGTTCTTGGCGGTCTCGAAGCTATCCTCGATGGCCCAGCGATGTCCCTCGACAGCGACGAGCGTCTCGATCGGTGTTCCGGCCGGACACCAGGTGGTGAAGTAGGCCATCTCGCCATCGGCGATGTGGCGGCGGATCAGCAGGCCGCGCGTCCACAAACCTTGAGCTCCCGGGCAGAACTCATCGGCCTCGAGGTCCGCCAGTTCCAGGTACGCCCAATCGTGCAGGCGCTCGCCCTTCGTGCCCAGACCGGCGGACAGACGCCGCCAGGCGGCAGAACCGAGATCCTTGGCGATCTCCTCGGCAGTTCCCGCAACAGCAGGCTTGCCATGCCAGGAGCCGAAATAATGGGTGGCATTCACGCCGAGCACATAGCCCTTGCCTGCGCGGCGCAGCGCCATCTCGATGTCGCCGACGCCATAGACGCTATCGGCTGCGACCCAGCCAAAGGGCACACCTGCTCCGATGGCCCGCTCGATCATGCTGAGCGCCATGGCGGGCTTGGTGGAGAAGGTGGTTCCCGCAGGAACGTGGGCCGCGGCCATGCGCGCCGGATCATCGGTCCAACGCTTGGGCAGGTAGAGCGCACGGTCGACGAAGGCGTGGCCCTGACGCGAAACATAGGCCGCGAACACGCCGATCTGGCAGTTGGTGA
>QFNC01000088.1 GCA_003240695.1 Pseudoxanthomonas suwonensis | reverse complement strand
ACTCGCCGGAGATGCCCAGGCCCCGCGGGCCCAGCAGGTTCAGCATCGGCTGGAACGCCACCTGGATCGGCACCACCATCAGCGCCACGATCAGGATGAACAGCAGCTCCTTGCCGCGGAACCTGATGAACGTGAACGCGTACGCCGCGAAGGCGGCGAACATGATCGGCAGCACCGTGGCCGGGACCGCCACCACGATCGAGTTGATCAGGGTGGAGCCCAGGTTGGTGTTGGTGAACACCCGCACGTAGTTGTCACCGGTCCAGCCGGAGCCGACGGGGTTCAGCAGCGCCGACCACCACGAGGTGGAGGCGGCATCCTCCCGGGTGCGGAAGCTGGTCACCAGCAGACCGATCGTGGGGACCGTCCACAGGATCGCCAGCAGGATCATCGTCACGATCGCGACGGGGGAGCGGCGTCGGCCGTCCTTCATGCGCCCGGTCATCGGCCCTCCTCCTGCTTCTTGAAGCTGCGCACCTGGAAGATCAGCACCGGCAGCACCAGGATCAGCAGCACCACCACCACGGCCGAGGCCTCACCCGCCTTCTGCTCGGTGAACAGCTTGCGGAAGAACAGGTTCGCGATCACGTCGGTGTTGTTGCGGCCGTTGGTCATCACGTACACGATGTCGAACACCTTCAGCACCACGATCAGGATGGTGATGAACACGGCGATCACCGTGCCTCTGACCTGCGGGAAGATGATCTGCCAGAAGATCCGCATCTCGCTGGCGCCGTCGATCCGGCCGGCCTCCACGGTGTCCTCCGGGACCGCCTTGATCGCCGAGCTCAGCAGCACCATGGCGAACCCGGTCTGCAGCCAGATCAGGATCACCATCATCAGGATCGAGTTCAGGCGCAGATCGGAGATCTGCAGCCAGGTCTGCGGTTCGCCGCCGAGGGCCACCACCACCGCGTTCAGCAGGCCCGTCTGGGCGGTGCCGGGGCGATCGTAGGCGTAGATCAGGGTGCCCCAGATGGTGGAGGCGCCCACGAAGCTGATCGCCATCGGCAGGAAGATCATCGACTTCGAGGTCTTCTCACCACCGGCGGAGAGCTTGTCGGCCAGCACCGCGACCATGAGGCCGAAGGCCACGGTCACCGCGGGCACGATCAGCACCCACAGCAGGTTGTTGATCAGTGCCTGCCAGAAGGCGCTGGAGGCGAAGATCCGACGGTAGTTCTCGAAGCCCACCCAGGCGGTGGAGCGATCGTTGGCGAAGGAGTAGATGACCGTTTGCACGGTGGGGTAGATCAGCATCAGGCCGATCAGGCTGAGCCCCGGCAGCAGGAACGCATAGGGGATCACCCCGCCGCTGAAGCGGGAGGGCAGCCCCTCGATCGCCATGTTCAGGAACAGGAAGAAGATGATCGAGCCGCCGATGCCCAGCGCCAGGCCCAGCAGACCGATCAGGATGTCGCTGTCCCCGAACATCTGCGGGTACCAGGCGAAGGCCAGGAAGGCGGTGCACACCAGCCAGGCGGTCAGCGCCAGGCCGATCACGCCGACCAGGATTCGCAGGGGACGCGCGGGGGACCCGCTGCGGGTCGGCGCGGGAGAGCCCGCGCCCGAGGTGGGCGCGGGCTCTCCGGTGCGTTCGGGCGCGGTCACTCCGCCGGCCACGAGGCCTCCACCTCGTCGAGCACCTGCTGGGTGTCCTTCTCGTCGCCGATCCACTCGACCATGGCGGTCCAGAAGCTGCCACCTCCCACCGAGCCGGGCATCAGGTCGGAGCCGTCGAAGCGGAACACCTCGGCGTTGGCGGCGATGTCCGCCACCCGGCGGGTGGTCTCGTCGGCGTACTGGGAGTTGTCGAAGGTGGAGTGCGGGCTGAGCCAGCCACCGGCCTTCGCCCATTCGGCGCCGAACTCGGGCGAGGTGATGAACTCCATCACCTTCACCGCCTCCTCGTCGCCCTGGGCGAACAGGGCTGCGAGGTCGCCGCCGCCTAGGATCGGCTGGCCGTCGAAGCCGCCCTCCCACTTCGGCAGGGCGAACACGCCCACCTTGTTGTCCAGGTCCTCCTGCACGTCGTCGGGGAAGAAGCCGGTTACGAAGTTGCCCTGACGGTGCAGCATCGCGGCCGGCGGATCCTCGAACAGCGGCAGCGACGCCTCGGCGAAGGGGGTGTTCAGGATGGTCTGCGAGCCGCCGAGCACGTTGCCCTCGGTCTTCAGCAGCTTCCCGAGCTCGTCGAGGGCCTGGACCACCTTGGGGTCGTTGAAGGGGATCTCGTGGCTGGTCCACTGGTCGTAGACCTCGGGGCCGTGGATGCGGAGCATGAACTCCTCCAGCCAGTCGGTGCCCACCCAGCCGGTGGCCTGGTCGGCGTTCCAGGCATCGGCCCAGGGGGCGGTGCCGGAGGCCTTGATCTCGTCGCTGATGGCCATCAGCTCCTGCACGGTGGCCGGCTCGGTGCTGTAGCCGCCCTCGGTGTACGCGGCGGTGGGGTACCACACGAGGGACTTCACCGCCAGGCGCACCGGGGCGGCGTACACGGTGCCGTCCAGGGTGGCCGACTCCAGGAACCCGGGGATCAGGGTCTCCTTCAGCGCGGACTCGTCGAGGTAGTCACTGATCGGGGTGATGTGCTCAGCGGCGAGTTCGAGCAGGCCGCCGGGCTGCGGGAACAGGGCGATGTCGGGGGCGTCACCGGCGCTGGCGCGGGTGCGGATGGTGTTCACGAAGTCCTGGTCGGAGGTGTACTCGACCTGGATCCCGTTCTCCTCGGACCAGGCCTGCAGGGCCGCGTTGAAGCCGTCGGCCTCCTGACCGCCGAAGTTGCCGAGGATGGTGACCACGCCGTCGCCGCTGCCGCCGGCGGAACCGCCATCGCTGCCGTTGCCGCCACCACCACCGCTGCCACCGGAGTCGGGATTCTGCAGGCAGCTGGCCAGGCCGAGGGCCGAGGCTGCTGCGGCGCCGCCCATGAGGGCACGACGAGTAGGGTTCAGTCGCATGTGAGCTCCTTGATCAACACTGATGGGGTCCCTGCCATCGTACGGCGGGTCCGCGACCAGGTCGGTCAACGGGCGGGTAACGATGCGCTCTCGTGACCAGGCTGATCGAACCTGCGTGGACAGGTGTCGATCCTTGCAGGAACGATCAGCTGACCGTCCCGTGGAGTCTCACTTCTTCGGTGCGGCCTTCTTGGTGGTCGACTTCGCCGGGGCCTTGCGGGTGGTGGTGCGACGGGCGGGCTTCTTGGCCGGGCCCTTCGCCCTCTTCTCCGCCAGCTTGTCCACCGCGATCTGCTCGGTGATCTCCTCGACACTCTCCGAGGCGCGCAGCGACACGTTGGTGGTGCCGTCGGTGATGTACGCGCCGAAGCGGCCGTCCTTGATCACGATCGGCTTGCCGCTGGTGGGATCGGTGCCCAGCTCCTTCAGCGGCGGCTTGGCGGCGGCCCGGCCGCGCGTCTTGGGCTGCGCGTAGAGCGCCACCGCCTCCTCCATCGTGATGGTGAACATCTGCTCCTCGCTCTCCAGGGAGCGGGAGTCGGTGCCCTTCTTCAGGTACGGGCCGTAGCGGCCGTTCTGTGCGGTGATCTCGGCGCCGTCCTCGGCGGTTCCCACCACGCGGGGGAGGCTCAGGAGCTTCAGGGCGTCCTCGAGGGTCACGGTGGCCAGGTCCATGGACTTCAGCAGGCTGGAGGTGCGGGGCTTGGGCTTCGCGGCCTTCTTGGTGGTTTTCTTCGCGCCGCTCCGGGCACCCGCAGTGCTCGCGGCATCACCGGCATCACCGGTGTCGTCGACCTGCGGCTCGGGGATCACCTCGGTCACGTACGGGCCGTAGCGACCGTCCTTGGCGATCAGCTCGTGGCCGGTGGCCGGGTCGATGCCCAATACCCGGCCGTCGTCCTTCTGCCGTTCCAGCAGCTCCTTCGCGGCATCCACTGTGAGCTCGTCGGGTGCGATGTCCTCGGGAACCGAGGCGCGCTGCGGATCGGCGCCTTCGATCTCCTTGCCGTCCTCGTCGCGGGCGATCCGCTCGACATAGGCGCCGTAGCGGCCCACACGCAGGGTGATCCCCTCACCGATGGCGATCGAGTTGATCTCACGGGCATCGATGTCCCCCAGGTCGTCCACCATGGGCTTCAGGCCGATCGGCCCGGTGCTGCCGTCGCCCCGGTAGAAGTCCTGCAAGTACTCCGCGCGGCCCAGCTCACCGCGGGCCATGCGGTCCAGCTGCTGCTCCATGTGGGCGGTGAAGTCGTAGTCCACGAAGGTGCCGAAGTGCTCCTCCAGCAGGCGCACCACCGCGAAGGCGGTCCAGCTGGGCACCAGGGCGGTGCCCCGGCGCAGCACGTACCCGCGGTCCTGGATCGTGGCCACGGTGGAGGCGTAGGTGGAGGGGCGGCCGATGCCGCGCTCCTCCAGT
>QFNC01000009.1 GCA_003240695.1 Pseudoxanthomonas suwonensis | reverse complement strand
ATCTGCTGTGCGCCAGGCTGAAGCATCTGCCTCGCAATCCTTGGCTCGCTCAGAAGACGACATGATCAGGACGTTCCACACGAAACGGGACGGAGCCGATTTTTTGCGAGAAGCGGCGACGTTCTTTGCCAAGGCATCATCCTGAGGTATCAGGTGATCGAACGTTGCCGCGATGAGTTTCCGATTCGCCTGATGTGCCGCTGCCTGCGGGTATCGACCAGTGGCTACTACGACTGGAGCAAGCGACTGCCCAGTGCTCGACAGCGCGACAACGAGCGCTTGCTGAGCCGTATCCATGCGCTGCACCAGGACAGCCGGGGCACGCTGGGGGCCGGCCGCATGCAGGAGGATCTGGTCGAGGAAGGGTTGATGGCCAGCCGGAACCGGGTTGCCCGGCTGATGGCGTTGGCAGGCCTTCAAGGCTGGCCACGCCCGAAACGGCGTGGCCAGCGCGCCCAACCGGCACTGACGCCGCCGGGCGTGCGCAACCTGCTGGAGCGTGATTTCAGCGCCTTGGAGCCGGAAACCAAGTGGGTGACCGACATCACCGAGATCAAGACCCAGCAGGCCAAGCTGTATCTGTGCGTCGTGCTGGATCTGGTTGACCAGCGTATTGTGGGCTGGTCCATGCATCATCGGCAGGACCGGCAGATGGTGATCAGGGCCGTGCAGATGGCGGTTTGGCAACGGCAGGAGCGGCATCCGCTGATCCTGCACTCCGACCGCGGCAGTCAATTTCGTAGCGGCGATTACCAGGATTACCTGGCCGCCAGTGGCCTGCTCTGCTCGATGAGCGCGGTGGGGCATTGTGGCGACAATGCAGCCTGCGAGGGCTTTTTCGGATTGCTCAAGCGCGAGCGGATCTATCGCACAACGTATCCAACACTCGATGCCGCCCGGTCCGATGTCTTCGAATACATCGAGCGCCGCCACAACCCCAGGATGCGACGGCGACGGGTCAAACAGGATCAGAAGTTTTCAGCCCTTCCAAACAGTCCGTGATTTCGGGGTAGAACCCGTATTGACGATCAAACCGCCGGCGAAGGCATCGACCGAGAACAGTGCCGCCAGTTTGATCACGATGCAGCGCGAAGGCCCCAGCGCTTCGGGCGATGCGGCCTGCCTATGCACGTGGTGGTCCGGCAAGGCGCGATACAGAACGAAGATCGCGACACCGGTCAGGCCGTAGGCGACGAACATGAGGCGCAGCGCGTCGAGCTGGGCCAGGCCGGCATCCGTCAGGGTTTGCGGGATGGCCGTCGCCAGGGAACCGGCTGCGGCGCACAAGGCGCCGACGAAGGTGTAGCGCGCGAACAGGAAGGTGCGCGCCTCGCCCTGCGCCGATTCGGCCAGCCGCGCATGCTCCAGCGGTAGGAAAACGCTGACGTCGCCGGAGCTGGGGTTCATCGTACCGACGAAGGCGACGAGCAGCAGCGGCCAGAAGTCGCCAACGCCACCCAGACCGGCAAGCAACAGGCCGGTCAGGCACATCAGTCCGGCGGCGGCAAGCAGCAGGCTACGTTGCCGGAAGCGATGGCCCCACTGCCCGACCGCGAGGGTCGCCACCGCCGAGCCGAACAAGGTGGCCGTGCTGATCAGTCCGACTTCCCAGATGCCGAGCGCGAGCGCGAGCAGATAGACCGGCAGCAGAATGGCGACAAAGCCGTCGGTGAAGGCCCGCAGCGCGCGGCCGATCAGCAGCAGACGCGCCTCGGGCGCAACGCCGGCGGGCAGCAGCATCACTTCAGGCCGAGCAGCCGGGCGACCTTCTTCAGCGGTGTGTCGGCGCACCAGGCGTAGAGCGCGTCGTAGATCACCATGCCGGCCTTCAGCATCTCGCGGTCGTCGGCGAAGTTGAGCGACAGCCCACTCGAGATGGCGAGCAGGCCGGCCGCTTCCTTCGCCAGCTGGGGCTGGCCGCAGTCAGCGGCCCGCACGATCAGCGCCGGCTTGTTCAAGGCCGGGTCGTCGAGTTTGTACTTCTCGATGAAGGCATCGAAACTGCAGCGGTCGCCGTGGTGGCCGAGCTCGACATTCGGCACGTCATAGGGGATTGCGCCGGTGTCGGCGGCGGCCTGCAGGACGTCGCCGGCCGGCACGTAGAGGAAATCGGGGGTTTCGTCGATGAAGCGCGTTACCAGCCAGGGGCAGGCGATGCGGTCGATCTTGGGGCGTTCGCGGGTGACCCATTTCATGCTCCGCCGTCCACCTCGGCAAGCGCAGCCTCGGCCGCCGCCCAGGACAGGTTCTGCATGAAGGCGTCCACATAGGCTGCGGCCTTGGCGCCGAAGTCGATGTGATAGCTGTGTTCGTACATGTCGAGGGCGACGAGCGGCGTGGCTCCGGCGAGGTTGTGTGCGTGGTCGGCGGCCCAGGTGTTCACGAGACGCCCGCGGCGCGGACTCCAAACCAGCAGGGTCCAGCCGGAGCCGCCGCCGCCCTGGGCCTTGCCCATGGCAGTGAATTCGGCGCGCCAGGCGTCCATGGAACCGAAGTCCCGCTCGATGGCCAGATTTAACGCACCGCCTGGGTCGGCGCCGGTACCGCCAAGGGAGTCGAAGTACACCTCGTGCAGGATCATGGAACCGCTGGCGATCATCTCCTCGCGCTTGAGGCCGTTGATCTCGAACACCGGCGCCGCCGCCCAGTTCAATTGCGCCAGCTTCTGCTCGATGGCGTTGAGAGGCTTGACCGCGCCCCCGTAGTTGTTCTCCCAGTGGCTGACGATGAGTTTCTCGGACAGGCCGGTGAGTTTGGCCGGATCGCATGAAAGAGGTTTCAGTTCGTAGGGCATTTAGGCTTTCTCAAGCAAGGTAAGACGAAGGCAGGCTCGGCCGGGTTCAAGCTTGGCTCGGAAACACCAGCCACCCGGTCAATCCCGCCGCGAGGATCACGACGACGACGTTGAGCTTGTTCTTCCAGGCATAAAGGAATGCCAAGGCTGCGGCGAAGATCGACATGCCCACCGTCAGCGATGGAACACGATTGGCAGTGACCTGCGCTAGGTCGATGGTGGTTGCGCCGATCAGGCCGACTACGCCGGCAGCGACACCGTCCAGAAAGGCGTGCAGCCGTTTGTTCTCCACAACCGCCTCCAGCCGGTCGTAGAAAATCAACGAGAACGCAAAGGCCGGAAGAAAGACACCGACCGTCATGGCCACCGCCCCGACCGGTCCTCCCGCCACATAGCCGACGAACGTGGCGAAGATGATGAGGGGGGCCGGTAGCACACCTGAAAGCGCCAATCCGTCCAGGAACTGCCCATCCGTCATCCATCCGCGCCCGACGGCGTCGTTGCGAACGAACGGAATCGCCGTGTAGGCGCCGCCGAAGGTGAGCAAGCCCGCCTTCAGGCCCGACACGAAGATGAGCAGCACCGAAGCCTGGCCCTGAACGACCGTTTCCACCAGCTTCGCTGTCGGCGCAGCCCACAAAGCTATGGCCGCGGCCAGCGCCACCGCCGCCAGTGTCACCAGGAGTGCCAAGGCCCGATGATTCAGCACGAGCAGGGCGTACACAAGGCCGCCCGCCGGCAGGGTGATCCAGAAGTCGACACGACCCATGGCTGCCAGCGCGCAAACGATGGCAATGGCCCACAACCAGCGATCGAGCAGGATGTGCTCGCCGATGCGGTGCACGGCACGCACGATCAGGGCGATCACGGCCGCCTGCACGCCAAGGAATGCCGCGCCCAGCGAGGTACCCACAAGTTCAATCTGGAAGTACAACCAAGACAGCGCGAACATCAGCAAGAATCCGGGAAGCATGAACCCGAGTCCCGCCAGTACGCCCCCCAGCCGCCCCTTCGCTCGGATACCCAAATGAACGCATATTTCGTGTGCTTCGGGTCCGGGCAGCACTTGCATTACCGCAAGCAGCTTGTTGAAGCGTTTGCTGGAGATCCAGCGTTCCTCGTCCACGAGCTCGCGGCGCAACATGGCGATCTGAGCTACAGGCCCGCCCCATGCGAGCAAGCCGAACTTGAGAAAACGCACGAAGAGCTGCGGGTAGTTCATCGCTGGAGGGACGGCTTCAGTCGTAGCATCCGTCTGAGGACTGATCAGGTCGTTCACGTTGTTTTTTCCTCGTAACTCTTCAACAGCCAATCAAAAACTTCGCACGCGCGAACGAGCAACGCGTCGTCGTCGGATTCGGATGCTCTCAGGCCCGCGAGCAGCTGCTCGATGCCCGGCGCTTCACATACCGGCAGCCCGCCCACGTCCAGGCAATGCACCAGTTCGCCCAGGCGCGTCAGCGCTGGGTCATCCTCCAGGCCAAAACTCGCCAGCAGCGTCTCGAAGGTGACCTTGGTACCGACGTGGCTGAACGTCGCACCGTCGAAATCGAAGCCAAGCCAATCGGCTTTGCAGTCGGCGGGACTCGCCAGCCAGACGATGCTGGCCTTCGGGTCGATAAACCGGCGGATCAGCCAGGCCGAGGCGAGCCGGTCGACCCACGGACGGGCCCGCGTGGCCCAGACACGGCCCCGATAGTCGGCGCGCTCCAGTCGCGGAATGTCAGCCTGCCGAGGGGTCGGCTCGTCGGGAGAAAGCCGGCGGGTGAGCGCATCGCGCAGGTCGTCGAGCAGGCTCAAGGTCTGCCGCTGCGCCTCGCCGGGGAAGAAATCGATGCGCGCCACGTGCTCGAAGCGGCGCACGAGTGGCTGGAGCTTGCGCGCGGCGGCGGCGCCATCCAGGGATGCTAGGCTCCGCCCGAGTTCTTTGATCTCCTCGGCGATGCCGGCGTACTCCTCGCCGCGGTCGAACAGGGCGCGCAGGGTGGCCTCCTGGCCTTCCTCACACTCCGACAGACGATAGACCTCGCCGCTGCCCCCGGCCTCGACCGACTGCGCCGCCACTTCATCCAGCGCCGTAGCGCTATCGGCCGAGTCAGGCAGCAGATAAACCCCATCCCGCAGCGTCGCGCAGCCCAGCGCCTTGACGGAGCGCCAGACGCGCATGCGGCCGGTCGATGCCTTGGTGGGCAGGCTGACGAAAAGAGCGAGAAGGCTCACGGAAGGCTCCTTGGTCGATTGGCGGCGTATTATGTTATAGATACTACATTGCGTTATAGATTATACCAAAATGGTGGTGTGACGCAATTTTGGGCATCGGTCTGGAGGTGACCTGGCACCGTGCAAGACGTCACTACCAGGCATGTCGCGCAGAATCCGTTCGCGCGGATTCATGGGCAGGCGAGGTAAGGCGACCGCTCTTGTATTGGAACGGAGGGGCGGCGGCCAGGTTGTCCCTCCGCCAACCAATGCCGCAATCCAACCGCTTGATTCGTCCGCGCGTAACTTGTTGATCTATATGGAGCTAGTTTGTGGCCTTTGCGGACTTCGGGCCAGTTCCTGGGAGCGAGGTCGGAGCGAGGAATGGCTAGGAGAGAGCGAAATGTGGCTCGGATCGGCCAATTCAGCCGGCTGGCGAAGTCCGCAGGCTTCCGCAGGAACCCCCAAGAACACGCGGGAACCGGCGCGATCAGGCAAGAAAAAACCCCAACCGAGAACGGTTGGGGTTTCAATTTTGGTGGAGGTGGGCGGAATCGAACCGCCGTCCGAAGGCACTCCATCCCCGGTCCTACATGCTTAGCCCGTTGTTCGATCTCGGATGGCGGCAACACAACGTGCGAGGCACACCGTCATCCATACCCGCTTTGGTCTCGATGCCGGTTGACGGGTCGCCGCCAGCATCCATCCTGTGATGATGACCCTACATCCACGAGCACAGGCACAAGTGGGTTCGGGGCTAGGCCTTAAGCGGCCAGAGCGTAGACGTCGTCGTTGGCGTCTGATTGTTTGCCGCTGGATTAACGAGGAAAGCTGCCCCCTCGGCATGCACCAGGCAATTTCGCAACCCCCGTCGAAGCCAGTGCACCCCCGGGAAGCCTGAAACAGCGCTGATGGTTCGAAGTATAGGTTCGGGCAGTTGCATTGCAAGTGCATGTGCAAGCACGGTGGGCTGCAGTTCATGCCGGTGCGGTTGCCCGCTATGCTTGCGGACATGCTGTCCCCCGCGCCCGCCGATTCCGTGCTCCAGCGTGCTGCCTTGCCCAGAAGCAGCTGGCGCGTGTACGCGCTGGCGATGGTCGCACTGCTGGCGTGCCTGGCGATCCTGGCGCTGTACGTGACCTCGGTGACCGATCGCGAGCTGCGCGAGCGCCAGCGCGAATTCGTGGTCAATGCGGAAGCCGTGGCAGCGCAGGTCCGCCAGCGCCTGTTCCACATCGAACTGATCACCCGCGGTGGCGTGGCACTGTTCAGCTCGGTCGAGCAGCCCAGTCGCGCGCAATGGACGGCTTACGCGGACGGCTTGCAGATCGAAAGCCAGTTTCCCTCGATGATCGGCCTGGGCTATGCCGCCTATGCCGACTCCGGGTCCGCCCTGCGTCGCCTGGATGCCAGCATGACCCGCGCAGGCGAACTGCCGTTGTGGCGCGTGGTTCCGGCCGGCGAGCGCGCAGCTTACGGGCCCATCGTGTTCCTGGACCCGGCGACGCCGGCCAATCGCATCGCGCTGGGGTACGACATGTACAGCGAGCCGCTGCGTCGCCAGGCGATGCAGGCGGCACGCGACACGGGCCTTCCCACCCTGTCAGGCGTGGTCGATCTGGTGCAGGATGCAGGCGCTGCGCACCGCGCCGGGATGCTGCTGTATTCGCCGGTGTATTCCGACGCGCACGTGCCGCCCGACACGGCCGCCCGGCGCGCACGCCTGCGCGGCTGGGTGTATGTGCCCTTCCATGCCGACGTCTTCGTGCAGCGCGTGCAGCGATCCTTGCCGAAACCGATGATCCTTCGCGTGGTGGATGTCGGACCGGCACACGAGCAGATGATCTACGCCGATCCCGCCTTCCGATCCGTGCTGGCGGATGGCGATCGGGATGCCCCGGCGTTCACCCATAGCATCCCCGTGCAGGCGTATGGCCGCGAATGGCGCGTTGACTTCCAGTCGCCCTCGCGCGCGGTGTTGAGCAGTGCCATTCCCGGGCTGGGGACCACGATCCTGGTGGGATCGCTGGCATCGTTGCTGCTATTCCTGGTCATTCTCAGTCTGGCACGGACGCGTGCGCAGGCGGAGGCCATGGCCAGCCGCATGACCGAATCCTTCCGGCGCAGCGAGCAGCGCTTCCGCAACTCGATGCATTATTCGGCGATCGGCAAGGCCCTGCTGGACAAGGAAGGCCGGGTGATGGACTCCAATCCCGCGCTGTCTCGGATCACCGGCATGGACGACGGGCAGCTGCACAGGCTGCCGTTCGCGCGATTGCTGGTGGATGACGATCCGGCCGGCCTGCTCGCCACCGGTCAGCGCCAGGCGCTGGGCGAGGGCGTGCACCGGATGACCTGCGACTTGCGCCATGCCGATGGCTCGCTGCGCACCGTGCAGCTGACCTTCGCGCCGATGCCGGGCGATCCGGCTTCTGAAGTGACCAGTCTGGTGCAGGTGGAGGACGTGAGCGAACGGGTGCGCGCCGAAGCCCGTATCCACGCCCTGAACCGGTCGCTGGAGACGCGCGTGCAACTGCGCACCCGCGAACTGTTGCTGGCCAACAAGGAACTGGAATCCTTCAGTTACACCATCTCGCACGACTTGCGGGCACCGTTGCGCGCGATCGACGGTTTCAGCCAGATCCTGGACAGTCGCCACGCCGGCCAGCTGGATGCCACCGGACGCGGCTATCTGGCCCGCATCCGTGCGGCTGCGGCGCGGATGAGCGAGCTGATCGATGCACTGCTGACCATCTCGCGGCTGGGGCGCGGCGATCTGCATCGCGAATGGGTGGACCTGAGTGCGATTGCCCAGGACATCGTCGCTGAACTGCGCGAACAGGACCCGCAGCGGCAGGTGCTGGTGTCGATCGCTCCGGGCATGCAGGTCTACGCCGATCGCGCGCTGCTGCGCAATCTGCTGCAGAATCTGCTGGACAACGCCTGGAAATTCACCCGCGATGCCGATCCGGCCCGGATCAGCCTGCAGCCGCTGGTCAATGCCGAAGTACCCAGTTTCGCCCTGACCGACAATGGCACCGGATTCGATCCGGCCTACGCCAACAAGCTGTTCCGGCCATTCCAGCGCCTGCACGACCAGGCGCAGTTCGAGGGGCACGGCATCGGTCTGGCGTCGGTGCGGCGCATCGTGGAGCGGCATGGCGGCAGCATCCGTGCCGAATCGGCACCGGGGCAGGGCGCTCGCTTCGTGTTCTCGCTGCCCGATCCGCCGCCGACGGGCGAGGAATCGGCTCAGGCGTCCTTGTTGTGACGTCGCAGCAGGCGCTGCTTCTCGCGGTTCCAGTCGCGTTCCTTGCTGGCCTCGCGCTTGTCGTGGGACTGCTTGCCGCGGGCCAGCGCCAGCTCGGCCTTCACCTTGTTGCCTTTCCAGTACAGCGCGGTGGGGATCAGCGTGTAGCCGTCGCGCTGCACCCGGCCGATCAGCTGGTCGATCTCGCGCCGGTGCAGCAGCAGCTTGCGGGTGCGGCGCTCGTCGGCCAGCACGTGGGTGGAAGCTGAAATCAGCGGGGTGATCTGCGCGCCGAACAGGAACAGTTCGCCGTTGCGTACCACCGCATAGCTTTCGCCGATGTTGGCGCGCCCGGCACGGATCGCCTTCAGTTCCCAGCCCTGCAGGGCGATGCCGGCTTCCACCCGTTCGTCCAGATGGTAATCGTGGCGGGCCCGCTTGTTCAGCGCGATCGTGCCGCCGCCGTTTGCTTTATCCTTGGATGCCTTCTTGCTCATCCGGCCATTGTCCCGCATGCGCGCGTCCGGCGCGAGGGCCGCGGCCATCGGAACCGCTACCGCCGTGCCCACCATCCAACGCAGCGCACTGGTCGAACACGCCGCAGGCCGCATGTTCGCGCTGGTCGACGACATCGAATCCTACCCGCGCCGCTTCGACTGGTGCCACGGCGCGCAGGTGCTGCAGCGCGATGCGGACCGCGTACTGGCCCGGCTGGACCTGGGCGTGGCCGGGCTGCGCACCTGGTTCACCACCGAAAACCGCCTGTCGCCGCCGCACCACATCGACATGCAGCTGCGCGACGGCCCGTTCCGGCGCCTGGATGGTCGCTGGACCTTCCATGCGCTGGACGAGTCGGCCTGCAAGGTGTCGCTGCACTTGGAGTTCGAGCCGCAAAGCCGGTTGCTGGCCCCGGCGCTGCTGCTGGGCATGCAGACCTTGGCCGACCGCATGGTGGACGATTTCATCCGCGTGGCCGACGGACGCTGAGCCGTGCGCGTGCTGCTGATCCGCGCCGAACGGCGGTGTTTCGAGCAGCAGTGGCTGGATCTTCCCGCGGGCGCCAGCGTGCACGATGCGCTGCAGGCCTGCACCTTGCCGCTGGACGGCGTGCAGGGCCACGCGGTGTTCGGCGAGCGGGTGCCGCCGGCTCACGTGCTGCAGGATGGCGACCGGCTGGAACTGCTGCTGCCGCTGCGGATCGATCCGAAGCAGGCGCGGCGCGAGCGTGCGGCAGCACGTGCCGCGCAGAACGCACCGAAGGCGTGAATCCTGCTCAGCGGCTGCGACGGCGCTTCTTGTCCTTGTCGCGGGCCAGATTGGGGCCGAACTGGCGGTTGGCGTTCTGGGCCAGTTCCTGGTCCTGCTCGGGGAAGTAGTCGCCTTCCCAGCGGCTCAGCGCGTCGCCTTCGAACCACAGGGTAAAGGTTTTCATTTCGGTGGCACCCACCCGGCCAGTGCGTTGGGTGGCGGTGTAGTCCCAGCGGCTCTGGTGGAACGGGTCGGCCACCGACGGCGTACCCATCAAACCCATCACCTGGCGCTTGCTCATGCCGGCCTGCAGCTGGTCCACGGCGGTCTTTTCCACCAGATTGCCCTGGTAGATCGGCTGGCGGTACAGCACCCCGCAGGCGCTGGTGCAGGCGGCGACGAGGGCAATGAGCAGGATGCGGCGCATGGGCATGGAGGGCAGTGCAAAGCGTGAATGATACACTCCGGGCGCTGGTCGCGGCTTGCGGCCGTGATGGCGATTCATCGCCGATTGTCTGCGCAACCGCCGTCCGGGAGGCATCCATCGTGGAATCGCAGGACCTGCGCAACGCCGGGTTGAAAGTCACCCATCCGCGCATGCGCGTGCTGCAGCTGCTGGAAACCACCGACCAGCACCTGACCGCGGAAGATATCTATCGCAACCTGCTGGATGCGGGCGACGAGATCGGGCTGGCCACGGTGTATCGGGTGCTGACCCAGTTCGAAAGCGCGGGACTGGTGCTGAAGCACAATTTCGAGGGCGGCCAGGCCGTGTACGAGCTGGACCGGGGGGATCATCACGATCACATGGTCGATCTGGATACCGGCAAGGTGATCGAATTCCACAGCGATGCGATCGAGGAGCTGCAGAAGCAGATCGCCGCCGAGCACGGCTACGTGATCGAGGAACACGCGCTGGTGCTGTACGTGCGGCGCAGCAAGCGACCGGGCTGAGAGGCGCTGCGTTACTTGCGGGCCAGCGTGGACGGCTTGCCGTCGAACAGCTCCACCGACAGGGTGAAGGTGCGCTGCTCGCCGGCGTGCATGGCGCCCACGCCCACCAGCTGGCGGGCCACTTCCTCGCCACGCTGGTTGCGGATGGTCAGCAGCATGGTGTATTCCAGCGCGCCGGTGCCGCCGGGATGCCGCACCGTGCCTTCCACGCGCAGTGGCGTGGAGGCGGCGGTGGACTGGCCAGCCACGGCGGCCGAGTCGTAGCGCAGGTGGCCGCGGCAGTTGGGGCAGACCGCGGCGCTTTGCAGGATCGTGGCCTTGCAGTGCGGGCAGGCGCGGGTGGAACCGGCCGTGCTCGCGCGGGCACTGCTCACGCGGCGTCGCTCTCCGGCGTGGCATCGTCGGTCTTCTTGCCGGAGCTGCCGGATGCGGCATCGGCCCAGCCGCATTCCACGTGGCCGCGGATGCGCGAGCCGGCGGCCACGATCAGCGTGTCGGCTTTCAGATCGCCGCTGATGGCACCGGATTCGAACAGTTCCACGCGCGAGGCCGATTCGATGTTGCCTTCCAGCTCGCCGCCCACGTTGACCTTGCTGGCGCGCACGCCGCCGGACAGCTTGGCGCCTTTCTCGATGGTCAGGTCGCCCTGCACGTTCACGTCGCCCTTGAAGCGACCGGCGATGCGCACGTGCCCGGTGCCTTCGATCTTGCCCTCGATGGTCAAATCGGCGGCGATCACCGATTCCTTGGCGACGGGTTTGCCGGTGGGCTGCGGCTGCGATGACGTTGCTGGGCCGGGACGCATGCCCAGCGGCGGCGAGGTCAGCGGCGCGAAATCGGCCGTGGGCACGTCGCGGGCGTCATTGACCGGTTCGGTGCCGGCGGCGAACGAGGGCAGGGAATCCTTGTCCTTGCGGGGTGCAGGTTGCGGGTTGTTGAAGATGGCCATGATCGCTCCGGGAGCTGCGCGGACGGGGGAACGCCGAGCCTATCACGCCGCAGAATGGCTGGGTCGATCGCGGCGGAAAGCGCGCAATCAGTCACATTCCGCGGTCCACGCGTGCCGCTACATCCGGAATACGCCAAAGCGCGCCGGTTCGATCGGCGCGTTCAACGCTGCCGACAGGCCCAGTCCCAGCACGCGGCGGGTGTCGGTCGGATCGATGATGCCGTCGTCCCACAGCCGCGCCGATGCGTAGTAGGGATGCCCCTGCTCCTCGTACTGCTGCTGGATCGGCTGCTTGAAGGCTGCTTCGCCCTCGGCGCTCCAATGGCCGCCCTTGGCCTCGATGCCGTCGCGGCGCACCGTGGCCAGCACGCTGGCGGCCTGTTCGCCGCCCATCACGCTGATGCGGGCATTCGGCCACATCCACAGGAATCGGCCGCCGTAGGCACGTCCGCACATCGCGTAGTTGCCGGCGCCGAAACTGCCGCCGATCACCACGGTGAACTTGGGCACGGACGAACAGGCCACCGCGGTCACCATCTTCGCCCCGTCCTTCGCGATGCCGGCCTGCTCGTACTTCTTGCCGACCATGAACCCGGTGATGTTCTGCAGGAACACCAGCGGGATGCCGCGTTGGTTGCACAGTTCGATGAAATGCGCGCCCTTGAGCGCCGACTCGGAAAACAGGATGCCGTTGTTGGCGACGATGCCGACCGGATAGCCGTGGATGTGGGCGAAGCCGCAGACCAGGGTCTTGCCGTAGCGGGCCTTGAATTCGGCGAAATCGCTGCCGTCCACGATGCGGGCGATGACTTCGCGGATGTCGAACGGCCGGCGCGCGTCCTGCGGCACGATGCCGTACAGCTCCTCGGCCGGATACAGTGGTTCGCGCACCGGCTGCGTGGTGACCGGCAATCGCTTGCCGCGATTGAAGTGGCGGGCGATGTCGCGGGCGATCTGCAGCGCGTGGCGGTCGTCCTCGGCGAAATGGTCGGCCACTCCGGAAATGCGGGTGTGCACGTCGGCACCGCCCAGGGTTTCGGCATCCACCACCTCGCCGGTGGCAGCCTTCACCAGCGGCGGGCCGCCCAGGAAAATCGTGCCCTGTCCGCGCACGATCACGCTTTCGTCGCACATTGCCGGCACATAGGCGCCGCCCGCGGTGCAGCTGCCCATCACCACCGCCACCTGCGGGATGCCGGCCGCGCTCATCCGCGCCTGGTTGTAGAAGATGCGGCCGAAGTGTTCGCGGTCGGGAAACACCTCGTCCTGCAGCGGCAGGAACGCGCCGCCGGAATCCACCAGGTAGATGCAGGGCAAGCGGTTCTCCATCGCCACGTCCTGTGCGCGCAGGTGCTTCTTCACCGTCATCGGGAAGTAGGTGCCGCCCTTCACGGTGGCGTCGTTGGCCACCACCAACACTTCCTGGCCATGCACGCGGCCGATGCCGGTGACGATGCCGGCTGCCGGGGCCGCATCGTCGTACAGGCCGTGGGCGGCCAGCGCATTCAGTTCCAGGAACGGCGAGCCGGGATCCAGCAGCGCCGTGATGCGCTCGCGGGCAGGCAGCTTGCCGCGTTGCACGTGCTTGGCCATCGCGGCATCGCCACCGCCCAATGCGATTTGCGCCAATGTGTCGTGCAGGTGATCGCTCAACCGGCGATGCCAGTCGCGGTTGGCGCCGAATTCGGCAGAGCGGGAGTCGACGTGGCTGGGGAGAACGGGCATGACGACCGTTGGACTGGATGACGGTCCGCAAGCATAGCGCCAAGCGGTGCCGGGTCGCTGGACATCGGCAAAGACAAAGGCCCGCCGAAGCGGGCCTTAGCTGAAGCATCACACGATGCGGATGAAGGATCAGTCCTTCTTCTCGGCGTCGGCGGTGGCCTTGGCTTCGGCGGCTTCCTGCTTCAGTTCGCCGGCAGCGTTCTGGGCAGCGTTGCCCACGTTCTGGGCGGCAGTGCTCAGGGCGTCGGCGGCACCGGCCTTGCCTTCCTCGTAGGCGGCCTGAACCGGATCGGCGGCGGCATCCACGGCAGCGGCGGCGGTGCCGGCAGCAGCGGCGGCACCGGCCACGGCAGCATCGCCGGCGGCAACGGCGGCATCGCCGGCGGCGTTGGCAGCCGAGGCAGCGGCGTCACCGGCGGTTTCGGCGGCGACGGCCGCTTCCTGGCCAGCCTGGTCGGCGGCGGCAGCGGCTTCGTCGGCCTTCTGTTCGGCGGTAGGCGAATTGCAGGCAGCCAGGGCCAGCAGGCTGGTGGCGGCAAGCGTGGCGAGTTTGATGTTCATCGTCATGATTTCCTGGAGATGGGATAGGAGAACGACAACGGGTTGCGTTGGCCCGGCAGTGCTGCTAGCAAAAGGCCGCCGGCATCGAAATACCGGCGGCCTTGGTTACAGCAACAGGCCTGGATTACATGCCGTTGTTGTTGGTCGGAGCGTCGGCCGAAGCAGCAGCTTCTTCGGCAGCGTCCTGGGCCTGCTCGGCGGCGTCGGCCGACTGCTCGGCAGCATCGGCGGCGTCGTCGGCGGCGGTCACGTCGCCAGCGGCGGCAGCGGCGTCAGCCGAGGTGGCGGCGGTACCGGCAGCCATGGCGGCCGTGTCGGCAGCAGCCTGGGCAGCTTCGGTAGCGGCGGCATCGCCGGTCATCGCGGCGTTGTTCGCAGCTTCCTGCGCTTCGCCGGCAGCTTCGGCAGCTTCGGCGGCCGAGTCGGCGGCCTGCTGCTGGTTGGTGCACGCGGTCAGGGCGAAGCCCAGAGCCAGGGCGAGCAGCGCCTTGTTGATGGTCATGGTTGTTTCCTCGTCAGAAATTGGATTTTGGGACAACGCGCATGAATGCGCGTCGACAACATGATGACAAGCTGGTTGCGCGTGTCAAGCGGGTGTTTGAAAATTTTCCGTTAAGCCGGCGACAACCTTTCGTTGCCGTTTAGCGATTTAGCAAAGTTCTAACGCGATTGCCGTGGCTTCGCCACCGCCGATGCACAGCGATGCGACGCCGCGCCTGCCGCCGCGTGCCTGCAAGGCGTGGAGCAGCGTGACCACCAGACGCGCACCGCTGGCGCCGATGGGATGTCCCAGCGCGACGGCGCCGCCATTGACATTGACCTTGTCGTGACGGATGCCGAGGTCATGGATGGGTGCCATCGCCACTAACGAAAAGGCTTCGTTGATTTCGTACAGGTCCACATCGCCGGCGGCCCATCCTGCCTTGTCCAGCACGTTGACGATCGCCCTGACCGGCGCGGTGGTGAACCACTCCGGTGCCTGCGAATGCGTGGCATGGGCGACGATGCGGGCCAGCGGCAGGGCATCGATCTTCGAGGCCTCATCGGCCGACATCACCACCACCGCCGCGGCACCATCGGAAATCTTCGACGACGAGGCGGCGGTGAGCACGCCATCCTTGCCGAAGGCGGCGCGCAGGCCGGGAATCTTCGCGATGTCGATCTTGCCCGGTTCCTCGTCGCTGTCGACCACCACCTCGCCCTTGCGACCCTTCACCGTGACCGGGACGATTTCCGCCTTGAAAGCGCCATCGGCAATCGCCTGCTGGGCCCGGCGCACGCTTTCGGTGGAGTAGGCATCGACCTGCTCGCGGGTGAAGCCGTACTTGGCCACGGCGGCATCGCCGAACACGCCCATGGCCTTGCCTTCGTAGGGATCGGTGAGGCCGTCGAACGCCATGTGGTCGAGGAACTCCGCGCTGCCGTAGCGGATGCCGGTGCGAGAGCCGTTGAGAAGATGCGGCGCATTGGTCATCGATTCCATGCCGCCGGCCACCACCACCTTGGCCGAGCCGGCCCGGATGATGTCGTGGGCCAGCATGATCGACTTCATGCCCGAGCCGCACACCTTGTTGATGGTGGTGGCACCGGCGGCGTCGGGAATGCCGGCCGCACGCGCGGCCTGGCGGGCAGGAGCCTGGCCGAGGCCGGCCGGCAGCACGCAGCCCATGATGACTTCATCCACCCGGTCGGCGGCGATGCCGGCGTGTTCCAGGGCGCCGGCGATGGCCGCCGTGCCGAGCACGGGTGTGGCGACGCCGGTGAACTGGCCCAGCATGGAGCCGATGGGGGTGCGCTTGGCACCGAGGATGACGATGTCGCTCATGACGTGTCTCCGGATCGAGAAGGGGGCAGAAGGCCATTATCGCCCGGACCGGCCAGTGCGCAGTCCGCGCAGGGTTCGTGACGGTGTTCGCGCTGCGCTGAACGGGTCGGGATTGCGCATTGTGTCCGTCACCGGCTTGTGCTCCCATTGCGGTGCACGGCCCGATGGTCGGGGCCCGGGGAGAACATCCGATGCGTAGTACCTGCACCCGCGCCGATGGCGCCACACGGGGCCTGAGCCTGCTGGCCATGGCTGTCCTGTCCGCCTGCGGTGGTGGCGGTGGTGGCGGCAATGTCGTGCGTCCGCCCGATCCGCCGCCCTCGGCACCGCCGCCGCTGGTGCAGCCGCCCAATCCGGCCTACAGCAAGCATCTGGAATTGACCAATGCCGCGCCGGCCAAGGCCGCAGGCTTGACCGGTGCCGGCGTGACCATCGGCTTCGTGGACAGCGGGGTGATGCGCAACCATCCGGCGCTGTCGCCGCGGGTAAAGGCCAATCTGGTGTACGTGGATCCGGCCAAGAACAACGTGAACAAGGATGACGTGGTCGGCCATGGCACTGCTGTGGCGCAGATCGCGGCCGGTACCGCCTTCGGCACGTGGCCGGGCGGAGTGGCGCCGGGCGCCAGCATCGTGTCGGCCCGCATCATTTCCGACAAGCCGCCGGAAGACGACGGCAGCGGCGACGGCAACGAGGTGGATGGAGCGCTGGGCCTGGAGCCGGTGCACAACGACCTGATCAGTCGCGGCGTGCGCATCATGAACAATTCGTGGGGCGGCCTGTACTGGAACAATCCGGCCGCCACTGCGCCGATCGCAGGCGAATACCGGCGTTTCATCTTCAACAACGACGGGCTGGTGGTGTTCGCCACCGGCAACGAATCGCGTCCCAATCCCACCGACATGGCGGCATTGCCCAGCCAGCCCGGCACCGGCGGCTCGATGCCGGCGGCCGATCTGGAGCGCGGCTGGCTGACCGTCGCGGCACTGGACACCGACAATCCCACCCAGATCGCCGGCTACTCCAACCGCTGCGGCTATGCCATGCGCTACTGCCTGGTGGCGCCGGGCAAGGTGATCGTGACCGGCACCGACGACACCAGTCAGAGCCCCAGCTACTGGCAGTACCAGGGCACCTCGCTGGCGGCGCCACTGGTGTCCGGCGCGGCGGCGCTGGTGTGGCAGAAGTATCCCTATTTCAACAACGACCTGGTGCGGCAGACGCTGCTGGGCACGGCCAAGGATCTGGGAGACCCCGGCCCGGATGCGGTGTTCGGCTACGGCCTGCTGGACATCGGCAGGGCGATCAACGGCCCGGCCAGGTTCGATTGGGGCAACGTGTCGGTGGACACGCGCGGCGCCGACTCGGTCTGGGGCAACGACATCGCTGGCGCGGGCGGCTTGACCAAATCCGGCGCGGGCAAGCTCAGCCTGACCGGTGCAGCCACGTACACCGGCGCCACCTCGGTGCAGGGCGGCACGCTGGCGTTTGCGGGCAGCGTGCCGGGCGCGGCAACGATCAGTTCCGGCGCGGTCCTGCAGACAGGCGGCGGGGCAGGTGGATCGGTCACCAATTCGGGCACCTTCCAGGTGGGTGGCGCGCCCGGGAACAAGGCCATCCAGGGCAACTTCATCCAGAACGGCAGCGGGCGGCTGGCCTTCCAGGTCGGTTCGCCGCTGGCCATCACCGGCACGGCCACGCTGGCCGGCGAATTGCAGGTGACCGGCATCGCGCAAGGCTATACGCGATCGAATCGCGAAACCGTGCTGACCGCCGCCGGCGGCCGCAACGGACAATTCGGAAGCCTGACCCAAGCGCCGGGCGTGTTCCTCACCGCCACGCTGGGCTACGATCCCACCAGCGTGTTCATGGACATCACCCGACTGGACGTGACGGCCACCGCGGCGTCCTTCGGGTTCACCCCGGCGGCGATGTCCGCTGCGCAGCGGGTGGAAGGCGCATTCGGCGCGATCGACGCCGGCACGGCAGTCGGCAGCGGTTTCCTGCAGGGTGCGGGCGCGATCCAGCGCTCGGCATCGGCATCGGTTGCGGAACAGACGCTGGACAGCCTGTCGGGGCAGTTGCACGGCCACGACACGCTGTACGCCAGCATGGCCGCCGAAAGCAGCCGTCATGCGCTGGAGAACCGCCTGGACGAACGCAAGGACGATCCGCGACTGGCCGGTGCCTGGGCCGATCACATCGATAGCCAGCGCCAGAGCCGCGGCGGCTTCGACGTGAATGCCAGTGGCTGGACCATGGGCCAGGACGTGCGCCTGGGCGATGCGCTCACCGTCGGTGCCGCGTTCGGCCAGACGCGGACCGACACCTGGTTGACCAGCCGCTTCGACCGCGAGCAGACCCGCCAGACCGACGCGCAGCTGTATGCCAGTTGGAATGTCGGGTCGAACTACCTGCTGGGTCGCATCGCGCAGGGCCGCATCGAGCGGCATGCGCAGCGCGATCTGCTGCTGGGTGCGGAGAGCTTCCGGGCCGGTTCGGACTACGCCGACCAGTACACGGCCGTCGATCTGCAGGCCGGGCGGCGCTGGACGGTCGGGCAGGCCGGCATCACCCCGTACGTCGGCATGCATGCGCTGCAGCTGGATCGCGGCGGTTTTTCCGAGAACGACCTGATCGGCTTCGGCCTGACCGCCGATGCATCGACCATGCGGGCCACGCAGGCGCTGCTGGGCATGCGCTTCAATCGTGACTGGACCTGGAACAGTTCCGATCTGCGCTGGTACGGCCGTGTCGAATGGCAGCGCACGTTGTCGCAATCCGGCGCCGACATCAATGCCCGCTTCAATGCACTGGACCTGTGGTCGCCGATCATGGGCCAGCCACTGGCGCGCGATGCGACGGTGTTCGGCTTCGGGGTGGATGCCGATTTCCATCGCAAGGGCCTGCTGCGCTTCGGCATCGACAGCCGCAACGAAGCCGGCCGCAACGGGTTGCAGGGTCAGGTCAGCTGGCAGGTCGCCTTCTGAGGCGATGTCATCGTGGAGGATGTGAAGCGGAGCCGGGTGCTCCGCTTCGTGTTCTGGAACGCATTCGGCCGGACTGGCTCAGCCGGACGTCTTCTTCCGCCGCGCCGATCCCAATTTCACCATCGCGGTGTGGTCGCGGTAATCCGATTTCGGGTCGATGCCGACCAGCATCTTGATGCCGGCGAACAGGCTGTTGGCATTCATCCAGATCTCGGCGGCATCGGCGTCGAAACGCAGCAGGCGCAGCTTGGGGTCGTCCTTGCCGCCTTCGTACCAAGCCGCGACGAACGGATTCCACAGCCGATCGATGACGGCCGGGTCGTTGTCGACGACCAGCGTGCCGCCGACGGTGGCAAACAGCTGGTGGTCCTTCGAAGCGAAGGTGAACACCGCCACTTCGGGCTTGCCGCCGCGCTTGAACGACTGCACGATCGCATTGTCGTCGGCAGTGAAGAACCACACCGGGCCATTGCCGTTTTCGATCAGTCCGGTCATCGGCCGCGCGTGCACGCGGGTGGTACCCAGCATCACGGTGCGGTCGCTGTCCAGCGCCTTCCAGAAACCCTGCTTCAGTTCGTTCTTGTCGATACTCATGGTTCACTCCTTGGGGAAATGCGTCCTTTCTACGCAGCGGCCGGTGACGGTGTCGTGTGCATGCCGCAGGTCAGCCGCGCTTGCGATGCGCGGCATTCGCCGGCACAGTGACGCGATCTTGGTCCGCAAACAGGGGAAAACCGATGCCGATGCTGCGCGCGTTGCTGATCATGCTGCTGCTTGCCCTGTCCGGTGTGCTGCATGCGCAGAAGGGCATGACGCTGGAGCAGCTGGCAACACTGCGCACCGTGTCGCAGGCGGAAATCAGCCCGGACGGGCGGCAGGTGGCCTACGTGCTGTCGGTTCCGCGCAGCATCGGCAGCGACGACGACGGCCCTGCATGGACGGAGTTGCACGTGATCGATGCCAATGGCGGCAACAGCCGCGCCTTCGTGACCGGCAAGGTCAACGTGAACGCGCTGGCCTGGCTGCCGGACGGGCAGGGCATCGCCTATCTGGCCAAGCGCCAGGGCGACGACACGCGCGCCCTGTACCGCATTCCGCTGCATGGCGGCGAATCGCGGGTGCTGGCGAAGCTGAAAAGCGACATCACCGCGTTCAGCCTGTCGCCGGATGGCCGGCGTGTGGCATTGCTGGCGCAGGAGCCGGACAGCGACGAGTTCAAGGCACTGAGGAAACAGGGCTTTACGCAGAAGGTGTACGAGGAGGACTGGCGCGCCGTGCAGCCGTGGATCGCCGATGTGCGGGATGTGGGCGATGCGCCGTCGGAGCCTCGCAAGCTAGCCGTGGCGGGCAGCGTGCAGGCGCTGGCCTGGAGCCCGGCCGGGGATCGCCTGGCACTGGCGGTGGCACCGCGACAACTGACCGACGACATGCTGGTGTTCACCCGCGTGCGCATCGTCGGGCTGGACGGCAAAACGCTGGGGCAGGTCGACAATCCGGGCAAGCTGGGTTCGCTGACCTGGAGCAGCGACGGCGCGCAGCTGGCCTACATCTCCGCCGAAGACGAACACGATGCGCAGCAGGGCCGACTGGTCGTGGTCGGCAAGGCCGGTGGCGTGCAGCGCGATCTGCTGCCGGGACTGGAAGGCCATGTGGTGGCACTGCAGTGGCGCGATCCGCGGCATCTGCTGTTCATCAGCCATGAGGGCGTGGAAGCGCGACTGGGCGAAGTGGGCGTGGACGGCAGCGGCGAGCGCACGCTGGTGGCAGCGGGCAGCGCGATCTGGACCGGGCTGAGTCTGTCGAATCAGGGCGATGTCGCCCTGCTCGGCAACACGCCATCGCATCCGAACGAGGCCTTCGTGCTGCCTGCCGGCGGCAGCGCGCCGCGCAAGCTGACCGACAGCAACCCGTGGTTGCGCGATGTGGGTCTGGCGCGTCAGGAGGTGGTGCGCTACGCCGCGCGCGACGGCCTGCAGATCGAAGGCCTGTTGCTGCTGCCGCTGGATCACAAAGGCAGTGCGCGGGTGCCGTTGGTCACCGTGGTGCACGGCGGTCCGGAATCGCATTTTTCCAACGGCTGGCTCACCGCCTATTCGCAGCCGGTGCAAGTGGCCGCGGCACGCGGATTCGCCGCCTTCCTGCCCAATTACCGCAGCAGCACCGGGCGTGGGGTGGCCTTTTCCAAACTCGGTTTCGGCAAGCCGGGGATGGGCGAATTCGATGACGTGGTGGATGGCGTTGATCACCTGGTCGAGCGCGGGCTGGTAGACAAGGCCAGGGTCGGCATCACCGGCGGTTCCTACGGCGGCTATGCCAGTGCCTGGGGTGCTACGTACTACAGCGAGCGGTTCGCCGCCTCGGTGATGTTCGTGGGCATCTCGGACCAGGCCAGTCTGGTCACCACCGGCGACATTCCCTGGGAGCAGCATCTGGTCCACATGGGCAGCTGGCCCTGGGAAAACCCGGAGCTGTTCCGCCAGCAAAGCCCGATCACCCATGCGCACAAGTCGCGCACGCCCACCCTGATCCTGCATGGCGAAGCCGACCCGCGGGTGCCGGTGATGCAGTCGTACATGCTGTACCGCTACCTGAAACTGGCCGGCAAGGCGCCGGTGCGGCTGGTGCTGTATCCGGGCGAAGGCCACGGCAATGCCCGCGCCGCCTCCCGCTACGACTACTCGCTGCGGATGATGCAGTGGATGACGCATTACCTGACGGGACCGGGGGGCGAGCCGCCTGCCTACCAGATCGATTACGCGCTGCCCGCAAAGCCCTGACCGGGGCGATCAGCGTTTCGGCAATTTCGGTGCGGCAGCCGGAAGTACCTCGGCTGCATCCGGCGTGTCCGGATCGTCCAGCGGATACCAGTACAGCGGCGCGGGGCCGGGTTGCAAGCGTGCCTGCCAGGCCGCCAGTGTCGCCTTGATCGCCTTGCCCAGCCACAGCTGCGGATGCGAGCGTTCCTCGTTGTGCAGCGTTTCCCAGTGACGGATGCGGCGATCGGCATGGCGGAAGGCCTGCACCGGATCGACATGCCGCGACAGCCCTTCCAGCAGCCAGCCGCGCCCGAACCAGGTGATGGTCGATTCCACGCCGCAGCCGAACGACGGGCGATCGGCACGCGCCGCGGTGATCAGCAAGGTGTGGTCGTTCGCCAGTTCCGGCTCGAATCCGCCCGAATAGCAGGCCGACAGCACCACAATGCGGTTGCGGATGCCGGCATCGTCCAGCGCATCGCGCAACTCCTGCGGCGACCAGGTCTGGCGGCTGCCGTCGGCCAGTTGCAGATGCAGCAGGGGATCGTCGGTGCCGTGCATGGTCAGGTACAGCAGAAGCAGATCCTCGGCTGGATCCATCCGCTGGCCCACGCCTTGCAGTGCGGCACGCAGATTGGTCAGGTGTGCCTGCGGCATCGGCAGCTGTTCGCGGCGCTGGCGGTCGCGGCTGCGGTTCATCAGCGTCAGGGTGCGGCCGTGGGCGCCGAAACGATGCGTCATCAGGGCAGCGAAATGATGCACCTCGTTGGCGAACACCGCTTCGTTGGCATCGCCGGCCACGCCGATGGCATACAGATCGACATGCCCGGGGCGCTGCAGCTGCAAGGCATCGATCTGCTCCAACAGCAGATCGTCCGCCACTTCGGCCAATGGAATGCCGAACAGCGCATCGGTGCCGCCGTGCTGGAACTGGATCAGTTCCGGCGTGTCGTCGGCCAGCTGCAGCCAGTCGGGCATCCAGTCATGCACCGACGACTCCTCGTTGGCCATCGCCCACCCGGCGATCAGCATCAGCCCGACCCATCCTGCGATGACGACCCGGAGGCTGGCGCGGGACAGAAGCATGATCAGTCCGTGGGAGTGCCTGTCGCCAGGTCGATCTGCGCGAAGGATTCCACGCGTGCATGCCCGTGGGTGGCGTCATCGTCCAGACGCGGCTGTGGGTAGTCGTCGAGCCGGTCCAGCAGCACGGTGTGCATGCCGGCCTCGCGCGCGGCGTCCAGTTCGGCCACGACGTCCGACAGGAACAGCACGTCGCCGGCATCCACGCCCAGTGCAGCGGCGATGCGCCGGTAGCTGTCGGCCTCGCGCTTGGGGCCGGTTTCGGTGTCGAAGAAGGCCGAAAACAGCGGCAGCAGATCGCCCGCGTCCGACTTTCCGAAGAACAGCCGTTGCGCCGGCACCGAGCCGGAGGAATACACCGCCAACCGATGGCCGGCGGCACGCCAGGTCCGCAGCGCACCGGGCACGTCGGCATACACGTGCGCGGTGAAGTCGCCGCCGCGATAGCCGGCTTCCCAGATCATCCCCTGCAGCGCCTTCAGCACCGTGTGCTTGCGGTCCTGGTCGATCCAGCCCTGCAGGATCTCCACGATGGTGTCGTCGTCGCACACCGCGCCGTGTTCCGTGGCCACGGCATCCAGCAGCGCGCGCACCTCGGGTTCGTCGCCATGCTCACGCACGAAGTCGGGCAGGGCGCGGCGCGCATACGGGAACAGCACGTCCTTGACGAAGGAAATGCTGCTGGTGGTGCCCTCGATGTCGGTCAGGATGACGGGCAGCATCAGCCGGCCGATCCGGGTTCGTAGCGCGGGAATTGCTTGGCGATGTCGGTGCCGGTGAAATGGCCGACCCAGCCATCGGGTTCGGTGAAGAAACGGATTGCCACGAAACTGGGCTGCGGACCCATGTCGAACCAGTGCGTGGTGCCGTCGGGCACCGAGATCAGGTCGCCGGCCTCGCACAGCACTTCATACACCTTGTCGCCCACGTGCAGGGTGAACATGCCGGAACCGGCCACGAAAAACCGCACTTCATCTTCCTTGTGCGCGTGTTCGTCGAGGAACTTCGCGCGCATGTCCTCGCGCTTCGGGTTGTCCGGCGCGATGCTGACCACGTCCACGCTGCGGAAGCCGTTTTCGGCCACCAGCCGGTCCACCTCGCCGCGGTAGGCGTCCAGGATGGACTCCGGGGCGTCGCCCGCCTGCACAGCCGGATTCACGGGCCATTGCTCGAAGCGCACGCCCAGCGTGGCCAGTTCGCGCGCCATCGTGGCGTGATCGCGGGTATCCAGCAGCACGGTGCCGGGGTCGGTGTCGTTGAACAGGCGCAGGCGGCTCATCGTTGCAGCATCCTCAGTTGCAGTTCGCAATTCAGCAGGAAATCGAAGGCCTCCAGGTGGCGGCGGGCTTCGGCCAGGTCGCGGCCCCAGGCATACAGCCCGTGACCGTCGATCAGATAACCCCACAGGCACTGCCGATCCAGGACGGCGTCCACCCGTGCCGCCAGTTCGGGCATGTCCTGGGTATTGGGGAGCACCGGCACGTCCATGCTGCCTTCATGGGTGCTGTTGCCGGCGAACGCCTTCTGCAGTTCGTAGCCGTCGAAGCGCACATGCCCCTGTGCGGCGAACAGACGCGAGGCCACCGTCTGCGTGACCGAATGGGTGTGCAGCACGCAGCCGATCTCGGGAAAACGCCGGTACAGCTGCGTGTGCAGCAGCGTTTCCGCGGAAGGACGATGATTGCTGCCGACTGCATGGCCATCGAAATCGACCACCATGATGTCCGCCTCGGTCAGCCGGCCCTTGTCCTTGCCGGACACGGTGATGGCGGCGTGGCGATCATCCAGGCGCAGCGAGAAATTGCTGCTGGTGGCCGGTGTCCAGCCGCGGTTGGACAGTTCGGTGACCGCGGCGACCAGGTCGCGGGCGCGGTGGGCCAGTGCGGCCAGGTCTGGTATCGAAACGGATGGTGCGGTGCTCATGCCGCGAGTGTACGGCAGCGCGTGTCGGCAAGGTACAGCGCCGTGTGTCAGAGCGTTGCGGCGGTGATTGCACCGCCACCAGCGGCAAACCGGAACTGCCGCTGGTGACGGAATGACCCGGCCGGTGGTCTGGGGTCAGGCCTGGGGTCCTTCATGAAAGGGCGGCTCCGGCGGAATCGTCGGACCACCCTCCGGCCCGGTGAGGCCGCGCGCCAGCTCGCTGTTGCGGTAACCATAGGCGGCGTAGATGATCAGCCCCACCACGGTCCAACCGACGAACATCGCCAGCGTGTAGATCGACAGATTAAAGAACAGCAGCAGACAGCCGGCGATGGCCAACGGACACACCAGCCATGCCATCGGCGTGCGGAACGGGCGATGACGGTTCGGTTCCTTCTTGCGCAGCACCAGCACCGCGATGGCCACCGCGATGAAGGCGAACAGCGTGCCGGAGTTGGAGATGTCGGCGAGAATGCCCACCGGGAACAGAGCGGCGAACAGCGACACGAATGCACCCGTGAGCAACGTCACCACATGCGGCGTGTGCCACCTCGGGTGCACCTTCGACAAGGCGTCCGGCAGCAGCCCGTCGCGCGACATGGTGAAGAAGATGCGGGTCTGGCCGTACAGCATCATCAGGATCACCGACGGCAATGCCAGTGCGGCCGCCAGGCCGATGGCATTGCCCCAGCCGGCGAAGCCCATCATGCGCAGCACGTGGGCCAGCGGCTCCTTGCTGCAGACCAGCGCATTTGGATTGTTGGCGGCACACGCCGCCGCCAGTTCCGGGGTGCCGGGATGCAACGCCATGCCGTTCGCGTCCATCATCGGCTGTGCACCGATGGCGCCGACCGCGCCGTAGCCGACGAACAGGTAGAAGATCGAGCAGATGCCCAGCGAGCCGATCAGGCCGATGGGGATGTTGCGGTTCGGGTTCTTGGTTTCCTCCGCAGCGGTGGACACCGCGTCGAAGCCGACGTACGCGAAGAAGATGGAAGCGGCGGCACCCAGCACGCCGACGCCGCCCATCGGGCTGCCCCAACCGGTGGGGAAGAAGGGTTCGAAGTTGCTGTCCTGCGCGGCCGGAACCGCAATGGCGATGAAAACCGTCAGGGCAATCACCTTGATCAACACCAGCACGGCATTCACCTTGGCCGACTTCGACGTTCCGATCACCAGCAGTCCGGTGACGACAAGCGCGATCAGGAAGGCCAGCAGGTTGAAGGCGCCGCCATCCAGGGGACCGGTTTTCAGCGCCGCGGGCAATCCGATTCCGGCGCTCGTCAGAAGGCCATTCATGTATCCGGACCAGCCCACCGACACCGCACCGGCAGCCACCGCGTACTCCAGTACCAGCGCCCAGCCCACCACCCAGGCCAGCGACTCGCCCATCACCCCGTAGGTGTAGGTATAGGCCGACCCGGACACCGGGACCATCGAGGCCAGTTCGGAGTAGGCCAGCGCCGCCAGTGCGCACACGACCGCCGCGATGATGAACGCCACCATCATGGCCGGGCCGGCTTTCTGGCCGGCTTCGGCGGTCAGCACAAAGATGCCGGTGCCGATCACCGCGCCGATGCCCAGCATGGTCAGCTGGAATGCGCCCAGTTGCCGCTTGAGCGACTTCCTTTCGGCGGTTTCGAGAATCTTGTCGAGTGATTTGACGCGCTGGAACAGCATGAAGGTCTCCCCGGAACGGAACAGGCGGTCCGTTGGCCGCAACCGCGTGACCTTAAACTGTCCGCATGCCCCAGCACAAGACGATGGCGCACATGTGACAGTCGCCACGGGGTTGCTGCTTTGCACCATCCATGCCGTTGCCAGGAAGACCGATCCCATGCCGACCACGCTCGAATGCGCTTTGCACATCCATGCCAGCGCCCTGCCGGATCAGGCTGAACTGGCGAACGACTACCTGGCATTGCTGGACGAAGGCCACCATGCCTTCACCCGCGAGCGCCTGCGCGGCCACTTCACCGGTTCGGCTTGGCTGGTCAGTGGCGATGGCCGGCGCACGCTGCTCACCCACCATCGCAAGCTGGATCGCTGGCTGCAGCCCGGCGGTCATGCCGATGGCGACATGGACCTGGCCGCAGTGGCGCTGCGCGAGGCGCTGGAGGAATCCGGACTGTCCGACCTGCAGGTGGAGCCGGCCATCTTCGATCTGGACCGGCACTGGATTCCCGAGCGTGGCGATGTGCCCGGGCATTGGCATCACGATGTGCGCTTCGTGGTGCAGGCCACCGGCAGCGAGGCATTCGCGGTCAGCGCCGAATCGCATGCGCTGGCTTGGTGCGACATCGCCGAGCTGGCGGACGATGCCACGGCCGATGTCTCGCTGCGGCGCATGGCCCGGCGTTGGCTGGCCCGCAGCGGCTGAAGCGCGTCGGGCTGACAGGGCGGTGGCTTCAGGTGCGGGTATCGAGCTGCTGCTGCAGCTGTTCGCGCATCTGCTGGATGTCGCGTTCAGTCTGCTGCCGCTGCTGCATGCCATCGCGGTGGATGGTCCGCACTTCCTCGACCGTGCGGATCAATGTGTCGTTGACCGTGCGCAGCGTGTCGATGTCGAGCACCGAGCGCTGGTTGGCCTTGGCCGTCTCCACCGACGTCTGGTGCATCAGTTCGGCATTGCGGCGCATCAGCGCGTTGCTGGCATCGTCGATGGCATTGGCCAGTTGCACCGCATTCTTCTGGTCCGCCAGCGACAGTTGGATGGCGAACTGGTGCCGCCACATCGGCAGGGTCACGTCGCGCACGGCACTGAATTTTTCGATCAGCTGGATCGCGTTGGCCTGGATCAGGCGGATCATCGGCAGGGTCTGTTCGGTGGCGTGCTGCAGCACGTGCAGGTCCGACACGCGCTTGTCCAGCAGGCGGATCGCGGTGTCCAGTTCGGACCGGCGCAGCCGCGATGCCGGATCGTCGCGGCCGTCCAGCGTGGCGATTTCCTGTTGCAGTTCGGCCAGGCGCATGCGCCCGGCAGCCACGTGGATGCCCAGATCGCGGTGTTCCTCGCGCACGATGCCGTGCATCTGGTCGTATTCCTTCACTCGCTGCGCCTGGGTGGCTTGGGTCTGGCCGACCTCGCGCATCAGCTGGTCGATCTGGCTGTTGGTGCTGCTGTACTTCTGGATCAGGTCGTCGCGGGTGGCCTTCATCCGGTCGATCAACGGGCCCAGCAGCGGCACCTTCGAACGCTCGGCGAAGCTCTGCAGATTCAGGCTGCGGGCGATCTTCACCACCTCGCCCAGCTTGTCGCCGGAGGCATCCAGATCGCTGTTGCGCACCTTGTCCAGCAGCTGGGTCGAGAAACTGTTGGTCCTGGCGGCGGCATCGCGGCCATAGCCCTGCAGTGCGGTGGGCGAGAGATCCTGCAGTCCCTTGCCGGCCTGCACGATGGCCGGCATGTCGGCATTGGTCAGGCCCAGCTGCACCAGCGCGGTGGCATCGGGCAGGGCCTGTGCGGTGATCAGTGGTCCGTCGCTCGGTGTGGTCATGGCGGCTCCTGGGTGGATTCGGTGATGATGAGGCTTTCCAGCGCATCCAGCTCGCCCAGCGTCTGGCGATGGACCGGCGCGCCGTGCTGCGCCTTCTCGATGATGGCCGTTTGCGTCAGCAAGGGCAGCAGCGTATCGGCCATCATGCCGAATCGCGCGTGCAGTCGCGCGTGATGGTCGGCCGAGATCCGCAACTGCCGGGCGCTGAGGTCGGTGGTGGCCAGCAACTGCAGCAGGTGATCGGCGCGTCGCGAGGGCGGCGCGTGGCCATCGGATGGCACCGCCTGCGCCAGTGCGGCATGCGCGTGCTGCAGTCGGGTCTGCGCCTGCTCCATGCTGACGATGTGCCGATGCATGGAATCCAGATACTGCTGCGACTGCTGCAGGATGCCGCGGGCCTGTTGCACCAGCACGCCAGCCTGCTCGCGCAGCTGGCCGGCTTCGGCGGCAAGGTCGATGTCGTTGCCCAGCAGCCGTCCGAACAGACCCACGCTGCGCCGCAATGCGGCCGGGTCGGTGGACAGCAGCACCGTGCGGATGTCGCGCAGCAGTGCCAGCATGCGCTCGGTGGGCGCGTGCAGTTGTAGAACATCGGCCTGGGCGGTGGTGGCTGCCAGCACCGCCTGGTCGGCGAGTGTTCCGGCATCCGCATCGGTCCGTGCATCGGTCATGCGCGCGCTGTCCGGCATGGCTGGCGATGGCCACGCGTCATTCCGCCGGTTTCCGGTGGAAATCGATCATGTCCAGTTGTTCGTCCAGTTTTTTCAGCTTTTCCGGCTTGGGTCGGCGCTTGCGCGGCGTCGTGCCGGCGTCTTCGTGCACGATGACGGTCGGCTGCTGCTGCGCGGAGTCGCGCAGGGCGTCGGCAAGACGCCCCAAAGCCAGTTGCACTTGCTGCTGTTGTTGGCCGCTGCTGGCCAGCGTGTCCAGCAACGGCGACAGGCCCTCGCGCAGGGCGTCGGTCAGGCCGGGGGCGGTCACGGTCCACTCGCGCGGTTCGGGAGACGGCGCCGGCGGCACGGCGGGAGCGGGCGCCGCCTGCGGAACGCGCAGTGCCTGCAACGCCTGCAGCAGATCCTGCCACGGCGGCGGCGCAACTGGCTCCGGCGCGGTCACGGTGGTTTTCGGTTCGGCACGCAGCGATTGCAGACCACCGGCGATGTCGGCCAGCTGTGCGATCACGCGGCCCCCCACGTCCGCATCGTCCGCTCCCATCGCCTTGTTGCGCAGGAAGTCGGCCTTGATCTGCTGCCAGCGGGCGCGCTGCGCTTCGGTCAGGGTGCCGCGCAATTCCCCCAGTTTCAGGAGGTTTTCCTCCGCGCCGGTGGTCAGCAGCTGCGATTCGCCCTGGTAGTGGTCGTTGATCAGCTGTTGCAGCTCGGCATCGTTCATCACCGGCGAGATCTTCTCGGCCAGCTTGTTCATGTTGCGGTAGCTGCCCTGCAGCTTGAAGGCCGGCTCGGTGCGGTACTTGTCAGCCTGCGCGGCACTGGCGATGTACTGCTGGTTGACCCGGTACACCACCTCGCGCACCGCGATCATGCGTTGCAGAACGGCGGTGATCTCGTTGATTTCCGCGGCACTGTAGGCATGTTTCAGCGCATTGGTGGAGACCTCCTTGCCCAGCGCCCTGTCCACCAGCAGGTACAGGTCGGCCAGGTCGCGGGTGGCCAGAGGCGCCAGCACCGGGTTGGCGGTCAGGCTGTTCTCGATGTAGCTGAGCAGGAAGGCGTCCTCCATGCCGCCCAGCACGTCGCCGAGGTTGTAGATGTCGGCGCGGTTGGCCAGCATGTCGGGAATCTTGAACACCTCGCCCGACTCGGTATACGGGTTGCCGGCCATCACCACCGCGAACTTGCGCCCGCGCAGGTCGTAGGTTTTCGTGCGCCCCTGCCACACGCCTTCGATGCGGCGGGTGCCGTCGGTGAGCGAGATGAATTTCTGCAGGAATTCCGGATGGGTGTGCTGGATGTCGTCCACGTACAGCATCACGTTGTTGCCCATCTCCAGCGCCAGATTCAGTTTTTCCAGCTCCTGCCGCGAGGTGGCGTCCGGTGCCTGGGCCGGGTCCAGCGAGCGCACGTCGTGGCCCAGTGCCGGACCGTTGATTTTCATGAAGACCAGACCCAGCCGGTTGGCCACGTATTCCATCAACGTGGTCTTGCCGTAACCGGGCGGCGAAATGAGCATCAGCATGCCCATCAGGTCGCTGCGCTTGGATTCGCCCACCGTGCCCATCTGCTTGGCCAGGTTGTCGCCGATGATGGGCAGGTAAACGTCGTTGATCAGCCGGTTGCGCACGAACGAAGTCAGTGGCCTGGCCTGATACTCGCCCAGTCGCAGGGCATCGCGTTGCTGGGCGATCACCTGCTGGCGTTGCTGCTGGTAACGGTGGAAGGCCGGCACGAAGCGATGTGCGTGGTCATGCAGGCGCGGCAGGAAGTCGTCGATGGCCAACGGCAGGCTGCCGCCGGCGATGCGCGGATGCTCGCCCAGCAGGCCGGTGACCGTGGCATCCAGCGTGATGTCGCGCAGGTCGTGGGGTAGGGTGTCGCCCAGCAATGCCAATGCGGCGGCTTCAGGCACGAAACGCGCCAGCGCCGCATGCGCGGGTTGCCTGGTCAATGCCGTCAGCCAGTGCAGCAGCCACTGCCAGCGTTCGACCAGCGGCAGGTCCGGCTGCAGCGCCAGCGACATGCTTTCGCCCAGTCCGGCCTGCTGCAGCTGCTGCCGCAGTGTCTCCAGCAACTGCCCGGCTTGTCGGGTGAATGCGAAGCGGCCATCGGCCTGCTGCAGCGCGTCGGACAGGTACTCGGTGGCCTGTTGCGCCGATGCCACGCCGTCGGCCAGCGCTTCGCGTTCGCCGAATGCGGCGATGGCATGGGCGATGTCGGCTTGCGCGGCCTGAAGGGCGTCGCTGCTGCCGAACAGCGTGCGCAGGGCATGCGCGTTGCGGATCCGTTCGCGCCAGGTCGCCTGCAGCCGCGGATGCGCCGACCACGCGAGCAATGCCAGCGCACGCGCAGCCGCTGGGTGCACCAGTGCGCCCGCGACCTGCTGCAGCGGCACGGCCGCCTGCAGGATCAGCACGGCATCGTGGTCGTGGATGCCTTTTTCGTAACCTTCCCGATAGCGCGGCGCGGCGAACTCGCGCACCCGCGCCGCCAGCTGTTCGGGGTCGGCCAGCAGATGCAGCAACGCATCGCGGCTCCAGCCATCGTTGCCGTGTTCGGCGGCCCGCAACACCTGCCAGGCCAGGTATTCGCCGCGGTACACCTGGGGCGATTCCGAATCCAGCGTCACTTGCCAGAAGGCGCGCAATTCGTCCAGCGTGGCATCGCGCAGCGGCTGCAGGTAATCGGTGCCGGTGAGATGCACGGCCAGGTGGTCTTCGCGCGGCAGCAGGGTGAGGTCCAGCGGCTGCGTGTTCACGCTGAAGCGATGCCGACCCATGCGGATCACGCTGCCACCGTCCTCGAACAGCTCGCTGCGGTCGCGCAGCACGCGCACGGACTGGTCGCGCACGCCTTTCAGGCGCGCTTCGACCGCGTCGGCTTTCACCGGATCCTTCAGTTCCCGCAGCCGCGTGGCCAGCTCGCGCAGTTTCAGGATCAGCGGGTCGCCGGCGAAGAAGGCATTCAGCTCGTCGGGCTGATCGAAACGTTCGGTGCGCTTGCCCAGGCCGTCGAGAATGCGGTTGGCGGCATCCAGCACCGACTGCGCCTTGCGCTGACGATCGTCGAGCAGCGCCTGCTTGTGCGCCTCGAAGGTTTCCAGCAGTTCCTCGCGCTTGCCGAGGATGTCGACGAGGAACTGCTCGTGTTCGCCGAACTGTCCCTCCAGCTCCTCCAGCTGCACCAGCAGCCGTGCCAGCTGCTCGTCGGCGCGCTCCGGCGTGGTCGCCATGCCCAGCGCACTGGTGATGGACTGGGAAAACAGGCCGAACTGCGCACCGAACTGCGCCACCGCCTCGCTGGAGCCGAGCGACTTGCGGCGCTGGTCGGCACGTGCGCGCGCCTGGTTCAGGCGTGCGTACAGATTGGAGATGGCATCCACCACGCGGGTGCGCTGGGTAGCATCGTCCACCGGCAGCGAGGCCATCAATTCCGACAGCATGTCCAAGTCGCTGGACATCGTCTGCATCGCCTGCAGTTGCTCGCTCAGTTGTCTGGCCGTCTCCGCCTTCTGCGCGGTCTGGTCCAGTTGCTGGAGCTGTTCGTTGAACGGCAGCAGGGCCTTGTCGCCGGCCAGGAAGGCACCGGTGGCCGAGCCGATGCGCGTGTGCGCTTCCTGCAGCGCCTCGGCCATGGCATCGATGGCAGCGGTGTCGATGTAGCGGTAATCGCGGATGGTGAGCAGATGCCCACGCTGGCGGGAGAGCGCATTCAGCGCTTCCACGTATTCCTGGATGCGGCTCCACGAATCCGGCTGCAGACGGCCGAGCAGTTTGCGCTGTTCGATCTGTGCCGATTGCATGGCCGCGTCCGACTGCGCGCGGATGCTCTGCACCTTCTCGAATTCGTCCAGCACCGATTCGCCGGTGGCGGCCACCTCGTGCAGCAGGCTGCGCAGGCCGCTGCAATGGTCGTCGTCGATCCAGTGGTGCTGGTCGAACAGCTGCCGGGTCTGATGGGTCAGCAGTTCGTAGCGCCTGGCGGAGACGTCGGTGTTGCCGATCTGGCGGACCAGGTCGTACACGTTGGAGATGCCACGCACCAGTTCGGCATTGCCCAGCCTGCCCATGAAACTGCCACTGGGCGGCCGCGCCGCGGCGAATTCGTCACTGGCGAACGGGGTGATCCACACCTGCATCTGGTGCACGCGGGTGGGGTCGCCGGTTTCGTCGTGAAACAGCACCATGCGGCCGTCGGCCAGCCGCGCATAGCCGTGCGCGAACACCGGGTTCTGCAGCTGGCGCTGGATCATGTTGTACACGAACAGCGCGGCCAGCCCGGAGTCGCGGTCGTAGAAGATGTACAGCACGTCCTCGCCGTTGGGCGAGCGGATCGCGCGCTTGAACTGCATGCCGGCCATGGCCGCGTCGAAGGCCTTGTGGTCGCCGTTCTGCAGGTAGTAGCCGCCCGGGAAGATGATGCCGTGGTCTTCCGGCAACTGCACGCAGGCCTGCACGATGGCATCGATGCGCTGCACCTTGCGGGTGATGGTGTTGTACACCAGCCCGCGCCACTGGCTTTCGCGGTAGGGCAGGATCTTCAACAGGATCAGCGAACCGACCTGCGCGAATTCGAAGCGCGCATCGTCGATGGACTGGGTGCTGTCCTCCACCGGTTCGCTGTAGATGCCCCTGCCGGTCTCGGTGTTGTTCTCGACCTTGACGGTGAGATCGCCGCCCAGGGTTTCCACGAACAGGGTGTCGAGGATGTTGAGATGCGGATGGCGGCCGCTGACTTCCATCTCGCGGGTGGCGCGCTGCCACTCGAAATCGAACGGCGGGGGCAGGGCGATGTCGCGTTCGCCGCGGGCATCGATGTAGCTGATCTCGCCGCTGCTGGCCAGCGACCAGCGGAACACGCGCACGTCGGTGCTACGCTCGCCGATCTGGAAGGCGGCCATCAACTTGCTGTCCAGCACGATCAGCTGCAGCAGGCGCGCATGCTTGTAGTAGGCGTACAGCTCGTCGAAATCACGCACGAAACCGGGATCGGACAGGAAGCTGCCGGCGATGTCCACCGGTTCCACGTCGTAGCCGTCGCTCACCTCAACCATGCGGTACAGGCCGAACACGTCCGCAATCGTGGTGGTCTTCTTCAGGCCCATGAACACGTTGAAGCCGAACACCAGCAGATCGCCGACCTGCACGATGTCGCGGCCCACGCAGTTGTGCTCGGTGCGGATGCGGAAGCGGCCGGCCAGCGCCATGCGGCTGTCGCCGAACTCCTGCAGGCGGCGCGCGTTCAGATCATCCGCGATGGCCTGCAGCTGCCCGCCGAAACCGGTGAGCCGCTTGCGCAGCACCTCGTAGGCACCGCCCTCGGCCACGGCCTGATTGACTGTGTTTGATGCAGGTGCTGCGGCGACGGCAGTGGTGTCGGTGGCATCGGTCATCGGGAATCACTCCAGCGCAGGGCGGATCGTGCAACGGACACGGCCGGCGATGCGGTCATCGCCGGCCACGCAGCGGCATTGTCAGCCGTTCGCATCCGCCGCATCCCGACCCAGCGCCAGCGTGGCATCGGTGGAGGGCTGCTTCACGCCCAGGTACTTGTCCAGCAGCTCCTGCACGATCGGGCTCTTGCCGGCAAAGCCTTCCACCGAGCGGCCCAACGCGATCGCGCGGCTGAGCGCGTCGAACATGCCGCCTTCGCCGCCCACCAGATCGATGCGCGCATTGCGCAGCGCGGTGGCGATGACCTCGGCATTCTCCTTCGACACCACCTTGCCCGCTTCGATGGTGGCCAGTGCCTGCTCCAGGCTGGTGTCCAGCGCCATGCGGAATTCCTCGTGGCTGCGTGCAGAGTCGCTCATCTTGTCCATGGCATCGAACTTGGCGTTCAGGCCCTCCGCTTCGGCGGCCATGCGCTTGCCCACTGCGGAGGCTTCGGCGCTGCCCATCGCCTCGGCGGCGCTGGCGCGTGCCTGGCCCAGCTTGGCTTCGCCCTCGGCCTCGGCGGCCAAGCGCTCGGCCAGAACGCGCGCGTCGGCATTGCCCTGCTTGTAATTGGCGTCGGCCTTGGCCTCGATCACCCGCGCTTCGGCCAGTCCGATGGCCGCCTTTTCGGCCTTGATGCCTTCGGCCAACACCTTCTTGGCATCGGCCTGGCGACCGGCGGCTTCCAGCTCGGCCTGCGCCAGCGTGGTCATTTCCACCGCACGGTGCTTGGCGGCGGCCTCGCCGGCCTCGGCCGACTTGATTTCCTTCACCAGCGTTTCCTGCGCGGCGGCTTCGGCTTCCAGCACCCGCACCTGCTTGGCGCGGTCGGCGGCGGACACCTCGCGCACCTCGTTGATGCGCTCCTCTTCCATCGCCACGGTCTTGTCGATCGCCACGCGCTCGCGGGTGATGTTGGCCACGTCCATCACGCCCTGTTCCACAGCCTTGTCGCGTTCGACCTCCTGCAGCTTCACCTCGCGGTCGGTGGTCACCGCTTCCATCTTCGCCGCGCGGTTCACCCGTTCGGCCTCGATGCTGACCGCACGCAGGCGGTTCTTCTCGGCGATTTCCACCTGGCGCTGGCGTTCCTGGTCGCGGATCTGCACCTTCTCCTCGGTTTCCAGTCGCGCGCTTTCTGCCAGCAAGCGCTGTTCCTCGCGCACCTTCTCGGTTTCGGCGCCTTCGCGTGCCTGGATGCTCTCGATCTCGCGCTTCTGCCGCGCCTCGGCCTCGGCCTGCTGGCGTTCCAGCGCCAGCGTCGCCTCGCGGGTTTCCACGTTCTTCTTGGTGATGGCCAGGCGCTCGTTCTGTTCCAGCTCGTTGGTAATGATGTTCTGCGCTGCGGTGAGCTGGGTGATCTTTCGGATGCCCTCGGAGTCGAGGATGTTGCTCGGATCCAGCAGCGACTTCGGGGTCTGCTCCAGGTAGTCGATGGCCACGTCCTCCAGCACGTAACCGTTCAGATCCTTGCCGATCACCTTGACGATCTCGTCGCGGAACTGCTCGCGCTGCTCGAACAGCTCGATGAACTCGAACTTCTTGCCCACCGTCTTCAGCGCTTCGGAGAACTTGGCGTTGAAGAGCTCGTCCACCGCGTCCTTGTCGGAGGCGCGGTCCACGCCCACCGCCTTGGCCACCTTCAGCACGTCGGCCGGGGTTTCGTTCACCCGCAGGTAGTAGGCCACGGTGATGTCGGCACGCATGTTGTCCTTGCAGATCAGCCCTTCCTTGCCGCGGCGGTCCACCTGCAGCGTGATCAGGCTGATGCGCATCACTTCGGCCTTGTACAGCACCGGGATGATCAGCGCGCCGGTGAAATGCACCTTCGGCGTGGCGCTCAGGTCGTTCACGATCAGGGCCGTGCCCTGTTCGACCTTGACGTAGAACGCCTTGAACAGGCCGATCAGACCGAACACCACGACCACCAGGGCCGCGAGGCCGATCAGGCCCGGAATAAGCATGGAAAGCGACATTTCGGAGGACTCCTGTACTGACGTGTGGTGGTTCAGCGGTTGAAGCGGTCTTCGGACATCACGCGGTAGCTATTGTCGCCGGTCTGGTATTCCAGCAGCACGACCCGGTCGCCGCGGTTGAAGGTGTCCGGTGGGCGGGCGCGGACCTGCAGGATGAGTCCCGCGCCGCCGTCGTCGAATGCGGCCATGCCATGGGTGTCGTCGACCGTTGGCGTGGTGACGGTGCCGACCCGACCGAGCAGCGAGGGCTGCACCGGTGGACGCAGTTTCGCGATCAGCTTGCGCAACGGCCGCAGCACCAGCGATGCCACCAGCACCCCGGGGATCACGGCACCGACGGCCGTGACTGCGCCCAGGATCCAGCGCAGCATGTCCGGCAGTGCCGCCAGCACCAGCAGATGCACGAAATAGGTGATGACCCAGCTGACGAACGCGAGGATGACAAGCGCCAGCATCAGTGGCACGCCACCCAGCCCGAATCGTGCCAGCATGCCCGCCGAGGCACCGGTTTCGCCCACGTCGGTGTCGAACGACAGGCTGGCATCGGCCACGTCGAGGTCGATGTCCACCAGGCCGGTGGCCGCCAGCATCCAGTAGAACAGGCAGAACGCGAACAGCACGCTCCAGACCAGGGTGGGGAAGGTGAGGGCGGTGGTCAGGAATTCGGTCATGAACGTCTCCTGGCGAGCTTGCGAGCGGGTGGCGATGCGGCGGAATCGGCGGCGCCCAAACGCGCTGCCAGCCTGTCCAGTATCGCCTCTGCCGGAGGCTTCGCGCTGGCCACCGTGCGTGGGGAGGAGGTGCTACCCGGGGTGCGGCGCTGCCGCACCCGCTGCGCCGATGCCACCGCCGATTCGGGATGCGGTGCGGCATCGGGCTGGCGTTTGGCTACCGCGGCCTGTGCCCGCTGCAGGCTTTCGCTGGCCCGCAACGTGTCCAGTTGGTGCTTGAGCCGGCGCAGCTTCGATTCGCCCTGTTCGATCACATGCAGCAGTGCCTTCTCGTGTGCTTGCAGATCGTCCAGACGGGTCTTTTCCCCGGCCTTCGCCGCCTGCGCAGCGGCGATCCCTTCGGCCAGTTCGCGTGCGGCCGTCTTGCGACGCGCACGCAGGGCATCCAGCGCATCGGCTTCGAGTTGGCGGATACGCGCGCCGTGTTCGCGCAGCCGTTCGCCGCTGGTGATGCGCCGCGCCTTGAGACTGGCGGCTTCGCCACGCCAGCCGTGCAGCTGGGCATCCAGCTGCCGGATGTCGGCATCCAGCAGGCGTTCGGCCGTGCTGGTGCCCGACAGGGTGTCGCCCAGCTCGTCCATGCTCTCCTGCATGCGCTTGAGCAGATCCTTGAACGGGCTCATGCCGCTGTCTCCGCGAGGCGATGTTCGGGTTTCAGGTAGTCCAGCCAGGCTTCGCTGGCATCCAGCACGTTGTCGGCCAGGGTTTGGACCTCGAACAGCACGCTGGCCAGGCTGGACTGCGCATCCAGCGAACCGAACATGGTGTAGCCGGGCACGCCACCGATGTTCTCGATGCCGACCGTGGACAGCGGCAACAGCTTGTGGGTGGTCAGCACGTGCGCATCGAACGCGGCCGGGTCGGCCACATGGCTGACTGGCCACAGGTAGGCCTCGACCACGATCTGCTGGTGGCCGACCGCCACGAACACCGACAGATCGCCGTGGTCGTGCATCTGCAGCCGCAGGCTGGGATCGGCCCCTTCGATCCATTCCGGCGTGATCGAGCCGCTGCGCGCCGCGCCGGTGGCGGCAATGGCGTCGGCGATGGCGGCCAGGGTCCAGGCCGTCTGCGGACCGGTGTGGGCATGCGAGACGGACAGCGCATGCCCGGATTCTCGCATCGCCTTTTCGATGCCGGCCAGCTCCTCGGCGTATTCGGGCAGGATCCACACATCCTTCTTCACCAGGCCGGCCTCGCGCATGCGTTCGCGGTAGGCGCGCTGGTGCAGGGTGGAGGGGCTGAGTGGGTGATCGCCTTTCATGTAAGCATGCTAACGCTTACATGAAAGGATGGAGTGGCCGTTCGTCGGAAACCGGGGCGGTCAGTACAGCACCCGCGTGCGCAGGGTTCCCTCGATCGCCGCCAGCCGCTCCCGCAGCCGGGTGGCCTGGGCGTGGTCGGAAGCGGCATCGATCACCACGTAACCGACCTGCGCGTCGGTGCGCAGGTACTGGCCGTCGATGTTGATGCCGGCGCTGGAAAAGATGTCGTTGATCCGCGACAGCACGCCGGGCACGTTGCGGTGGATGTGCAGGAAGCGGTGGCTGCCGCGGTGCTCGGGCAGGGTGACCTCGGGGAAATTGACCGCCGACAGGGTGCTGCCGTTGTCCGAATAGCGGATCAGCTTGGTGGCCACTTCCAGGCCGATGTTGTCCTGCGCTTCCAGCGTGCTGCCGCCGACGTGCGGGGTCAGGATCACGTTGTCCATGCCGCACAACGGCGAGACGAACGCATCGGCATTGCCCTGCGGCTCCACCGGGAACACGTCGACGGCCGCGCCCGCCACGTGTCCAGACTGCAGCGCGGCCGTGAGCGCATCGATGTCGACCACGGTGCCGCGCGAGGCATTGATGAACTGCACCCCGGGTTTCATCGCCGCGAACTGCGCCGCGCCGATCATCATCCGCGTGGCCGGGGTTTCCGGCACGTGCAGGGTCACGATGTCGCTGCGGGCCAGCAGCTCGCCCAGGTCGGCCGCGGATCGCGCGTTGCCCAGCGACAGCTTGGTTTCCACGTCGTGGAACAACACCTGCATGCCCAAGGCTTCGGCCAGCACGCCGACCTGGGTGCCGATGTGGCCGTAGCCGACGATGCCGATGGTCTTGCCGCGCACCTCGTGGCTGCCGGCAGCCGACTTCGACCAGCCACCGCGATGGCATTGCATCGATTTCGCCGGGATGCCGCGCATCAGCAGGACGGCCTCGGCGATGACCAGTTCGGCCACGCTGCGGGTGTTGGAATACGGTGCATTGAACACAGGCACGCCGCGCAGCCGTGCCGCTTCCAGATCGACCTGGTTGGTGCCGATGCAGAAGCAGCCCACCGCGATCAGCTTGCGGGCCTCGTCCAGCAGCTCGGCGGTCAATTGCGTGCGCGAGCGGATGCCGAGCAGATGCGCCTCGGCCAGTTCCTGGCGCAGCTGCTCCGGCGGCGGCGACTTGTCGAAGGTGCGGATCTGGCTGTAACCGGTGGCGCGGAAGGCATCGACCGCGCTGGTGCTGATGCCTTCCAGCAGCAGCACGCGGATGTCGGATTTGGGGAACGAGGTGACGGGGGCCAATGCCGGCTCCGGAACGCGGGGACATGCATTGTGCCCTCTCGCCGGTGTGCGCGGTGGCAGGGTGGGGTAGGCTGTGGCTCGCCCCCGCACGCCGACATCCCGATGACCGATCCCCGCCTGGACGACCTGCGCCATCGCCTGCCATCGCTGCGGGTGTCGACGGATCCGGGCGATCTCGAATTCCACGGGCGCGACTGGACCCGTCGCTGGGCGCCGGCACCGCTGGCAGTGGCCTTTCCGGCCAGCGTGGAGGAGGTGGTCGGCATCGTGCATTGGGCCAATGAACACCATGTCGGCTTGGTGCCGTCCGGTGGACGTACCGGATTGTCCGGCGGTGCCGTGGCTGCGAATGGCGAACTGGTCGTGAGTCTGCAGAAACTGAACCGCGTGCTGGAGTTTGATCCCGTCGATCGCACCCTGACCGTGCAGGCCGGCATCACCCTGGAAGCGTTGCAGCAGGCGGCGCGCGAACATGGCCTGCAGTACCCGGTCGATTTCGCCTCGCGCGGGTCCTGCACCCTCGGCGGCAACATCGCCACCAACGCCGGCGGCATCCGCGTGCTGCGCTACGGAAACACCCGCGAATGGATCGCCGGACTGACCCTGGTCACCGGTTCCGGCGAGGTGCTGGAATTGAATCGGGGTTTGATCAAGAACTCCAGCGGCTACGACTTCCGCCATCTGGCCATCGCCTCCGAAGGGACACTGGGTATCGTGGTCGCGGCTAGCGTGCGCCTGACCGATCCGGCACCGCCGGCACGCACGCTGCTGCTGGCCTTGCCGGATTTCGTCTCGGTCTTGCAGGTGTTCGCGCAGTTGCGCACGCGGCTGTCGCTGCAGGCCTTCGAATTCTTCACCGACCGCGCGCTGCGGCACGTGCTGGCGCATGGCGGGCAGGCGCCGTTCGCCGAGGACTATCCCTTCTACGCGATTGCCGATTTTGACGCAGCTGTGGATAGCGACGAAGCCGCCGCGTTGTCGGCATTCGAAGCCTGCGTGGAGCAGGGTCTCGTGCTGGATGGCGCGATCAGCCAGAGCGATGCGCAGGCGGCGCAGCTGTGGCGGCTGCGCGAAGGCATCACCGAAGCATTGGCGCCGCACCTGCCATACAAGAACGACGTGTCGGTTCGCCTGTCGGCGATGCCGGCGCTGCTGGAGGACGCGCAGGCACTGCTTGCGCGCGAATACCCGCAGTTCGAGGTGGTGTGGTTCGGCCACATCGGCGACGGCAACCTGCACATCAACGTGCTGAAACCGGCGGAACTGCCGCAGGCCGATTTCGTGCGCGACTGCGAACGCGTGACCGAACTGCTCAGCGAGGCCCTGCAGCGCCACGGCGGCAGCATTTCCGCCGAGCACGGCATCGGCTTGGTGAAGAAGCCTTACCTGCAGGGCACCCGCAGCGCTGCGGAAATCGCGTTGATGCGTGAGGTGAAGGGGGTCTTCGATCCGAACGGCGTGATGAATCCAGGCAAGCTGTTCGATTGAATCCGGATCGGCCGATGAGATTCATCGCCCCCGGACCCGCCGATTCGACTCAATCCGCGCGCCCGCCGAACTCGCCGGTGGTGGTGTTCACCCATACCCGTTCGCCGTTGGCGATGTATTCCGGCACCTGGATTTCGATGCCGGTATTCAGCCGCGCCGGCTTCGGGCGCTTGGTGGCGGTGCCGCCCTTCAGCTCCGGTGGGGTGTCGACGATTTCCAGCACCACCGACTGCGGCAGCTGCAGGGCCACCGGGGCGTCGTCGATCAGCTGCACATAGCAGCCGCCCAAGCCGTCGGTGATGTAGCCGGCCGCATCGCCGATGGTGTCAGCATCGAGCGTGTAGGGGGTGAAATCCTCGTCGTCCATGAACACGAAGGCCTCGCCGTCCTTGTATGAAAAACTGGCCTGACGGCGGGCCATGTCGACTTCCTTCAGGTCGTCGTCGCCGTCGAAACTGGCATCCAGCTTGTTGCCGCCGGGCACCGAGTACATGGTGAAGCGGTAACGGACGTTGCCGCCGCGGCCTTGCGGCGAACTGCGCTCGATGTCGCGGATCTGGTACACGCCGGCGGCGTGTTCGACCACGTTGCCTTTCTTGATATCGTAAGCCTTCATTGCGGAATCCGGATGCGGGAATGGAGTGTCGGGTTACTTCGGCGACAGGCGCGTGGCACCGTCCAGGCGGATGGTTTCGCCGTTGATGTAGGTGTTCTGCGCGATGTAGCCGACCAGGTCGGCGAACTGCGCCGGGTCACCCAGCCGCGACGGGAAAGGAATCGATGCCGCCAGCGCCGCCTGCACGTCCTCGGGCATGCCTTCGGCCATCGGGGTCAGGAAGATGCCCGGCGCGATGGTGTTGACGCGGATGCCGAAGCGGGCCAGTTCCCGGGCCATCGGCAGGGTCATGCCGATGATGCCGGCCTTGCTGGCGGAATAGGCGGCCTGTCCGATCTGGCCTTCGTAACCGGCGATCGAGGCGGTGTTGACGATCACGCCGCGCTCGCCATCGATGCCGGGCGGATTGTGTTGCATCGCATCGGCACAGGCCTTGGCCACGTTGAAACTGCCGACCAGATTCACCAGCACCGTGGTCTGGAACTGCATCAGCGCCATCGGGCCGGTCTTGCCCAGCACGCGTCCGGCGCCGAGGATGCCGGCGCAGTTCACGCACACGGTTATGCTGCCCATCACGTCGCGGGCGGCCTGGGCGTTGGCGGCCACGTCGGCCTCGCTGGTGACATCGGTGGCGAAGAAGTGCGCATGCGCCTCGCCCAGTTCGGCTACCGCCGCGGCGCCCTTGTCGGCATTGATGTCGAACAGCGCCACCCGGCCGCCATGGGCCACCAGATGCCGGGCCACTGCCAGGCCCAGTCCGGACACGCCACCGGTGATCACCGCTCGCACATCGCGCAGTTGCATGGAATTCTCCGCGGAAAAGCGGGATTCTAGCGTACGGCTGTGCTGTCCAGCGCTACAGCGCGCGCAGGTAGAAGGTGTTGCAGCCACCGTGCCCGGTCGCACCCATCGGACCATCGATGCGCAGGAAGCCGCTGCGTTCGTACAGGCGCATCGCCGCATCCATGCCGCTCAGCGTTTCCAGGTAACAGCGGACGAAGCCGGTTGCGCGCGCCGCCTGCAGGCAGTGCTGCATCATCGCGCTGCCGGCACCCAGTCCGCGCGCCTCGGGCAGGAAGTACATCTTGCGCAGCTCGCAAATGTCCGCATCGCCGCCCGCCAGCGGTGCGATGCCGCCGCCACCCAGCACGCGGCTGTCGCGTTCCAGGACGAAGTAGGCATGGCGCGGCTGCGCATAGGCGGCAGCCATGCCGTCCACTTCGGCATCGTGTATGGCGAATCCGCAGCCACCGGCACCGAATTCGGGCATCACCGTGCGAATGATCGCGGCGATGGCGGCATCGTCGTCGCTGCGGATGGGGCGGATCCGCCATGGCGTCGCCGGATCGGCCATCAGCCGGCCTGCGCCTGTGCCGCGACGGCAACGGCCTCGTCCAGCAGGCGCTGCGCGAAGTCGTCGGCCAGCAAACCTGGCGAGAACAGGAAGCCCTGACCCTTGCGAACACCGAGATCCAGAAGATGCTGCCGCTGCTCCTCGGTTTCGATGCCTTCGGCAACCAGATCCAATTCCAGGCTGTCCGCGATGCTGGCCACAGCCTTGCACACCGCCATGTCCGACCGGTTCGCCGGGATGCCCTGCACGAACAGGCTGCTCAGTTTCAGCCCCTGGATCGGCAGTCGGCGCAAATAGTTCAGGGCACTGTAGCCTTCGCCGAAATCGTCGATGGCCAGCGCGATGCCCATCGCCCGCAACCGCTTGAACGCCTGCAGGGTTTCCGGTGCATCCTCGATCAGCGTGCGTTCGGTGAATTCGAGTTCCAGTGCTTCGCCTGGCAGATCGAACTGGTGCAGCAGCTCCTGCACGATGGCCGGCAAATCGGCCGCCAGGAACTGACGATACGACACGTTGACCGCAATCCGCACCTGGCCCAGACCGGCTGCGCGCCAGGCAGCGATCTGCCTGCAGGCGGCGCGCAGCACCCAGTTGCCGATGTGCACGATGTCACCGTTGCTTTCGGCGAGGGCGATGAAGTGGTCGGGGCGCATCTCGCCCAGCTTGCGATTGCGCCAGCGGATCAGCGCCTCGGCACCGTTGGTGCGGCCGCTGCGCAGATCGACCTGCGGCTGGTACACCAGATGGAATTCGTCGTTTTCCACGGCGTGCCGCAGATGCGTTTCCATCTGCAGCGACTGGTGCTGGTCATGGGCCATGTCAGGCTGGTAGACCATCCAGCCATTGCGCATGCGGCGCTTGCTGGCGTACATCGCGGCATCGGCATTCTGGATCAGCGTTTGCGCCTGCATGGCGTGCTCGGGTGCCCTGGCGATGCCGATGCTGGCGGTGACCGGAAACTCCTCCCTGCCGAAACGGAAGCTGTCGCGGAAGCCGTTCAGCACCGCGTCGGCCAGACGTTCCGGGCGGGCGGCATCGTCGCCGTGGTTGCAGACCACCAAGAATTCGTCGCCGCCCAGCCGCGCCACCAGTCCCTCGTTGCCCACGGCATCGACGATGCGCTGCGCCGCGCTGTACAGCAAGGTGTCGCCGGCCCCGTGGCCGAGCACGTCGTTGACGGTCTTGAACCGGTCCAGATCGATGTACAGCACCGCCAGCCGGCAGCTGGCACTGTCCTGCAGGCGCACGTGCAGTTCGCGCAGGATGGCATCGCGGTTCAGCAACCCGGTCAGCGGATCGGTGCGGGCCTGGATGCGCAGGGTCTGTTCGGCCTGCTTGCCTTCGAGGATGTCCTGCAGGGTGCCGGCGATGCGGTGCATGCCGGCGTCGGTCGCGTCGGGCTGGCCGAGGATGCGGATCCAGAACGATCGGCCATCGCCGCGCAGGCCCTGCAGTTCCAGATCAATGCCCACGCCATGGCTGGCGGCCACCTGCAACGCCTCGTGCAGGCGCTCCGCATCGGGTTTGCGCAGGCACGCCAGGAACGCCTGCATGCTGGCCGGTCGCTGCGGCTGGCCGAGGATGCGGCCCGATTCCTCGGTCAGATACAGCGCATCGCTGCCCGGCTCCCATTCCCAGCCGCCGATGTGGGCCAGCGCCTGGGCACGGTCGAACAGCGCGCTGTCGCGCTTCAGCGCGGTCACGTCGCTGAACATCCAGATCACCTGGTGCGGCTTGTGGCTGCCCGGAGTGAAGACTGGCACCGTGGTGGTCGACAGCCACCGCAGACGCTTGCTGGGACGATGGACCAGGCCGTACACGGTGCTCGGAATGATCTGGCCGGTGCGCAGGGCGCGCACGGGCGGCGAATTCTCCTCGGCGATGGGCTTGCCGCGTTCGTCCAGAAAACTCCAGTCGGACTGGGAGAGATACGCAGTCAGATCCTGGTCTGCGGGCGCGCCGAGGATACGCAAGGCAGCCGCGTTGGCGTACGAGGCGGACCCGTCGATTCCCCGTGCCACCATGCCCTTGTCGATGGCTTCGAACACCTGCCGGAAGCGCAGGTCGGCCTGCTGTCGCATGCTCAGGTCGCGGGCCACGGCAATCACCGCCCGCTGCCCATGCCAATCGAGCCATGCGGAATGCACTTCGACCGGAAACCGGTTGCCGTCGGCACGCAGGTTGGTGGTTTCAACCACGTGGCTGCCGCCCTGGCGGAGACGATCGAGTACCGGACGCATGTGGTCGCGCGGAAGGTCAGGGTTGAGCACGTGCAGATGCTGTCCCACCAGTTCGCTGCGCGGACGCTGGTAGGCCTGCATGGTGGCGGCATTCACGTCCAGCAGCGTGCCATCGGCAGCGATGATGCTGATCGGGTCAGGCACCGCATGGAACAGGGCGGCATAGCGCCGCCGTTCGTCCCGCACGGCCAGACGTTCGCGGCGCAACTGGCGGGCAGCTGCGCGCAGCTGCTGGCGGAGGGCGCCGGGCAGGGACGGATCGCGTGCGCCTTGGCGCAGCGACAGCAGCAATTGCCGGCGCGCCGCAGCCGCATCGATCGGCGCCTTGCTCATGCGGCAGCCATGGCCATACCGGTGCGACTGCCATTGGCACGCCCCAGTGTTTCGCTGAGCCATTGCCCGGTCTGTGCCAGTGCCGACAGATCGACGCCGGTGCCCATGCCCATGCCATGCAGCATGTACACCACGTCCTCGGTGGCGACATTGCCCGATGCACCCTTCGCATACGGGCAACCACCGGTGCCGGCCACGCTGCAGTCCACGGCGCGCACGCCCTCGTCCAGACAGGCCAGGATGTTGGCCAGTGCCTGGCCCCAGGTGTCGTGGAAATGCACGGCCAAGGCTCGCATCGGCACTTCGGTCGCCACGGCGCGCAACATCGCGGCTGCCTGGCGCGGGGTGCCGACGCCGATGGTGTCGCCCAGCGAGATGTCGCTGCAACCCAGATCGAACAGGGCCTTCGCCACGCGCACCACGTCGCCGACCGCCACCGCGCCCTGGTAAGGACAGCCCAGCACGGTGGACACGTAACCGCGCACCGACACGCCGTCGGCCTTGGCGGCATCCAGCACCGGCCGGAAACGACTGATCGATTCGTCGATGCCGGCATTGGTGTTGCGCTGGTTGAAGGTTTCCGAGGCGGCGGTGAACACGGCGACGTCGGACGCGCCGGCCGCACGAGCACGCTGATAGCCCTGCAGATTGGGGACCAGCACCGGATAGCGCACGTCGCGCAGCTTGCGGATGCCGGCATACACCTCGGCGGCATCGGCCAGTTGCGGCACCCACTTCGGGCTGACGAAACTGGTCGCCTCGATAGTCCGAAGACCGCAGGCACCGAGGCGGTCGATCAGTTCGACCTTCACCGCCGCCGGAACCGTGGCCGACACGTTCTGCAGGCCGTCGCGCGGGGCGACTTCGACGATGTGGACGTGGTCGATCATGGGGCGTCTCCTGCGTGATTCGGCTGTTCCAGCAGCACCAGCGCCGCATCCGCATCCGCGAAATCGCCCTCGGCTGCACGCACCTCGGCCACGATGCCGTCGCGTGGGGATTTCAGGCTCAATTCCATCTTCATCGCCTCCAGCACCAGCAGTTCCTGGCCAATGCCGACAGTATCACCCGGCTGGACCTTCACCACCACCACTCGTCCGGGCATCGGTGCGGTGATCCGATCATCGCCTCCAGCCACGGCCTGTGCCGCAGGCTTGTACACCGGGCGCGGATGCAGCAGCAGACGCCGCTCGCCATCGTGCACGATCAGGGTATCGTCGTCGCCACCCACGCGAAACCGTCGGGCCACGCCATCCATGCGCAGGCCAAGCCAGCCGTCGGCCAGATGTGCGCCATCCACCTGGACGTCGCGGCCGTCCGCGTGCAGCCGATAGCGTCCGTTGCTGCCCGCTGCCTGCAGGTTCACCACGCGCCTGCCGATCTCGAAAGCCAGCTGCCGCCGGCCTTCACCGCTCAGGCGCCAGCCATCGGCCAGGCGCCACGGCGAGATCGGATCGTCCGACTGTGCAGCGGTGGCAGCCTGCATGGCTTCCTGGCGCAGCAGCTGCACCACGGCCGCTGCGGCAACGCGTGCATCGATACCGGCTTCCGCGGCATCGGCTGCGCCCAGGTCCGGATGGCGGTCGAGAAACCCGGTGTCGATGCGGCCTTCCACGACTGCCGGGTGCCGCACCAGGCGTTCCAGGAAGGCGATGTTCGATTTCGGCCCCTGCACCTCGGTGTGCATCAGCGCCTCGCGCAGGCGTGCCAGGGCGCGTGGCCGGTCAGCGTCGTGCACGATGAGCTTGGCGATCATCGGATCGTAGAAGATGCTGACCGTGTCGCCTTCCATCACGCCGGCATCCACGCGTACGTGTGCGGACGGCTGCGGCAGCCGCAGCCGGGTCAGCACGCCCGAACCGGGCAGGAAGCCGGCTTCCGGGTCTTCGGCATACAGGCGCACTTCGATGGCATGGCCGTGCTGCGCGATCTGCTCCTGCCGCAGCGGCAGTGGTTCCCCCGCGGCCACGCGCAGCTGCCATTCCACCAGATCCAGGCCGGACACCAGCTCGGTGACCGGATGTTCCACCTGCAAGCGGGTGTTGATTTCCATCAAATAGAACCGGCCGTCCTGGCCGACGATGAATTCCACCGTACCGGCATTGGCGTAGTCGATCGCCTGGCCCGCCAGCACGCCGGCCGCGCCCATGGCCTGGCGCAGTTCGGGGGTGAGGAACGGGGAAGGGGATTCCTCCAGCACCTTCTGGTAGCGCCGTTGCGCCGAGCATTCGCGCTCGTTCAGATGGATTAGGCCGCCGTGATGGTCGCCGAAGATCTGGATCTCGATGTGGCGCGGCTGCTCGATGTAGCGTTCCAGCAGCACCCGGTCGCGGCCGAAGGCGTTGGCGGCCTCGCGCTGGCAGCTTTCCAGGTTCGCCGCGAATTCGGCTGCCTCGCGCACGATGCGCATGCCCTTGCCGCCTCCACCGTGCGCGGCCTTGATCATCAACGGGTAGCCGATGCGGTCGGCCTCGCGCTGCAGCGTGGCCAGCGACTGGTCCTGGCCGGTGTAGCCCGGCACCACCGGCACGCCGGCGGCGGCCATCAGTTCCTTGGCGCCGGCCTTGCTGCCCATCGCGCGCATGCTGGCGGAGCTTGGTCCGATGAACACCAGGCCGGCGGCTTCGACCGCCTCGGCAAAGTCGGCGTTTTCGCTGAGGAATCCGTAACCGGGATGGATGGCCTGCGCGCCGCTGTCCCGGGCGGCCTGCAGGATCGCATCGCCGCGCAGGTAGCTGTCCTGCGGGCGTGGCCCACCGATGGGGTAGGCCGCATCGGCCAGGCGCACGTGCTGTGCATCGGCATCGGCCTGCGAGTACACCGCGATGGTGCGGATGCCCAGCCGGCGACAGGTGCGGATGATGCGGCAGGCGATTTCGCCGCGGTTGGCGATGAGGATGGAGGCGAACATGTTCACTCGTTGGCGGCGCGAGCCATGTATCCGGTAGCCACGCGCTCGAACTTCTCCCGGTCCATGTTCAATCCGGAAATGTAGAACACGATGGGCGTACCGAGCGTCCAGTTGGCTTCCTTCAGCGCACGGGCGTTGCGATGATCGGCATGCTCGTCCAGGAACTTCTGCGGATTCTTCAGCCGCACGACATAGCCCGGCCCGGCGTCGTGCTCGACCGACTCGATCGCCTCGATGTCGGTCCAGGGGATTCGGAAGCCGTCGATGTTCATGTACAAGGCCTGCGGGTTGAGCATCAAGGGTGGTTCGCTGGTCATCAGCCTGCGCAGCCCGAGGGCACCGAAGCCGATCCCGAACACGACACCGCAGATGCTCGTGATCAGATGCGCTGTGGGGCTGCGGTGCAACGGAAACACGGCATCCGGAGAAGGGCCGCGCATCCACATCCATATCGAGCCTATTGCCAGCGCGAACAGGACGATGACGGACAGGACGATCTTGGTGCGGTTGATGTCGATGCGGTAGGTTTCGGTGGTCATGGCGATGGCGATGCGAGGGATTGGGTCGGATTCATTCTATTGCCACGCCGCGGGCCGCTTCTCAAGGAACGCGCCGATGCCTTCCTGTCCCTCAGGCGAAACGCGCAGGCGCGCGATCAACGCAGCGTTGTCGGCATCATGGCGATCGGTGTCAGCATGGGCGAGCACATCGCGCACGAGTTGCTTGGCACTTGCAGTGGCCAGCGGCCCGGCCTTGCGCAGCAGATCGAGCTGTCGCTGCACGGCGGCATCCAGCTGTGCGGCATCCACCACCTGATGCAGCAGGCCGATGCGCAGGGCTTCGGATGCGTCGAAGCGCTCTGCCGTGGCGAAGTAGCGGCGCGCGCTGCGGCTGCCGATGGCGCGGATCACGTAGGGCGAAATCACCGCCGGCAGCAGGCCCAGTCGGGCTTCGGTCAGGCCGAACCGGGCTTCGGGCACGCCGATGGCGATGTCGCAGCAGGCGATCAGGCCCACGCCGCCGCCGAACGCTGCACCATGCACGCGGGCAACGGTGGGTTTGGGCAGTTCATCCAGCACCCGCATCAACCGGGCCAGCGCAAGCGCATCGCGACGGTTTTCGGCTTCGTCTGCCGCGGCCATGCGCTGCATCCAGTGCAGATCGGCGCCAGCGGAAAACGACGCGCCGTTGCCGGCCAGCACCACCGCCCTGATGTCGGCATCCGCGCCCAGACGTTGCAGGCAGCCGGTCAGGGCATCGATCAGTCCATCGTCGAAGGCGTTGTGCAGCTGCGGGCGATTCAGCCGCAACGTGGCGACCTGGTCGGCAAGGTCCAGTTGCAGGCTGTCGCGCAGGGCGGAGGGCAGGATGCGATCGGTCATCGACCCATCATAAACGCCGTGGCACCCGCAACTCATGCAGGGCACGGTGGTGCTACAATTGAGAACCATTCCTATTTTCCGCGCGACGTGAACCTGACCGAGCTTCCTCGCCACCGTCCGGCCATCGTGGATGAGGTGACCGCCACCGGCGACAACGACGGCATCGCCCGCCGTCTGGGCGAACTGGGGTTCGTTGCCGGCGAATCCGTGAAGGTGACCGCCGCCGGACCGTTCGGGGCGGAACCCTTGCTGGTGCAGATCGGCAACACGCGGTTCGCGTTGCGGCGCAGCGAAGCGGCGCGCGTGCAGGTGACGCTGGACATCGGAGACGGGTCGTGACGGCGGATGTCTCACCCGTGCCCAGGCTGGCCCTGATCGGCAATCCCAACAGCGGCAAGACGGCGCTGTTCAACCAGTTGACCGGCAGCCGGCAGAAGGTGGCCAACTACACCGGCGTGACCGTGGAGCGCAAGGAAGGCCGCCTGCAGACAGCGTCCGGCCGCAGTTATGCGGTGCTGGATCTGCCCGGTGCGTACAGCCTGCAGCCGGCCAGCCTGGAGGAAGCCATCGCACGCGACGTGTGCCGCGGCTTCTATCCCGGCGAACCGGTCCCGGACCTGCTGGTGTGCGTGGTGGATGCCACCAACCTGCGCCTGCACCTGCGTTTCGTGCTGGAGTTGCGCGCGCTCGGCCGGCCGATGGTGGTGGCGCTGAACCAGGCCGACGTGGCCGAACGCCGCGGCATCCGCATCGATGCCGCATTGCTGCAGCGCGAACTGGGCATGCCGGTGGTGGAGACCGTGGCCGTGCGCAGCGGCGGCGCGCAGGCGCTGATCGAGTGCATCGAACAGCAGCTGGAGCGGGCACGCACGTTGCCGCTGCCGCAGCCCGGAGAAGCGGCATCGCCAATGGATCTGCATGCCGAAACACGCCGGCTGATGGCATTGGCCGTGTCCACGCCTGCCGAAGCGTCGCGCATCGACGATGCCCTGGACCGCTGGCTGCTGCATCCGGTCGTCGGCATTCTGGCGCTGGCTGTGGTGATGTTCCTGATCTTCCAGGCGGTGTTCGCCTGGGCCACGCCGCTGATGGACCTGATCGAGGCCGGAACCGGCTGGCTGGGTGGTCAGGTGGGCAGTTGGCTGCCCGAGGGGCCTTTGCAAAGCCTGCTGGTGGATGGGGTGATCGCAGGGTTGGGCGGGGTGGTGATCTTCCTGCCGCAGATCCTGATCCTGTTCGCCTTCATTCTGGCGTTGGAGGAAAGCGGTTATCTGCCGCGTGCTGCATTCCTGCTGGACCGGTTGATGGCCAGTGCGGGATTGTCCGGACGGTCGTTCATTCCGCTGCTGTCCAGTTTCGCGTGCGCGGTGCCCGGCATCATGGCCACACGCTCCATCCACGATCCCCGCGACCGCCTGGCCACCATCCTGGTGGCGCCGCTGATGACCTGCTCGGCGCGGCTGCCGGTGTACGCACTGCTGATCGGCGCCTTCATCCCGCAGCGACAGGTCGCCGGAATCTTGAATCTGCAGGGCCTGGTGCTGTTCGGGCTGTACATGGCCGGCATCGTCAGCGCCCTGCTGGTGTCGTGGATGATGAAACTGTGGCGGCGCGACCGGAGCGAGCACTTGCTGCTGCTGGAATTGCCCTCGTACCGCGTGCCGCATCCGCGCGATCTGCTGATCGGCCTGTGGGAGCGGGCGATGATCTTCCTCAAGCGCGTGGGTGGCATCATTCTGGCGCTGACCGTGCTGCTGTGGTTTCTGCTGACATTCCCCGCGCCGCCGCCGGATTTCACCGGACCGGCCATCGATTACAGCTTCGCCGGCCGCATCGGTCACGTACTGGCTGCAGTCTTTGCACCACTGGGATTCAACTGGCAGATCAGCATCGCGCTGGTGCCGGGCATGGCCGCGCGCGAAGTGGCAGTGTCATCGCTGGCCACGGTGTATGCCCTGTCGGTGACCGACGAGGCCGCCGCCACCGAGGCGCTGAAACCGATCCTGGCCGCCGACTGGTCGCTGGCCACCGCCTTGTCGCTGCTGGTGTGGTTCATCTACGCGCCGCAGTGCATTTCCACCCTGGCCACCATCCGGCGCGAAACGCATTCGTGGAAGCAGGTGGCCATCGCCACCGGTTATCTGTTTGGCATGGCCTATCTCGCCGCGTTCATCACCTACCGCGTGGCCATGGCACTGGGCGCCGGATGATGGACACGTCCCTGTTCCTGCAATACATGGTGATCGCGGTGGCGGTCATCGCCAGTGCGGCATTCGTGTTTCGAAGCCGTTTTCCGCGCGCCGCACGTGCGTTGAGGCTGCGCGTGGCGGCATGGTTGCTGCGGCCGAACCGCCCCGGCTGGCTGCAGCAGATGGGGCGTCGCCTGGCTCCAGCAGCCGCAGCAAGCGCAGGGTGCGGCGGCTGCAACGGTTGCGGCTGAATCCGGACTGGCCGGATTTCGGCGATCCGATACGGAAAAAAAACGGCCCATGCGGGCCGTTTCTCTCGTCATGCAGTATCGGTACCGCTCACAGTGCTTCGAAAATCCCCGCCGCGCCCATGCCGGTGCCGATGCACATGGTCACCATTCCGTACTTCTGCTGGCGGTTGCGCAGGCCGTGCACGATGGTCGCGGTGCGCACCGCGCCGGTGGCGCCCAGCGGATGGCCCAAGGCAATCGCGCCACCCAGCGGGTTCACCTTGGCCGGATCCAGCTGGCTGTCCTTGATCACCGCCAGCGCCTGCGCGGCGAAGGCTTCATTGAGTTCGATCCAGTCGATCTGGTCCTTGCTCAGTCCGGCGTGCTTCAGAGCCTTGGGGATGGCCTCGATCGGACCGATGCCCATGATCTCCGGCTTCACGCCCGCCACCGAGAAGCTGACGAAGCGCGCCAGCGGGGTCAGGCCGTAGTCCTTGATCGCCTGCTCGGAGGCGAGCAGAACGGCTGCGGCGCCGTCGCTCATCTGCGACGAATTGCCGGCGGTGACGGTACCGCCGAACTGGCCGTTGCGGAACACCGGCCGCAGTTTGGCCAGGCCTTCCAGGGTGGTGTCGGCACGCGGGCCTTCGTCGTTTTCCACCAGCAGCTGGCGCAGGCGCACCACGTTGCCGGCCAGATCGGGTTGGTGCGAGACCACTTCGTACGGGCTGATTTCGCTGCGGAACGCGCCATCGGCGATCGCCTTCAGTGCCTTCTGGTGCGAGGCCAGCGCGAAGGCATCCTGCTCCTCGCGGGTCACCTTCCACTGTTCGGCCACGTTTTCGGCGGTGATGCCCATGCCCAGCGCGATGGCGTCGTGGCCGGCGTTGAACACCTCCGGCGACAGCGATGGGTGATGGCCCATCATCGGCACCATGCTCATGCTTTCGGTGCCGCCGGCCAGCACCAGGTCGGCCGTGCCCAGCCGGATCTGGTCCGCGGCCAAGGCCACGGCCTGCAGCCCGGACGAGCAGAAGCGGTTGATGGTCTGCGCGGCCACGGTGTGCGGCAGCCCGGCCAGCAGCACGCCGATGCGGGCCACGTTCATGCCTTGCTCGCCTTCGGGCATGGCGCAGCCGATCACCGCGTCCTCGATGCGGTTCACGTCGATGCCCGGGGCCTGTGCCACGACGGCCTTCAGCACGTGGGCCAGCAGGTCGTCGGGACGGGTGTTGCGGAACACGCCCTTGGGTGCCTTGCCGACCGGGGTGCGGGTAGCGGCGACGATGTAGGCGTCTTGGATTTGCTTGTTCATGATGATGTCCTCGTCGTCGATCAGTTGCGCAGCGGCTTGCCGGTCTTCAGCATGTGCGCCACGCGTTCCTGGGTTTTCGGCTGCTGCGCCAGTTCCACGAAGTGCTTGCGCTCCAGTGCCAGCAGCCAGTCCTCGTCGACGATGCTGTTGCGGTCGACATTGCCGCCGCACAGCACGGTTGCGATCCGGGTGGCGATTTCCTCGTCATAAGGACTGATGAAACGGCCTTCGCGCATGTTGACCAGCAGCATCTTGAAGGTGGCGATGCCCACGTCGCCTGCCACACGGATCTGGCGCGCCGGCCGCGGCGGCCGGTAGCCGGCGTCGGCCAGCATCGTGGCCTGGCCCTTGGCGATGTGCAGCAGTTCGTAGGCGTTGAACACCACCGTGTCCTGCGGACGCAGCAGGCCCAGCTCCTTCGCTTCCACCGCCGAGGTGGACACCTTGGCCATCGCCACGGTCTCGAACACCTTCTTCAGTTCGTCGAACACCGGACCATTGGCGCCGGCGGCCTCGGAAGCACGTACCGCCAGTTCCTTCAGGCCGCCACCGGCCGGAAGCAGGCCCACGCCGGCTTCCACCAGTCCGATGTAGCTTTCCAGTCCGGCCACGGTCCTGGCGCTGTGCATCTGGAATTCGCAGCCGCCGCCCAACGCCAGGCCGCGCACCGCGGTCACCACCGGCACCAGCGCGTACTTGATCGCCTGGCTGGCATTCTGGAAATTGGCCACCATGGCTTCGAAGGCATCCATTTTTCCGGCCTGCAGCAGGCCCAGCGCACCGGACAGGTCGGCGCCGGCCGAGAACGGTTCCTTGTGCTGCCACACCACCAGACCCTTGAAACCGCGCTCGGCACGGGCCACGGCGTCCTGCAGGCCGTCGATGACCGCGTCGTTCACGGTGTGCATCTTGGTCTTGAAGCTGACCACGGCCACGTCGTCGCCGTCGTGCCACATGCGCAGGCCGTCGTTCTCGAACACCGTTTCGCCCGGATCGGCGCGTTCGCCCAGCAGCGGATCGGGAAAGCGCTGGCGCTTGTACACCGGCAGGGCGGAGCGGGGCAGCTTGGCATTCTTGCCGGGGCTGTAGCTGCCATCGGCCGCGTGCACGCCGTCACGGCCATCGAACACCCAGTCGGGCAGGGGTTCGCTGCTCATGGCCTTGCCGGCCACGATGTCCTCGGCGATCCAGTCGGCCACCTGCTTCCAGCCGGCGGCCTGCCAAGTCTCGAACGGCCCCAGCGACCAGCCGTAACCCCAGCGGATGGCCAGATCCACGTCGCGGGCGGTTTCGGCGATGTCGGCCAGGTGGTAGGCGCTGTAGTGGAACAGGTCGCGGAACACCGCCCACAGGAACTGCGCCTGTGGGTGCTGGCTGGCGCGCAGCGCGGCGAACTTCTTGGCCGGATCCTTTTCCTTCAGGATCGCGCCGACTTCCGGATCGACGTCCTGCTGGCTGGGCCGGTAATCCTGCGCCTGCAGGTCCAGCACCCCGATGTCCTTGCCGCGCTTGCTGTAGATGCCGGCGCCGGTCTTCTGGCCCAGTGCGCCCTTCTCGATCAGCGCGGTCAGCCATTTCGGCGCCTGGAAATAGCGGTGCCAGGGGTCGTTGGGCAGGGTGTCGGCCATGGTCTTGATGACATGGGCCATGGTGTCCAGCCCGACCACGTCGGCGGTGCGGTAAGTGGCGGATTTGGGCCGGCCGATCGCCGGGCCGGTCAGCGCATCCACCGTATCGAAGCCCAGTCCGAACGCATCGGTGTGGTGCATTGTGGCCAGGATCGAGAACACGCCGATGCGGTTGCCGATGAAATTTGGCGTGTCGCGCGCGTACACCACGCCCTTGCCGAGGGTGCTGGTCAGGAAGGTCTCCAGCCCTTCCAGCACTGCCGGGTCGGTGCGACGGGCAGGAATCAGTTCCGCCAGATGCATGTAGCGCGGCGGATTGAAGAAGTGAACCCCGCAGAATCGGGGTTGAAGTTTCTCAGGAAGAACATCCGACAACTTGTTGATTCCCAAGCCGGATGTGTTGCTGGCCAGAATTGCATGCTCGGGCACGAAGTCGGCGATTTTGCGGTACAGATCCTGCTTCCAGTCCATCCGTTCGGCGATCGCCTCGATGATCAGGTCGCAGTGGCGCAGCTGCTCCAGGCCGGTGTCGTAGTTGGCCGGGGTGATGGCGGCCGCCAGCGACTTGCTGGCCAGCGGCGCGGGGGACAGCTTGCTTAGGTTGGCGATGGCCTTGTTCACCACGCCGTTGGGGTCGCCGTCCTTCGCCGGCAGGTCAAAGAGCACGGTGTCCACGCCGGCATTGGTCAGGTGCGCCGCGATCTGCGCGCCCATCACGCCAGCACCGAGCACGGCGGCACGTCTTACAAGTACTGCATTCGACATGTTCTACAAGTTCCTGTTTTACAGATAAATGATGAAATCGTTCGGACACCGTCCTGGCTCATCCCTGCGGCTCGGTGGCCAGAAACCCGGCCAGTGTGAAGCGGATCAGCTCGCGCCCGGCCTTGATCCGATGCACGTCCTCGCTGACGTCGGCGGGACGCTTGATCATGCCGAAATCGGCCATGGCATAGGTCAATGCGCCGGACAGGAAGTCCAAGCGCCAGTACAGCTGTTCCTTGCCCAGCTGCGGCAGGCAGGTCTGGATGGCCTTGGCGAATTCGCGCTGCACATGCCCGTACTGCTCGGACAAGAAGCGGCGCAGGCTGTCGTTGTTTTCGGCATACGCACGCGCGATGACCCGCACGAACGCGGCTCCGCCGTTGCGGTCCTGGGCAATGTCCAGCGCCGGTTGCACGAAGGCGGCGATGATCGGTTCCAGATCGCCCGGGGCCTGCTGCAATGCCTGGGCCAGCAGCGCCAGCCGTTGCCGGCTCATGCCGTCCATGCGCCGCCGGAACACCTCGTTGATCAGGTTTTCCTTACTGCCGAAATGGTAATTGACCGCGGCGATGTTCACGTCGGCACGGCTGGTCACCTCGCGCAGCGAAGCGCCAGCGAAGCCCTTCAACGCGAACAACTCTTCCGCCGCTCCGAGAATGCGGTCCTTGGTGGAGAATTGAGCGATCGTCATGGGATCAAGCGCCCGTATCAAGCAACCGTTTGATTCTAGGCGCCTGCCATGGTGCTGTCAAACCTGCTGCGGCATGTGTAGATCGCGTGTGCGATCCGCTAGAATCACTGCAGCCATGTCGGCTAAGCCCGTGTTTCTTGCACGGGTTTTCTGTTACCATCGGGCTGCCCCCTTGTCGGGTCGCCCGCCTTCCCGGAGACCTCATCCATGGCGCTGGAGCGCACCCTGTCGATCATCAAGCCCGATGCCGTTGCCAAGAACGTCATCGGCGACATCTACTCGCGTTTCGAAAAGGCCGGCCTGAAGGTCGTAGCCGCGAAGCTGAAGCAGCTGTCCAAGTCAGAAGCCGAAGGCTTCTACGCCGTGCACCGCGAGCGTCCGTTCTTCGGCGCGCTGGTCAACTTCATGATTTCCGGCCCGGTGATGATCCAGGTGCTGGAAGGCGAGGGCGCCGTGGCCAAGAACCGCGAGCTGATGGGCGCCACCAATCCGAAGGAGGCCGCCGCCGGCACCATCCGCGCCGACTTTGCCGACAGCATCGACGCCAACGCCGTGCACGGTTCGGATTCGCTGGAAAACGCCGCCATCGAAGTGGCCTATTTCTTCCCCGCTACCGACGTGTACAACCGCTGACCCATGACCGACACGCACGCCACCGACCTCGCCACTGCCGCTGCGGCCGGTGGCGTTGCCGTGCCGGCTGCCGCGACACCTTCGGCGCGCAGCAACCTGTTCGACATGGATCGTGCCGGTCTGGATGCTTTCTTCACCGGCCAACTGGGCGAAAAGCCGTTCCGCGCCCAGCAGGTGATGAAGTGGATGCACCATCGCCACGTCACCGATTTCGCGCAGATGACCGACCTGGGCAAGGCATTGCGCGCCAAATTGGAGGATGTCGCCTGCGTGCAGGCGCCGCAGGTCGTCTTCGACCAGCCCTCGGCCGACGGCACCCACAAGTGGCTGCTGGGCATGGATGCGAAAAACGCCATCGAAACGGTGTACATCCCCGACAAGGGCCGCGGCACGCTGTGCGTGTCCTCGCAGGTGGGCTGCGCACTCAACTGCACGTTCTGTTCCACCGCCACGCAGGGCTTCAACCGGAATCTGTCCACCGCCGAGATCATCGGCCAGGTGTGGGTGGCGGCGCGGCACCTGGGCAACGTGGTACACGGCATGTCGGATGGAGGCGGGCGCAGGCTCACCAACGTGGTGATGATGGGCATGGGCGAACCGCTGGCCAATTTCGACAACGTGGTGCGCGCGATGAGTATCATGCGCGACGATCTGGGCTACGGCCTGGCCAACAAGCGCGTCACCCTGTCCACCGCAGGCATGGTGCCGATGATCGACCGCCTGGGCGAGGTGAGCGACGTGGCGCTGGCGGTGTCGCTGCACGCGCCGTTCGACGAGCTGCGCAGCGAGCTGGTGCCGCTGAACCGCAAGTACCCCATCGCCGAGCTGATGGACGCCTGCGTGCGCTACGCATTGCGCAAGAAGGGCACCTCGGTCACGTTCGAATACACGTTGATGCAGGGCGTGAACGACCGCCCCGAGCACGCCCGCGCGCTGGCGGCGCTGATGCGCGACTTCGACCGCGCTGTGCAGATGAAGGATGCCGCCAAGGTCAACCTGATTCCGTTCAACCCGTTTCCGGGCACGCGCTTCCAGCGTCCATCCGAGGCCGACATCCGCGCCTTCCAGAAGGTGCTGAACCACGCCGGATTGGTCGCTCCGGTGCGCCGCACCCGTGGCGACGACATCGACGCCGCCTGCGGCCAGCTGAAGGGCCAGGTGCTCGACCGCACCCGCCGCCAGGCCGCCCATCGCCAGCAGCTGCGGAAGGAGGGCATCGATGCCGCCGCGTAACGCCATCGTCGCGCTGCTGCTGGTGGCCATGGCCACCACGGCCTGCTCGCGCCTGACCTTCATCCGTCCCGACTACACCCGCAAGGGTGACGACATCCCGCAGCGCGATTACGATTTCAAGACTGACAAGGCTGCGGAAAAGCGTTACGCGGCACGTCAACAGGCCGTGGTTGCCGAACAGCGGCTGCGTGCCGGGCAATTCGACGAGGCCATCCACCAAGCCAATGTTGCGCTGAAAACCGATCCCAATTCCGCCGAGGCCTACACGGTGCTGGCCTTCGCCAATGCACGGCTGGGGAACGACGCCGTTGCCGGTGGCCACTACGCCAAGGCAGTGGAACTGGCGCCGCAGCGTGGTGCGATGTTGAACAACTACGGCGTGTGGCTGTGCTCCAACGGCCGCGAAACCGAGTCGCTGGCGCAGTTCGATGCCGCATTGCGTGACCCGCTGTACGCCACCCCCATCGATGCCCGGGCCAATGCCGGTTCCTGCGCGCTCGCCGCCGGCCAGCTGGAACGGGCCGAGCGCGATCTGCGCATGGCACTGGACGCGGCACCGAAGCATCCGTCCGCTCTGGAGGCGATGGCGGAACTGCACTTCAAGCAGGGCGACTTCCTGGGCGCCCGCGCATTTTCCGAACGCCGCCTGGCGGCTGCACCACCCACGCCGGCCGTGCTGAGCCAGGCCGCCGAAATCGAACGCCGCCTGGGCGATCACGCTGCGGCCGCGAAATATGTTCAAATGAAGCAAAGCCGCTTTCCGCAACGGGAAAGCCGCCCCGGGGACTCGCCATCGCCATGACCGACCCATCCGCCATTCCCGAAGCATTCGTCGGTGCCGGCAAGCGCCTGCGCACGGCGCGCGAGGCCGCCGGGATGAGCCAGTCCGACGTGGCCGAACGGCTGAAAATGCCATTGTGCGTGGTGCAGTCGCTGGAAGCCGACGACTGGTCGCGACTGGGCGCCCCGGTCTACGTGCGCGGCCAGCTGCGCAGCTATGCGCGCCTGCTGGGCCTGTTGACGGAACCGGTGCTGAACGCCTCCGGCGTGCCACCCGTGCAGCCGGCCGAACTCCAACCGCGCACCTACACGCCGCCGATGCGGCGCTTTGCCGAAAGCGCGTCGCGACGTCTCATCTACATCGTGATCACTGTTGCGATCGTGTTGCCGGTGTGGGTGCAGATGCAGCGCCAGGCCGTGCAGTCCGGTGCGTCGAGCCAGACCGTGCCGCTGGAGCCTGCACCGCTCGGCCATGGTCTGCCGCCATCGACGCACCAGCCGCCGTCGCCGCTTGTGGCATCGATCACGCCAGTCCCGACGCGTGCGCCCGCACAGGCCGCAACCGACGATGGACTGCGTCTGCGACTGAGCAGCGACAGCTGGGTGGAGATCACCGCCAGCGACGGCAAGGTGCTTGCCTCGGAGCTGATGCCGGCAGGCACCGATCGCGCATTCGCTCTGCAGCAGGGTGGACGCGTGGTGATCGGCAATGCAGCCGCTGCCACGGTCGAGCGGGCCGGCCAGCCCGTGAACCTGGACCGATACCTGCGCGCGAACGTGGCCCGCTTTACGGTATCCTCTGACGGATCGGTCGCCGCGGCGACCCAGTGAATCCGCCGGGCCCTGAGGCCAGGCGTGATTCCGGCATTCCCAACCACTTGATCCCGGCGGCACCGGCCGCCGGTCGCGAGACAGTATGGCGATCGACGATTTGCTGGACGAACACGAGCAGGGCGAACGCGTCCGCCGCTGGTTGCGTGCCAACGGTGCAGGCCTGATCGGCGGCGTGGCGATCGGCCTGGGCCTGATCGCCGGCTGGCAGTGGTGGCAGGCCGATCGGCTGAAGAAGCAGTTCCAGGCCAACGAGGCATACCATGCGCTCGATGCCGCCCTGCAGGCCAAGGATCTGGTCAAGGCCAAGACGCAGCTGCAGCAGCTGCAGGGCATCTATACGCAGATGGGGGCGTTGCAGCTGGCCAAGGCACAGCTGGATGCCGGCCAGCGCGATGCCGCCATCGACACCCTGCGCACGGCGCGCACGGCCGAGCAGCGCGACCTGCAGCGGGTGATCGACGAACGGCTGGCCCGATTGCTGATCGATGCCGGCAAGTCGCAGGAAGCCCTGACCCTGCTGCAGAACGCCGGTGACGATGCCGCAGCGCTGGAAGTGCGTGGCGATGCGCAGCTGGCACTGGGCCAGCGTGATGCGGCCCGCGAGAGCTATGCGAAAGCGCTGACCCGGCTGGATGTCGGTGCGCCGCAGCGGCGCCTGGTCGAATTGAAACTTTCCGAAGCGGGCGGCAAGCCCGCCACCCCCGATTCCGCGAGCTGACGATGTCCATTGCAAACGTTTCCGCCACGCGCGTGGCACTGGTGCTGGCCTGTGGCTTGGCGATGTCCGGCTGCGGCACGGTGAAGGGCTGGTTCGGCGGCAAGGACAAGGGTGAGCGCCTGACCGATCCGGCCGAGCTGACCGATTTCGCCGCCAGCACCACCCCAACCCGGCTGTGGAGCACCAGCGTGGGCAAGGGCGAGGATCTGCTGGGCGCCCGGCAGGGTCCGGTGGTGGCCGATGGCAAGGTGTATGCGGCCGCCGTTCACGGCGGGTTGCAGGCGCTGGATCTGAACAGCGGTGCCCGCCTGTGGCAGTACCGCTCCGACCTGCCGCTGTCCGGCGGGCCCGGAGCCGGCGATGGTCTGGTGGTGGTGGGCAGTCTTGAAGGCGACGTGATCGCGCTGGATGCGGCCACAGGCACGGAAAAATGGACGGCCAAGGTTCCCAACGAAGTGATCGCCGCGCCGGTGATCGGCCAAGGCATGGTGTTCGTGCGCAGCAACGACGGCCGCGTCAGCGCCTTCGATGCCAACTCCGGCGAGCGGCGCTGGTTCAACGACTCGACGCCGCCCGCACTGACCGTGCGCGGCAACGATGGCGTGGTGCTGGGGCCGGGTTACGTGTTTTCCGGTGGCGACGACGGCATGGTGAAGGCATTCGCCATCGCCGATGGTCGTCCGTTGTGGGAACAGGCCGTGGCGCAGCCCGATGGCCGCAGCGAGCTGGACCGCATGGCCGATGTGGATGGCACCCCGGCGCTGGACGGTCCGGTGCTGTTTGCGAGCAGCTACAAGAACAGCACCGTCGCCATCGAGGCCCCCAGCGGCCGGGTGCTGTGGGAGAGCGGCAATGGGGGTCCGGGCCGCGTGGGTGTGTCGGCCGATCGGGTCATCACCAGCGACCGCAACGGTACGGTGTGGGGCATCGACAAGACCAGCGGCAGCGGTTCCTGGCAGCAGCCGGCGCTGGCCCGGCGCAACCTGTCCGGCGTGGCGGTGCAGGGCGACTATGCCGTGGTCGGCGACTACGACGGCTACCTGCACTGGCTGAACCTGTCCGACGGCCAGTTCGCCGCGCGCACCCGTGCCGCCAAGGACGCCATCCGTGCCGCACCGGTGGTGGCCGATGGCATCCTGCTGGTGCAGAGCACGGGCGGCGACCTCAGCGCCTGGCGGGTGGGGCAGTAAGCACGCCATGGCAGGCTCAGCCGGAAGATGCGCGACGTCCGCAGGCTGAGCATGCAGGATGCCGAAGTGGCATCAGCCGTCACCCGCGTGATGGCAGAAACGTTTGAACACGGCGAAGGCAGCACACCGGATCGGATGGCACGATTGCTGGCCGATGACCGGTTCTGGCTGTTCGGCGCATTCGCCGATGACGAACCAGCGGGCGGCCTGAGCGCTCTGTGTTGCCGGTCACTGCTCAGGATGGCTTCGAATTGTTCATCTACGACATCGCGGTGCATCCGGTGCACCAGCGCAAAGGCATCGGCCGTCGCCTGATCCAGGCAGCACTGGATGCGGCAACACGATCCGGCCTGCTGGCCGCATTCGTCCCTGCGGACAACGACGACACGGATGCGCTGGATTTCTACCGCACAATCGGCGGCAGTGCGCAAGCGGTCACGTTGTTCCTGTTCGATACCAATGCTGCTGTAGGACCCGTGAGGAGTTGAGCGACGACCGGTTCAGGCGGCGAGTGCGGTAAGCTGGCGCCCTTGCCGTGCGCTGTGTCGTCGGCTGTCCTGGATGTTCGGAATGCTTCCCGTCGTCGCATTGGTTGGCCGCCCCAACGTGGGCAAATCCACCTTATTCAACGCGCTGACCCGCAGCCGCGACGCGCTGGTGCACGACCAGCCCGGCGTGACCCGCGATCGGCATTACGGCGTGTGCCGGCTGGACGAGGAACGACCGTTCGTGCTGATCGACACCGGCGGCATCGCCGGCGAGGACGAGGGCCTGCCCGGCGCCACCGCACGCCAGGCCCGTGCTGCCGCCGAGGAGGCCGATCTGGTGCTGCTGGTGGTGGATGGCCGCGAGGGCCCGTCGGCACTGGACGACGACATCGTCGCCTGGCTGCGGCGCAAGGCCGCGCCGACCCTGCTGGTGGTGAACAAGACCGATGGCATCGATGCGCAGGCGGCATTGGCGGAATTCAGCCGTTACGGATTGGCCGATCCGGTGGCCGTGGCGGCATCGCATCGCCGCGGCATCGACGATCTGCTGCGGCAGGTGCTGGACCAGCTGCCGGAAATCGGTCAGGGCGAAGCGCTGGACGACGATCCGGAGCGCATCCGCATCGCCTTCGTCGGTCGGCCGAACGTGGGCAAGTCGACACTGGTGAACCGGCTGCTGGGCGAGGAACGGATGATCGCCTCGGAGGTGCCGGGTACGACCCGCGATTCGATCGCCGCCGACCTGGAGCGCGACGGCCGCAAGTACCGGCTGGTGGACACCGCCGGGCTGCGGCGCAAGTCGAAAGTGGACGAGGCGGTGGAAAAGTTCTCCATCGTCAAGACCCTGCAGGCGATCGAGCAGTGCCAGGTGGCGGTGATCCTGATCGACGCCGGCGAAGGCGTGACCGAGCAGGATGCCAGCGTGCTGGGCGCGGTGTTGGATGCAGGCCGGGCGCTGGTGGTGGCGGTGAACAAGTGGGATGGCCTGAGCGATTACCAGCGCCAGCAGACTGAGGCGCTGCTGGGCCGCAAGCTGGCGTTCGTGGACTGGGCCCAGGCGGTGCGCATCAGCGCCAAGCACGGGTCCGGTCTGCGCGAGTTGTTCCGCGCGATCCACAGGGCGCATGCCTCGGCCACGCGCGAATTCGGCACCGCGGAAGTGACCCGCGCGCTGGAAGCTGCCTACGCCGCCAACCCGCCGCCAACCGTGCGCGGTCACGTGGCCAAGCTGCGCTTCGCCCATCCCGGCGGCGAGAATCCGCCGACTTTCATCGTACACGGCAACCGCCTGCGCACGCTCAACCACACCTACCACCGCTATCTGGAAAACTTCTTCCGCAAGCGCTTCAAGCTGGTGGGCACGCCGGTGCGCTTCATCTTCAAGGAAGGCGAGAATCCCTACAAGGACAAGAAGAACGAATTGACCGACCGCCAGGTGGCGCGTAAGCGACGCCTGCTGCGGCACGTGAAGCGTTGATGCATTTGCCTGCCGATCAAGTGACACTGGGTATCCTGGCAGGCGGGCAGGGCATGCGGCTGGGTGGCATCGACAAGGCTTGGCTGCAGCGCGATGGCGAGGCGCAGGTGCTGCGCCTGCAGCGGCGATTGCGCCCGGAGGTGGACGCGGTGCTGGTCAGCGCCAATCGCGACCTGCAGCGTTATCTGGCCCACGGACTGACTGCCGTGCCCGATCGGCATGCGCAGCTCGGCCCGCTGGGTGGTCTGGATGCCCTCGCCGATGCTGCCCGCACGCCGTGGCTGCTGACCGTGCCGGTGGATGTGGTGGACGTGAACGATTGCCTGCTGCGCTCGCTGGCAGCCGCAGGCGGTACCGGTGCCTTCGTCGTGGATGCCGACGGCACGCAGCCGTTGCTGGCGTTGTGGCCGGTACCTGAGCTGCGCATTGCGGCGGCGCAGGCCATCGCTGAACGCCGCTTGGCCGTGCAGGCGCTGCAGCAGCACATGGGCATGCAGGCGGTTGTGTTTCCTGGCTTCCGGCTGGGCAATCTCAATACGCCGCAGGACTTGCGGGGCGCGGGAGTGCAGTTGCCATGACCGACATCCCGACCCGGATTGCTGTCGCCGAAGCTGAAGCGATCATCGACAGGGTGGCAGCGCAACACCGTTTGGGCAGCGAGTCGGTCACCCTGGCACGTGCGCATGGCCGCGTCCTGGCCGAGCCCGTCATCGCTGGATTGGCGCTGCCGCCGTTCGACAACAGCGCGATGGACGGTTTCGCGCTGCGGCACGCCGATCTGGGCGATGGCGAGACGGTGCTGACCTTGGCCGGCGAGCGTTTTGCCGGTGTGGTGGATGCCGAAGCATCCATACAGGCGGGGCAGTGCCTCCGCATCACCACTGGCGCGTCCGTCCCGACCGGTGCCGATACGGTGGTGATGAAGGAACACACGCGCGTCGAAGGCGGCCGCGTGCAGGTGCTGCAAGCGCCATTGCTGGGCGCCAACATTCGCCGCGCTGGCGAGGATGTGCAGCCCGGCGATGCGGTGCTGGCTGCCGGCATCCGTCTTACGCCCGCGCGCATCGGACTGGCTTCAGCGCTGGGCCTACCGGCCTTGCCGGTGCGGATACGGCCCACGGTGGCGGTGTTCACCACCGGCGATGAATTGATCGAGCCCGGCCTGACGCTGCCGCCGGGCGGCATCTACAACAGCAATCGCGAGCAGCTGATGGGCTGGCTGCGCACGCAAGGGCTCGAACCGGTGGCCTGGCCGAACCTGCCCGACGATGCCGAACGCACCGCTGTCGCGCTGCGCGATGCAGCGGACAGCTTCGATGTGGTCATCACCTGCGGAGCGGTATCGGCAGGTGAGAAGGATCACATTCCGGCCATCCTGCAACGGCACGGCAGGCTGCACTTCTGGAAGGTGCGGATGAAGCCCGGCATGCCGGTGCTGCTGGCCACGCTGGGTCGCGCCTGCGTGCTGGGGCTGCCGGGCAATCCGGTCTCGGTACTGGCCACGGCGGCCACGCTGGGGCGGCGCCTGCTGGACGGCTTGCAGGACTGCCGCGACGGCGAACCGCCTCTCAGTGCGCGCCTGGCCACGCCGTGGCACAAGCGCCACGAACGGCTGGAATTCCTGCGCGGCCGGCTGCAGTGCGATGCCCAAGGTGTGTTGCATGTGCAGCCCGATCCGGCCGACGGCTCGCACCGCATGCGTGCCGCCGCCGACAGCAATGCACTGATCGTGTTGGACGAAGGCCCGCGCGATTATCCGGCCGGAACTCCGGTGCGCGTGCTGCGGCTGTGATCGCCGCTCACCCGGCTGCCCCCGGCGCGGGCCATAATCCCGGGATGAATTCGCACATGGCCATCGAACAACTCTCTCCGGCGCAGGCACGTCAGCGGCAGCAGGCCGGTGCGGTGCTGGTGGATGTGCGCGAATCCGGTGAGCGCGCCGCCGGCATGGCCGATGGCGCCCGCGGCATCGACATGGCCGACCTGCTGGCCGATCCGGCTGCCCATCTGCCGCAGCGCGACCAAGCCCTGCTGCTGATCTGCCAGCGCGGCGCGCGTTCGCTGCAGGTCGCACAGGCCTTGCAGGCAGCGGGGTATTCGCAATTGGCGTCGGTGGACGGCGGCACCACTCGCTGGATCACCGACGGCCTGCCGGTGCAGCGCGATGCCGATGTGGATGCCGACTTCGCCGAACGCTATTCGCGGCAGATGCGCCTGCCGGACGTGGGACTGGCCGGACAGCGGCGCCTGCAGTCCGCCCGCGTGCTGCTGCTGGGGGCCGGCGGGTTGGGGTCGCCGGTGGCGTTCTACCTGACCGCGGCCGGCGTGGGCATGCTGCGGCTGGTGGATGACGACGTGGTCGATCGCAGCAACCTGCAGCGACAGATCCTGCACGTGGATGCCGCCATCGGCATGGCCAAGGTGGCTTCGGCACAGCAACGGCTGCAGGCGCTGAATCCGCGCTGCGAGGTGCAACCGATCCGCGAACGCCTGAACGCCGACAACGTGGAACGCCTGCTGGATGGCAGCGACGTGGTAATCGACGGCGCCGACAACTTCGCGGCGCGCTATCTGTTGAACGATGCCTGCGTCGCGCTCGGCAAGCCGCTGGTGTACGGCGCGGTGCAGCGCTTTTCCGGCCAGGTCAGCGTGTTCGATGCCGGACGGCAGCGCGGCGTGGCGCCGTGCTATCGCTGCCTGTTTCCCGAGCCGCCCGCGCCGGAGGATGCCCCCAACTGCGCCGAGGCCGGCGTGCTGGGCGTGCTGCCGGGCATCATCGGCCTGCTGCAGGCCACGGAGGCCATCAAGCTGATGCTGGGCATCGGTACACCGCTGATCGGCCGGCTGCTGCAAGTGGAAGCCCTGGCGATGCGGTTTTCCGAATTACGCCTGCCACCCGATCCGGATTGCATCGTGTGCGCGCCCGGGCGCAGTCATCCCGGCTACACCGACCTTGCCGCAGTCTGCGCGGCTCCGAATGCTTGAGAGGAATCCGCCGATGCGCCGTCTGCTGTCGTCCGTCCTGCTGCTGCTGATGGCATTGCCCGTGTTTGCAGCCGATCCGTGCCCGCTGCTGCGCACGCAGACCCGCTCGGCAGTCACCGCGCAGCGCATCGCCGCGGTGGCTTGCGAAGCCAACCAGCACTGGTTCCGCCCGTTCATCGACGCCGACGGCCGCACCTACGGGCCGCAGATCTACGAGGCCGAAAACAGTCGCCTGGCCGATGGCGGCGAAGCCTGGCGCCACGTGGCCAAATACTGGAACGACAGCGGCCTGCTCGGTTCCGCCTACGGACGCGCCGGGGCCAGCGAATGCGGCTACGCGGCGTCGGCCAGCTATCCGTCGCCGGCATGCCGCAGCTTCATCATCGACACGCCCTGGTCGGCAGCATTCGTGTCGTGGGTGATGCGCGAAGCCCAGGTGCCCGGATTCAACGGTTCGGCCAGCCATGTCAACTACGTGCGCGACGCCTACCGCAGCTCGCAGCCCAGCCCGTACACCGTGCACGACCCGCGCAGCGCGCGGCCAGCGCTGGGCGATTTGCTGTGCTACGTGCGGGTGGCATCGCGCACTTTCGGCTTTGCCGATCTGGCCAGCCTGCTCAGCCAGTCGAACAACGAGGGCCTGGGCATGCACTGCGACATCGTGGTGGGCGTGAATCCGGGCAACTCGCAACTGGCGTATCTGGTGGGCGGCAACGTCAACCAAGCCGTGACCCTGCGCAAACTGCGGCTGGCTCCGAATGGCTACTTCGCCGACCTGCCCATCCGTACGCCCGGCGGGCCGGAATGCAACCCCGACCAAGCCGACGCCTGCAACGCCAACCGCCAGGACTGGGCGGTGCTGCTGAAACTGAAATCGGGCTCCGAACTGGCCGCGCTGCCGCCACCGGCGCCGCAGATTCGTTCCGGCGGCGGCATGCCTGCGGCGCCGCCGTGCTGCACCGTGTGCGTGGTGGGTTCCAGCGTGCCGCGCTGCCCGCCGCCGGGAACGATGTCCAATCCGCTGCCGGCGGTGGAAACCGACCCCAGCAAGCGCATTCCCGGCCGCTGAGCCTCAGCGCAGGAAATCGGCCATCGCCGGGCCGTATTCCGGCTGGGTGTGCACATCGTTGTGATCGGCACGCGGCAGCTCCAGCAGCTGCGGCGGGGCGGATGCACTTTCGATCAGTCGCTGGGTGTTGATGGCGGGAATCACGGCATCGCGCCCGGCCCGCACCACCAGCAACGGCCCTTGGTACCGTGGAAGCCACTGCGATGAGGGATAGCGGTCGCGCAGCAGCCAGCGTACCGGCAGCCACGGAAAATGCGCCTGACCCACCGCCTGCATGCTGTCGAACGGCGTGACCAGGACCAGCCGGTCCACCGGACGATACGCGGCCACGTAGATCGCCATCCCACTGCCCAGGCTGCGGCCGATCACGCTGATTCGCTGTCCGGGATGGCGCTTGCGCACGGCATCGTACAGCGCCAGCGCATCGGCATACAGGGCTTGCTGCGATGCGCTGCCATCGCTCGCGCCGTAGCCGCGGTAGGCCAGCAGATACACGCTGCGCTGCGGGAACCACTGCCGGAAATCGTCGCGATTGAACTGCACGGCCTCGGCGTTGCCGCCGAAGTACAGGATCGGATACGGCTGCTGCGGCTGCAGTGCCCAGCCGCGCAGGGTGGCATCGGGTCGGGGCAGGCTGAAGTCGGTCTGGCGCGCGTCCACGCGAGTCGCGGCGGGGAAGTACAGCAGCGACCGCTGATTCACCCAGAACAGCGCACACACCCCGGCATACAACGCCAGCAGCAGCCCCAGTGCCACCAGCGCGGCTCTGATCACTCGCCGTGCGTGCCGCGGCTGCGTTCGAAAGCTGCCAGTTGCTCCGGCGTGGCCTCGCGCTGGTGGCGCGCCTTCCAGGCGGCGAACGACCCGCCGTACACGAGATCGCGCGCGGCATCCTTGTCCAGTTCCACGCCGCGTTCCGCAGCCGCTTCGCGGTACCAGTCGGCCAGACAGTTGCGGCAGAACCCGGCCAGGATCATCAGGTCGATGTTCTGCACGTCCGCACGCTCCTGCATCAGATGCTGCAGCAGACGACGGAATGCAGCGGCCTGGATCGCATCCTGGCGCGAGCCATCGAACGGGGTGGAGGACATGCGGCCATCCAGACTGAAAACATCGATTCTAGACCGTCAGCCCATGCAGAAAGCCGCGTCACGTGGATTTAATGTTAACCGCCGTAACATACGTAGCGCATCGCTGCCATCGCACCACGCCGTACCGTGCTGCATCGATCCATTCCCCCCCAACAGCGGAGAGTCCCGTGACGTACTTCGAAGGTTTCGTGACAGCCGTGCCGACGGCGAAGAAAGACGACTACATCCAGCATGCCAAGGAAGGGCTGGCGATCTTGAAGGAACACGGCGTGCGCCGTACGGTGGAAAACTGGGGCGACGACGTCCAGGACGGCAAGCTCACCGATTTCCGCCGTGCCGTGCAGGCCAGGCCGGATGAAACCGTGGTGTTCAGCTGGTTCGAATATCCCGACCGCAACACCCGCGACGCGGTGAGTGAGAAAATAATGGCCGATCCGCGCATGGAAAAGATGGCCGAAACGATGCCGTTCGACGGCAAGCGCATGATCTACGGCGGCTTCGAATCGCTGATCGACGACAGCGGCGATGCCAAGGCCGGCTATGTGGATGGCATGGTGACCCCGGTGCCGGAGGGCAACAAGCAGGCCTATGTGGACTTGGCGCAGAAGACCACCCGCAAGTTCCGCGAGCTGGGCGCCGTACGCGTGGTCGAGGCCTGGGGCGATGACGTGCCCGATGGCAAGGTGACCGATTACCGCCGCGCGGTGAAGGCCGAAGCGGGCGAAGCGGTGGTGTATTCCTTCATCCAGTGGCCGGACAAGGCCACCCGCGATGCTGCCTGGCAGAAGCTGATGGACGATCCGGACATGTCGGCCAGCGACATGCCGTTCGACGGCAAGCGCATGTTCTGGGGCGGTTTTGAGCCGATCCTGGACGCCTGATCAAGGAGAGCTGCGATGAGCAAGCAGAAACTGTTGACCTGTCTCTGGTTCGACAAGGGCCAGGCGCGCGAAGCCGCGGAGTTCTACACCAGCACGTTTCCGGACAGTCGGATGGGACGCGCCTCCGATTCGCCGGCAGACAACCCGGGCACCAAGCAGGGCGAGGAAATCACCGTCGAATTCAGCGTGCTGGGCAGACCGTTCCTGGGCTTGAACGGCGGGCCGGAATTCAAGCCGAACCAGGCGGTCAGTTTCCAGATATTGACAGACGACCAGGAAGAAACCGACCGTTACTGGAACGCGATCGTCGACAACGGCGGCGAGGAAAGCCAATGCGGATGGTGCAAGGATCGCTGGGGGTTTTCCTGGCAGATCACCCCGCGCGTGCTGATGGACGCGATGTCCAATCCCGACCGCGCTGCTGCCAAACGCGCGATGGAGGCGATGATGACCATGACGAAGATCGACGTGGCCACGATCGAGGCAGCCTTGGCAGGCAAGGGCTGAGCGAACGGGCTGGGCTGCATCGGCGATAATCACCGCTTCGCCGCTGCCGTACGCCCGCCCGCATGACCCAGGCCCGCCTTCTGGATGGCAAGCGCATTGCCGATGACCTGCTGGACCGGCTGAAGCTGCGCGTGGATGCCCGCGTGGCGGCCGGACAGCCGCGTCCGGGGCTGGCAGTGATCCTGGTCGGCAGCGATCCCGCCTCGCAGAGCTACGTGCGCAACAAGCGCCGGGCGGCCGATAAGGTCGGCATCCAGGCCTTCGACTACGACCTGCCGGCCGGCACCCGCGAGGCCGACCTGCTGGCTCTGATCGGTGCGCTGAACCACAATCCCGACATCCACGGCATCCTGGTGCAGCTGCCGCTGCCCGGCATTCCCGATGCCACCCGGCTGATCCATGCCATCGATCCGCGAAAGGACGTGGACGGTTTCCATCCCGAAAACGTGGGTCATCTGGCGCTGCGGCAATTGGGCCTGCGGCCCTGCACGCCGCGCGGCGTGATGACGCTGCTGGCCAACACCGACCGGCCGGTGCGCGGACGCAATGCCACCATCGTCGGGGTGTCCAATCACGTCGGCCGGCCGATGGCGATGGAACTGTGGATCGCCGGCTGCACCGTGACCAGCTGCCACAAGTTCACTCCGCCTGCCGTGCTGGAAGCGGCCGTGCGTGGGGCCGACATCCTGGTGGTGGCGGTGGGTCGGCCCGGGCTGATTCCCGGCGACTGGGTGAAGCCGGGCGCGGTGGTCATCGACGTGGGCATCAACCGCATCGACGACGGCCGGCTGGTGGGCGATGTGCAGTTCGACGCCGCCGCGCAGCGCGCCAGCTGGATCACCCCGGTACCCGGCGGCGTCGGTCCGATGACCGTGGCCACCCTGATGCAGAACACGCTGGAAGCCGCCGAGCTGCAGCTGCTGCCGCCGGAAACCGCCGGACAGGACCAGCAGCCGCTGGGCCGTTGACCATGGCCGGGCCGGGCCGCGACGCGCTACAATGGGCCGCTTCCCAGCCACCGGAACGCACATGCTCCGCATCCTGGCCGAAGCGCTGACCTACGACGATGTCTCTCTCGTCCCGGCGCATTCCACCGTCCTGCCCAAGGACGTGTCGCTTGCCGCGAAGCTCACCGCCAGCCTGCGCCTGAACCTGCCGATCGTGTCCGCTGCGATGGACACCGTGACCGATGCGCGCCTGGCCATCGCCATGGCCCAGCTGGGCGGCATCGGCATCCTGCACAGGAACATGACCTGGCAGCAGCAGGCCGATGCGGTGCGCAAGGTGAAGAACTTCGAATCCGGCATCATCCGCGAACCGTTCACGGTCACGCCCGATGCCACCATCGGCGAGGTACTCAAACTCACCCGGGCACGGAACATCAGCGGCGTGCCGGTGGTGGATGCGCAGGGCCAGCTGGTCGGCATCGTCACCGGCCGCGACATGCGCTTCGAGAAGAAGCTCGACGATCCGGTCTACAACATCATGACCCGCAAGGACAAGCTGATCACGGTGAAGGAGGGCGCCAGCGACGCCGAAGTGCTCGACCTGTTCCACCGGTACCGCATCGAGAAGGTACTGGTGGTCAACGACGAGTTCGCCCTGCGCGGCCTCATCACCGTCAAGGACATCCAGAAGAAGCGCGACAACCCGAATGCTGCCTACGACAAGGACGAGCAGCTGTTGGTGGGCGCCGCAGTCGGCGTGGGCGGCGACACCGAGCAGCGCATCGCGGCGCTGGTGGATGCGGAAGTGGACGTGATCATCGTCGATACCGCGCACGGCCACTCGCAAAGCGTGATCGACCGGGTCGCATGGGCCAAGAAGACCTGGCCGAAGCTGCAGGTGATCGGCGGCAACATCGTCACCGGCGATGCCGCGCTGGCCTTGCTGGATGCCGGCGCGGATGCGGTGAAGGTGGGCGTGGGTCCCGGGTCGATCTGCACCACGCGGATCGTCGCGGGCGTGGGCGTGCCGCAGATCACCGCGATCGCGATGGTGGCCGACGCGCTGCAGGACCGCATCCCGCTGATCGCCGATGGCGGCGTGCGCTATTCCGGCGACCTTGGCAAGGCGCTGGCTGCCGGTGCATCGACCATCATGATCGGCGGCCTGTTCGCCGGCACTGAGGAAAGCCCCGGCGAAACCGAACTGTTCCAGGGCCGCAGCTACAAGAGCTACCGCGGCATGGGTTCGCTAGGCGCGATGGAAAAGGGCAGCAAGGATCGCTACTTCCAGGACACCAGCGACGCCGACAAGCTGGTGCCCGAAGGCATCGAAGGCCGTGTTCCCTATCGCGGTCCGCTGTCCGGCGTGGTGCATCAGCTGGCCGGCGGGCTGCGTGCCACGATGGGCTACTGCGGCTGCGCCAGCATCGAGGAGATGCGCCACAAGCCGCAGTTCGTGAAAGTGAGCGGCGCCGGCCAGCGCGAATCGCATGTGCATGACGTGCAGATCACCCGCGAACCCCCCAACTACCGCATGAGCTGAGGTGCCCGATGCTGCCGTTCTTCCGACGTCGCAAGTCGCTGCTGACCATGCTGGTGATGGCTGCCATCATCATCATCGGCTGGGTGCTGTATCTGCGCTGGCGCGAGCGCAGCATTGCCGAGGCGATCGGCCTGGCCATGCAGATCCGGTGAGCCGCGCATGACCACGCCCGACCTGCACGACGACCGCATCCTGATCCTGGATTTCGGCGCCCAGTACACCCAGCTGATCGCGCGGCGAATCCGCGAGATCGGCGTGTACTGCGAAATCTGGCCGTGGGACCGCGACCCGGACGACATCGCCGCGTTCGCGCCGAATGGCATCATCCTGTCCGGCGGCCCGGAATCCACCACGCAATACGATGCTCCGAAGGCCCCGCCGCAGGTCTTCAGTGCCGGAGTGCCGATCCTGGGCATCTGCTACGGCATGCAGACGCTGGCCGTGCAGCTGGGCGGTGCGACCGAGGCCGGCGACCAGCGCGAGTTCGGCCATGCCCGGGTCGAGGTGGTGTCCGACAACGGCCTGCTGCACGGCCTGTCCGACCACCCCAGTGCCGACGTGCTGGACGTGTGGATGAGCCATGGCGATCACGTGTCGCAGGTGCCGCCCGGGTTCCGCGTGACCGCGCGCACCGACCGCCTGCCGATCGCCGCCTTCGCCAACGACGCTGCGCGCATCTACGGTGTGCAGTTCCATCCGGAAGTCACACATACCACTTCGGGCGAGGCGATCCTGCGCCGCTTCGTGTTGGAGCTGTGCGGCTGCCGCGCGCTGTGGACGCCGATCCACATCATCGAGGACCAGATCGCGCGGGTGCGTGCGCAGGTGGGCACGGATCAGGTGATCCTGGGATTGTCCGGCGGCGTGGATTCGTCGGTGGTGGCGGCACTGCTGCACCAGGCCATCGGCGCGCAGCTGACCTGCGTGTTCGTGGATACCGGCCTGCTGCGCTGGCGCGAAGGCGACCAGGTGATGGCCACCTTCGCCGAACACCTGGGCGTGCGGGTGATCCGCGTGGATGCCGCCGAACGCTTTTTCGATGCATTGCGAGGCGTGACCGATCCGGAAGCCAAGCGCAAGGTGATCGGCGGTCTGTTTGTCGCCATTTTCGACGAGGAAGCGAACAAGCTGGGCAATGCCAAGTGGCTGGCGCAGGGCACCATCTACCCGGACGTGATCGAATCGGCCGGCGCCAGCAGCGGCAAGGCGCACGTGATCAAGAGCCACCACAACGTCGGCGGCCTGCCGGAGGACATGGCACTGGGTCTGGTCGAACCGCTGCGCGAGCTGTTCAAGGACGAAGTGCGACGCCTGGGCATCACCCTGGGCCTGCCGCGCGAGATGGTGTACCGGCATCCGTTCCCCGGCCCGGGCCTGGGTGTGCGCATCCTGGGCGAGGTGACCCGCGAGCACGCCGATTTGCTGGCGAAGGCCGATGCCATCTTCATCGACGAACTGCGCAAGGCCGGCCTGTACGATCAGGTCAGCCAGGCCTTCGCGGTGTTTTTGCCGGTGAAATCCGTTGGCGTGGTCGGCGACGCCCGTGCCTACGAGTGGGTCATTGCGCTGCGCGCGGTGGAAACCATCGATTTCATGACCGCGCACTGGGCACCACTGCCGCATGCATTCCTCGGCACGGTCAGCAACCGCATCATCAACGAACTGCGCGGCGTGTCGCGCGTGGTCTACGACATCAGCGGCAAGCCGCCGGCCACGATCGAATGGGAGTGAGCGACGCCGCGCCGCTGCGGATCGTCGCACTGGATGCGCGCTGGCGCGAGCGGCTGGCGCGCATCCTGATCGACACCGTGGCCGGCAACGGTTCGGTCGGCTTCATGCATCCGTTGCCGGTGGACCAGGCGCTGGCGTTCTGGGATGGCGCCTTTGCCGCCGCCGAACGCGGTGAGCGGGTGATCCTCGGCGCGCTGGATGGAGAGCGGCTGCTCGGCAGCGTGACCCTGCTGCTGGCGATGGCGCCCAGCCAGCCGCATCGCGCCGAACTCGGCAAGTTCATCGTCTCGCCAGAGGCACGTGGCCGCGGTGTCGGTGCAGCGCTGCTGCAGGCCGTGGAAGCACAGGCCATCGCGCGCGGCAGATCGCTGCTGGTGCTCGATACCTCCGTGGTGGAAGGCGCGTCATCGTTGTATCGGCGCCATGGCTATCGCGAGGTGGGCGTGATTCCGGGCTTCGCACTGAAACCACTCGGCGAATTGGCCGATACCCGCCTGTTCTGCAAGCAGCTGCCGGCATCGATCGAGGCCGAGCGTGCCGATGCCATCCAGCCACAGGATGACGGTTTCATGCGCCAGGCACTGGTGCTGGCGCAGCGAGCACAGCACGAGGACGACGAGATCCCGGTCGGCGCGCTGGTGGTGTCGGCTGATGGCGAGGTGATCGGCGAAGGCTGGAACCGCAACATCGCCGAATGGGATCCGTCCGCGCATGCCGAAGTCGTGGCCATGCGTCGCGCCGGGCAGCGACTGGGCAATCACCGTCTGATCGGCTGCACGCTGTATGTCACCCTGGAGCCGTGCGCGATGTGTGCGATGGCCGCCGTGCACGCGCGACTGGCACGGGTGGTGTTCGGCGCGTTCGATCCGAAAACCGGCGCGGCCGGCAGCGTGTTCGACCTGCTTTCCGATCCGCGCCACAACCATCGCGTTGCCGTGACCGGTGGCGTGCTGGCGGAAGAGGCCGGTTCCGCGCTCACCCGGTACTTCCGCGACAAGCGCCAGCGCCGCTGATTCGCGGGCACCGGTGTCAATTGCCGTTGGCAGAGGACAGCGATCGATGGCCGGCATCCGGCCAGTAATGGCTGTCAGGCGTCGGGCGCGCACCGAAGATCGCCTGGCCGATGCGCACCACCGTGGCACCTTCGGCAATCGCCAGTTCGTAATCGCCGGACATGCCCATCGACAGCTCGCGCGCATCGACCGCATGGGCCGTGTCGGCAATGGCATCGCGCAGCTCGCGCAGACGCCGGAAACAGGCACGCACGGCGTCGGCATCGCTGGAAAACACGGCCAGCGTCATCAGCCCGCGCAGCCGCAGGGCCGGGTAGGCACGCAGTTCGCGGACGAATGCCGGCACCGCATCCGGCGCCAGTCCGAACTTGCTGGGCTCGCCCGAAGTATTGACCTGCACGAACACGTCCAGACCGCGCCCTTCGATCTGCAGACGGCGTTCGAGTGCCTCGGCCACGCGCAGACTGTCCAGCGCCTGGAATTCGTCGGCAAACCGGGCCACGTCGCGTGCCTTGTTGGTCTGCAGATGGCCGATGATCGACCAGAGCAGTCCCGGCAGATCGGCCAGTGCCTGCGACTTCTGCTGCGCTTCCTGCACCTTGTTCTCGCCCAGCCAGCGGCAGCCGGCGGCATGCGCCGCGCGCAGCCTGCCCGCATCCACCGTCTTGCTGACCGGCAGCAGACGCACATCGGCCGGATCGCGTCCGGCCTGCCGGCAGGCCTCGGCGATGCGTGCCTGCACGCTCTGCAGATTCGCGCGGACGCGTGCGATCTGGTCCGGATCGGGCGATGCGATGGCCATCATTGGCGCCGCTGATCCAGTTCCTGATCCAATTCCAGATCGAAACTGCGCACCGACAGCGTCACTTCCCTCCACATCGCCATGCTGGCCAGCAGCAGGAACAGCACGCCCACCACCGCCAGCGCCGTCGGCAGCACGCCCAGGCGGAAGCCGAGAAAGGCATCCACGGCCAGCGACAGGCTGGTACCCACGAATCCGGCCAGTGCGCCATACAGCATGCGGCAGGCGCTCAGTACCAGATGCGCACGCTGCCGGTGGCGCCGGATCTGGTCGTCGCGGAAGGCGCGGTCGGGTGCGTCGTGCTTCCATTCCACGATCAGCGTACGCAAGCGGTCCACCACGCGTGCCAGTCGGGCATTGGCCGACACCAGCAGCGACGCCGTGGCCGCCATCAGCAATGCCGGTGCCAGCATCGCAGTGAGGATGGCGTAATGGGTGATGGAGGCGGTCTGCGGCATGCCGAGTATCATGCCGCATCTCCCGCGCAGCCACACCATGACCGCCGCAACCGACATGCCCGATACCCGCCTGATCTGGATCGATCTGGAAATGACCGGGCTGGACACCCAGCACGATGCTATCCTGGAAATCGCCACCATCGTGACCGATGCGCATTTGAACGTGCTGGCCGAAGGTCCGGAACTGGCCATCGCCCATCCGCTGGCCACCCTGGAGGCTATGGACGAGTGGAACCGCACCCAGCATGGCCGGTCCGGCCTGTGGGAGCGGGTGCTGGAAGAAGGCGTGCCGATGCATCAGGCGCAGGCGCGCACGCTGGCATTCCTGCGCGACTGGGTGCCCGAGCGCATCTCGCCGATGTGCGGCAACTCCATCTGCCAGGACCGCCGCTTCCTGGCCCGGCAGATGCCTGAGCTGGAGCGTTATTTCCACTACCGCAACCTGGACGTGAGCACGCTGAAGGAACTGGCCAGGCGCTGGGCGCCGGAAGTGGCCGCCGCATTCGCCAAGGAAAGCGCGCACACTGCGCTGAGCGACGTGCGCGATTCCATCGCAGAACTGCGTCATTACCGGCGGCATCTGGCAGCGCTGGCGCTGCCGGCATCCTCCGGCTGAGTGCAGTTTGAACCACATCCATCCAACGGGCGGGCTGTCCGCCTTCGATCGGTGACCAAGGAGACGATGATGAGCATGAAATGTCACAGTGTACTGGGCGGGCTGTTCGCGACGCTCTTGGTCGTCCCGCCTGCCATCACGGCTGAACAGTCCGGTGGTGCTGCGGGTGTCGTGGTCCTGGACACTCAGGACTGTTCCGGCGAGGGCGTGGCAAAGATCGGGTTTGTCCGGCATCCGGACGAAGCCGGCATTCTGGAAAGCCGTCGCCTGGAACTGGAGGAGATCGGTTATCGCGTCCTGCTGGGCGCCACACCGGAACTGCGCGGGCATGTGGCCGGTTTGCGTCTGCACGATCGCAGCCGCTCGGTGGACGACAATTACGTGCTGTTTTCGCGCAATGGCATGGCGCCGTTCACCGCAGCCTATGTCATCACCCGGATGGAGGCGGCCATTCCGGACCCGGGAGCGATGCTGCGCGCAGTCATGCAGCATCAACAGGTGCAGGCCGGCGAGGCCGGAACGCCCTCATTCGTTGCCGCCGATACACCGTTCGGGCCGGGGCTGGAAATGATCGTGGGGGGACGCACGGGTTCGGCCTGTTTCCCCACCTCGCGTTTCGCGTATGCAACATCGGCCGAACTGGGCACGATCGGCATCAGTCGATTCGTGGTGAATGGTGCTGACCTGGTCGAATATGCGCTGGTCCTGCCATGGCCAGCGCAGATGCCGCAGCCGGAGATCATCGCCCGGGCGCAAACCGCCATGGACGCCTTCCAGGCCGGATTGGTGCGCAGCGACTGAGCGGCACGCGCCGCCGCGTACTCAGTCGCCGTCGACCCGCACCGAACTGGTCAGCACTTCGCTCAGCGGCCGTCCGTCGGCATCGCTGTGGTACACGTGCAGGTCACGCTGCGGGAACGGAATGGTGAGCCCGGCGGCGGCGAATTCGCGATGCACCGCTTCGGTCAGGTCGCTGCGGGTCTGCACGAAGTCGGCGGTGCGGATCCACGCGCGCAGGACCAGATCCACGCTGCTTTCGCCCAGTCCGGTCACCAGCACGTCGCTGGCCGGCGTTTCCAGCACCTTGTCGTTGGCCGCCGCGATGCGCAGCAGCACGTCGCGGGCGCGGTCGATGCGGTCGCCGTAATCGATGCCGACGGCGATGTCGGCGCGGCGCACCGGTTTTCCCGTGAGATTGACAATGGGATTGGCGGTGATCTGGCTGTTGGGGATGTGGATCGACTCGTTCTGGTAGGTGCGCAGGCGGGTGGTGAAGATGCGCACCTGCTCCACGATGCCTTCGATGTCGGCGATCTTGACTGCATCATCGGCCTTGAACGGCCGCAGCAGGATCAGCATCACGCCCGACGCGATGTTGGACAGCGAATCCTTCAGCGCCAGACCGATCGCAAGGCCAGCCGCACCCAGCATCGCCAGCAGCGAGGTGGTCGGCACGCCGAAGGCCTGCAGCGCGGCGATGAACACCACTACCAGCAGCACGGCCGAGGCGGCATTGCGCAGGAAGCTGCGCAGGATGGCATCGACATGGAAACGCACCAGGGTGCGGTCCAGCAGCTTCACCACCCAACGGCTCAGCCACCAGCCGATCAGGATGATGGCCAATGCCGCGAGCAGGTCCCAGGCCTTCTGGGTCAGACTTTCGCCCAGCCAGTGATTCAGGCCGGCCACCGCGTCGGTGGAGGGAACGAGCGTTTTCAGGGCATTGGTCATCGGGATCGGATCATGGGAAAGGGGGGCGGGCAGGTCGCGTTACAGAACGGGTGCCATCATGCCGACCGCATTCTGCACCAGCCGGGTCGGCCATCGCCATGCGGCCACGGTTTCCGGCCGCACCGGGCGCGAGCGGGACAGGTAGAGCAGCTGGCGGCTGTGGATCGCCAATGCCGTTTCGCGGTCCACCAGCAGCAGGTTGTTCTCCTCATTCAATTCCAGGCTGCGGCGATCCATGTTAGCCGAGCCGACCAGCGCCATGTGTGCGTCGATGGTGATCGACTTGGCATGCAGCAGTCCCGGCAGGTATTCGTGCACCGCCACGCCGCAGGCCAGCAGCTCCGCCCAGGTGGACCGGCAGGCCTGCGCCACCAGCCAGGAGTCGATGCGCGCCGGCAGCACCAGCGTGGTGGCCACGCCGCGTCGCGGTGCGGCGCACAGCGCGCGCAGCAATGCCTCGTCCGGCACGAAATAGGGCGTGGTGATCAGCACATCGTGGCGGGCCGCGGCGATGGCCGCTACGAACATGTCCGACATCGCGTTGTGTGCCGTGCTGGGACCGGTGCCGAACAGCAGCGCCTGCGCACCGGCATCGACCCGTTCCGGTTCCGGCAGCGCATTGATGCATGCATCCAGGCGCTCGCCAGTTTCGCTGCTCCATGCACTCAGGAACAGCCATTGCGCCTGCCGCACCACCGGCCCTTCGCAGCGCAGAAGCAGATCGATCCACGGCGCGAATGCCGGTTTCACGCGGAATTCGGGATCGGCGCAGTTCTGGCTGCCGCAGTAGGCGATGCGGCCGTCGATGATCGCCAGTTTGCGATGGTTGCGCAGATCGATGCGGCCGATGGCCCAGCGCCCCAGACGCGGCACATCGTCCAGCATCGCGTGCACCTGCACGCCGGCCTGCCGCAGTTGCTGCCAGCGCCTGCCATGGACGAACGCGCGCGAACCCAGCGCGTCCACCAGCACGCGGCAGTGCACGCCACGCTGCGCGGCGGCGCAGACTGCATCGGCCACGCGTCCGCCGAGCACATCATCCAGCCAGATGTAGAAACACAGATGGACCTGCTCGCGCGCAGTGTCGATGTCATGCACCAGCGTGGCGATGGCAGCCTTGCAAACGGCCATCGGGTTGTCGGCGGACGCCGCCGGATCGCCCAGCAGCTGCACGCGATTGCCGAACGTCGCGGAAAAGCCGTTGATCGATCCGGCCAGCGCGAACAGCGATGCCGTCGATGACGCTTCTGCACTGGCGCTGTCGGCTGCAGCGGCCGGCGCAGGCAATGCCGGCGGCAATGGCAAGGTCGCTTCGACCTGCCGCAGCCGCTGCAATCGCCGGCGACCGATGCTGGTCTCGCCCAGAAGCAAGTAGCCCAGCATGCCGAGAATCGGCAGGAAGCCGATCGCGGCCACCCAGGCCACGCGCGATGCCGGCGCGCGTCCGGGCCGGGTGATCGCCCGCGCCATCACCAGCAGATGCAGTGCGAAGACCAGCGCACTCGCGATCACGCCGAGCGCGACATGCGGCCAGGAGGGCGGCCACGGCATCATCTCGCGGGGCGCGCGCTCATGCCGCCTTGGCGCGCGCCAGCCGCAGCCAGGTGTCGATGACGGTATCCGGATTCAGCGACACCGACTCGATACCTTCGTCCATCAACCACTGGGCCAGATCCGGATGATCGCTCGGCCCCTGGCCGCAGATGCCGACATATTTGCCCTTCTTCTTCGCTGCCGCGATCGCCATCGACAGCATCTTCTTCACTGCAGGGTCGCGTTCGTCGAACAGGTCGGCCACGATGGACGAATCGCGGTCCAGGCCCAGCGTGAGCTGGGTCATGTCGTTGGAACCGATCGAAAAGCCGTCGAAGATGTCGAGGAATTCGTCGGCCAGCAGCGCGTTGGACGGCACTTCGCACATCATGATCACCTTCAGTCCATTGTCGCCCTGGACCAGGCCGTTGTTGCGCAGCACGTCGATCACCTTGCGGCCTTCGTCCAGCGTGCGCACGAACGGAATCATCACCCACAGGTTGTCCAGGCCCATGTCCTCGCGCACGCGCTTGACCGCGCGGCATTCCAGCGCGAAGGCGTCGGCGAAATCCGGCGAGATGTAGCGCGATGCACCGCGAAACCCGATCATCGGGTTTTCCTCGTGCGGCTCGTAGCGCTTGCCGCCGATCAGGTTGGCGTATTCGTTCGACTTGAAATCCGACAGCCGCACGATCACCGGATGCGGAGCCACCGACGCGGTGATCGTGGCGATGCCTTCGGCCAGCCGGTCCACGTAGAAATCCACCGGCGAGGCATAGCCTGCGATGCGGGCGTCGATTTTCGCCCGGGTGTCGGCATCCTGCTTCGCATACTCCAGCAACGCCTTCGGGTGGATGCCGATGTGGCTGGCGATGATCATCTCCAGCCGCGCCAGGCCGATGCCGGCATTGGGCAACTGACCGAAGTCGAATGCGCGCTCGGGATTGGCCACGTTCATCATGATCTTCAGCGGTGCCGGCGGCATGTTGCCCAGATCGGTGGTGGTGCGCTCGAACGGCAATTCACCCGAGTAGATGAAACCGGTATCGCCTTCGGCGCAGCTCACCGTGACCGGCTGCCCGTCGGGAATCGCATCCAGCCCGTTTCCGGTGCCCACCACCGCCGGCACGCCCAGCTCGCGGGCGATGATGGCGGCATGGCAGGTTCGGCCGCCGCGGTTGGTCACGATGGCCGCGGCGCGCTTCATCACCGGTTCCCAGTCGGGGTCGGTCATGTCGGCCACCAGCACGTCGCCGGGTTGCACTTGGGCCATGTCGGCCAGCGAACGCACCACGCGTGCGGTGCCGCTGCCGATCTTGTGACCGATGGCGCGGCCCTCGCACAGCACCGGCCCGCGCTGCTGCAGGTGGAAACGCTCCATCTGCGTGGCCTGCGCGCGCGACTTCACCGTTTCCGGACGCGCCTGCAGGATGTACAGCTGGCCGGTGTCGCCGTCCTTGCCCCATTCGATGTCCATCGGACGGTCGTAGTGGGCTTCGATCACCAGTGCCTGCTTCGCCAGTTCCTGCACGTCGGCGTCGGTGATCGAAAAGCGGCTGCGCAGATCCTCCGGCACCGCTTCGATGCGCACGCGTTCGCCCGCCACGTCCGAATACACCATGCGCTGCTGCTTGCTGCCCAGGGTGCGGCGCAGGATCGCCGGTTTTGCAGCCGCCAGCGTGGGCTTGTACACGTAGAATTCGTCGGGGTTCACCGCGCCTTGCACCACCATCTCGCCTAGGCCGTAACTCGACGTGATGAACACCACGTCGCGGAAGCCCGACTCGGTATCCAGGGTGAACAGCACGCCCGATGCACCGATGTCCGAACGCACCATCTGCTGGATGCCGGCGGACAGGAACACGTCCTCGTGCTTGAAGCCATGATGCACGCGGTAGGCGATGGCGCGGTCGTTGTACAGCGATGCGAACACGTCCTTGACCTTGTGCACCACGTCGTCGGCGCCGGTGACGTTGAGAAAGGTTTCCTGCTGGCCGGCGAACGACGCATCCGGCAGGTCTTCCGCGGTGGCGGAGGAACGCACTGCGACCGCGAGATGGTCGGAGCCGGCCTGCTGCGACATCTGCGCATAGGCCGCGCGGATGTCGGTTTCCAGCTGCGGCTGCAGCGGCGCATCCACCACCCAGCGGCGGATTTCCGCGCCGGCGGCGGTCAATGCCGGCACGTCTTCCACGTCCAGCGCGGCCAGGCGGTCGTGGATGCGGGCGTGCAGATCGTTGTGGGCGATGAAGTCGCTGAAGGCATCGGCGGTGGTGGCGAAGCCGCCCGGCACCGACACGCCCAGGCCGGACAGCTGGCCAATCATCTCGCCCAGCGAAGCATTCTTGCCGCCCACCTGGGGCAGGTCGGACAGGCGCAGGTCTTTCAGCCAGAGGATGTTGGCCAAGTCGGTTTCCTTGCAGAGTCGATGGGGAAGGGCGGCCGGGCAGCCGACGCGGTATTTTAGCAACCCCGGTCCGTTGCGGGCCGTCCGCGAGCCGTTGCCATGTCCGACCTGCGTCCGGTGTTCTTCGTCTCCGATGGCACCGGCATCACCGCCGAAACCATCGGCCAGGCGCTGCTCACCCAGTTTTCCGACACCCAGTTCGTCACCGACCGCATTCCGTTCGTGGACACGCCCGGCAAGGCGCATGCGGCGGTGGCCACCATCCTGCGCGGGCAGGAACGCCACGGCCAGCGCCCGATCGTGATCAACACCTGCGTAGATGCACAGCTGACCGCCATCCTGCGCGACAGCGGCGCGCTGATCCTGGACGTGTTCGCGCCGTTCATCGACCCGCTGGAGCAGGAACTGGGCGCACAGCGCCAGCCGCGGGTGGGGCATGCGCACGGCATGGTCGATTTCGACACCTACCACCAGCGTATCAACGCGATGAACTTCGCCCTGAACCACGACGATGGCCTCAGCACCAGCTACGACGAGGCAGACCTGATCCTGGTGGGCGTATCACGGGCCGGCAAGACTCCGACCTGCGTGTACCTTGCCCTGCAGTTCGGCGTGCGCGCCGCCAACTATCCGCTGACCGAGGAAGATCTGGAGCATGATCGCCTGCCGCCACGGCTGCGGCCGTACCGCGGCAAGCTGTTCGGCCTGACCATCGACCCGCAGCGTCTGCACCAGATCCGCCAGGAGCGTCGTCCGGATTCGCGTTACGCACGGCTGGACACCTGCAAGCGCGAAGTGGCGGCCGCTGAAACCATGCTGCGGATGGAGGGCATCCCTACGCTGAGCACCACGCATGCGTCGATCGAGGAAATCGCCAGCCGGGTGATGGAGGAACTGAACCTGGACCGCGGCATGTTCTGAAGGCGGTCTGGCAGCGTCAGGCATCCATCAACCTAACGGTTCCGATGCGGCTTCGTCAACGCTGACACGGTCATCATCGACCGTGTAGGATCGGACCATGACCGAGGTGATCGCCCGTACCCAACGCGTTCCCCGCCTGAGCCGCTTCGGCTGGCTGATGGCGCTGTACGCGGAGAACCACGTCAAGCTGAACCGGCTGTTCGCACCCGGACACCTGCAGGTCGGTCGCCACCTGTCCGGCATCGGCGATGGCTTGGACGTGCAGCTGGACATCCTGGAACAGCACCGCTACACCACCGAGCTGCGGCTGTCGTACACGCTGACCGACCCGGTCACCGGCGAGGCCGATCCGTCGGCCTATGTGCGCCTGTACCGCGATGCGCGCCAGGCCGAGGCCACCCACTGCTACATCGGGCGCCGTTGGCAGGACGTGATCGGCCTGTACCCGCCGCCGGCCGAGGTGGTGGACCACCGCCTGCGCATGAACACCTTCCTGGGCAAGTGGCTGGACTACCTGGCGCTGCAGGGGCATGGGGTGGCCACGTTGCGGGGGGAGCCGGAAATCGGCATCGCCACGCCGACTTGAATCAAGTCGCGAACACGCATTCGGAGTTTTGCCGTCGACGGATCAAGTGCATCGAAGCCCGACAAGGCGGTTGTCTTGTTCGATGACAAGCCTGGAATCGAGCGTGTTGAAGTGGAAGCACTGGACTCATCGGATGCCATGCGCATCTTGAGTGAGCGATTCGGACCAAAGGCACGTATCTCAACTTGGAACGAGGACGATGCCGACAAGCCACGATGAACCGACGTAAGTCATTGCAATTCAGGTCATCGGCATGAAAGGCGGCGCATTCCAACTTCGTCCGAGTCATGCATGCAGCATGCTGGGCGAATGTCACCACGTTTCCGATCGGAAGCGGCGACAAGCCATAGTGAGACGAACGAAAAGGACGCACACGAAAACGCCCGCTGTTGCGGGCGTTGGAAGAAGTGGCGTCCCCAAGGGGATGCCTCGCTGCGCTCGCCCTGCGGGTCTTCGCCACGGTGTGGCGAAGAGGCTGCGCGCTGCGCACGCGGTCGAACCCGGGGTTCTCACCCCCATGCCCGGTTGCGCGTTGCACACGAAAACGCCCGCTGTCGCGGGCGTTGGAAGAAGTGGCGTCCCCAAGGGGATGCCTCGCTGCGCTCGCCCTGCGGGTCTTCGCCACGGTGTGGCGAAGAGGCTGCGTGCTGCGCACGCGGTCGAACCCCGGGTTCTCACCCCCATGCCCGGTTGCGTGTTGCACACGAAAACGCCCGCTGTCGCGGGCGTTGGAAGAAGTGGCGTCCCCAAGGGGATTCGAACCCCTGTTACAACCGTGAAAGGGTCGTGTCCTAGGCCTCTAGACGATGGGGACGCTGAAATCGAGTTGTCCGTCCCGTCGCGGCGAGGCTGGCCGGATGGGCAGGTGAAGCAGGAACGCGTACCGCAAAATCGTGGTGGAGCCAGCCGGGATCGAACCGGCGACCTCCTGCATGCCATGCAGGCGCTCTCCCAGCTGAGCTATGGCCCCACGTCTGGAGAGCGCGAGATTCTAGCGGGGTGAACGGCGCAGTGCAAGAGTTTCGTTCCGGGCCGATGCCGGTTGCCTGCGATCGCCATGGATTCCGCCTAGAACCAGATGCGCACGCCGGCCAGCCACTCGGTCTGCGAACGCGGCAGGCCGGCATCGCGGCGCAGCTGCGCGGTATTGCCGATGCTGCGTTCACGGGTGATGCCGATGTAGGGCGCGAACTGGCGGGTGATCTCGTAGCGCAGCCGCAGGCCGGTGTCGAGCGTGGCGATGCCGCTGCCGATGCCGTTGGCCGGATCGCTGCGGCCGTAGACGTGCACTTCGGCCAGTGGCTGCAGGATCAGGCGGTTGCTCAGCAGCAGTTCGTATTCGGCCTGCATGGCCAGTGCGGTGCGCCCGGATGGCCCCAGATAGCCGGTGGCGGCCACTTCGAACTTGTACGGGGCCAGTCCCTGCACGCCAAATGCCAGCCAGTGCCGGTCCGGACCGCTGCCGCTGTCGTGACGGATGCCGACCAGCGCATCCCACCACGGGCCGGTGGGGCGGCCCCACAGCAGTTCGGCATGGGCGTGGTCGATGCGACCCTCGTGCACACTGCCGCCGCTGCGCAGCCACAGCTTGTCGCGGCTGTTGCCCCACCAGCCATGCAGTTCCCAGGCCTGCTGGTTGGCGTCGTCGCCATGGCGCTGTTCCAGCTGGTCGAAGGCCAGGGTGGCGGTCAGCGGGTCTTCGTTCATGTGCGCAGACATGTCCATGCCGTGCAGGTCGGGGAAGGCGGCAGCCAGTTCGGCTGCGCTGGGCGCCGGCAGGTCGTGCGTGATCGGGGCAGAGCTCGCTGGCTGGGGTCCGGGGCGATCGCTGTCGGGTGGCGTGGTCGTGACCAGAGAGTGATGGGTGTGCGCATCAGCATCCGCATCAGTCGACCGTGCCGGCGGGCTGGCGGGCGGCGACACGGCATCGGCTGGCGTGCTTGTGGCGGTTGGCGCTGCCGGTGGTGCCGCGTGATGGGCGTGTTGGGCGAAGGCCGGAAGAAGCGGCATCCCCATGCACATGGCGAACAGCACGATGCGTTGCATGCGGATCATGGCGCCGGCTCCACGCGCACTTCGCGGAACATGCCCAGTTCCATGTGCAGCAGCATGTGGCAGTGGAAGGCCCAGCGACCCAGCGCATCGGCGGTGACGCGGAAACTGCGGACGTGCCCCGGAGGCACGGCCACGGTGTGCCGGCGCAGATGGAAATCGCCGTCGGCATCTTCCACGTCGCTCCACAGGCCATGCAGGTGGATGGGGTGCTCCATCATGGTGTCGTTGACCAGCACCACCCGCACGCGCTCGCCGTGCAGCAGGCGGATCGGTTCGGATTTGGAGAAGGGAATGCCGTCGAATCCCCAGACATAGCGCTCCATGTTGCCGGTCAGGTGCAGTTCGATGGTGCGCGCAGGGTCGCGGCCGTCGGGGTCGGCGAAGGCGCTGCGCAGGTCGGCCAGGGTCAGCACGCGACGGCCGTTGCCGCGCAGACCGATGCCGGCGTCGTCGATGGCGCGCGAAGGCGTCATGGTCTGCATGTCCACCCACGGGTTGCCGGTTTCGCTGGCGGGATGGGCGATCATGCCGCCGCCGTCGCTGCTGCCGCCGTACGTTGCGTGCGGGTCCGTGGTGGCGGTCGGGTGACCTGCATGGGTCGTGGAACCGGCTGCGTCGCCGTGGCCCATGGCCGCACCACAGCCGCCCTCCATGCCCTTCATCATGCTGGCACCGCAGCTGCCTTCCATGCCCTTGCCGGATGCGCCGCCGTGGCCGGCATGACCGCCGTGGCCGTGATGGCCCATGTCGGCCATGGTCAGGATCGGACGCGCATCCAGCGACGGCACCGGTGCCGACAGACCGGCGCGCGGCGCCAGCGTCGCGCGAGCGTAGCCGCTGCGATCCATGGCCTGGGCGAACACGGTGTAGGGCTGGTCGGCCGGTTCCACCAGCACATCGAGGGTTTCGGCCACCGCCAGGCGGAATTCGTCCACCGTGACCGGATGCACGCGCTGGCCGTCGGCGGCGACCACGGTCATCTTCAAACCGGGGATGCGCACATCGAAAAAGGTCATTGCCGAACCGTTGATGAAACGCAGCCGCACCCGCTGGCCGGGGGTGAACAGCGCGGTCCAGTTGTCATCCGGTGCGCGGCCGTTGGCCAGAAAGGTGTAGGTGGGCGCGCTGACGTCGGCCAGGTCGGTGGGGCTCATGCGCATCTGGCCCCAGGCCTTGCGGTCGGCCAGCGTGGCGGCCAGGCCATGCTGCTGCACGTCGCGCAAGGCATCGCCCACGGTGCGCTTGTGGCGGTTGTAATAGTCGGCCTGGATCTTCAGCTTGCGCAGGATGCGGTAGGGATGCGTGTCGCTCCAGTCCGACAGCAGGATCACGTGGTCTGCATCGGCGGCGATGTCATCACGCGGGTCGGCCGGGTCGATGATCAGCGCGCCATACACGCCGGTGGCTTCCTGCATGCTGGAATGCGCGTGATACCAATACGTGCCGGCCTGTTTCACCGCGAAGTGATAGCGGAAGGACTCGCCCGGAGCGATGCCGTGGAAGCTGAAGCCCGGCACACCATCCATGTTGGCCGGCAGCAGGATGCCGTGCCAATGCAGGGAGGTGTCTTCCCGCAATCCGTTGTGCACCAGCAGGCTCACGTGGCTGCCTTCGCGCCAGCGCAGCGTGGGGCCGGGCAGGGTACCGTTGATGGTGGTCGCCAGCGCCTTGCGACCGGTGTAATTCACCGGCGTGGTGGCGATGTTGAGCTGGAAATCGCTTCCGCGCAATTCGGGCACGGCTATAGCGGCCGGTTGCGCATGCAGCCAGTCGCTCGGCAGGCTGCCGGCGGCCAGCATGCCGAGCGAACCGGTCACGAAACGACGTCGGGAGAGTGGGGGAACGGGCATCGAAAGCAATCGGCATCGAAATGCCGTGAATGACGGGAATGGCATGCATGGAACGCCAATCACCGTCGTTTCACAAGCCCTTGACTCTGGACTATGCTCCAGGGTGGATACTGCAGTCCATCTCTGCTTCCCATCGTTGCGAACGGAATGAAAATCGGCGAATTGGCACGGCGCGGCGGGGTGGGCATCGACACCGTGCGCTTCTACGAAAAACACGGCCTGCTGCCGCGACCGGCGCGCACGGCATCCGGCTACCGCCACTACGACAGCAGCGACGTGACGCGATTGCAGTTCGTGCGGCGGGCCAAGGATCTGGGATTCCGGCTGGATGAAATCGCGGACCTGCTGGCGCTGTCCGACCACCCCGAGCAGGACATGCAGCAGGTGCGTGCGTCGGCGCAGTCCAAACTGCAGGATGTGGAACGGCGCATCGCCGAACTGCAGCAAGTGCGCAAGGGGCTGCAGGCGCTGGTGTCGTCCTGTCCCGGCACCGGCGCACGCTCGGGCTGTCCGATTCTGCAGGCGCTCGGCATGGAGACGGCCGATGCGCACTGAGCACGACGCGCACGCGCCGGCGCAGGCCACCGATCCGGTGTGCGGCATGGCCGTGGACACCGCCACGGCTCGCCATCATCTGCAACACGCGGGACAGACGGTGTGGTTCTGCTCGCAGCACTGCCGGCAGCGTTTCGAAGCCGATCCGGCACGGTTTGCCCAGGCGCAGCCGCCATCCAGCGGCAGTTGTTGCCATGGACATGGCCACGACACGACGGCCGCATCGTCCAGCGTCACGGGCGAATCGGTCATCGACCCGGTCTGCGGCATGACTGTGACTGCCGGCAGCGCCAAGGGTGGCTCGGTCGAACACGACGGCAAGACCTGGTGGTTCTGCAATCCGAAGTGCCGCGAGAAGTTTCTGGCCGATCCAGCGCGCTACCTGCAGCCGCGCACGCCGGAACCGGCGGTGCCGGGAGCCATCTACACCTGCCCGATGCATCCGGAGGTGCGGCAGGAAGGACCGGGCACGTGTCCGAAATGCGGCATGGCACTGGAACCGGAACTGCCTAGCCTGGACGAGGGCGAAAACCCGGAACTGACCGATTTCCGCCGCCGCTTCTGGTGGAGCTTGCCGCTGACCTTGGTGGTGTTCGTGCTGGGGATGTTCGGGCACTGGTTCCACGGCATTCCGGCCGGCGTGCGCAGCTGGACCGAGCTGATCCTGACCACGCCGATCGTGCTGTGGGCCGGCTGGCCGTTTCTGCAGCGCTGCGTGCAGTCCATCGTCAACCGCAGCCCCAACATGTGGACGCTGATCGGCATCGGCACCAGTGCGGCGTATCTGTACAGCGTGGTGGCCACGGTGGCGCCCGGGGTGTTCCCGGCCTCGTTCCAGGCACACGGCCGGGTGGGCGTGTATTTCGAAGCGGCCGCGGTGATCATCTCGCTGACCCTGCTGGGCCAGCTGCTGGAACTGAAGGCGCGTTCGCGCACCGGCGCTGCGATCCGCGCGCTGCTGGGCCTGGCGCCGAAAACCGCCCGCCGCATCGACCCGGACGGCAGCGAAACCGACGTGCCGCTGGCCGAGGTGCAGCCCGGCGATCGGCTGCGGGTGCGTCCGGGCGAAACCGTTCCGGTGGACGGCACGGTGGAGCAGGGACGCTCGGCCATCGACGAATCCATGCTGACCGGCGAACCGCTGCCGGTGTCGCGCGGCGAAGGCGAGCGGGTGATCGGCGCCACCCTCAACACCAGCGGCAGCCTGGTGATCCGCGCCGACGCGGTGGGCAGCGACACGGTGCTGGCGCAGATCGTGCAGCTGGTGGCGCAGGCGCAGCGTTCGCGTGCACCCATGCAGCGGCTGGCCGACACGGTGGCCTACTGGTTCGTGCTGGCGGTACTGGCGGTGGCGGCGATCACTTTCGTGGCCTGGGGGCTGTGGGGGCCGGAACCATCGTGGACCTGGGCCATCCTGAGTGCGGTGTCGGTGCTGATCATCGCCTGTCCCTGCGCGCTGGGGCTGGCCACGCCGATGTCGGTGATGGTGGCCACCGGACTGGGTGCGCGCAACGGCGTGCTGTTCAAGGATGCCGAGGCGATCGAACAGCTGCGTCGCATCGACACGCTGATCGTGGACAAGACTGGCACCCTCACCGAAGGTCGGCCGGCGTTCGAGCAGGCCATTGCCGCCGATGGCTTCACTGCCGAGCGCGTACTGCAGCTGGCGGCGGGGCTGGATCAGGGCAGCGAACACCCGCTGGCCCAAGCCATCGTGGCGCATGCGCGGGAGCAGGGCATCGCCTTGCCGGCGGTGGAGGATTTCGAATCCGCCAGCGGCATCGGCGTGCGCGGGCGGGTGGAAGGCCATGCGCTGGCACTGGGCAATGCTGCATTGATGCAGGCCGAGGGCGTGGCCATCGCCGGACTGGACGCGCAGGCGCAGCCGCTGCGTGAACGCGGCGCCAGCGTGATGTTGCTGGCCGTGGATGGCCGCCTGGCCGGCCTGCTGGCAGTGTCCGATCCGATCAAACCCTCGGCCGCACCGGCGGTCCGGCAGTTGCAGGCGGATGGCATCGATCTGGTGATGGCCACCGGCGACAGTCCCGCCACCGCACGCCACGTGGCCACGCAACTCGGCATTGCCACCGTGCATGGCGAGGTGCGCCCCGCCGACAAGGCTGCATTGGTGCAGCAGTTGAAGCAGCAGGGCCGCACGGTGGCGATGGCCGGCGACGGCATCAACGATGCGCCGGCACTGGCCGCCGCCGACGTGGGCATCGCCATGGGCACCGGCACCGACGTGGCGATGTCCAGCGCGCAACTCACCCTGCTGAAAGGCGACCTGCGCGGCATCGTGCGGGCGCGGCAACTGTCGCAGGCCACGGTGCGCAACATGCGCCAGAATCTGGCGTTCGCGTTCCTGTACAACGCCATCGGCATTCCGGTGGCCGCCGGCGTGCTGTATCCGGCATTCGGAATCGTGCTCAGCCCGATGCTGGCGGCACTGGCGATGAGCCTGAGTTCGGTGTCGGTGGTGGGCAATGCGTTGCGGTTGAACCGCTGGAAGCCGACGTTGTAGATAGCACGGCCTGTGCAGGCCAGCGATCGCAAGCGGTTGCCAGCGTATCCTGTGCGGGCCATTCGCATGGCGCGATGCGATGGCCGATAGCGCGCGGCGCCTTCCGCATCATCGAATAGCTGAACGCTCTTGTGCTAAAGCCGGGCGAAGATATCCGTGGAACTCAACGGAAATCCCGCGATTCGGTACGCAGGTCACCCAGCATCGTGGTGAGGTCTTCGAGATGACCGGCGATGAGATGGCTCACGCCATCCACCTGCTCCCAGCGGCCCCGAACCGCCAGCAGGCGTGATTCCAGTACGGCCTTGCGATAGCGCGAGGCCAGATCCGCCCATACCACCACGTTCACCATGCCGTGTTCGTCTTCCAGCGTGACGAAGATGGTGCCTTTCGCAGTGGCAGGCCGTTGCCGTTGCGTGACCAGGCCCGCCGCCTGCACGAAGGCGCCATGGTGGCGCGTCTTCAGTTCGCCGGAACTGCGGATGCGGCGCCGGCGCAGCGCTTCGCGCAGCAATGCGCAGGGATGCGGGCCCAGCGTGAGTCCGGTGCTGCGGTAGTCGGAACCCACTTCCTCGCCCACCGAAGGCGCGGGCAGCCGCGCGATGTTTTCCGGCGCCGACTGCCGCAGCAGGGGCGTGTCGGTTTCGAAACCGGTGATCGCCCAGCGCGCTTCGTTGCGGTGCCGCGACAGGCTGCGCAGTGCGCCCGAATCGGCCAGCACGTGGCGCGCCTTCGCATCCAGCCGTGCGCGCCTGCAGAGGTCATCGATGTCGCGGAACGGCGCCATGTTCCGGCCACGCACGATGGCTTCCGCGGCCTGCTTCGACAGGCCCATGATCGAGCGCAGCCCGATGCGGATCGCCGGTTGCCGCGCTGGCTGCGCCGGATCATCCACCAGCGTGTAGTCCATGTCGCTGTGCTGCACATCCACCGGCAGGAACTCGACGGTGTCGCGCGCGCTCGTGGAGCGCCGCGCGTCCTGGACGATCTGCGCCGGCGAATAGAAACCCATGGGCTGCGAGTTGAGCAGTGCGCAGTAGAACGCGGCCGGTTCGTGCCGCTTCAGCCAGCAACTCGCATAGACCAGCTTGGCAAAGGATGCGGAATGGCTCTGCGGGAAACCGTAGGAGCCGAAGCCCTTGATCTGCTCGAAGATCTGCGCGATGAATTCTTCCGAATAGTTTTTCTCGCGCATCAGATCGGCGATGCGCAGGCGGTGCGGTTCCATGTCGCCGCCGTGGCGCCAGGCCGCCATCGAGCGGCGCAGGTCATCGGCTTCAGCGGGCGTGTACCCGGCGTGGATCACCAGTTCCATCACCTGTTCCTGGAACAGCGGCACACCCATGGTGTCCTTGAGGATGTCGCGGATGCCGTCGGACGGAAAGCTCACCGTTTCCTTGCCCATGCGCCGGCGCAGATACGGGTGCACCATGCCGCCCTGGATCGGTCCGGGGCGCACGATCGCCACTTCGATCACCAGGTCGTAGAACCTGCGCGGTTTCAGCCGGGGGAGCATCGCCATCTGCGCACGCGATTCGATCTGGAACACGCCGACGGTGTCGGCGGCGCAGATCATGTCGTAGGTGGGGGCGTCATCGGTGGGAATGGTGGCGATGGTGAGGTCGCGGGCCCGATGTTTCAGCACCAGCGCCAGCGCCTTGCGGATGCAGGTGAGCATGCCCAGAGCCAGGCAGTCCACCTTCAGCAGGCCGAGCGACTCCAGGTCGTCCTTTTCCCACTGGATCACCGTGCGGTCGGCCATCGCCGCGTTCTCCACCGGCACCAGATGATGCAAGGGCGCATCGGAAATGATGAAGCCACCCACGTGCTGCGACAGGTGCCGCGGCTTGCCTTCCAGCTGGTCGGTGATATGCAGGATGCGTTGCAGCAGCGAGTTGGCAATGTCGAAGCCGGCATCGTCCAGCCGCTTGTCCAGCGGCGTGCCCTTGTTGCCCCAGCCCCGGCACGACGCCAGCCTCGCGATCTCGTCCACACCCATGCCGAAGGCCTTGGCCACGTCGCGCATCGCGCTCTTGCCGCGGTAGCGGATCACCGTGGCGGCCAGCGCGGCGCGGTCGCGGCCGTATTTGTTGTAGACATATTGCATCACCTCCTCGCGCCGCTCGTGCTCGAAGTCGACGTCGATGTCCGGCGGCTCCTTGCGTTCGGCGGAAAGGAAGCGCGCCATCAGCAGGCGGGTTTCCTCCGGGTTCACCGCGGTGATGTGCAAGGCATAGCAGATGACGGAATTCGCCGCGGAACCGCGCCCTTGGCAGAGGATGTTGCGGGACTCGGCGAACCGCACGATGTCATGCACGGTCAGGAAGAACGGTTCGTATTGCAGCTCGGCCACCAACAGCATCTCGGCGGCGATCTGTCGCTTGATCTTGCGCGGGATGCCCTGCGGCCAGCGCCGGCGCGCGCCTTGCAGCGTCAGTTTCCGCAGCCACGTGGTCGGCGTTTCGCCTGCGGGCACCAGCTCGCGCGGGTACTGGTACTTCACCTCGTCCATGCGGAAGGTGCAGCGACGCGCCAATGCCACGGCCTCTTCCAGCAAGGGCGCCGGAAAGATGTTGCCCAGCGCGCGCCGCGAACGCAGGTGACGTTCGCCATTGCGGAACAGTGTGCCGCCCGCTTCGGCAAGGGGCAGGCCATGGCGGATCGCGGTCATCGTGTCCTGCAGCATGCGTTGCCGGCGCGTGGCCATGTGTACGTCGCCGCTGGCGAGTGCGCGCAACTGCAGGCGTTCGGCAAGCCCCAGCAGCGAGGCCAGCCTTGCGGCGTCATCGTCCTCGCGATGCAGTTCGATCGCCAGCCAAGCGCGCTCGCCGAACAGCGCGCGTAGCCAGGTGCCTTGGTTGTGGTCCGGCTGTTTGGCTGGACACCACAGCGCGAACAGCCCGTGCAGGCCTTCGCTGGCGGCCAGCACTTCGATATCCGTGCGGCACAGGCGATAGCCGCCTTTCTTCGCATCGCCCATGCGCGCGGTGGTGATGAGGCGGCACAACCGGGTATAACCCTGCTTGTCTTCGACCAGCAGCAGCAGCTTCAGGCCGCAGGCCAAGGTGAATTCGCTGCCAACGATCAGCCCGACGGGCGTGTGCCTCGAGGCGTCCCATGCACGCACGATGCCGGCCAGCGAGCATTCGTCGGTGATGGCCAGCGCCTCGTAGCCGCATTGCGCGGCACGAACGAACAGCTCCTCCGCGCTGGCGGCCCCGCGCAGGAAGCTGAAATCCGATAGCGCATGCAGTTCGGCATAGGCGGGAAGATCGTCGGCGGGATCATCGTTGGCTGCATCCTGGGCCGGCATCTGCCGCGCAATACGCAACGCGCGCGGCATGCGGCCGCCGGGGGTGTCGGCATCCACGCCATCTATGGCGTCGTCCCAGCTCAAGCGAACCAGCCCTGCAGCATCCACCCGCATTGCTCACCCGGCGGCGCGAAGGCCCACGCTTTCTGGCCGGTGGAGAGTTCAAGCACGTAATAATCGCGGCGTGCATCCTCCCCATCCCACCAGCCGCTTTCGAGCCGTTCCGGACCGCTGAGGATGCGCGGGTCACGGTCGTGCAACGGCATCGGGCGCTGCAGCAGCCAGGTGGGGCGCCGCGGCAGTACGGCTTCTTCCACACGCGGATCAGCGTTTTCGCGCACGCGTCGCCATGCACGTTCAGGGCGGGGATCAGGCGTGCATTGCAGCTGGTATACCGCTTCGTCGCCCAAGCGCGCGCGCAGGCGCTCGCGCAACTGCGGCCACGCCTGTGTCTGTTGCGCCCGCGGGTCGAAGAGGTCGCGAATGGCTGGCACGAAGGGCGGCAAGGCTTCCGCCACCAGTCGCACGCCCACGACCGCGCGACGCACTTCGGTGCGCTCCAGCCGGTTGCGCGCCAGCTCGAACAGCAGTGTGGTGTCGCGCTCGGCGGTGAGCATGCCGACATCGACACGGGTGGCTTCGGGCGTCCGTTCGCCGATGAACCCCAGACGCTCGTGCTCCAGCAGCAGGGCGAACTGCTGCACGCCGCCGTCGCGGATGGACAGGAAAGTGCCGAGATCGGCCAGCAGCCGTTTCAGCGGAAACAGCAATGCCTGCCGGTTCTCGGTTTCGTAGCCGAGTTCGACGCGCGCGTCGAAACGGTCCGGCGGCTGGTAGAGCGTGAGCGGATCATCGCGATCGCCGTACAGCGCATCGAGGTGTTCCAGCAGCGCCACGTCGAAACGCCGGCGCAGGCCATCGCGCGGCAGGCTGCGCACCTGCGCCAGCCTTCGAACGCCCATCTGCATCAGACGGGAAGTGGCATCGCCCGGGAGCAAAGCGGCTTGAACCGGCACCTGGTCCAGCGCACGTTGCATCGGCCCAGGCATATCGATGGCCAGGCCATCGCGCACGCCGGCCAGCACCCGCGCGGCCCGCGGCGTGGGGGCCAGCGCGATGCGATGGCGGAAGCCGAGCAAGGCCAGCTCCCCGCGCAGCCGGTCCTCGAAACGCGGCCACGGCCCGAACAGCCGGAAACTGGCAGCGGCTTCCAGCACCAGCGCATGGTCCCACTGCATCGTCACCATCGAACTGTGGCGATAAGCCCATGCCGCGAGGAAGCCATGCCAGTGCGACACGTCAGCGGCGGCGAGATCGAGGGTCTCCAGTTCTTCGCACAACGCTTGCGCGGCCGCCATCTTCATGCCGGTATGCACGCCTGCTTCCTGCGCAGCAGCATTGGCCGCATGCACGCGACGCAGCATGGCCGAGCCTTCCAGCAACACCAGCGGCCGCGAAGAATCCGCGCGGCGGCGCTGCACAGCGTCCATCGCCAGATCGGTCAGCAGAATACAGGCGTACAGCACGATGCCGCCTCAATGCGCGAGCGCGAACGACTGCTGCGGCACGGCGGCGCCGCGGCACTTGCGCACGCGCCAGCCGTCCCGACCATGCTGCAGGCGCAACGCGGCGGGCGAGGGATTGGCCGCATGTTTCGCATCGCGCAGCACCACGCCGATGCTCCTGCCCGAATGCGCCGCCACCTGCAGTCGCCGTAGCAACTGGACATCTCCGGTCTGCGGCCAGCCCAGCACGATGTCGCAACTGCCGCTGCGCAGGCACTGCTCCATCGCCCACAGCGCATCGCGTGGATCGGCTTCCAGCACGGTCAGCGCCGACATCACCATGCCGTGCTGCCGCCACGCCGGTACATACGGGATGTAGGGCGGTGCCACCAGCACGATTCGGCCACCGCGCCGTGCCACGTTCGACAACGCGGGCAGCAGCAGGGCGAGTTCGCCCACGCCGTCATGCGTGATCAGTACTTCGCTCAAGGCGCCACGTGGCCATCCGCCACTGGGCAGCAAATCATCCAGCGCCGCGTGCCCGGTGGACTCCGCATGCACGCCGGCATGCACGTGCCGGCCCGCATGCCACACGCTGCGCGCATCGAGAATATCCTGCAGGGCGACCGGTGCGGCGCTCATGCGTCGCGCACCAGACCGCAGTACACGCCTTCGATGGCGAAGTCGCTGCCGGCAGGGATGTCGATGGGGGCATGCGCGGGATTGCGTGGCAACAGACGCAGGGCATCGCGTCCGAGTTCCAGTCGCTTGATGGTGAGCTCGCCTTCGACGCGCGCCACTACCACCTGGCCATTGCGCGCATCGGCGCTGCGCTTCACCGCGACCAGGTCGCCGTCGAGGATGCCTTCGTCCAGCATCGAATCGCCCTGCACGAGCAGTAGGTAATCCGGCCGCAAGGAGAACAGCGCCGAGTCCAGCCGCAGTTGGCGATGCACGCCGGCATCGGCACCGATGGGGATGCCGGCGGCCACGCGCCCCAGCACCGGCAGCGTCATCGTGTCTTCGTCAGCGCGGCGGCGTTTGCGTTGTGGTGGCAGGCGGATGCCGCGCGCCTGGCCCGGCAGCACCTGCAGGTGACCGGCTTGCTCCAGGCGCTTGACATGCTTGTGCGCAGCGCAGGCCTGGGCGAAGCCGAAGGCGTCGGCGATCTGCTGCAACGTGGGCGGCAGGCCTTCCTCGCGCTGGTGGCGCTGGATGAAATCGAGCACGGCCTGCTGGCGGGGAGTGAGGTTGGTGGTCATGGTAAAAATATATTTACCTTTTCCGGCAGAGGCAAGGGGCGTCGGCCATGGGATCAGACCGCATTCCCGTCTCAGAAATCAGGACTCTTGTTAATCAAGTGCTTAGCCGTGTTAATTGCGTCTGATCTCAGGTTCAGCGGCGGATGAGACTATGGATCCCTGGTAACTGACCCGCCGGTGTGGGCGGATATCGACCGGCGGCTCGCACGGGCGGTCTGTCGCTTGTCCTGTCCCACCGATCAGGCTGGGCTGTTCAATCCTTCACCAGCGTTACCAAGCCGGACGCGCGTCGGGCGCGAATCGGACTTTTCCCGCCCGCGCACGCGGCCTCGTCCCGTTCCGCGCCACCATGCAGCCGCCCGACACTGCGTGGCCCGGAATCCCCGGGCTTTTCCGCAGGAACATCCCATGAGCCAGAAAGCGCCGATGATGGCGAAAAAAGCGGCATCGCTGCCGCTTCCAGCGCCGACGCTGAGGGAAAAAGCGGCACCGTTGCCGCTTCCAGTGCCGACGCTGACGAAAAAAGCCGCATCGTTGCCGCTTCCAGTGCCATGCGTGGCGTTATACGGCCTGCAGATGACGCCCGACAGGCCGATGACACCGCCGGAACCGCCACGGATGGGGCTTTTTTCGTCATCGCCGGCACCGCAACACCATCCATGAGGGTTGGCAGGGATTCGTGTAAAAACGGGCCGAATCCTGCCTAAGGAAGGTCTGATCAAAGCGCTCTAATGCTTGGATTTCAGCGCCAAGGCGTCTGATCGATCTGGATATGATCACTTTTGCGCCATTTCTGGCGGTTTGCGACGGGTTTCCCCGTCCACCAGGCG
>QFNC01000034.1 GCA_003240695.1 Pseudoxanthomonas suwonensis | reverse complement strand
GGGGGAGAAGCTCCTGCCTGCCTCCGACGGCACTGACGCCTGGGTGTGCCCCACCACCGGTGAGTGGTACATCCCCGACGAGACCACCGGCGGTCTCCAACTCGCCTCCACCCCCGTGATCGATGCACCGCGCCCGGCCCCGCTGGACGACGACACCGACGACGACCCCGCAACCGACGACAAGGACGGACGGACCGCATGAACACCCAGAGCACCCAGGACCTGCCGATGATCCCGGCCGCGAAGCCGATCATCGGCACCGAGGAGCGCGAGGCCGTGGACCGCGTCCTCGCCTCAGGCATGATCGCCCAGGGCCCCGAGGTCAAGGCATTCGAGGAGGAGTTCTCCGCGCAGCTCGCTGGCGGCCGCGAGTGCGTGGCCGTGAACTCCGGGACCTCCGGTCAGCACCTGGGGATGCTCGCCGCGGGCCTGAAGCCCGGTGACGAGGTCATCGTCCCCTCCTTCACCTTCGCCGCCACCGCAAACTCCGTGGCCGTCTCCGGCGCAGTGCCGGTGTTCGTGGACATCGACCCCGAGACCTTCTGCATCGACCCCGAGGCCGTGCGCGCCGCCATCACCGATCGCACCGTCGGCATCCAGCCGGTGCACCTGTACGGCCACCCCGCCCCCATGGACGCGATCATGGAGATCGCCCGTGAGCACGACCTGTGGGTGTTCGAGGACGCCGCCCAGGCCCACGGCGCCACGTGGGACGGCAAGCAGGTGGGCTCCTTCGGTCGCGGGGCGATGTACTCCCTGTACCCCACCAAGAACATGACCAGCGGTGAGGGCGGCATGGTCGCCTGCGAGGACGGCGAGCTGGCCCGCGTGGTGCGCCTGCTGCGCAACCAGGGCATGGAGAAGCAGTACGCCAACGAGATCGCCGGCTTCAACAACCGCATGACCGACATCCACGCCGCCATCGGCCGCGTGCAGCTGACAAAGATCGGTGGCTGGACGAAGCGACGCCAGGAGCTCGCCGCCCGCTTCGACGCCGAACTGCAGGGCGTGGTCACTCCCGTGGTGCGCGAGCAGGCCACCCACGTGTACCACCAGTACACGATCCGCATCGACGGCGCGACCGGCGAGCAGCGCGACCGCTTCGCCACCGCTCTGCGCGAGGAGCACAAGGTGGGCTGCGGCGTGTACTACCCCACCCCCGTCCACCGCCTGCCCTCCTACGGCCTCGAGCTGGACCTCCCCGTCACCGAGAAGGTGGCCCAGGAAGTCCTCTCCCTGCCCGTCCACCCCTCCGTCACCGATGAGGACGCGCAGCGCGTCATCGACGCGGTGAACACCGTCGCCAAGGCAGGAGCCTGATGAACACGACGAAGACCCTGCGGGCCGGGCTGATCGGCCTGGGCATGATGGGCCGCCACCACGCCCGCAACCTCAAGGCCCTCGAGGGCGTGGACCTGGTAGCCGTGGCCGACGCCCACGGTGACCCCCACGGCGCCGTCCCCGGCTACGACGTGCTGCCCGACATCGACGCCCTGATCGATGCCGGGCTCGACTACGCCGTGGTGGCCGTGCCCACCCAGTTCCACAAGGACGTCGCCCTCGCCCTCGCCGAGGCCGGGGTGCACACCCTGGTGGAGAAGCCGCTCGCCTTCGACATCGGCGAGGCCGAGGAGATCACCGCCGCCTACGAGAAGGCGGGCCTCGTGGGCGCCGTGGGCTACATCGAGCGCTACAACCCCGCCCTGCAAGAGATGCGCAAGCGCATCGCCGACGGCCAGCTCGGTGAGCTCTACCAGATCGCCACCCGCCGTCAGGGCGGCTTCCCCGCCCGCATCTCCGACGTGGGCGTGGTCAAGGACCTCGCCACCCACGACCTGGACCTCACCGCCTGGGTGGCGCAGTCCCCGTTCGCCTCGGTGGGGGCCACCTCCACCCGCCGCAGCGGCCGCGAGGACGAGGACATGGTCTCGATCGCCGGCACCCTGTCCAACGGCACCATCACCGGCCACCTGGTGAACTGGCTCTCCCCCTTCAAGGAACGGGTCACCGTCGTCACCGGCGAGAAGGGCACCCTGGTGGGTGACACCCTCACCGCCGACCTCACGTTCTACGCCAACGGCGAGAGCGCCACCAACCTCTGGGAGTCGATGGCGTCGTTCCGGGGCGTCAGCGAGGGCGACATGGTGCGCTACGCGCTGCAGCGCAAGGAGCCGCTGAGGACCGAGCACGAGGCGTTCCGCGACGCCGTCCTCGGCCTGGACGACTCCAACATCGTCACCATGCGCGAGGGCCTGCACACCGTGCGGGCCGTCGAGGCCGTGCTGGAGAGCGCGCGGGACGGGCGGGTCGTGGCGCTCGATTCCCAGCAGACGTGATCCCCGCCGCTGTCGGTCGATGTTTTCATTCGAAGGCGTGACGGACTGGTTCCTGCCGGTTGGTCTTGCCCTGGTCCTGCTGTGCATCCCCGGTGCGGTAGTGCTGAGGGCCCTGAGGCTTCCGTGGTGGTTCGTCGTGCCAGTGGGGCCAGCCGTCACGTGCCTCATGCTTCTTTTGACATCCACGGCACTCCATCTGACAGGTATTCCCTGGACCCCCCTCGCTACCGTCGTTGTCCTTCTACTGATGATGGTGGCCGCATGGGCGTGGCCGCTCTTGCGGCGGATGCGGAGTACCTACACCCAGGACTGTGCCAGGCACGTCGCACACAGCAGACCGGCAGGAACGGCCACATCCGTTGCGATCGGTGGAACTGTCGGATCCATCGCCGTAGTCTTGCCCGCCACCCTAACCATCGGGGCGGCAGACACTCCCAACATCTCTTACGATGCCTTCTTCCACCATTCCGCCGTCGCCTTCGTACGTGAGCTGGGTGACGCCTTCCCTCTGACCGCGTTGGCACCGTTGTACGGAGGCGCGGAGCACTACTACCCGACTATTTGGCACATGGTGGCATCACTGGTGCCCGCCGATGTGGTGGTGTCGTCCAATGCGGTGGTGGTCGCAACGTTGGCACTGCTGGGGCCTGGGGTGGCTGCGCTGATCGCGCTCCTACTTCCCATCGATGTCGACCCATGGTTACGGCATGCTGCGATTATCGGTGCGGCCGCAACCAGTGGGCTCTTCCTCAGCTTGCCGGCACTCGCGCTGGCGAAAGGATTCTGGCCATTCGCTCTGGCCTCGGCCCTGCTGCCGGCAGGGATCGCCGGTCTGTGGCTGGTTATGCTGCCCGGTGCACTGCGAGTATCGGGAGTATGTGCCTCGCGCACTGGCGGTGCTCTTGTCGTCGCGGGCGTTGCCAGCGTGCATCCTACTGTCGGGGTCTCCCTCGCCGTGGCTGCGGCTGCAATCGTGGCCGCCATGCTACTGAGCAGGGCGCTGGAACCGCGTACGCGCAAGTCTGGGGTCGTCGGCCTGGTATTGATGGTCGCTGCGGTCGGCGTCGCAGTCCCCGTGGTCTCCCTTCTCGGCCAGCGAATGGCCTCGCTGACTCCTTTGGAGGACCACAATTCACCGCTGGTCCATGCGGTACGGCTGCTCTCTGACACCCCGCGTGTTTCCGGACTCCCTACGTCCCCGTTCGAGATCGCACCGATCCTGGCGCTCGCAGCTGCTGGTGCAGTATTCGTCCTGCGGCGGAGGAGCATGCAAGGCATCGCGTTCCTGATCGTCACTGCTGTGGCCGCGTTGCTCGCGGTATTCACCCAGTCGACCTCTGACCTGCTCCATGGGCTGACGGGCCCGTGGTACGGGGGCCGAGAACGGCTCGGCCCCCTCTACTCGGTGGGCATGCTGATCCTTGCCGGTCATGGGGTGCTCGCTGTGGCACAGGGGGGAGCCGACCTCCTGCTCAAGGGGCGCCCCCGGCTGGTGGCCGGCGCGCTCACAGTCCTACTCGTGCTCGTGTCCATAATCGCTGCGGCGAACCCTCAGCGGGTGCGCCTGCTGGCGTCGACGGAGTACCTCGGCGGAGAGAAAGTTGGCCTGACATATCTCACCCCAGAGGAGTACGAGTTCATCGAGCGGACTGCCGAGGATCTGGGGCCGGATGCGGTGGTCTTGGGTATACCGTACGACGGTACGCCAGCCTACTGGTTCGCTTCAGGTGTGACGGTGGTTCTGCCATCCATGACGACTCCAAAGACGGTCGATTCAGGACGGGTTTCGACCTACGGTTGGGACATCGGCCCGGGGAACAGGGCGTGCGAATCCGCCAAGAACCTTGGGATCACGCATATCTACGAAGATCACGGCCCCATGTCAGCCGATGTCATCAATCCTTCCGAGGTGGACAGGCTCTACGAAGGCGTGAGGTCCTTCCCCGAGGAGTACCTCACCGTTGTCGCGGAAAGTGACGGACACGTACTGTACGAGGTGGACCTTCCATGCTGAGATCCCGCAGGATGACTCAATGAGCGCTGACGATGGAGGAACAACCGGCATGAGCCGCGTGGCCGACGGCGATGTGCGTCATCAACTGGCACGGGGGACAATGCTGTTCCACGCCCCTTACCCTTTGAGGGGCCGTTCCACCGGTTCCGGAATCCGGCCTCTCTGCATGCGCGATGCGTTTGAGGAGATCGGCTACACCGTTCTTGAGGTTCAAGGGCGCGGCACCGAGAGGAAAAGGGCGCTGGGCCGGGTCCAAGAGTTTCTCGACGACGGAGGCATGCTCGATTTTGCGTACTTCGAGAACTCCACAATGCCCACACTGCTAACTGAGCCCCATCACCTTCCCACCCATCCACTGGTCGATCTGCAACTGCTGCGTATGTTGCGACGGCGCGGGGTGCGCTCCGGTCTCTTCTACCGCGACGTGTACTGGCGCTTCCCGGCGTATGTCGCGCAGGTGGGGCGCGTGGTCGCCGCCGGGACCACGACGCTCTACCATGCTGAACTGCTCGCCTACCGCCGCTGGGTTGACAAGGTGTACCTGCCGTCTCGTGCCATGGCGCCCTACGTTCCGCGCCTTCGCCCCGAGCAGATCGATGAGCTCCCCCCCGGCGGGCGCATCCACGATGTCCCAGAGACCGAGGGTCCGTTCACCGTCCTCTACGTCGGGAACATCTCCGAGTACTACCGGATGCACGAGTTCTTCGCGGCTGCCTCCGCGGTACCGTCCGCGCGAGTGATCTTCTGTACGCCGGAGGACTCCTGGGCCGCGGTGCGTGACGAGTACGACTCGTACCTCGGGCCCAACATCGAGGTCGTTCACCGCAGTGGCGACGAGTTGCTCGGCCTGTTCGCCGAAGCCGATGTTTGCGCCTTGCTGGTCGAGCCGGCCGAGTACCGAGACTTCGCTGCGCCTGTGAAGCTCTTCGAGTACATCGGTCACGGCAAGCCAGTGCTCGCTACGCGATCCACTCATGCCGGAGGAGTCGTCGACCAGCTCGGTGCGGGATGGACCGTCGACTACGGTCGCGATGCGATCGTCAAACAACTGTCCGAGCTCGTGTCTGATCCCGCAGAGGTCCTACGGATGAAGGAGAAGACACGTACAGCGCGGGAAGCCACCACGTGGCAGGCTCGGGCCCGCAAGGTGGCCGACGATCTCAGAGGTTGAGAGCCTGCTCGTATACGCGCGCGTATGCCCTCCCCACCTCGGTGGCCGAGAACGATGTACCGATGGTCGAGGCGATCTGCGCAGAGCTGAGTGCGCGGGTGCGAGCGTCCACATCCTGAACCGCGTCGGCATATGCTGACGCGGTCTGTGAGGCGACGAGAGCGCCTACCGAAGAATCGAGGTACTCGCCCTGCCCGCCAGTGGCGCCCAGCACAACGGGACGCCCCGCCACAATGGCCTCGGCGGCAGATACGAAGAAGTTGTCTGCACGCGTCGGCCCGAAGAACAGGTCGGCCTCCCCGAGACCCTCCCGAACTCCGTCGGCAGAGCGTGAGCCGAGCAGGGACACCCGTGACTGAAGGCTGAGGTCGCGGATGCGTGAGGTGACCTCGTCACGTAATGGCCCTTCGCCGATCCACGACAGATGAGCGTCGACGTCTCGGGAGACGAGCTCGGCGACGGTGTCCACCGCGAGCAGCGGGTCCTTGCGTGGGATCAGCCCGCCTGTGGACACCATGCGCAGGGAGTTGTCCTCCCTGCTACGTCGCGGGGTGAGCGGATGGGGATCGACGATGCAGGGAACGACCTCCACCGGTCCCTGCCCGCGAACCGAACGGATGGGTGCTGCGAGATACTCGCACACCGCGGTCACCAGGGTGGGACGACGCAGGAGCTTCAGCAGGAGAGGCAGTGCAGGGCGCACCGGCGCTGGCAGCGTGGCCGGGGTGGTGATGGCTGACCAGTGCTCGGTGTGGACCCACGGGACGCCGGTATCGACACCCGTGCGGAACGGCAGCAACGCGGAGAAGGCCATGGAATGGACCAGATCTGCGTCGCGCAGCGCGACACGCAAGTGCCTGCTGGCATTCAGGACCGACCACGGGTCCTTCGGGTTCATCGGGATGCGAAGGGTGTCTATGCCATCGACAACCGAGCGGCGACTGCCATCGTCGTCCTGTGGGGGAACGAGGTGCACCATACGAATGTCGTGATGCTCATGGATCGCCTGAAGATCTCGGACCACGAAACTTCCTCGTGAACTGGCCGTGGCCGTAGGGAACCATGTGGTGACCGCAGTGACCCTCATCGGTCGTTCCTCCTCGGGGACCGGTCTGCAAGTGCGTCGATCGCTCTGCGCCAGCTGTCGGACACGGATTCCGCGGAGAGCTCAGTCGCTGAACGATGGGAAGCGGCCTTCGCCTCCATGACCTCGTCGACGCTGAACGAATCGATCTCTCGCCTCAGGTCCTCAGCGGTGTAGCCGCCTGTCACTCGTCCTAGCCCATGCTCTGTGACCAGGTGCTTCATCTCTGGATTGGGGGACACGATCAGGGCCAGGCGAGCCTGGACGAAGTCGAACACCTTGTTCGGGAGCATCCACAAGTGGTTGAACGATACCGGCGGTGCGACATAGATGCCTATGTCGTAGGCGGAAAGCGCACGATGGAGCGTGGCGTAGGGGAGAGGGTCCAGTATGCGTACTCTGTCGGGGCAACGCGACGCGGCGTACTCCCGCAGGGCGTCGACATACGAAGGATTGGCGGGCACGAGGTACATGTCCAGGGTCGGCTCGCTCTCGCAGTTCGCGACCGCATCGATCATGATCTCCAAATGACGGGAGGGCATCGCTCCACCGGAATGCACCAGGCGCAAGGGAACGGATGCCGGCTCCGGTTCGAGGTTCTGGAATGGGGCGGCATTGACCACCACCTCGGGTGTGAATCCGAACTCTCGGCGGTACTCCGCTGCGAGCCCAGTCGCAACGGTCGTCCAGGAAGAGGCGCGCGCAATGTACCGACGGCACAGGTACCGCTGGTACGGCGCGACGAACCGCCTCCATCGCCTCAGGTCCTCCTTCTGCCGCGGAGCGTACTCGTGCAGATCGGCGTGAACACCGAGCCGAGGCTCGAGGGCCAGTGCCAGGGGCACGGTCTCGACGTCGTTCGCCAGCACGATGTCGTGGGCTCCGATCTCGAGATGCTCCTGGGCCCAGGCCACGACCTCCTGGCGCCAGTAGGTTCTCTCGAAACGCCGCAGAACAGTCGAGAGTCTATCCAACCGCCAGGCGATGAGGCTCTCGGGGATCTCCACGTGCTCGGCGACGCCCCCGGGCGCTTCGCCATACCCGCAGGTGGTCACCTCGTAGTCGTTGCGCAGGAGAGCGACCTGCTTGAGCACCCGCGCGTCCGACACGATGCGAGAGAAGGAGATGATCAGCAGGGTCGGTCGCGGCGTCGAGGTGGTCACGACGACATCGTAGTCACAGCCCGGGCTCCCGAGTCCGTGCCGAGGTAGCACGTACTATGAAGAGCCGTCCCGGCACGCGGATCGGCACCAGAAACGCAGCGAGGAGGGTCTGCATCCATGGCCAGACCACGGCTCATGATTCTCTCGTTCTCCGTCCTGGACGGGGATCCCCGGGTGCTCAAGCAGATTGCGATGTTCCGCGACGAGTACGAAATCGTCAGCGTGGGCTATGGACCCCGGCCTCAAGGCGTGGCGGAGCACATCGAGGTACCACGATCCATTGATCCGTTGAGGCCGAGCTTCCGCCATCTCATGCTCCTGCTCGCGCTGCGCAGGTACCATCGAGCCTACTTCGGCTCACGCCGCGTCCGTTTCGTGCAGGAAAGCGTGCGCCCGGGCAGCATGGACGTCATCCTTGCGAACGACGTCATCGCGGTTCCTCTTGCACTGAGCCTGGCACCCGGGTGCGGCGTCCATGCTGATCTGCATGAATACGCATCGCGGCAACGAGAAGAGGAGCGTTGGTGGCGCACCCTGGTGGGGCCGTTCCAGGCATGGATGGTGCGCAATTACGTCGCCAGGGCCTCTTCGGTCACGACCGTATCTCCCGGTCTCGCGGCCGAGTACTCGCGGGAATTTGACGTCCCGGCTGAGGTGGTCCCCAATGCTGCTCCCTACCATGAGACGGAAGCTCCGACCTCGGTCGGTTCGCCAATCCGCCTCGTGCATATGGGCGGCTCCGTGCGCGGCCGCGCATTGCGGGAGATGATCGAAGCGGTGATCATCACCTCAGAACGCGAACCGGGGCGGTTCACTCTGGACCTGTACCTCAAGGGGGGAGAGAAGGCGTACGAGGATCAACTGAAGGAGATGGTCGCGTCAGACCGAGCCGCTGCCGTCAACTGGCGCGATCCCGTGCGCGTCGATCGGATCGTGCAGACGCTGGCCGCGTACGACGTGGGACTGATTGTCTACCCGCCCACCAACTTCAACATCGTCCACGCGCTTCCGAACAAGCTGTACGACTACATCCAGGCGAGGCTGGGAGTGGTGGTGGGTCCAGGGGCAGATATGAAGGACCTGGTCGAATCCGCCGGTTGCGGGCTAGCCGTCACCGGGACTCGGCCTGAGCAGATCGCCGAAGCACTGCTCGCCACCACGAACGAGCAGATACTCGGTTGGAAGCTTGCCAGCCACCAGCACGCCGATCGGCTCAGCGCCGAGCGAAGTTCTCTTCCCTGGTCCGCGGCAATCCGAACCCTGATCGAATCCGGCAGGAGCGTCTCCCGTTGATCCGAGCGTTGCGCACAGTCGGCAATCTTCTCACCGTCCTGCCGAAGGGTTCTCGTCGGTTCCTCTTCATCTACGGTGCCGTGATGGCACTGCTCGCCTTCATCGACGTCGCGGCGCTGGGGGCACTGGCGATTGCGCTGCCGGGCCTGATCAATCCCAGCCAGGCGATCACGATCCCAGTGCTTGGGTGGGCGGTGGATACCTTCGCTTCTCAGGTGGTACTGATCGCAGCTTTCGCTGCGCTGATCGCAGCAAAGAGCCTGGCGAACATCATCGCCCTGCGGATCGCAACCGCACGATTCGCAAAGCACGAGGAAGAGCTGGGGCAGAATCTCTTCACCGCCTATATGAGCGCGCCGTGGGTGGATAGACTGTCCAAGAGCACCCAGGAGATCATTCGGATGGTCGATACCGGGGTCACCACCACAGTTTCGGGCGTGCTCATGCCCGCGGCGACTGTTCTGGGCGATGTGCTTACGATGGTGGTCATCGGTGCCGTCCTGCTGGTAGCTGATTGGCAGACTGCCCTTGCCACCGGCGCCTATCTGGCTTTCCTCGGTCTGCTGCTGGGACGCGTCATCGCCCCACGTGCACTACGCAACGGCCAGATCAACCGACGCAATTCCAACCACATCGTGCTGCTATTGCAGGAGATCATTTCCGCGCTCAAGGAGATCACCCTTCGCGGCAACGAGCACGAAGTGGAGAGCGCCGTTCGAGATCTGCGCGGTCCTACCGCTAAGGTTCGCGCCGACGTTCAGTTCTATCGGCAGGTCCCTAGATTCGTACTGGAGACGGGACTCGTCGTGGGATTCCTCGTGATCGGTGCGGTCGGATACGTCAGCGGTGGGCAGACCAATGCCGTCACCTCAGTGGCGCTGTTCGCCGTGGCGGGTTTCCGCCTAATCCCGGCCCTGACACGCCTGCAGTCCACTCAGAATCAGATTCTGACCACCAGCGCGTTTGCCGACCAGGTCGTCAAGGACATTCGCTTCGCAGAGGAGGCGGTTGCCCGCCGTGAAGCCGAGGACACCGAGGTGTTGACGCCTGGTCTCCATGACGTGGTGCTCGAGGACGTCACCTTCACGTACCCGGAACGAGAAACGCCCGCGCTTGCTGGTGTGTCGATGCGGATACCAGCTGGCTCCCGCGTCGCGGTGGTGGGCAGTTCAGGTGCCGGTAAGTCCACACTCATCGACCTATTGCTGGGACTGCTCACGCCGGATTCCGGAACGGTGCTGATCGGCGACCGGGACATGAGCACCGTGCTGCGGCAGTGGCGTGCGAACGTTGGCTACGTACCGCAGGACGTCGCGCTATTCGATCTCTCGATCGCGCAGAACGTCGCACTGTCCTGGGACCCTGCGAAAGTGGACCGCGAGCTCGCGTCGCAGGCGCTGGAGCGGGCCCAGCTCAAGGAGTTCGTCGATTCCCGGCCTGGCGGGCTGGATGGCCGGATCGGAGAGAGGGGGATGACCCTCTCTGGCGGACAGCGGCAGCGTCTGGGCATTGCGCGAGGTCTCTATGCCAAGCCGCGTGTGCTTGTCCTCGACGAGGCCACCAGCGCACTGGACACGGCGACCGAGGCCGCGGTGACGACTTCGCTGCGCGCCCTGGAGGGGGAGATCACGACGATCACGATCGCCCACCGTTTGGCGACAATCAAGGACAGCGATATCGTCTTCTACTTCTCCGATGGTCGCCTGGCCTCCAGCGGAACCTTTGATGAGGTCACCAATGCTGTACCGGCGTTTGCTGAGCAAGCCGCGCTGGCCGGACTACTTGCGCCGGAGCAGGCAAACGATTCAAACGATCCCACAACGGAGGTCCAGGCATGACCGCACGACCGAGCGTCCTGGTGCTGTCCATGTCACCGCTGCATCGAGACCCGCGGGTGCAGCGTCAGATCAGCATCCTCGGTGAGGAGTTCGAGGTGCACTCGGCCGGCTATGGTCCGCCGCCCCCAGGGGTCGTCTCGCACATCGAGGTCCCCGAGGAACTCAAGAAATGGCGCGAAGACTACCGCCGCTTCTATGCCCTCGTCCTACTGAGGCGTTTCCGCAGGCTTTACTTCGGAGCCCCCTGGGTGCGGTTCCTTCTGACGCATGTACCTCCAGAGAGGTTCGACATCGTCATCGCCAATGACGTCAACGCCGTTCCTGTGGCTCTAGCCGTGCGACCGCGCTATGGGGTGCATGCCGATCTCCACGAGTACGCCACCCGGCAGAACGAGTCGGACACACTCTGGATGCGGTACTCCCGCCCGGTGTTCGAATGGATACTGCGGGATTGTACGCCGCAGGTCGTCTCCGCTACGACGACTACGCCCCTGCTCGCACGGGAGTACGCGCGCGAGTTCGACCTAGAGTGCGGCGTGGTGCCCAATGCTCCTCCCGGTCGTGACGACATCGACGTGCGCTCCACGGGAGAGCAGATGAGGCTCGTTCACACTGGTGCCGCTGCGCGATCTCGTCGGATCGAGGACATGATCGACTCTGTCGCGCTTGCGAATCGACGTCGTGAGGTGCCGCTAGATTTCGACCTCTACCTTGTTGCGGGCGATGCTTCCTACATAACCGAGCTCGTGAAGCGTGCAGAAGAAGTGGGCGAGGGCAGGATCAACGTTTGCGACCCCCTGCCGTTTACCGAGATGATCGACGGAATTGCAGCGTATGACGTCGGTCTGTACGGTGCCCCGCCGATGAACTTCAATCAGCGCGCCTCGATGCCCAACAAGCTTTTCGAGTTCGTGCAGGCGCGTTTGGGCTCGGTCATTGGCCCGCACGAGGTGATGAGCGAGTACGTCCACGAGTACGGGTTCGGCGAGGTGGCCGAAGGGTTCTCAGCCGAGGAGCTGGCTGCAGTGCTGGTGCGGATGACCCCGGAGACCGTTGACAAGTGGAAGGCCGCTGCCGATCGCGCAGCGCCTTGCCTCAGCTCCGAGTTGCTGAGCGGGCCGTGGCTTGAGGCTGCAAGGGCGATGGTCCCGGGGCGGATGCCGTGAACGGCCCTCGCGTCCTTCATTACCATGACGCCGCTGGTGTGGGCCGCAAGCTCGTCGCAGAGGCCGTGAATCGAGGGCTCGACGCCCGGCAGATGCTCTTCCCATCGTGGGCAGGATGGAGGCCGGATCCGTTGCGCATTCCCGTGCACAGAGTACGTCGCGAGTTTCTGCGCCTGGAGATCCGAAGATGCGCTCGTTTTGCGAACGTCGTCCACGCCCACTCCGGCCATCAAGGGGAGAACGCCCTAGCGTCCGGCCGGCCAGTGCTATTGCACCTGCATGGCTCCGACATCCGTTCTCGACAGTACGAATCTCATTTCCAGCGGACAATTCGAGCCGCTGTCAATGGTGCCGGGAAGGTCGTGTACGCGACCCCGGAGTTGGACGAGCATGTGCTGCCGCTGCGCGCTGACGCCGAGTACCTCCCCATCCCCGTATCTCTCGGCGAGCTTCCCGACCCAGTAACACCGCAAGAGCGCAGCGCCGTGTTCTTCGCCTCTCGCTGGGAAGCGGTGAAGGGGGCCGAGCTCCAGGTGGAGATCGCCGCTCGTATTCGTGCCCTCGATCCTGAGGTGCAGATGATAGGCCTGGACTGGGGAGAGGGTGCTTCCGCAGCTCGTGCCGCAGGGGTGCGCTTGGTGCCCCGAATGGCCCACGATGAGTACCTTCGCCTGATGGGCTCATCTCGCGTCGTAATTGGACAGATGACGAGGATCCTCGCTACCAGCGAACTGGAGGCGCTGATGATGGGAGTCCCTTTGATCAGCACCTACGACGACACCCTGTACCCGCAGTTGCGGCGCCTCTCCGGCAGTGCACCTGCGCAGATGGCCGAGGCGGCGGTCGCGTCTGTACGCGACCCGGAGGGCGCAGCCCGTGAGCAGGGCGGGCATAACTTCGCCTTGCTGGAGCATGAAACCGGCGCCGTCCTAGACCGCCTTCTTCCGATGTACCGACAGCTCATCCTCTGACCCGCCCACTTGCTGAGGCAACCTCCTCGTATCCGTGTCAGTCCGTCCCGATCCACAGTTCCGAAAGGTCACCCCATGAAGATCCTGTCCGTGGTGGGCGCGCGCCCGCAGTTCGTCAAGCTCGCCGCCATCGCGGATGCCGCCGCGCAGCGCGAGGACGTCGAGCACATCATCGTCCACACCGGTCAGCACTACGACGCCGCCATGAGCGACGTGTTCTTCGCGGACCTGCGGATCCCCGCGCCGGATGTGAACCTGGCCGTGGGCTCGGGCTCCCACGGCCGGCAGACGGGCGCGATGCTCGCCGGGATGGACGAGGTGCTCGAGGAGCACCGCCCCGACTGGACCCTCGTGTACGGCGACACCAACTCCACCCTGGCCGGGACGCTCTCCGCGGTGAAGATGCACCTGAAGGTCGCCCACCTCGAGGCGGGCCTGCGCTCCTTCAACCGCCGCATGCCCGAGGAGCACAACCGGGTGCTCACCGACCACGCCGCCGACCTGCTGCTGGCACCCACCGAGGTGGCCCGCGAGCACCTCGCCGCGGAGGGACTCGCCGAGCGCACCGAGGTGGTGGGCGATGTGATGACCGACGTGTGCCTGCGGGTGGCGGAGGCATCCCGCGGCGCGGAGCTGCGCCTGCCCGAGGGCATCGACCCATCCGGTGACTTCGCCGTGGCCACCATCCATCGTGCCGACAACACCGACGACCCGCAGCGCCTGCGCGCCATCGTCCAGGCGCTCCAGGCGCTCGAGATGCCCCTGGCCCTGTTCGCCCACCCCCGCCTGGTCGCCAAGGCGAAGGAGGCCGGCATCGAGCTGGCCGGGGGAGCGGTGCACGTGGGGGAGCCCCTGCCGTACCCCGATCTGGTGGGTGCCGTGGAGGCTGCCACCGCCGTCGTCACCGACTCCGGTGGACTGCAGAAGGAGGCGTACCTGCTGGGCACCCCCTGCTCGACCGTGCGCACCGAGACCGAGTGGGTCGAGACCCTCGAGAACGACTGGAACCGCCTGGTGACCGACCCCGCCGAGCTGCCCGCCGCCGTGTCGCGGCCCCGGCCCACCGCCGATCGCCCTGCCCACTACGGCGACGGCACCGCGGCCCTGCGCAGCGTCGACGCCCTGCGCGAACGAGCCTGATGTTCCGCTCACGATCCCGCACCGGGCGCCGCAGCAGCGGGACCGCCCGGCCGCCCCATGTGGTCGTCGCCACGCGCGTGTACACCCCGGAGCCGGTCGCCGCGGCCTTCCGGCAGGAAGCCCTGGTGCAGGCACTGCGACGCGCCGGCGCCGAGGTCACCGTGCTCACCTCCGCGGTGGGCGGGACATCTCTCCGGGGCGCCTCTGTCGACCGTGGCGGCGCACGGGTCTCCCGCTTCCCCGTCAAGCGGGACAAGCAGGGGCAGGTGCGCGGATACGCGTCCTACCTGAGCTTCGACATCCCGCTGGCGCTGCGCCTGCTGCTGCGACGCCGCATGGATGCACTGGTGCTGGAACCGCCGCCGACCACGGGACTGGTGGGGATGATCGCGTCGGCGATCCGTCGCGTCCCGTACACCTTCTACGCCGCGGACGTCTGGTCCGATGCCACCGACAGCGTGGAGGGAGTGCCGACCGTGGTGCGCACCCTGGTGCGCTGGGCCGAGACCACCGTGTGGAAGCGCGCCGCGCGCGTGCTCACGATCTCCCCGGGGGTGCAGCACCGTCTGGAGGAGCTCGCCGGGCCCCGTAAGGGCTTCGTGATGGTCGGCAACGGGATCGACACCGACACCTTCACACCGGGCGGGCCCGATGCCGGTGAGGACCCCGAGGGCTCCAGCCCGTACTTCGTGTACGCGGGAACCGTCTCCGAGTGGCAGGGGGCCGGGGTGTTCGTCGAGGCGTTCGCGCGGCTGCGGGAGAGCCGTCCGGAAGCGAGGCTGCTGTTCTTCTCCGAGGGCAGTGGCCGCGAGCAGCTCGAGGCCGCCGTGCGCGAGAAGGGCATCGGTGGCATCGAGTTCCGCAACAAGATCCCACCCGTCGAGGTGGCGCGTTACCTGCGGGGAGCAGTGGCCGGCCTCAGCTCGATCACCCCGGGGCAGGGCTACGAGTTCGCCCTGCCCACCAAGATCTACGCCGCCACCGCCTGCGGCACCCCTGTCATCCACGCGGGTGAGGGTGCGGCGCACGACCGGATCCGCGACAACGGCCTGGGCTGGACCTGCGAGTACTCCGTGCCCGCTGTCGCCGAGGCGATGGACCGGGCGCTCGCCGGTGAGAGGGCGCCGGAGCCGGAGCACCTGCGAGCGTGGACGCTCGCCAAAGCGTCGCTGCGCGGTTGTGCGGACACAGCGGCCGGGGAGGTGCTGGACTCACTGACGTTGAACGGTTCAGACGATCTGTCGGAGCCCGGGGACCCGTACGGCCACCATTGCGAAGGCGAACGACAGTGCCGAGGTGAGCAGCCAGGTCACGATCAGGGAGAGCGAATCTGACCCGCCGAGCAGGGGAAGCTCCCGCACCCCGAGCAGTATCACGAAGTGCACCAGGAACACCCCGAAGGTGGCATCGCCCAGGGGGCGCAGGAAACGCCGCGCACCATGGTCCACCCGCCAGGACCCGGTCAGTGCGGCCACCGCGGTGAACAGCAGGATCGAGTAGACCATCAGCACCGGCGAGGTGTACGACGGCAGCAGAGCGTCCACGGGCACGGGATTCTGCTCCCCGGCGCGCAGCTTGAGCGCGGTCATCAGACCCACCAGTGGGACACAGGCGGCCAGGGCGGCGTACGCCCATCGGCGAGGCATCGGGGCCACCAGAGCAGCCCTGCCCACCACGTAGTAGCCGAGGAACAGCAGGGCGTAGGTCAGGCTGCCCTTCTCGACCGGGACCCTGTCCGTCAGCCCGGCGGCGGAGGTGAGGGTCCCGGTGGCCATCACCACCGCGGTCCACAGGCAGGCCAGCAGCCCCGTCCACCAAGCACGGACGGCCTCGTCGCCGACACGCAGGAACGCTGCGATCACCGGGGTCAGCAGGTACAGCCCGGCGATCGCCCATAGGAAGTAGAGGTGCGTGTAGGTGTCGCCGGTGATGACTGCATCAACCACCGTCGCCGCGTCGATGCGGCCGCCCATCACCCAGCCCTTGAGGACGACCAGGTAGAGCACGGACCACACCAGCAGTGCCGGGATGATCCGGACGGCACGACGGCGCAGGAACTCACGGGTGCCGCGATGATGCGCGGTCGGGGAGAGGCTGAGCGCGCCGGCCATCATCAGGAACACCGGGACCGCCGCGGAGGCGATCATGTTGACGGCGGTCCATCCCGGTCCCACCGTCCCCTCGGACACGTCACCGGCGATGACATGGATCAGGACCACGCCCAGCACAGCGACCACCCGCGCGACGTCGAGGAACGGCAGGTACGGGCGCGAGGGAGGGGCGGTCGTCGGTGCGCTGCTCAACCCGGGGTGTCCTCGGTGCCCTCGCAGTCGATCTCGATCAGTCGGGAGTGCTCGGTCTCGAACAGCACCGTGCCGGGAAACGGGGCCGGCCGGTTGATGGGGTCGTACGCTCGGGCGTACTGGTACGGGCGACGTTCCTGGTAGATGTACCCGATGCCGTGATCGAGGAAGTTCTGGCAGTGCTCAGGGGACCCGGCAGCGAGAGAGACCGACTGGTTGAGGTTCTTGTCCGTCTGAGTCTGATTCATCCCTGCGACAGGGTAGTAGGCCTTCTGGCCATGGATCGCGTACATGTGCGAGGCCCCGGAGAAGGGGCTGGCGATCACTTTCAGGTCCTGGTCCATCTCGGGAGCGATCCGGGCCCAGGCCTCAAGCTCATCGGCCTGCAGGAAGCGACCGCGGTTCTCGTACCGCGGGGCCAGGTTCTTCGCCGCGTTGTCCAACCTCGGCGGAATCGAGGAGAGCGCCGCCACCACCGCCACCAGCAGCAGCACCCCGATGGTGGTGCGGTTCGCTCCGGTGCGGCGCCCCTCCCCGTCCCGGTGTCCGAGCACCCGTGCCCATGCCTGCAGGCCGGGCACCACCAGCACCGCCGAGAGCATCGCCAGCGGCATCGACAGCCGATCCTGACCGCGGTAGTAGAGGATCGAGAGGTTCAGGGGGCTGTCCAGCACAGCATCCACGTACATGGCAGCGAAGACCAGCCACGCCCCCGCCAGCCAGCGCTGCCGCCCGCGTGCTGCGCGTACGAGGCCCGGCCACCACAGCAAAGCGATCACCACAGACAGGGCCATCGGCCACACCGTCAGCAGCCCCAGCAGCAGCTCGCGCAGCGCCATGTACCAGGGCAGCTGCAGACCACCGGAGAACTCCGTGACCGCTGAACCGAGAGGCGTGTAGGTGAGCAGCGCCACCGGCGCGAGCGCGAGCAGCGGAGCCGCGACCAGGACCGGCCGCCGCCTCCACAGCGGAGCACCGGTGACAGCGGTGAGCACGGCGACCAGCAGCAGAGCGGTCACTGCCACATTCGGGTGCATCACGCCCAGTCCCATACCGGCCAACCCCACGGCGATCAGTGTCGCCACTAGTGTCCGCACAGGGCTCTCGAGTTCCTCTCCCTCGTCACGCAGGCGTACCAGAAGCACCTGCCACAAGGCGACCACCCCGGCGAGCGCACCGGGGAGCAACGCCGAGCCGGTGAGGTTCGGGATGGGCGAGAGGTGGATCCACAGGTTCAGCGGCGAGGCCGGGATCAGGATCGCCACCACACCAGCGGCGAACGGTGCCCAGCCCACCCGGGGGAACAGTGCGCGTGCGAGCAGAGCGATGCCCAGTGCCCACGGCACGGTCGACAGCGCCAGGACCGCACCGTTGAGGAGCACCGGCACCGGCACCCCGGGCACCAGGGAGGCCAGGGCATGGAAACCCGCGGGGTAGACCGCCGGATCCCCGGCCGTGTTCGACACCGATCCCAGGTGCAGGCTCGAGGCGGTGCCGGTCTCCCGGATCCGCTGCAGGGCCGAGAGGTGGTAGAGCGTGTCCCACCGCTCCAGCACCGCATCGGGCTGCCGCGCCTGCACCGCGATCGGCACCACGGCGATCGCCGCCGCGAGCACGATCCACACCGGCGCGAGTGGGATCGCTGCGCGTGGCGAGAGTCGCCCGTCCAGGACCGTTGTAGGAAGGCGAACACCGATGCGACGCAGGAGCAGGGCGGTACCGGCGGCCAGCGCGACCGCGAGGGCCCACGGCAGCACCGACCAGTCCATGCCGAGGACAGGGGCGACGATGGCGGCAGCCCCCGCGATGGCGGCACCGATGGCGGGCGCCAGCGCCAGGGACAGCAGCCGGGAGCCGTCCAGAGCACGGACGATGCCCCAGCCTGGGATGTAGACGGCTGCGAGCACCGCGATCCCGCTCTGGATCAGCAGCAGCAGGTCGATCATCCGTCGCGGCGGTGCAGGGCCCGTTCACGGTACGACGCAGCCTCCTCGGCCTCGTCGATCGCGAGCCGCCGCGCCAGGTACGTCGTGCGCTTCTCCTCGTTCTTCGCGCGGGCCTCCTGCAGGGCCAGGAAGCCCAGCAGCACCACCACCGTGGCGTACAGCAGCAGGTCCGCCCCGCGCCCCACTCCCACGAAGTGGGCGACCTCCGTCAGCACGGTCGGGAAGATGACGGTCAGCACCGCGAAGATGGCGAAGCAGATGATCAGCAGGCGACGCACCGCCAGCTGCTTCGCCCCGCGCTTCATGAACAGCCAGGCGGTGATCAGCAGGATCCCGAGGATCAGCAGCACCTGGATGATGAAGGAGCGGTTGGCGAAGGCTCGCCCACCCTGGGGAGCCGCGAGCGGATCCCCACCTGCGGTGATCAGGGGGAGCGAGTCAGCGAGCAGCGGCAGCATGGTGGCAGTCCTGGGGGAGCGGTCAGTTGTTGTTGTGGGTGGAGGTGGAGCCGTCGCCGAGGACCAGGCGGGGGGTGCCGGTCCAGTTGGCGGCGGTGGTGATGTTGCGGCCGTCGATGATCAGCTTCACCCCGGGAACGTCCTTGGTGGACAGGTCCTTGTACTCGGGGTGGTTGGTCTGCACGATCACCAGGTCCGCCGCGTCCCCGATGGTGTACGGGTCCCAGCCGAAGCCCTGCAGCTCCTCGGGGGTGTAGAACGTGTCGTGGACGGCGACGTGGGCGCCCCGTTCCCGCAGGGCCTCGACCACCGGGAACACACCGGAGAACGCGGTCTCCTTCACCCCGGCCCGGTACGACGCCCCCAGCACCACGGCCTTCATCCCGGCCAGGTCACCGAGCAGGCCCGCGGCCCGCTCCACCAGCTTCGCCGGCACCGACGCGTTCAGGGTGCGGGCGGTGCGGACTGTCTCCGCGGCCGGGTCGGTGGACAGGTACAGCCGCGGGTACACCGGGATGCAGTGCCCGCCCACCGCGATGCCGGGCTGGTGGATGTGGGAGTACGGCTGCGAGTTCGACGCCTCGATCACCTTGTACACGTCGATCCCGTTGTCCTGCGCGAACAGGGCGAACTCGTTCGCCAGGCCGATGTTCACATCCCGGTACGTGGTCTCGGCCAGCTTGGCCAGCTCCGAGGCCTCCGGGGAGCCCAGGTCCCACACGCCGTTGGGGCGGGCCAGGTCCGGGCGCTCGTCGAAGGTGAGCGCGGACTCGTAGAACTCTCGAGCCTTCTGCGCGCCCTCCTCGCTGATGGCGCCGATCAGCTTGGGGTACTTGCGGAGGTCCTCGAATACGCGGCCGGTCAGCACCCGCTCCGGGGAGAACACCGCGAAGAAGTCCTTCGACTCCTTGAGGCCGGAGATCTCCTCGATCATCGGCACGAAGCGGCCGCGCAGGGTGCCCACCGGCAGGGTGGTCTCATAGGAGACCAGGGTGCCCGGGGTCAGGTGCTCGGCCAGGGACCGCGTCGCAGCATCCATCCACGCGAAGTCCGGCTCCCACGTCTCATCGTTGACGAACAGGGGCACCACGATCACCACCGCGTCCGCACCGGGGATCGCCTCCGCGTAGTCCGTGGTCGCCTTCAGGCGACCGGCGGGGACCAGTTCAGCGAGCTTCTCAGCCAGGTGGGCCTCACCGGGGAACGGCTCGGTGCCCTGGTTGATCAGCTCCACCTGACGGGCGTTGACATCCACCCCGACCACCTCGTGACCGGCATCGGCGAACTGCACCGCCAACGGCAGACCGATCTTCCCCAGAGCAACAACAGCAGTCTTCACGACGGATACTCCTCCTCGGGCGCCCCGGGGCGCCTAGTTCACCTGTCGACCACCGGTGGCGGTCACGCGCACAGGGTATCGTCCACGGGATGCCCGGGCCCGGAACCGTGCCGTCCCCCACTCCTCGGCGTGAGGTGATGTGCGATGCATCGCTCGTGGCCGGTCCGACACCCGGCACGTGCCGTCGATCCGCGGTCCGGCCCCGATTCGTCCCTAAGGTGATCACATGAGCGAAGACCGGTCCGCCCTCGGCCCGACCCCGGCCGCTGCCGGCGCGGACGCCGCGCCCGGGGCCGACTCCACCTGGTTCGTGGTGCCGCTGTTCAACGAGGGCACCGTCGTCGGTGACGTGATCCGGGACCTGCGCACGCGCTACCCCCTGGTGGTGTGCGTGGACGACGGAAGCCACGACGACTCCGCGCGGATCGCAGCCGAGGCCGGCGCCGCCGTGGTGCGTCACCCGTACAACATGGGTCAGGGTGCCGCGCTGAAGACAGGCATCGACTACGCGCTGCGCGATCCTGCCATGCGGCAGATCGTCACCTTCGACTCCGACGGCCAGCACCAGGTGGACGACGCCGCCGCGATGATCGCCCTGCGCGAGAGCGAGGGCGTGGACGTGGTGCTCGGTTCGCGCTTCCTGGACGGTCGTACCAAGCCCGGCCTGATCAAGCGCGCCGTGCTGCGTGGGGCGGTGTGGTACTCCAACATCACCAGCGGGGTGAAGCTCACCGACGCCCACAACGGCCTGCGGGTGTTCGGCAGGGAGGCCTGCGAGAGGATCACCATCGAGCAGAACCGGATGGCCCACGCCTCCGAGATCATCGAGGAGATCGGCCGCCACCACCTCACCGTCCGGGAGCATCCCGTGCACATCCTCTACACGGACTACTCGCGGTCCAAGGGGCAGTCGGTGCTGAACTCGGTGAACATCGTCATCGACATGCTGTTCCGCTGAGTTCGGCTCGGCTCAGCCGCCTGCTGGCACCTCGGCGCTGCCATCGGCGATGGAGCCGAAGAACGCGGCGATGTCCTCCTCGTCGGTCAGGATCGCCACCCCGGAGTGACGGGTCTGGAACTCGGGATCCTCGATCGGCATCACCGGGGTGGATCCTGCGCCCATGGCACCACGTGCGCTCAGCGCCATGCGTCCCACGTCCACGATGCCGGTGCCCTCGCTGGTGCGCAGAGCACCGGAACCGGCACCGGCGAGGCGCACGTGAGCGACCGGGTTCAGCAGC
>QFNC01000087.1 GCA_003240695.1 Pseudoxanthomonas suwonensis | reverse complement strand
CGCCCAGCACCACTCCGAGGGCGCCAACAACCGCCAGAGCTACTCCAACCCCGAGGTGGACCGGCTGCTGGAGGAGGGCGGCGCCGAGCCCGACGAGGCCCGCCGCAAGGAGATCTACGCCGAGGCGGCCACGATCATCGCCGACGAGTGCAGCTACATCTACCTCTACAACCCCGCGGTGCTGCAGGCCTGGGTGCCGGCGGTGGAGGGGTACGAGGCGCGCGGTGATGCCGCGATCCGCTTCCGTGACACCTCGCTGAGCCAGTGACCGGGTCCAGGACCGCCACGCCGCAGGCGAAGCGGCGGATGCCCGGCGTCCTGGGCAACCCCACCGTGCAGTTCGTGCTGCGCCGCCTGGGGTACTCCGCGATCGTGCTGCTGGGCGTGATCATCGTGGTGTTCGCGATGATGCAGCTGGTTCCCGGCGACCCGATCCGGGTGGCGCTGGGCACCCGCTTCACCCAGGAGTCCTACGACGCGCTGATGGAGCGCTCGGGCCTCGATCGGCCACTGATCGTGCAGTTCTTCGCCTACCTCGGCGGAGTGCTCACCGGTGACCTGGGCGTGAGCTTCCGCAGCGGCCAGTCGGTGACCAGCCTGCTGATGCAGCGCCTGCCGGCCACCGTCTCCCTGGCCGTGGTCGCGATCGTGGTGGCCCTGGTGATCGCGGTTCCCGCCGGGATCTACTCGGCGCTGAAGGAGGGCAAACCCTCCGATGCGATCGTGCGGGTGACCAGCCAGTTCGGCGTGTCCGTGCCGGACTTCTGGCTGGGCGTGCTGCTGATCATGCTGTTCTCGGCGATCCTGGGCTGGCTGCCGTCCTCCGGCTACACGCCGCTGCTGCAGGACCCGGTCTCCTGGGCCCGGCACGTGATCCTGCCCGGCGCCACCTCCGGCCTGGTGGCCGCAGCGATCATCACCCGCTACATCCGCTCGGCGGTGCTGGAGGTGAAGAGCTCCGGGTACGTGCGCACCGCACGCTCCAAGGGCCTGGCACCCCGCACCGTGCTCAGCCGCCACATCGTGCGCAACGCGATGATCCCGATCCTCACCATCACCGGCATCCAGCTGGCCACGATCATGTCGGGCCTGATGGTGGTGGAGGTGGTGTTCGCCTGGCCGGGCCTTGGCCGGTTGATCTACGACAGCGTCGAGGCGCGCGACTACCCGGTGGTCCAGGGCGGCGTGCTGCTGGTGGCAGCCCTGTTCCTGCTGGTCAACTTCGTGGTCGATGTGCTGTACGCGGTCGTCGACCCGCGGATCCGGCTGTCTTGAGGGGGAGGAACCGATGAGCCAGAACGATCCTCGCGCCGAGTCGGCCCAGCTGACCGGTGCATCCGCCCCGGCAGATCCTGCTGGGCCGACGGGCCCGGCCGATCCTGCGGACCCGTCGGCCGACGTCGACGTCCCCGAGCAGCGCCGCCCCACCTGGCGGGTGCTGTTCTCCAACCCGATCACCGTGATCTCGGCCCTGGTGCTGGCCCTGGTGGTGCTGGTGGCGGTGTTCGGCCGCTGGCTGATCCCCTACGGCATCAACTCCACCGACGTGCTGAACTCCCTGCAGGGCCCCAGCGCCGATCACTTCTTCGGCACCGACGACCTGGGGCGCGACGTGTTCAGCCGCGTCATCGCGTCGACCGCCGTGTCGCTGCAGGTGGCGGTGATCTCCGTGGCGTTCGCCCTGGGGGTGGGCACCGCGATCGGCGTGACCGCCGGGTACGTGCGCGGCATCGTCGACACCGTGCTGATGCGCATCGTGGACGTACTGTTCGCGTTCCCCGTGGTGCTGCTGGCCCTGGTGATCGTGGCGATCCTGGGCACCGGCATGTGGACCACGATGCTGGCCGTGGGCGTGGTGTACACCCCGATCTTCGCCCGGGTGTCCCGCGCCTCCACCCTGTCGGTCAGCGTGGAGCCGTACGTCCAGGTGTCCCGAACCATGGGCACCGGTCACCTGTTCATCCTGTTTAAGCACGTGCTGCCCAACATCATGGCGCCGCTGATCGTGCAGACCTCGATCTCGCTGGCCTTCGCGATCCTCACCGAGGCGACCCTGTCGTTCCTGGGTGTGGGCATCCAGCCGCCGCAGCCGTCGTGGGGCCGGATGATCTTCGATGCGCAGTCGTGGATCGGGCAGGCCTGGTGGATGGCAGTGTTCCCCGGTGCCGCGATCTTCGTGACGGTGCTGGCGTTCAACCTGTTCGGCGACGGTCTACGCGACGTGATGGACCCCAAGCAGCGCAGCCTGATGGAATCGAGGATGAAGTGAGCCCCAGCTTCAGCGACACCGTGCTGGATGTGCAGGACCTGAAGGTCACCATCGGGCGCCGCACCATCGTGGAGGACATCTCCTTCACTGTGCACAAGGGCCAGACCCTGGGCCTGGTGGGGGAGTCCGGCTCAGGCAAGTCGATGACGGTGCTGGCCGCCACCGGACTGATGGACGCCCCGGCCTCCAAGGCCACCGGCTCCTCGACGCTGGACGGCATGACGCAGCTGATCGGCGCCTCACCCGCGCAGCTGCGCAAGGTGCACGGCTCCCGCATCGGCTTCGTGTTCCAGGACCCGTCGACATCCCTGAACCCGCTGCTGACGATCCAACGGCAGATCACCGAGTCCCTCGAGGCGCACGGCCGCATCACCCCGAAGCAGGCCCGCACCCGGGCCCTGGAACTGCTGGAGTCGGTGGGGATCCCCGACCCGGAGGACCGCCTGCACTCCTACCCGCACCAGCTCTCCGGCGGGCAGCGGCAGCGGGTGATGATCGCCATCGCCCTGGCCTGTGAGCCGGACCTGCTGATCGCCGACGAGCCGACCACCGCGCTGGACGTCACCACCGAACGCCAGATCATCGAACTGGTGTGGGACCTGCAGGAGCGCCTGGGCAGCGCCGTGATCTGGATCAGCCACGACCTGGGCGTGATCGGGCAGGTAGCCGACGACGTCACCGTGCTGCGCCACGGGCACATCGTCGAGCAGGCCCCCGTGACCGACATCTTCGCCCGCCCCCGCGAGGCCTACACCCGGGAGCTGCTGGATGCGCGCCCGCTGATCGGCGTGGCCACCCCGTCCACCCCGCCGGGAGAGTCCCCCGTGGTGCTGGACGTGCAGGACCTCGACGTGAAGTTCCCGGTGCGCACCCCCACCGGCAACCGCGTGATCCACGCGGTCGATGACGTGTCATTCCAGGTGCGCGAGGGGCACACCCTGGGGATCGTGGGGGAGTCGGGCTCGGGCAAGTCCACCATCGCCAACGCCCTGACCGGGCTGGTGACGCCGGAGGCCGGGACTGCGACGCTGGGTGGGAAGAACCTGTTCGACCTGCCCCGTTCGGAGCGCAAGGATGTGCGGCGGCGCCTGGCGATGGTGTTCCAGGACCCGTTCTCCTCCTTGAACCCCCGCACCGAGATCGCCACCACCATTGCGGAGCCGCTGAAGGTGCACGGCCTGGGAGGCAAGGACAAGCGTTCGCGCACCGCCCGGGTGCACGAGCTGCTGGACCTGGTGCACCTGCCGCGGGACTTCGCCTCCCGATTCCCGCACGAGCTCTCCGGCGGGCAGCGGCAGCGCGTCTCGATCGCCCGCGCCATCGCACTGGAGCCCGACGTGGTGATCCTGGACGAGGCCACCAGCGCACTGGATGTGTCCGTGCAGGCCAAGGTGCTGGACCTGCTGCGCGAGCTGCAGGGCGAGCTGGGGCTCACCTACCTGTTCATCGCGCATGACCTGGCGGTGGTGCAGCAGATGAGCCACGACGTGCTGGTGATGCAGAAGGGCCGCGCGGTGGAGCACCGCGAGGCCACCGAATTGTTCGCCGACCCCCGCGAGGACTACACCAAGATGCTGCTGGCCGCGATCCCGCCGGCGGAGCCGCGGGCGGGGGCGAGGATGTGAGTGCGCTTCCATCGCTGCTCTGGCGCGCCCCGGGGCGGGACGTGTACAGTCGTGTCCAGCCCCTCCCGCTGGGATCGGGGAAGTAAAGGCCAGGACACCTGCGGTTTTCGTAGGGCCTGGCCTTCGCGTTTTCTAGAGGTCGATGCATACCTCTGTCAGTAGAGGTGCGAGTTCGGCTGGCACAGGCTGGCAGTGCGCTCGCGCATCCCCGACAGCTCCGAGCATCAGGTCCGGAGCCCATAGGAGCGGCTCCGATACTCCTGGAACCCAGTCGACGAACAGCTCATTGGGTATGAGGCGCCTGCTGCGCAACCCATCCACACGACGGCGGCCGGCCTTGTCCTGCGCCGGTGAACGCGACTCGAAGGTGACACTCGCGACCTCCCGCAGGGCGAGTTCCCATAGAAGACGCTCGACGCACTGTCCCCGGGCTCGTTCGATCCTGATTTCCGGCCTCAGCGGAGCCGCGATGACCACGAGGTGGTCGATCTGCCGAGTTGGCAGCAGCGTGAGCACGCCAGCTCGACCGCGGTCACCGAGCTCGCGCCAATGGAGCTTCCCGGTTCGAGGGGCGCGGCTCCGAAGTGCTGACA
>QFNC01000086.1 GCA_003240695.1 Pseudoxanthomonas suwonensis | reverse complement strand
GGTCCGCTTGCGCTGGCCCAGGCCTTCGGCATCACCGAACGTCAGTTGCATCGATCGTCATCCAATTCAGGTCGCGCTATTGTCGCCCGCAACGGGGGGAGTTGTTCAGACCTTCCCTAGGAGGCGCTGCCGATTGAGGTTGATATCCAACTTGTGCTCCAGGATTAGGAGCGTTTCCAAAGGCACCAACATTTCCACCAGAATTTGGTGATTCAGACTGGGGTGGCGGCATACGCGCATGATTGCTGTACGGATTATAGTTCGGCGATCCCGGCTGGGCGTCGCCGCCGGTCTGGCGGCCCACCTGGCCGAACATGCTGTACGCGGTGAACTGGCCCAGCATGCCGTTGAAGAAGCTCGCCGCCATCGGCGGGGCCGTGATCAGCAAGGTCGTCATCAGCAGGCCAAGGCCGCCCTGCTGCATCGCCATCGAGTTGATGCCCTCCCCGTTCAGCTGGAAACCAGACGCCACGTACTTGGCCAGGAACGCCACCGCCACCGCTCCGATCACCTTGGTCGCAAATTCCACCATCACCACCAGCAGGGCCAGCGAGAACATCGTCGCGATCCCATAGTACAGCCACTTGGTGAACAACTGCTTAGTCTGCTCGAACAGCAGGCACAGGATGAACATCGGTCCGAAGCCTATGAACAGCGCCATCGCGATCTTGTTCAGCAGCAGCATCGCACCGGCCACGATCGCCGGGCCGGCAATCCCGATCCCGGTGAACCACGCCGCTCGGTCCTTCGCCTGCTTCGCCGTATCGCTGCTCTCCACCTCCAGTGCGTCGATCGCACCCATCGCCAGCGTCATCACCGCCAGGTTCTGGTCGATGCTCTTGTACGGGTCGTCCTTCTTGCCCGTCACCATCCCGGTGATGGCCTCGCCCATCCCGTCGGTCAGCGTCCAGTACAGCTGCGAGCCGCCGCTGGCCATGCTGGTGGCCAGCATCACGATCAGCGTGGCACGCAGCCCCTGCACCACCAGCGCCATCATTGAGTCGCGCGACTGCCCGGTGATGATGCGAAAGCCCTGGATGAACACCCACAGGATCACCAGCGTCGCCGCCACCGTCCCCGCCAGCAGCCCGAAACGCGTCAGCAGCTTCCAGGTGTAGATGTCCACCTCGCTGCGCAGGAAATCGTTGATCAGCTGCAGAAAGGCGAAGTTGCTCAGATTGCCGATCGGCAGGTTCGGCACCTGCGCCATCGACAATCCGTTCAACAAGTTCAGCATTCCGTCCAACATCATCACCACTCCCCTCGATTCCATGCCGCAGCCGGGAGGCTGCGGCCTATGCCATGTTCGCCTGTCAGTGCCTCAAGCACCGACCATCAGTTGCCGGAACCCGATCCATGATCCTCGTTGTTCCAGCGGATGCGCTTGTATTGCGTGAAGCGACCGTCGTTTGGAACACTGGATTTCACCGAGTTCAACGCGACCTTCATCGCGACCCCCGCGTACAGCGACGGCCCCAGCGACGCAATCTGGTCCCAGAATCCGCCACTGGCATTCTTCTTCTTGCCGGTCATGGTTTCCTCGGTCGACTGCACCTGCTGCGCACGCAGGTAGCGCAGACGGTTCTCGTAGGCCAGATTGGCCGATTCCATCTGCGCCCGGTCGATGGCGATGCGCGTCTGCAAGGCCGTGATGCGATTGGTGTTGGCCTGCATCTCGCCGAAGTCGTTCGTGCCGAAGTTCTCGTCCTCCAGCGCCTTCAGCCGATCCTGGCGCTTCTTGGTGATGTCGTGCATCGCCACCATGTACAGGTATTGCGCGTTCTCGGTGCGCACGATCTCCTCGCACACCGCCTTCTGCTCGGCACGCGCACCCGCGCAACGGCCGATGTTGGTGTCCAGAGTGATGCCGTGGGCCTCGATCTTCTGCTTCGCGTCCTCGACCGGGTCGCCGCTCTTGCGGTCGCCCGTGTCGATTTCCAGCTTCTTGTTCAGATCGCTCAGGTGTTGGCGCGCCTTGCTGTCGGCTACCTTCCATTCCGCCTGCGCGGTCCCGGCTGCCAGCAGGCCCAGCACGCACACGGACAGCAGGCCGGCACGCAGCATGGCCGGCCGGGACGCAGCGGGGGCAGACAAGATGGTGTTCATGATGATCTCCTGCAGATGCTTCGGGTGGAAAAAGGGTGATGGTCGTGGTGGTTATGCCGCTCGCACGGGTTTGCGCTCCTGGGCAGCGTCGCGGCGGCTGCCTGCGACTGCGCCCTTGCCCGAGCCCTTGCGGTTGTCGTAGAAGTCCTGCAACCACTGGTCCGGTTGCAGGTCGTCCGGGCTCACGCCCAGCTCGGTCGCCTTGCGCTCCAGCACCTGGTGCAGGATCTCGATGTTGTCGGTGCTGGCCGAGATCACCGCCAGCGCATCGTCCATCCCGCGCAGGTTCAGCTGGCACACGCTGGAGGCATGGCCCTGCTTCACCAGGAAGCAGCGCGAACGCTCGTCCAGGCTCTTGATCACGTTGAACTCGGCCTCGGTCAGCTTGAGACCGTCGATGTAGTCTTCGCGGCTGGCATTTGGGTTGGGCAGCAGGATCATGGTCGCGGTCTGCTCGATCAAGGCCGCGGCGATGTCGCTCTGCAACGCGTCTTCCGGACTCTGCGTGGCGAAGATGCCCAGGCCGTTCTGCTTTCGGATGGTCTTCTGCTTGTTCTTGGCGAATTCCTTCAGCCCGCCCTCGCCATCCAGGATCTTCCAGAACTCGTCCATCACGTAGATCAGCCGGCGGCCGTCGATCAACTCCTCCAGCCGGTGGATCAGGTAGTTGATCACCGGAATGCGCACTTCCGGGTTGTCGATGATGTCGGTGTAGTCGAAACCGACGATGTTGGCCTTCTGCAGGTCGATCGTGTCGGTCGGGTTGTCGAACACCCAGCCCAGCGAGTTGCCGCGCGTCCACTTGCGGATGCGGGCATACAGGCCGTCATCGCCCATGTTGGGCAGCGACTTCTGAAAGTTGGTCATGCTGCGCAGGTGCATGGGCGTGTCGAGCATGCTTTCCACCGCGCGGAAGATGTCCTCCTCCTCGCGGGCGCTGTACTCGCGCTTGTTCGCTAGCACCTTGATCAGGTCGGCCAGGAACTGCACGTTGGCGTCGGTGTTGTCGCACTGAAACGGGTTGAAACCGGTCGGCTGGCCGCTTTCCAGCGCCAGGTCGTGTGCGGCCTGTCAAGCCGCAGGGCATCTTGACGATTCGTATCCAATTGGATACGATATGTCATGCTCACTATCCTGCAGACCGATGAATTCGATGGCTGGCTGCGCAGATTGAAAGATCCGATTGCGATCGCGCGCATCGTCGCAAGACTCCGTTCGGCGCAATACGGAAACTTCGGCGACTGCAAATCGGTGGCACCGGGCATTTCAGAGATGCGGATCCATGTCGGGCCCGGCTATCGACTCTACTATGCGCGGAAAGAAAGCGTCATCTATGTCATGCTGTGTGGTGGAAGCAAATCCAGTCAAACCAGAGACATCCATCGGGCCGTACGAATCCTTGCACAACTCGGGAACCTGCCGTGAAATCCCTCAAACCCTTCGATGCTGCGGATTATCTTGAAAACGAGGCAGTCGTCTCGGAATATCTGAATGCCGCCCTTGAGGACGGCAATCCTGACCTGTTCCTCCAGGCCATTGCCGATATCGCCAAGGCTCGCGGCATGTCGCAACTGGCCAAGGATACCGGCCTTGGAAGGGAGAGCCTGTACAAGGCGCTGGCACCCGGCGCGAAGCCACGCTACGATACGGTCATGAAAATGGTCAGAGCACTCGGCGTGGAGTTGCACATCATGCCGGTACACACCAGCTAGCCGAAGCCGTTTTGTCGGCAACATGTCGTTTTGCAGTCCGAGTGGAATCGAACGAGTTCACCGGCGAAAAAAAGCCCCCGCAAAGCGGGGGCCATGTTGCTTGCACGGATTTTCCGCTGCAGATTACAAAACCGGCTCCGGCGCCCGCTGGGTCGCCGCCTGCCGCGACTGGCCGGCCATGTGGTCGCTCATCGCCTGCAGACCGGGCGTGGGCGATTCCTGGTCGACCTTGGCATTGAAGCCCGGCACATTCCCGACCACGATCACGTCGCTGCCGCGCACTACTACGCCACGGATGTCCGCTGGTTTTTCGATGCCGTTTTCCAGCGCCTGCAGGGTCACATTGGCCACCACATCGGCTTTGGTGCCGGCCGGCAATTGCTGGCCGATGGCCGTGTACAGGCCATGGTTCGCATGCGTGGTTTCGGACACCAGCGGGTTGGCCTTGGCCGATGCCAGTTCGGCCAGCGTGGTCTTGCCGGCCTTGCCGTCCACGGCCAACCCGTGGGCTTTCTGGAAGGCTTCGACCGCGTGCTTGGTGTTGCCGCCGAAATCGCCGTCGGCGTTCAGCGGCTTGCCGTCCTTGGCGGTGTAGCCGAGGGCGGCCAGCTGGGCTTGCAGGTCGCGGACACGGGGGCCTTCGGTGCCTTCTTTCAGCACGGACGGTGCATGCGACTGATCCGCAG
>QFNC01000085.1 GCA_003240695.1 Pseudoxanthomonas suwonensis | reverse complement strand
GCACGACATCAACTTCGCCGCCCACTACGCCGATCACATCATCGCCATGAAGGACGGCGCCGTGGTGGAGCACGGGCCCGTGGAGACGATCATGGACGGTGCTGTGCTGTCCCGCGTGTTCAACACCCCCGTGCAGGTGGTGGAGGGCCCCAACGGACCGCTGGCCGTGTACTACTGACGTACAGCTGAGCGCGGCGCGCTGCTGACGTACTGCTGCCCTGAAACACCTCTGCACCGCGGCCCTGAACGCCGCTGCACCACTTACCTGAGACCGAGAGCGACATCGTGGACAGTTCCGATGGAGCTGAGTTGTTCATGATGTCGCAGTCGCCGGCGGCGGGGTACCGGTAGGGTCGCAGGGTGCCCGATGACGACCGCGCCGGCGATGCCTCCGTGACCCACCCGCACGCCGGCGACGGTGCCGGCTCACCAGGGTTCCTGGCACGCCAGTGGTCCGCGATCGGCGACCGGATCCGCCAGCTGCGGGTGCTGCGGAGCGTCGCACCCGGCCACATGGCCGCCACTCTTGCCCTGCTGGTGCTGGAGCTCCTGGCCTCCGGTGCCTCCCTGATCGCTATCGGTCAGGTGGTCGGCGGCATCATCGACGTCGACACCTCCCGGATCGTGCTCGGTGCCGCGCTCATGATGGGGGCGCTGCTGGTCACCCCGCTCACAGCAGCGATCGTTGACGCACTCACGGTGGGGATCGAGACGCGCCTGCGCGAGCACCGATCGGCCCGCCTGGCAGCGGCGCTGCTCACCCCCGACGGCATCGGTCATCTCGACGACGGGGAGACGGCCCGTGAGGCGGAGGAGCTCATCGCGGCCTCCCGGCACTTCTTCCTGCTGATCGCGGGGATGGCGACTGTGGGCTGGTTGCGCGCCCGCATCACCGGCCTGGCGCCGTTCCTGCTGATCGCTGCCTGGCACTGGTGGGCGGCCGTCCTGCTCGGTCTCGTTGCGCAGATCGCTGCGATCGCCTCGATGGGGTACCTGCGACGGGTGCTGGCACTGGTCACCGACAACGATCCAGACGTGGACCGCCGGCGGGAGACGGCCGCCTTCGCCGCCGCCGCCGGAGCGGCCACCGCCCGAGAGGTGCGGCTGTTCGGCCTGTTGCCGTGGATTGCCCCGCGCCTGGCCCGCCACCAGCCCGGGGTCCCCCTGCGCACGCAGACCCTGTCAGGACGGCGCCCCGCCCACGCCGCCGCCGTGCTCGTGCTGGTAGCCATGCTGGCTGCCCTCGCGCTGATCGTGGTCGAGGGGATCCGCGGGCAGGTGGACATCGCGCAGGTGGCCGTCCTCGCGCCGGCGTGCATGGCGCTGCTGATGAACTGGGGTCCGCTCGGCGACATCCACATCATCCTGCTGGAGTCCGGCGGGTTCGAGCGCCGGATGGATCGCTTCGCTGAACGACTGCGCCAGGGCGCTGCCGGTCACACCGCCCCCGCGGCATCCGCTTCACCCACCGCACCTGCGGCTGCTGCTGCCCCTCCTCAAACCGAGATGCCGGCGGACCGCCACCAGGACGGCAGCGGCATCGACATCCGTCACCTCACCTTCCGCTACCCTGGCCGCGAGAGCGACACTCTGAAGGGCGTGAACCTGACGATCCCCGCCGGGCAGTCGGTCGGTATCGTCGGCGCCAACGGGGCCGGGAAGTCCACCCTGATGTCGCTGCTGGCCGGACTGGAGGAGCCCACCGGCGGCATGATCCGCATCGGCGCCCAGGTACCGCACGTCGCCGCCGAGGGGGAGCCACAGGTGGCGGTGATTCTCCAGGACTTCACCCGCTACCCTCTGGATGTGCGCGACAACGTGCTGCTGGGCCGGCCGGTCCGCGCTGCGGGCTACGAGAGCTCCGTGATGGGGGACGACGGGAGCGACGCCGTCATCCGCGAGCTCGTGGACCGGGCCGGTGGCGCCGGGGTTCTCGAGCGGCTGGACCGCGCCGACCACGGCCTGTCGACCACTCTCTCACCCGGTTACGCGACCGGAACCGATCTGTCCGGCGGCCAATGGCAGCGTCTGGCATTGGCCCGCGCACTCGGCGCCGTCGATGCCGGAGCCGAGGTGCTGATCCTCGACGAACCCACCAGCGCCTTGGACGTCCGCGTCGAGGCCGAGCTGTTCAGCGACCTTCTGGCCCTGACCCGCGGCGTCACCACCCTGCTGGTCTCCCACCGCCTCTCCTCGGTGCGGCGGGCCGACCGGATCGTCGTGGTTGACGACGGGTGCATCGTCGAGGACGGCACCCACGACGAACTTCTCGCCGCCGGTGGGCGCTACGCGACGATGTTCATGCTGCAGGCCAAGCGCTTCACCGAGGCAGCGGGGGAGGCCGACGATGCGTGACATCCTCAGCACGGTCCGCTTCGCCTTCCTCCTGGGGTGGCGCACATCGCGCCGCGCCGCCCTGCTGTCGATGCTCGAGGTGGCCCTGTCCCTGTTGTCCGCTCTGCTTCCCCTGCTGTTCGCACTGCTGGTCACCGGGGTGATGGGCGGGGATCTCACCATGGCGGTGGCCGGAGGGCTCGGAGCGGCGGTGGTCATGGGCGGTCAGCTGCTCGCCACCTTCTACGGGATGACCTACCGGGTGGGGCTCATGATGGCGCTCGCCGCCGACGTCGAGGGCCGTACCGCGCGCTACCTGGCCCAGCTGCCCACGCTCGCCCACAACGAGGACCCGGAGCTGCTGGAGAAGGTGCAGACCCTCCGCGACCAGATGGGAGGGGTGGGCTCTGCCTACAACCAGGTGGTCAACTCGCTGCGGTGGATCATCGCGCCTGTCCTCACCCTGGTCGTCGCTATTGGTGCGGACTGGCGACTCGCCCTCGTCGCGCTGGCCGGCCTCCCGCAGCTGCTGGTGAACCGGCGCATCATGCAGATCACCGATCAGGGGGACAAGGACGGTGCCGAGGGATCCCGCCGCTCCCGGTCCTTGCTCGCCCTGACCGCGGATCGATCCGGGGCCGGGGAGCTGCGCACCTTCGGCGCCCGGGCCTTCCTGCAGGACCGCCTGCGACGTGCCCACCGAGAATGGGGCCGTCCACAGGAACAGGCCGCATGGACGCGTGCGCGCCTCACACTCCTCGCTTCCCTGCCGTTCATGCTGGTCGCCGCCGGTGTGATCGCGTGGATGGGGTACGACGCCACCCAGGGCACGGTCACTGTCGCCGTAATCGTGATCGCCCTGACCAGCCTGGAGAACCTGCAGGGCTCCCTCGGCGAGTTCAGCATGGGCATGCGGCAGCTGACCCGCAGCTCCCATCAGGTGCAGCGGTACCTGTGGTTGGAGAAGCACCTGGCCGAGGAGCTCACCGCGCACCCCGGCGACGCACCGCCTCCGGAGCGTCTGCACGATGGGATCCGGCTGGAGCACGTCACCTTCACCAGACCCGGTGCTGACGAACCCGTGATTCGCGATCTCAGCCTGGACCTGCCCGCCGGGACCATCGTGGCGCTGGTGGGGGAGAACGGGGCCGGGAAGTCGACCCTGGTGGACCTGCTCCTGGGGATGCACGACCTGGACTCCGGCCGCATCCTCGTCGACGGTCGCGACCTGCGCGACCTTGATCTCGGGACGTGGCGGGAGCGCTGCGCCGGAGCCTTCCAGGACCACGCTCGCCTGGAGGTGACGGTGCAGGAGGCGATCGGCGTCGGCGACCTCCCACGGGTCCAGGATGCGGGCGCAGCGCACCAGGCCCTGGAGGACGCCGCCGCGATGGACGTCCTCACCGCCCTGCCCCACGGGCTCTCCACCCAGCTCGGATCGTCCTGGCCCGGAGGTGTGGGGCTGTCAGGAGGCCAATGGCAGCGCCTGGCAATCGCTCGGGGCATGATGCGACCCCACCCGCTGCTGCGGGTCCTGGACGAACCCACCAGCGCCCTGGATCCCGCCACCGAGGACGCCCTGTTCACCGGCTACGCCGCGGCCGCCCACGGGACGGCAGCGCACGGAGGGGTGACGCTGCTGGTCACCCACCGTTTCTCAACGGTCGCCGCTGCCGACCTGGTGGTGGTGCTGGACCGCGGCCGGGTGATCGAGCAGGGCACGCACGCCGAGCTGATGGCCCGCGGCGGCCACTACCACGAGCTGTACTCGTTGCAGTCCCGCGGCTACGCCTGACGGCGTGAGCCGCCCCTCTCGCGGCACCAGTGACCTGAGATCCAGCGCGCGAAACCACTGACCTGGAACTGACTGCGACATCGTGAACAGTTCCCATGGGGTGCAACTGTTCACGATGTCGCAGTCGCAGTCGCAGTCGCCGTCACCGACGAGACGGCTGATTGACCGACCCGCCTGATGGTCCGACCCGCCGCGGGAGCGGAACGGCTGACGTCAGTGCCCCGAATCGGCCGGGTCCCGGCCCGCGCGGCCATCGGCCCGGTCCAGAGCGTCGATCCGCTCCAATTCCTCGTCCGTCATGCGCAGTTCCACCGCCGCCAGGTTCTCCACGATCCGTGAGGGCGTGACCGACTTCGGGATCGCCACGATGTCGCGGCCCAGGTGCCAGGCCAGCACCACCT
>QFNC01000198.1 GCA_003240695.1 Pseudoxanthomonas suwonensis | reverse complement strand
TGGCGGGTGGGGCCATCCTCGCAGCAGCAAGTGAGGTACACAAATGTGTACACGTTGGTGGTATCCTTTCGCCATGGCGATCACCCAGGTACGAACCAGCCGCGAAGCCCGCGAGGAGCTCGGTGCTACCCTCGCCCGGTTCCAGGTCGAGGGCGCCATGGCTGAGCCCGTCATCTTCGGTGCGCATCGCAAGCCCCAGGCGGCCGTCATCCCCTTCGAGCTCTACGAGCGCCTCGAGTCGATCCTCGAGGACCTCGAACTTGCCGAGACCCTCGCATCCCGTCTGAGCCAGCCGTCCTCCGACAGCGACTCACTCCTGACCGACCTCGGCTTCGACCCCGCTGACTTCGAGTGAGCCTCCCCTTCTGCTGGATCCCGGCGTTCAAGGACGATCTCGCGGCGCTGCCCAAGGACGTCCAGAAGGCAGCGATCGAGACGATGTTCTCGCTCGCGCGCGGGGAGCAGAGAGGTGCTCCGCTGTTCGATCCTCCCGCTATCGGTGACCTCTCCGATTGCCGGAAGGTGTACCTCGACCCGGACCCCGACCACGCCACCAGGCCCCGATACCGCCTGGTCTATAGGGAGCGGCACGGTGGGCTCCACGGGATGATGGTCGAGGCCATCGCCGCCGGTGAGCGATACGACATGGATGCATACGCACGCGCCGCAGCCAACCTCGGGCGCACCTCCAGGTAGGTCCCACGACTCCCGATAAGGTGGTCTCGCGCCCCCGACCTCGCAGGAGAGACCCGATGATCAGCTTCGATGACCGCCACGGCCCCCGCGACGCCGCCCCCGCGAGCGACTACCCCGACCTCACCGTCCCGGACTGGTACCGCGACGCGAAACTGGGCATCTTCATCCACTGGGGCCTGTACTCCGTGCCCGGCTGGGCCGATGTGGCCGACCGCTCCGACGTCACCGAGGACAACGCCTACGCCCGCCACCAGTACGCCGAGTGGTACGCCAACACCGTGCGCATCGAGGGCAGCCCCACCCGGG
>QFNC01000197.1 GCA_003240695.1 Pseudoxanthomonas suwonensis | reverse complement strand
ACGCATCCAGCGCGTGGTGATCGGCGCGATGGACCCCAAGGCGGGGGCGGCCGGCTCCCTCTACGACCTGCTGCGCGAACCCCGGCTGAACCACCGCGCTGAGGTCACCGCCGGCGTGCGAGAGCGGGAGTGCGGTGACCTGTTGCGGGACTTCTTCCGCGCGCGGCGCAAGCGCTGAGCTCAGCGCGGCCTGCTCCGGATCGGTGACCTGGTGAGAGAGCGTCACCTCCGCGCCGTTCCACCGAAACCGGGCTTCGACCCCGCAGAGTCCTTACCGCTCGTTATCCTGCGGGGATGACCGACCTCGACGCCCGTGAACCCAGCGACCGCCCCGACAGCTCTGACCGCCCCGATCTCTCCGATTTCCCCGGCAGCGACCCTGTGCCGCCGTCCACCGACTACGTCGACCAGCTGGAGGCCCAGACCAAGGCCCTGATGGCCACGCAGTCCCACCCGGGCTCTGACTTCGCCGGTGCCCCCGCCGCGCTGCGCGAGGCACTGGAGGCCGAGGTCGAGGCCGTCCACGGCGAACTGGTCGAGCTGATGCTGGACCTGTACGAGCACCCCGAGGTCGCCTTCGAGGAGGTGCGGTCCAGCAGGGCCATCGTCGAGGTGCTGCGCAAGCACGGCATCGAGGCCGAGCTGGGCGCCCACGGCGTCGAGACCGCCATCCGCGCCGAGATCCGCGGGGCCGCCGCGTCCGATGCGGAGGGCGCCACCGGGGCCGAGGGTGACGCGGCTGCCGCGCCCGGCGCCCCCACCCTCGCGGTGCTCTCCGAGTACGACGCCCTGCCGGTCGTCGGTCACGGCTGCGGCCACAACGTGATCGCCGTGATGGGGCTGGGGGCGTTCCTGGCCCTCGCGGCGCTGGCGAAGAAGGACCCGTCGGCCGTGCCCGGCCGCATCGTCTACCTGGGCACACCCGCAGAGGAGGGCCACTCCGGCAAGGAGGTCATGGCCGCCGGAGGCGCCTGGGAGGGCATCGACGCAGCCGTGATGGCCC
>QFNC01000084.1 GCA_003240695.1 Pseudoxanthomonas suwonensis | reverse complement strand
TTTCTCTATGACAACGGCGTCAGCTGGGAGCCTATTGCTCGCGGTTACGCTGGGCGCGGCGATTGTCTTAATCGCCCTGAGTGTGTGTCACAGGTTGGCGGCGGCCCAATACCGCCGGGCCGCTGGAAAATTGGCCGACCGTATGACAGCAAGCGCGTCGGCAAGTTCGCCCTTCCCCTTACCCCCGGTGAGGACACGGCGACGCACGGCCGCTCCGCCTTCCGCATCCACGGCGATAACAGGAAGCTCGACAACTCAGCTTCCTCTGGATGCATCGTCCTCCCCCGGCGCGTCCGCGAGAGGGTAGCGCGGGGACCCGACAAGGAACTAATCGTCCAGGTCGCTCTGACCTACGAGGGTTTCCTCCGCAGCTACGGCATCAGCGTCCCCAAGAAGGACGTGTGACGGAGGCGCCCGGAGGGCGCGCATAGCCAGTCGCCGATAGGCGAGCATCCCGGAGGCCACCGTAGCGCCATACAGCGCCCCGGTGGCCTCTCTCGCGTCCCGGCAACCCCGTTTGCTTCCGCGCAAATCCCACTAGTGCAGGTTAGACCGCCGCAGGCGGGGACTCGATATACCTGCACAGGTGACACCATTCAGGAATGGTCCGTTGAGGGTCGAAACGTCACGTCATACAGTGAAACACCTTGCCACGGAGGCAAGGCAGTCCGGGAAGCGCGAAAGCGACTTCGCCGGCACCGGCGACTGCCGATGCGAAGACCCACGGTGTCTGGAGCTGACCGGGCGGCCTGATGCCGTCCTCGTTGCCCATGGCATCGAACCCGATAGGGCGGTCTTCCAAGAGGCCTATGTGCGCTGCCGCAAGTGCGCACCATGCCTCAAGCATCGCGCCCGCCTATGGACGGCGCGTGCCATCGATGAGACCTCCGTGTCGCAGCGAACGTGGTTCGGCACGCTAACGTTGCGCCCTGATCGCCAGACGTGGGCACGTTATACGGCGCTCAGCAATCTGAGCCGGCGCGTGGTCGAACCCACCGATGCAAGGATATTCTCCGAAAGCGTTGCAGTTATCGGCGAAGAAATCACAAGGTTTCTGAAGCGTGTGAGGAAGACTACCGGCTTCCGATACATTGTCGTGTCCGAGCGTCACAAGTCGGGCCTCCCGCACTTCCATATGCTATTGCATGAGTATGACGCGCAAATCGCCAAGCGATTGCTCGAAGCACAGTGGCGGTACGGTTTTAGCCACTGGCGGCTGGTCAATGTCGACCAGCCACGACAAGTTGGGTACGTCACCAAGTACCTCGCGAAAGACGCACTCACTCGGGTGAGGGCAAGCTTTCGATATGGTCAGGGGCACATTGCCCCGCTCACGGAGCGAGTGTTACAAGCGACGCGCGCCATAGGCGCGGTCCCCCCGGGCCAGTTCCGAGGGTCACCTCCAAAAGTGCAAATCAATGATTTGTCTGTTTTGAAAGGTCAGGAACTTCAGGATGAGTAGAAGGGTACATACCGTTCATGAGGCGCTGCCAGCCTCAAGGCTCCCCGGTTGGAGCCTATCGGAGTTCGAAGAACTCCTTCGCCGGCCATACTTGCCCGCGAACAATGCTTGGGACGACTTGATGCGGCCGCAAGCCCAGCGGGAGTGGGATGAGCTTATGCGCCGTCCCTTCATCCCTCGCGGTGAACTCCCGCGTGAGAAGGGCGCACGGCCCTTCTTGCGAGCGCCGCGCAACCCGCGCGGTTTCGGCCGCCGAACGGGGAAGGTTCGACGGGACGTCCGCGTCCGCCTTCCCCGCGTCTCGCTGATACCGGGTCTGTCCCGGGCGCTGGCGCTCGCCGACCTCGCCGCGCCGTTGGTCCTGCCAACTGGTGAGTGGGACATTGACCCCAACATTGCCGATCCCGGCTTCAGCCCGTGGGTCCGCGACGACGGCCCATACACCCGCCCGCCGGGTGGCTGGATCGGCGACTTCAGCGTGTCGTGGGGCCTCTGGCACCCCCAGCAATGGCAGCTGACAGGGCAGTCCTACGAAGAGGGCAACCGCTGGCCGGCGACGGCCAGCATGTCGCGTTCCCGGTCGGCAACGACCGACCGCATGATAATCTACTGGTGCTGGTCCAATGGCTACGTCTGGCGCGGTAACGAGCATTCCAGCTGGTCACGTCAGCGCCAACCCTCCACCGGGACGTTCGTCACGACGTTCTCGCCCCGCGAGATTGTCAAGGCGTTCCCCAACCCGGACGCCTCCCCCGTGCACGACGCGAACGTCGCCCGGCGACTGCCCGCGCATCGTCCAGGCACGCCGCCAGACGCGGTCAGGGCCGCGCCACGGCCCGTCACCCCCTCCGACCACCCGGAGGCCCTTAAGCGCTGGCGTTGGTGGTCTGGCGGTCGCGGCGGCCCGCCCGGTCCCCATATGCGCACGCCGCCGCCATCGCGCACGCGAGAGCGCAAGGTCCGGTCCCGCTCGCTGACCGTCTCGCTCGCGATGTTCAAGGCCCTCGACCTCACGTCTGAAGCGTCTGAGATCGTGTCCTCGTTCTATGACGCCCTTCCGAAGGAAGTACGCAAGCGCTGGGAGCGCGGTCGGGGCGAAGACCCCGACAAGTATCGGAACTTCGACAACTTCGGCCAGTACGGCATCGACGGGGCCGACTGGAAGTTACAGGCCCTTTATCACAATTGGGATAAGGTCGATCTTGGCGAAGCCTTCAGGAACGTCGCCAAGAATATGGTCGAGGATAGGGTGTACGGCAGCATCCACCGCTACATGCCGAAACACGCTGGCGGAGACGCCACAAAAGAGGCATGGAGAGCCTTCTCCGACGCATACCGCGAGGCCGAGGAGGCCCTCTTCGGAGAATAGGAAGGAAGGAATTATGGCATGGCTTATGGACGTCGTTCGACAACCCGCCGTCGAACTTCTCAGTCTCGTTCTCGCAGCGGTGGCTACCGAGCTCGCGCGCCGCGCGCGCGCGCGAGCAGCCGCCAACGAGTGCCGGCTCGACGCGGTGGAGGACAGCAGACAGTCCGCCTCGTGATCGAGAGCGCGGCGGCCTCGCCGGTGGCGCGTCCCACCGGCTACCTCTCCCGGCTCAACCCGGCGGTCGTTGAGACCGCCCGAAAGAAGCTGGCAAAGCTGTAGCGCCGCTGATACTGAACGGGCCGGGTCACTCCGGCCCGTTTTCTTTTGAGGAACCGAAAATGGCTACCATGCTTATGCAGCCCGTCACCCCGCAGGGGCGCGTCGGCCGCTACCCGAAACACCCGTTCCAGATCAACGAAGTCCCGTATCACGTCACGCCGATTTGTCTCGCGCCGGTCCTCCCCGGCGAGACCCTCGAAAACCTGTATTTCGAGGCCCGGATCGTCTCCGACCCGGTTAAGAACAAGCTCATCGGCTGGAAGAAGGAGTATTACTTCTTCTACGTGAAGGTCACCGACCTCCTGACCGACGCCATTCGCGACATGTTCGTGGACCCCGACAACACCGATCTCTCGGTTTCGCTCGGCGCGCCGGCCCACGGCACGGCGTTTTACCAAGCGAAGGGCGGTATCGATTACATGAACCGCTGCCTCCAGCGCATCACGGCCGAGTACTTCCGCGACGAAGGCGAGGCGTGGAACAAGTACGTCGGCTGGGCCGGCTACCCGATGTGCCAGATCAGGGATACCTTCTGGATGGACAGCCTGACCGATAAGGACCTCATGCCGCAAGGTCCCGACATCAGCGAGGCCACCACGGCCGGCGATCTGGACAGGCTGATGGACGCTTTTGAGCAGCTGCGCTCCCTCGGCATCGCCAACATGACCTACGAGGACTTCCTCCGCAGCTACGGCATCAGCGTCCCCAAGAAGGACGAAAATAAGCCCGAACTCCTCGCCCGGTTCTCGGACTTCCAGTATCCGAGTAATACCGTCACGCAGGGCACCGGCGCGGTCACGTCCGCGCTGTCGTGGGTCTTCAAGAACTCGGAGCGCAAGCCGAAGTTCTTCCGCGAACCCGGCTTCATCGTCGGCATTTCCATAACCCGTCCCAAGCTGTATTTCGCCGGCCTCGCCGGCAGCGCCGCGTCGTTCATGACGCGCGCGTGGGACTGGATGCCCGGCTACCTCTCGGCCCTGCCGGAGACGTCGCTCAAGATGTTCGGCCTTGACGCCGGCCCCCTGGGCGACCGCACTGTCGACGCCGATGCCTACTGGATCGATATGCGCGACGTGCTCATGTACGGCGACCAGTACCAGAACATCGTCCCGTTCAACCCCGCTGTCGCCGACAACGGCGCGCTCAACATGGTCGCCTTGCCCGACGCTTCACTCAATGTTAAGAACCCCTCGCTAGCGTCGATCCAGCAGTTGTTCACCACACCTGCGGCTAGCTATTTCGTCAGGTCGGACGGAATGGTGTCCCTCACCATCAAGGGCGCGCAAGTCGACCACACGCGCGGCAACTTCGCGGAGGCGTAATTGCCCTATGTCTACATCATTCCAACCGGAGAATTTCTCTATGACAACGGCGTCAGCTGGGAGCCTATTGCTCGCGGTTACGCTGGGCGCGGCGATTGTCTTAATCGCCCTGAGTGTGTGTCACAGGTTGGC
>QFNC01000196.1 GCA_003240695.1 Pseudoxanthomonas suwonensis | reverse complement strand
CCTCTCGGGGATGGTGCTGGAGCTGCTGGCCACCCTGTGCGTGGCGCTGATCGCGGTGAGCATCGGCATGCGCCTGGTGTACGGGCACATGGACCTGGCGCCGGCACTCGCGGTGCTGGTGCTGGCACCCGAGGTGTACCAGCCGCTGCGCAACGTCGGCTCCCAGTACCACTCCTCCACCGACGGCCTCGCCGCGGTGACCGCCTCCTTCGAGGTGCTCGATGAGCCCGCGGCCCCCGACGGCACCGTCGAGGCCCCGGACCTGCGCACCGCCACCCTCGCCCTGCGCGGGGTGACCGTGCACTCCCGGGACGGCCTGGCACCGCACCTGGCCGACGTCACGATCAGGCCCGGCCGGGTGCTGGCCCTGACCGGTGCCTCCGGCTCCGGCAAGACCACCGCCGTCCAGGTGCTGCTGGGGCTGCTGGAGCCCGACGAAGGCCGCGCCGAGGTTATCGCCGCCGACGGCACCACCACCGGTGTGCGGGAGCTGCGTCGCCGATCCCTGTGGGACCAGGTGGCGCTGCTCCCCCAGCGCCCCGTGCTGCCCCCGGGCACCATCCGCTCCGTGCTCACCTCGACCCGCCCCGACGCCACCGAGACCGAGATCGAGCACGCCGCCTCCGTGGCCGGGCTGGACCCCGTGATCACCGAGCGCGGCTGGGACGCGGACCTCGGCCGCGCCGGAGCCGGCATCTCGCTGGGCGAGCGGCAGCGACTGTCCCTGGCCCGCGCGATGCTCTCCCCCGCTCCCCTGGTGGTGCTGGACGAGCCCACCGCGCACCTGGACGGCGCCACCGAGCAGGTGGTGCTGGACCTCATCGCCGACCTGCGCTCCCAGGGCCGCACCGTGCTGGTGATCGCGCACCGCTCCCGCCTGGTGGACATCGCCGACGACGTGGCCGAGGTGCACGCCCAGCACAAGACCCCCGGAGGACCCGGGCACGACGACAGGGACAGCGACCGGGACGAGGTGACCGCATGACCTCCGCCCCGGACACCGCTGCAA
>QFNC01000195.1 GCA_003240695.1 Pseudoxanthomonas suwonensis | reverse complement strand
GCCGGGCCGCACCATCACCGAGGCGGACAACACGTGGTTCACCGCGGTGACCATGAACACCCAGGCGCTGCACCTCGACGCCGCCTTCGCGGAGACCGAACCGTTCGGCCAGCGGCTGGTCAACTCGATGTTCACGCTCGCCACGCTCGTCGGGCTCTCCGTCTCCCAGCTCACCCAGGGCACGATCGTCGGCAACCTCGGCTTCTCCGAGGTGTCCTTCCCCAAGCCGCTGTTCCACGGCGACACCCTCTACGCGGAGACGACGATCCTCGACAAGCGCGAATCGAAGTCTCGGCCCAACCAGGGCATCGTCACCCTCGAACACATCGGCCGCAACCAGCGCGGCGAGGTCGTCGCCAAGGCCGTCCGCCAGACCATGGTCTTCACCTCTGCCCACGACCCGCAGAACCCGGAGATCACCGCATGAGCGCCGCCGACTTCGACTTCGCTCCGGCGTGGCTGTTCGTCCCCGCCGACCGCCCGGACCGCTACGCCAAGGCCGCTGAGCGCGCCGATATCGTCATCATCGACCTCGAGGACGCCGTCGCACCCGCGGACAAGGCCGCCGCCCGCCAGTCGGTCAAGGACAACCTCCTCGACCCCGCCCGCACCGTGGTGCGCATCAACCCGCGCGACACCGCGGAGTTCGCGGCCGACATCGAACTCCTGACCAATCTGCCCTACACCCACGTCATGCTGCCCAAGGCGGAATCCGCCGCGGACTCCGCGCCTCTCTCCGACTACCGCGTCGTCGTCCTCATCGAGACCGCCCGCGGCGCCGTCAACCTCTCCGAGATCGCCGCCGCCCCCGAGGTCGCCGGCCTCATGTGGGGCTCCGAGGACCTCATCGCCGACCTCGGCGGCGGCTCCTCCCGCCTGCCCACCGGCGGCTACCGCGACGTCGCGCTCCACGTCCGCTCGCAGACCCTGCTCACCGGGCGCGCCCACGGCACCTGGGTGCTCGACTCGATCTGGGCCGACATCCACGACCTCGACGGACTCGCCGCCGAGGCG
>QFNC01000083.1 GCA_003240695.1 Pseudoxanthomonas suwonensis | reverse complement strand
TGACGCAGGCCCGGAACCCGGTCGCTCTGCCGATACAGGTAGGGGTGTTCAGACAAGGGCAAGACGCTGGATCGCAGCAGGTGCCACATGCGTTCTGCTGCGCCAATGTCGTATTGCCCGATGTAATCCGTGATTTCATCGAGATCGGAGTCAGCGCTTTCGAGCCAGAAGATTGGCAGCATCAGGACTTGCTTTGCCTCTGGCGCATCTTCGCGAAGCGTTCGGCCATGCGCCGCTCTACCTCGTCATGAGGGATAGCGGGGCGCGGATCGGCCAGACTGGCCGCGACCTTGGCCCGCAGCCATGCTGTGTAGCTGACTTCCTGTTCGGTGGTCTCAAACTCCGAGACCAGAGGGGACAATGCTGTGCTCATTGGGGTGCCTCGCTGGACTTTCCGCCCTCGATCACGTCCAGCTTGAACCGCTCTACGGCCTGTGCGTGGTTGTTCACATTGCCCCGGAAGGCCCCTTCCGGGGTCACGGTGATGACCTTCACTCGACCCCGCTTCACCCGGTGAATGGCCCCCACCTGTTCCAGCAGATCGAGGGCTACGGCCATATTAGGAGCCTTCGTCCTCATGATCTCGCACAGATCGGCGGCAGTCTTGGTGCATTCGTATGTCTGCCAGCCGAGGTTCCGGCAGATTTGCCAGAGGACGGCCTGTGCGTGGAAGGCTTGCGCGGGGGTCTTTGCCGCCGCGAACAGGCGTTCCGTCACGGCGTCCTGATACTGGAATGCAATGGACACGTTGCCACCTCCGAAGAAGTCAAATTCGAGTTGCTGCGCTGCGCTGAGTTCCTTCAGCGTTTTTGATGCCTGCCGTGCCATCATAGCCCGTTCAGGACTTCTTTCCCGTAGCGCGGCCTGATCCGCCAAGAGTGCGGCTTGATCATAGGCGCCGCGCTTACGCATGGCACGTTCGGTCAGATCGGCGGGTGGGTTCGGGTTGGTGCGCCGTCGCGGTTCGACCGCTCCGACGATAACACCAATGGACTGGACGGGGGAGCCGTTCCGCCGCTGCGCCAGTTGGGTGAGCTTCGCCGTCTCGATGTCTTCTGCGGACACCCCCATGCGGCGCAGTTCTTGAATCGGAATCCTGCTCATGCCTCGCCTCGATAGTTATCTGGTGGATAACTTTAGTTATCTGGTGGATAACTGTCAATCTTCGTTTTTTCCAACGTAGCAAGGGAAAAACGGCCAAAATGCACTAGCGTATCCATATATCCTAAGAGTCTTAGGGCATTCGTATCCGTGCAAGGGCCTCCAGCCCTGTCCCGCTCTCACCAAAAAGGGCCGTAGGGACAGGGCTGGAGGTGGTGAAGCGTCAGGCTTCCAGTTCCTGTCCACCTCCCCCGAGGAAAGCAGTCCAGAACATCAGAAAAAATCCGGGAAGCGTATCGCGCTATCCAACCCTTTCCGACATTTGCTATTAGGTTATATCGCGAGCATACTCTCGTCCGGACACTTTGTGTTCCGGACTCGCGCTCGTGAAGGGTGCGTTGCCCCCCTTCAATCCCCCCGATCGGCTGCGCCGAAGGGACCAGCCCCAAACCCCGGCGGGGACTTTGTCCCCTGCACCCCCTGAAAAGGCCCAGCCCATGCGGATCGAGATACGAACCACCCCGGAGGAAAAGCGGCACTGGCAGGAAATTGCTGAGAATAAGGGGGTATCTCTGTCGGAACTGGTGCGCTCATCCCTTGGCGGTTTGCGCCTACGGAAGCGGCGGGAAGCTCCAAGGGTAGCGCCCGAACTGCTGCGGGAGCTTGCGCGGATCGGGAATAACCTGAACCAGCTTGCCCATGCCGCGAACCGCCGCCAGCCGCTTGAGAGCGTGGCCTTGCTGGTGCGTCTGATCGAGATCGACCGGGAACTTGCCGCGATCCGGGCCGCGCATGAGAGGCCCGCAGATGCTGATTAAATTCACAGGTGGCGGGCGCGGCGGCGGGCGTCAGGTCGCGGAGTATCTGACCCGCGAAGAAGGTCGGGGCCACGCGCTGCCCGAGGTGATCCGGGGTGACATGGACCGGACCCGCGATCTGATCGACAGTATTGACCGCCAGTGGACCTACACCCACGGCGTTCTGTCCTTCGCGGCCGAGGATGCGCCCACCGAGGACCAACAGCGCGAGGCAATGGATGCTTTCGAGCGTCTGGCCTTCGCCGGGCTGGACCTAGAGCAATATGACATCACATGGGTCCGCCACAGCCACACGGAGAGCGGGCGCACAGAGCTTCACTTCGTGACGCCGCGCATGGAGCTTTGCAGCGGTCGGGCGCTGAACATCGCGCCCCCCGGCTGGGAAAGCACTTATGCGCCTCTCAGGGACGCCCTGAACCTCACCCACGGCTGGGCGCGGCCAGACGACCCGGAACGCGCCAGAGAGCTTACACAGGCCCCAGAGAGGGCGCAGGAGGGCTACAGGCTGCGAGAGGGTCGGGAGGGCATTCACGAGTATCTCACGGGCCTTGTGGCGTCCCAGAGTGTCACGGATCGCGCCAGCATGGTGCAGGCGATCCGCGAGGCCGGCCTCGAGGTCACGCGGGAGGGCAAGGATTACATCACCGTCCAAGATCCTGCGAATGACGAGCGGTTCAGGATGAAGGGCAGGATCTACGAAAAGGATTGGACCTATGACCGAGAGCTTGACCGAGCGATTGCGCCAGCGCGCGGCCTCACAGACAGCCGAGACCGAGCAGATAGTGAAAGCCGAACTCTCGAAGCTTACGAGCGGTATCAGGCAGCAGTTGACCGGCGAGCTATCCAGAATTCAGAGCGATATCACCGCAACGAGCCTGCACATCAGCACGGACCTGACCGCGTTGAAATGGGCCAGCCGGTATTGGTGGATCGCGCTGATTTTGACCTGGCTGATCGGGGGCGGCTTGTTGACCTGGCACTCAATGAGCGGGAGCGGCAGCAGTCCAGGGCAACTGAGCCTGAGCGACTACCAGACCTTCACCCACGAGGGCAGGAAATATCTGATCGTGCCAATCGGCAGCGAGCCAGCGAACTGCACCCAGAGCGGCCAGACGGTGGGCTGCGTCCTGCTGCCGAGAGGGGAGTGATAGAGGATGAGCGACAAGCTGACCATGTTCGAGCGGGCCTTGCTGGCTCAATTCGAGCCATTGGCGACCGCCTCCGAGCAGGCTTTGAAGGGCTTGGAGACCGTCTCAAGGCGTTTGGAACTTCTTTCCTCGGCCACCGAGAAGCGATTCAGGGAAATGGGCGAGAGGGAGCGGAGGTTGGCGCAAGCCTTGGACGAGCAAACGAAGCTCACCGAGGCTTGGCGGGCGCAGTCCGAGACCTTGGTGCAGCAGGTGAACGCATTGCTACGCGAGTTGCGGAGGTGATGCAGGAACGCGAGGTGCGGGAGCGGGCAGAACGTCACCGGAGCCGGGATCGAGGCGACGATTATGGCCTCTAAGTTGGAGCAGTTTGAGCCCTTTGCGGTCACTCAGGGATCGACCTACGGTGACGCAGGCAGGATCAACGACAGAATGAATATGAAACGAACGATTTTTGCCGCTGCTGCGGTTCTCGCCTTCGGCGTGCCGACATGGGCGCAAGAGGATGATTCCCTCGCTGGGCCGGAACTCGGCCAGCCTGGCCATTATGAGGCCATGAAGGAAGCCGAGTGGGATTGGCACCCCGGCGACCTGATCTTCCGAAACGGTGTAAACGACCTGGATGAACTGATCCGTCATGCCGAGGCGGGAAGATGGGCGACCGTCGGCATGCTGCGCTCTTCCAGTGGCGGGCCGCGCGTCGTCTATGTTGATCAAAGTGACGGTGTTACCGAGGTCATGCTTTATGAGTTTGTCGATGGCCTGTCAGATCGGGACTATGAGGTTTACCGCATTGAATCACTTGATCCGAATGTTCCCGGTGAACAGATGGAGCAGGGGTCGACGCCTAGGTTCGCCCTGTTCATCGCCTACGGGGCGGCCTACGACAGTTTGATGCTTTTGGGCAATGATGGCTACTATAATGCAGAATTGCCATATGTTGCTGCCCTGAATTTTGGTGTGATTTTGGGTGTTCCAACTCCGCTGGAGAAGCTTGTGACGAAGAGTCAGATGCTGCGGGATGCGCTGTTATTGAACTGGGAAGCGCACCCATTCTGTGTTGTCGCAGCGTCTCAGGAAGAGTGTTGGAATGAGATCAAGGAAATATCGGTGGTGACGCCGGGTCAGATCATATCGTCTGACGCCGTAACCCGAATTTTCCCGAACTAAGGCGGTGGCAGCTTCGTCCCGCATGGCTGACGGTTACGGTCTTTAACCCGCCCCGCCGCCCTACAGCCCGATCTGACCCGAGCGGGCGGCGGGGCTAGTCGTCGCTCGGAAACTTGGCGGCAGGCGGGGCTTTGCCCTCGGCAATGTCCAGCGCCTCGCGGGCGCTCTGCACCAGCTCTTCCCCGAAACTGGACTGTCCGGGGAACTGGCGGCGGGCATGGACGACGTTCACGACCTCAATGCGGTCAGCGGCAACCCGATACAGGATGATGTAATTCGGATGCGCCACGATCTGACGCAGGCCCGGAACCCGGTCGCTCTGCCGATACAGGTAGGGGTGTTCAGACAAGGGCAAGACGCTGGATCGCAGCAGGTGCCACATGCGTTCTGCT
>QFNC01000194.1 GCA_003240695.1 Pseudoxanthomonas suwonensis | reverse complement strand
CTCGTCGGCCCGGCGCTGCAGGAACGCGGCGATGGCCCGCAGCTCCACCTCGTCGACGGCGTGGCCCAGGTGAGGGCGACGCTCCTCCTCCAGGGCGGTGTGCTCGCGCATGAAGTCCCGCACCCGCTGCTCACGGTCCTCGTCGAACAGGGGGTCCAGGCCGCCGTGGCCCCACAGAGCGGGCGGCTTCAACTCGGCGAGCGCCGCATCGCCGGGCATGGGGGCCGGGAAGGGCGCTCCGGAGAGCTGCACGATCCAGTCCAGGGCGCGGGGGTCGCGGCGCAGCAGCTGCAGGCCCAGGATGCCGCCCTGGGAGAAGCCGATGACGCCCACCACCGAGGCGCTCTGCTGGGCGATCCAGGCCTCGACGGCCGCGGCGGAGGTCTGGATCTTCTCGGTGGCGGCGGGGTCGATGTCGGACTCGAGCCAGGCGTAGCCCTGCACGTACCGGTAGATGCCGCGCAGGGAGACGTAGGCGAAGCTGGGCGGCAGGTACGGCACCAGTCCGGTGAGGTCGCGCTCGTGGCTGCCCAGACCGTGCAGCAGCAGCACGATGGGCGCGTCGGGCTCGCGGGAGCCCATGCGCACCACAGCGGTCTCGTCGATGGCCTCGGCGATCAGTTCGACAGGCGGGTTGGTGAAGGCGCTGGTCATTCCTGGAGGGTACTCAGAGGGTGGCCGGTGCGGCGATCTCAGGTGCCGTGATGGGAGGCGAGGTAGTAGGTGTCGGGGTGGCCGCGCGGGCATCCGGGCATGGGCGGACCCGCAGGTCGCGCTGGACGCTGGTCGGGGGACGAGTCCGACCCCTGCGGGTCCGGGCAGCTCGAGTGGATTCGCTGCGGTCCGTCGATCCGATGACCCGCCGGAGAGGTCCGACGGCTCGGGTATCATTCCTCGGATCACCTCCTTTCCGTGTGTGATCACCGTAGGACCGACCCTCAGCGGGGCGCAACGGTTTTTCCTTCTGGTCGACGTCCTGCTCCTGACGCCCTGCTCCTGCCGACCGCGCCACCGCAGACATCCGATGAGAGGATGGCGCGACGCATCATCCCGTCCCCCACGCAGGAGTGAGCACCGTGCAGAGCGTTCTGATCGACAGCCTCGAGAAGCTGATGGGCGACGCAGAGCCCCGGCCTGCCTCACTGATCGGAGGAGTGCACGCCTCGGGGTTCCTCGGGGAACGACTGTCCCTGCAGATCGCGGTACGACTCGATGATGGTGCCGGCGCCACCCCGACCGATGCCCCCAGTGGCGGGACCGCGGGCATCGAGGTGGAGCTGGTGGGCGATCTCGCCTCCGCCACGACACTGAGCGCGGTGCGACGCGTGCCTGTCTCCGCCCCGGCCCCCGAGAACGC
>QFNC01000193.1 GCA_003240695.1 Pseudoxanthomonas suwonensis | reverse complement strand
CTCCATCGCGCCCATGTTGTACTCCGGCACGAACACCTGGTCGTACTTGGGGAAGGGGAAGTCGCAGTCGAAGGACTCCTCGTAGAAGTCGATGCCGGCACCGGTCACGTCGATCACGTTCTGCGCGTCCACATGCTCGGCTAGCGACGCCCGGGCATACACGCCGCCATCAGGTAGGTGGAGATCCGCTCGGTGGGCTCGAAGCGCCAGGTGGCGACGGAGCCGTCGGACGCATTGCCGTCGGCATCGACCGGCTGGGCCTCGGGGGTGGGGGCGATGGAGATGATCCGCCAGTGGGCCGGCGCGGTCACGGTGAGGGTGAAGGTGGCCTTCAGGTCGGGCTGCTCGAAGCAGGCGAACATGCGGCGGGCATCGGAGACCTCGAACTGGGTGTACAGGTACACCTCATCGTCCACCGGGTCCACGAAGCGGTGCAGGCCCTCACCGGTGTTCATGTAGATGCCATCGGCCAGGATCCGCACCGTGTTCTGGCCCTTCGCCAGCGCCGGGAGCTTCACGCGGGCACCGTCGAATCGGGAGGCGGGGTCGGGGAGCAGCTCGCCGTTGAGCTCGATCTCGTGGACCTGCTTCGCGATCAGGTCCACGAAGGTCTCCCGCGCCTCGCTCGCGGTGAAGCGCAGCGTGGTCTCGGTCAGGAACGTCTCCGGTCCCTTGGTGAGATCCAGGCGGATGTCGTAGGTGTCGGTGGCGAGGAAGGCGGCGCGTTCGCGCGCCTCGGTACGGGTGAGGTTCTCGGATGACATGCCCTCCATCCTGCCACCGAGATCCGACACATCTGTTCGGAACCGGTGAGAGCGGGGCGGCAGCCTGAGGCGCGGACCTGCTCAGCCGCCGTGTCACGCGGCGGTGGTGAGGGCGACGTTCAGGAGTGTGCCGACGCAGTCGGCGAGGCGGAAGCCGTACCCGCCGGTGGTGCCGGTGATGCGGTCGGGGTGCCCGGTGGATTCGGGCATGTCAGAGGTGTTCGGGGTGTGGGTGATGTGTTCGAGCATGGCGGGCCAGCGGGCGGTGACGGGCCGGCCGTGCTGGTCGATCACGGTGTAGCGGGGCAGGTGCGGAGCCGCGGGGTGATCCTGGATTGGGACGAGGTGGTGGCCGCCTTCGTGGACGATCACGTGATGGCGACGGCACAGCAGGGCCAGGCCGTCGATATCGGTGGTGCCACCCTCGGACCACG
>QFNC01000033.1 GCA_003240695.1 Pseudoxanthomonas suwonensis | reverse complement strand
CAACCTGCGCATCGCCGATCCACCGGCACTGGAAACAGCCCTGAACCAGATTCCCGGCGTGGTTTGCGTGGGCCTGTTCGCGCATCGCCGTGCCGACGTGGTGATCGCCGGCAACAGCATTCTCGGCGGAAACCGCTGACAGCCACGCCTTGCATCATGCAACACGGCCTTCCACCAGGGAAGGCCGTGCCATGCATCCGACCTGGTTGTTCGGGTTATCTCAGGAAATCCAGCGTCGGCGCGGAGAACTTGTCCAGACCGGCGAACACCGTGCCCAGGTCCGCGCTGTCCATGCCCAGCCACTTGGCGAAGGTCGCGCTGAACTGGTTGTTGGATGTGGTGGGAATCATGCGGCCCCGGCCCACAGACTGGGCGCCATCCAGTTCCAGCACCGGATAGGTGCCGTACACGCGCTTGCCATTCAACGGGCCGCCCTTCGAAGCCGATCCACCCATCATCATCTGCACGCCGCCCCAGCCGTGGTCGGTGCCGTTGCCGTTGCTGTTCAGGGTGCGGCCGAAGTCGCTCATTGTGAAGGTGGTCACGTCGTTGAGCGCACCGATCTCGTTCAGTGCATTGCGGAACGCCATCAGTGCCTCGCTGACCCGCGTCAGCAGCCCGGCCTGGTTGTTGATCTGGTTGTCGTGGGTGTCGAAGCCGCCCATCGTGACGTAGTAGATCTGCCGGCTGTGGTTGATGGCGCTGGTGCGGCTGGCCTTGATGGTACGGGCCACCATGCGCAACTGCGAAGCCAGGTGGTTGTTGGCGGGGAACACGGTGCTGATGTCGCCACCCTTGGCCGGATCGAGCACCGAGGTCAGCGTTTCGCCGAGCACCATCGCGCTGTCGCCCAGCACCGCGTACTGGTCCTGCATCAGCGACGCGGTGTACTTGCGGTTCACCAGCTCTTCCAGCGCTTCGCGACGGATGTAGTCGCCGGTGCTGTTCATGTTGCTGGCATAACGGTGCAGCGCCGGGCCGCTGCCGCTCATCGCATACGGCGTGGTCAAGGTGCCGTTCTGGAACAGGTTGTTGCCGGCGATGGTGATCGATGGCGGCAACCCGGCCAGTCCGGCGTTGTTGGCCACGCGCAGCTTGTCCGCACACAGGCCACCCCAGCCGCGGGTGCCGTTGAGATTGGCCGAATGCCCCATCATCCACAACCGCTGCTGGTCGTTGTGCGAATACAGGCTGGGCGGCATGGGCTTGCTGCGTGCGGTGAACTCGGTCTTGGTGATCGGTTCCACCAGGGTGCCCACGTTGGCCATGAAGGCCAGTTCGCCGCTGTCGAACAGGGTTTTCACCTGCGTCATCGACGGATGCAGGCCGTACTGCTTGCCGCTGGCGGCATCGGCAATCGGCAGCAGGGCATCGCGGGCGATGCCAAGCCCCTGGCCGTTGTTGCTGGCGTTGAACACGCCGCCACGCGCAGTCAGGTAGGCATCATATTCTCCCTGGGCATACGGCACCAGCATGTTGAACGAATCGTTGCCGCCCAGCAGGAAGATGCACACCGTGGCGCGATAGCCGGTGAGTGCCGCCGGCGACAGTGCCATCGCCCGCCCGACCAGTTCCAGCTGCGGCAGCATGGCGGTGGCGGCGCCACCGGCCAGCACGTACTGCAGGTTGCGCAGGAAGTCGCGACGGCTCTTGTTGGTCACATTGCTCATCTTCGCACTCCTCAGCGCTGGATCACGAAATCGGGGGATGCCACTGCCAGCAAGACCAGCGAGCGCACGCGCTCCTCTGGGTTGCGGTTGGCGGTCTTCAGCTTGTCCAGCATCTTCACAAGGGTCGCCCGGGTTTCGGCCGACACGTTGCCGTTGAACAGCAACGGGTTGATCTCGTCGACCATGCCGGCATGGTTGTCGGCCGTGGCCAGGGCCAGCAGCGGGCCGATGGCAAGCACCGGTGCCCTGGTGTTGGCGGTGGGTGCCGCCGCCTGGAAGTTGTCCCAGCCGATGTAACTCTGCTGGTTGAAGATGCTGGTGAAGGTGGCCTCGGTGTACAGCTGGAACTCCGGCGCGTAGATGCCGGGCGAACCGTCGGCGGTGGACAGGCGGTAGTCGGGTTCGTAGAAATTGAACACCGACGGCGAGCGCAGGTTGTCCTGACCGAGCGGTTCGGCCATGTCCCACGAATACATGAAGTCGAAGCGGTAGGTGCCGTCGGTGCGCTGGATGTACTTGGCATCGAAGGCGCGCCAGAGCGCGGTGACCTGCAGCAGCGGCTCGCGGGCCTTGCCGTAGCCGGTGTTGGTGGCGGCCGGGACGATGCGTGCCTCGTAGTCCAGCAATACGGCCTTGATCACCTGACCCAGGTTGCCGCCGCTGTCCTTCCACACCTTGGCCACGCGCGACACGTAGCCGGGACTGGGATTGCTGGTGACGAAGCGCTGGATCAGCTGGCGGCTGATGAACGGCGCGGTGTTGTCGTGCGTGGCCAGCGCGTCCAGCGCCTTGGCCAGCGAGGCGGTGCAGTTGTTGCCTTCGTTGATGACGATGCCGTTGAAGATCGTCTTGGGCTGGTCGTCGTGGTACCTGGGATGGCACTCCATCGGCCGCGCTTCGTTGTCCTTGCCCCATTGCCAGAACTTGTCGGGCGGGTTGCCGGCCCAGGTCCAGCCGGTGAACACCCGTGCCATGCTTGCGATCACGGCCTGGTCGTAGGTGGGAATGGGCTTGCCGCTGCCGTCCAGCTTCAGGCTGAAATCGCTGTTGCGCTGGTACAGGCCGATCGAGAACAGCTGCATCACCTCACGCGCGAAGTTCTCGTCGGGAACGCCGCTGACCGTGACCCCCTGGCTGTTCTTGTAGCTGAAGGCCTTCTGGTTGGCCAGATGGCTGAGATACAGCCCCATCGATGGATGCAGGGTCACGTTTTCCAGCAGCTGGCGGTAGCTGCCGAACGCGCGCTTGGACAGCATGTCCTGGTAATTGGAGATGCGGCCGAAGTTTTCCTTGTTGTAGTCGCGGTCGGACACCACGAAGATTTGGCTCAGCGCGAAGCTCATCCGCATGCGCAGCTGGTCCTTGGAACTGGCGGCCTTCCACAGCCAATAGTTGCGGCGCTCGCGGTAGTCCAGGTTGTCCATCGGGATGGACAGGATGTGCGGCTCGATCAGGGTGACCGGCGCCTTGGCGGTGTCCAGCTGCTCGTTGATCCAGCGCTCGTAGCCGACCTGGCGCAGGTAGGCGATGTCGGCCTTGGTGGCGCCGAACGTGGCCTGGTTCAGGAAGCGAGCGGCATCGGCATCATTGGCCGGGATGGCCGCGTAGGTCGGTGACGGTGGCGGCGGCGGTGGAGGCGGCGGTGGTGGTGGTGTCGGTGGTGGCGGCGCGGGCACCGGTGGCGGTGCATTCGGCGGCGGATTGGGTGTTCCATCATCGCCACCGCCCCCTCCTCCGCACGACGCCAATACCGCCGTGAACAGGCAGATGGTGGCAATTCGACTTGAAACTGAACTGGACATTCTCGAACCCCAACGCAGCCTGAACGGGCTGCCCCTGCACGCACTCTACACAAATCCTGAACGGTTTCCATAACGCGGCACAGAGATTGTCCGGATTCATGACGACGATCATGCTAGCGACGGGAATGTCCTGACAGACGGTCGAACACATCCTGCGATCGGGACTTCGCGAAGTGGGCTGCAATGCCCGCGGCCACCAGCACGCGCAGCGGCCAGGACACGCCTCCGGCCTGGAATTTGGTGAAATACCGCCACAGGCCGCGGTGCTTGTGCCAGTCCACGAACCAGGGCCGGCTGCGCGAAGAAACGCCGCGCACGTGCACCACCGGCACGTCGTTGGCGACCGCCACCAGGGCGCCGGCCTCGCGCGCGCGACGGCACAGGTCCAGGTCTTCGGCGTGCAGCCGGTAGCCTGGATCGAATCCGCCGATGCGCCGGAACAGCGAGCGTGGCAGCAGCATGACAGCGCCTGACACGGCATCCACCGGCTGCAGGGGCTGCCCGGCCTGCATGGGCAGGGTCAGGTCCGCAGCCCGGCGATCGCGCAGCATGGCGATGAAATCGGGAACGCGTCGCCGCGCAGCCCCATCGCGGATGCCCCGCTCATCCATCAGGTCGGCACCCAGCACGATGCCTTCGGCATGAGCTTCGGCATGCCCGAGCAATCGTGCCAGGGAGTCCGGCTGCAGATAGCAGTCCGGGTTGACGAAGGCGAGCCACGGCGCATCGCAGGCGTCCGCGCCCTGGTTGCAGGCCACGGAGAATCCGGGATTGTCCGGATTGGCGATGAAGCGCACGCGCGGGTCCTGCAGCGCATGCCGCTGGACGATGTCGAGCGTGGCATCCGTCGAGTGGTTGTCCACGACCCGAATCTGGCCGACATCCCGGCAGTCGCGCAGCAGTCGCAGGCAGCGATCGATGGTGTCGGCGCTGTGGTAGGTCACCACGACCACGGCGATGGCGCCCGACGTGGCGCACACGCCGCGCATGTCCGGCTGGCTTCGAGCGAGGTCGGTGGAGGATGCGGACACGATGGCGCTGCCTGGGCCGAACTCGTCAGGCCCACCATGCTAGCAACGGATGCGGGGATCGTGTGGCCGGTGCGGCCCCAGGCGGCCGAGGATGCGCGCCTTCGATGCATGGCGATTGCGCGAAAGGACCGCGGGCATGGATGCTGCTTGTCCACAGCACGGCAGGTTGCCGCATCCTGCCGCCGCCATCCCTGCCCTCGACACTCCCTGCCAGTCCATGCTTTACAGCACGGAACAACTCCGCAGGCAAGACAGCCTGCGTGCTCACCGCGCAGGAAACAGGTCAGCCTGCAGTGTCGGGGATGCAGACGCATGCAAGGCTTGCTGAAGCGCCTGCCGCTGCCGGTGGACCGGGTCGTGCATCAGGAACTGCGCCAGGCGCGCCTGCCAACCGGGCCAGCGGATGGCCAGGGCGTCCTGGTCGCCCGGCTGCGGGCCACCTTCGCTGCCACGGGCGACGAACGCGGCATCGCACAACACATTGCGCCAGCCCAGACCGGACAGGCGCTGGCTGAGATCGATCAGCGCGGCGTACCAGGAATCGAAACTGGCCGCGTCCAGGCCGCCGGCACGTTGCCGCGCGCGGCCGCGCAGCAGCACGGCGTGGTCCACTGCTGCCGGAAGCTCCGGATAGCCCGGCGCCACTGCCGCACACGCCGCCGCCAGCTGCGCTGGATTGGACGGCAGCGGATTCACCGTGCCCAGCAGCGGCCAGGCGGCCACCTCGCCGGCATTGCACCAAGGCGTGGCACTGGCGATGGCCGCATCGCCGCGGAAACAGGCCTCGAGCGCCTGCAGCCAGCCCGGCAGCACTTGGGCATCGGCTGCCAGCACGGCCACGTCCCGATCGCCGCAGGCCTGCAGGGCATCGTCCAAATGCGCCACTTCGCCGATCGGACGTTGCCGCCGGGTGTATTCGGCCTGCAGCGGCGTGCGCGACAGCCAGCGCTCGACGATGGCCAGGCTGCGTGGCCCAGCCTGCGCATCGTCGGCGATCCACACCTGCGACCCGGGAGGCGTGCCGGCGTCCAGCGCGGCCAGGGTGGCGTCAAGCTGGGTGTCATCGACCCCCAGCGGCAGCAGCACCAGCGGCAGCCGTGGTCCGCCGTGCCGCGTCACCGATTCGGCACTCAGCGGCTGCGACGTTCGGAGCGCAGGGGCTCCAGCGCGCGGAAGCGGCGGCCGTATTCGTCGGTCAGGTCGCGGGCCGCGGCGGTGTCGCGCAGCAGCGTGGGCGTGATCAAGATGACCACTTCGGTGCGCGCCTTGTTGCTGGTCTGCTGGCCGAACAGGCCGCCGATCAGCGGAATGCGGCTCAGGCCAGGAAAGCCGGAGGAACCACGGCTGACCTCGTCGCTGATCAGCCCGGCCAGCATGACCGTGTCGCCGCTCTGCACGATCGCATTGGTCTTCATGCGGCGGGTATTCACCCGCACGTTGCCATTGACGTCGGCCGTCGTGCCTGGACTGCTGACTTCCTGCACGATGTCCAGGAACACGGTTCCGTCCTTGGTCACGCGCGGGCGCACCTTGAGGATAGTGCCGGTGTCCAGGTACTGCACCTGGCTGTAGGTGGAGTTGCCGCCGTTACCGGTATTCACGTTGACCGAATTGATCGGGATGCGGCTGCCCACGTTCAGGGTGGCCTCGAAATTGTTGCGCACCATGATCGACGGCGACTGCAGGATCTTGACGTCGCTGATGGAGTCCAGCGCCCCGATGATGGCCGCGGCATTGCGGCGCGCGAAGGTCCAGGCCAGGCCGCCGGTGGTGCCGGTGCTGGTGGTGACCAGATTGCGGATGGTGCCGCCGATCGAACTCCAGCCGTTCAGCGCGGAGGTGTCCGGCGCGCCGATGTCGTTCAGCGCCTGGCCGAAATACCAGCTGACGCCGTAGGCCAGATCGCCGGTCAGGGTCACTTCCGCCACCTGTGCCTCGATGTGCACCTGCATCGGCATCACGTCGAGCTTGGCGATGACCTCCTTGATCGAGCGCCAGGCTGCCGGGCTGGCGCGCACCAGCAGGCTGTTGGTTTCATCCACCGCCGACACGCCGACCTTGTCGCCGTCCACCTGCAGGGTGACGCTGGTATTGCCGCCCTCGCGCGAGCCAAGACCCATGGATCCGCTGCCGAGACCGCCACCGCTGCTGCCGTCTCCGGCCAGCTGGCCGCCGTCGGCACCGCTCAGCGCGGCAGCGGCGATGCCCTCCTTGCCGGCCAGGCCGCCATCGTCGATGGTGGTGGACTGCAGCCCGGGCATCAGCGAGGTCTGCGCATCGGCACCCATCGGATCGCCCGACGCCGAGGCGCCGAAGACCTGCGCCAGTCGCTGCGCGAGATCCTTGGCGGTGATGTACTTCAACTCGTAGGTATGCAGGGTGGCGCCTTCGCCGGCGCCATCGATGCGGCTGATCCAGGGCTCGATGTCATCCAGATAGGAGGGCTGTGCGGTGATCACCATCACCGCGTTGGAGCCCTCCAGCGGCAGGAAGCGGAACATGCCGGCCACCGGCGACTTGCTCTGCTCGCCGAACACCTTTTCCAGGTCCGACACCACCTTCGCGGCGCGGCTGGACTGCAGTGGATACACGCCGACCGACATGCTGGCCATCCAGTCCACGTCGAAGATGCGCACCAGGCGCTCGTAGTTTTCCAGTTCGGCGCGGCTGCCGGCGACGGTGATCACGTTGCGGCCGTTGTCCACGCTGACGATGCTGCCCGGGCGCGATTGCGGCTTGAGGATCTTCTCCATCTCGGTGGCGGAGATGTAGCGCAGCGCCATCACCCGCGACTCGAAGCCGCGCGCGCTTGCGGCCGGTGCGGAACTGGTGACTACCGTCCCGGTGGCTGCCGCGGTTTCGGCCGGGACGATGTTGTAGCGGCCGTCGCTGTAGATCATGCGTGCCCCGTTCCAGCTCAGTGCCTGCTCGAGCATGCGCAAGGCCTCGGCCGAACTGATCGGCCGCGGCGTGGCCAGGGTGATGCTGCCCTGCACCCCCGGTGCGATCACGTAGTTCTGGCCCAGCATCTGGCCCAGCACCGCATCCACCACCACGGCGATGGATTCGTTCTGGAAATTGAACGCGGCCGTGCCGGAACTGCCCACCACCACCGGCGGGTTGGCCGCCACGCCGCGGTTGATGGTCTGGCCGGTGCCGCGCCGGATCTGCGGTTTGGGCGTGTCGGACGTGTCCTCGGCCAACGGCTGCTGGTCGATGGCCGGCGCGGTCACCACCACCGGTGCCTGCACGCTGCCATTGGCCGGCGGCGGCGGAATGCGCACCGCGGGCGCAGTCGTGGACGCCGGTGCGGCCGCCGGCGGCGGAACCGGATGGTTGCCGTCGCGGCGCACCGAGGGCAGCGGATCCGATGCCCACGCACCCGCGGACAGGGTGACCAGCAGGGCAAGCGGAAGTGGGGAACGCGGCAATGAAGTCATGCGGACACTCGGTTACTGGCCTTGTCGTGCACGCTCGCGGGCCAGTTCGGCGCGGCGTGCCTGGATGCGGGCCCGGATCGCTTCGATCTGGGCATCGGTGGGCTGGGTCGAATCGGGGGGCGGAGCCGCCTGCTGCGCAGCGGGCGGCGGCTGAGTCGGAGCGGCCGCCATGGGTGGCGGTGGGGGGGGTGGAGCGGGCACGCCCGGCGGCATCGGTGGCATGCCTGCCGGCATCCCGGCAGGAGGAACCGGCATGGCCGCATCCACCGGTCGCCGCAGCTCCAGACGCTGTTCCCCGCCGGGTCCCATGAAGATGGCCGTGCGGCCTTCCACTCCCTGCAGGACCCAGGCCTCGGCGCCTTTCGGCCCACTGCCCTTCAGCACGCGGAGCGCCTCGCCACCCTGCATCGGCTGCAGTACGGCCAGTTCGAGCGCGGGAGTATCCACAACACCGGTCAGCTGGAATTCGAACGTGGCCGCAGCCGGGGCATCCGATGCAGAACCGTTGCTCACCACGAACGGCTTGGGCTGGCGATCCGGATAGAACAGCGGCGTCTGCCCGATCACCATGTACTGGTCCAGCGGGCCGAGGCGCGACTGTCCGGCATCACCCAGTCCGGCCGGCACGCTCGGCGGCGCGGCGCTCACCGGCGGCAATGCCCGCGTCTGACGCCCGAGGCCGACGGCCACGCCAACCAGCAGAGCCAGCGCCAGCAACGCCATCACCAGCAGCAGACGGGTGCGCACGGGCATGCGGCGATCACGCGCCATCGGATGCCTCCGATTCGCCGTCGGCAGGCTCGGGCTCGGCCAGGGCCGGCAGGTAGCCGGTCAGGTCGAAGCTGGCATCCAGGCCCTGATTCGGCATGCCTTCGCCATAGCCGGACTGCGAAAACACCACCAGGTTGTTCACGAACAGGCGCGGGTTGCCGCTTTCCAGCAGATGCAGCGCGGTGGCCAGTTCGGCATCCCCGCATTGCAGGCGAACCTGCAGCACCACACGTCGGTACGGCAGCTTGCTGTCGCTCGGCGCCTCCATCGGCGAACGATTGTTGATGATGCAGCTGCGATTGCCCGGACTGGCCTGCGCCACGGCCGCTTCCAGCTGCTGGGCCAGGGCGGCAGTGGCCTGTTCCGGCGTGCTCTGCGCCATGAAACCTGGCACGGTGCCGGCGGTGCTCATCGCGCGCACCTCGTTCAGCCGCGCAGTGACGGCCGACGCCTGCTGGATCAGCCCGCGCTGGCGCGCATCGCGCTGCTTCAGGGTGTCGATTTCGGCTTCCACGGCCAGCATCGGCGCAGTCCACAGCGGATGCACCAGCACGGCGTAGCCCAGCCCCAGCAGCAACAGCAGCAGGGCCAGCGCCAACCAGCGGTCGCGATCACTCGGAAGGCTGTGCATCGGCGCCTCCCGCGGCAGGTGGGGCAGGCCCGATGGCCAGCGCAGCGGTCAAGGTGAAGCGGTCGCGACGGCTCTGCGGATCCGGCTGCAGGGCGCCACTCAGCGCCGGCGTGCGCCAGGTGCGGGCGCCATCCAGCTGCGCCACCAGTCCGGCGGCGTCGCTGCTCAGACCGCTGATCAGCAGTTGGTCGTTTTCCACCGACACCCGTTCCAGATAGGTGGTGAGCGGCAGGCGGGTGCTCAGCTCGGCCAGCACTTCCACCATGGTCGGGCGGCGTGCGCGTTCCTCCTGCAGATGCGCCAGGCCTTCGGTCCAGGTGCTCAGCTCCTGGCGCTCGGCGCTGGCCGTACGCGCCATCGGCGCGTCCTTGCGGATGGCCGCCTGCAATGTCTCGGCCGCCTGCCGGCGGTTGTGCAGCAGCACCGCCATGGCCGCGACGATGGCGAGCACGATGAGCAGCGCCAGCAGCAGATTCCAGACCCGCCAGGTGTCGCGGCGCCGGCTGCGCTGCGCGGCCGGCAGCAGGTTCACGCCCAGCGCCCGACCGTCGCCATCGGCCATGTCCACGCCGGCCAAGGTGGCTGCCAGCGGTCCCAGTCCCTGCAACGTGGCCTGCAATCCGGTGCTCGGCACCACCACCAGCTCGGCCTGGATGTGGTCGCCCTCGCGCGCCAGCAGGCGCACGTCGTAGTGGACGTCGGCCATGGTGAAGGGGGTCTGCCGGTCGATTTCGAATCCCAGCACCTCGCGCAGGCGCGGCGCGGCGGCAGCCGGAAGCTGCAGGCGACGGCGCAACCCGGCCTCCGGTGGCAGCAGCAACCAGCGCGGCAGATCGGCGATGTCGGCATTGATGTCCGGCAGCAGCACGTCGCCCATCTCGCCATCGGCCCAGCTCAGCGGCGGCAAGGGCGACATGCGGCCGTCCTGCTCCAGCACGCGTTCGAGCTGCCCGGCGTGGCGGCGCAGGAGGATGCGTTCGTGACTCATGCCCAGTGCGTGACGCATGCGCTGCGGCAACCAGGCCGCCAGCGAACGCGTCCACCACTGCCAGAACCCGCCCAGTCCGGGACGCAGCCGTCCACCCAGGCCAGCCAACTGGCGCAGGTGCGGCGCTGCCGGTTTGTCGGCGGCGGCATTCATCGTGGTTGCGACCCCTCTTCCCACTGCAGAACGGCGTAGGCAGACCCCGGCAGGCGTGCGGTGCCCGTGCGAATCACCACGCGCAGCTCCGCCCGACTGCCGTCCGTCTGCTCGGCACGGCTCCGAATACTATACGTCCCGCTGCCCATCGGCACCTCCGGCCCGGACATTCCCTGTGGCAGGCGTGATGGCAGTCGCGGATTGCGGTTCATCGCCTGCAGCACGGCAGCGGCTGCAAAGCGCTCGTCGGGCACGTTGCGACCGCTGTGCACGGTGAGGTATTCGGCGCAGCGGGCGAAAATGGAGGGCGTCATCCCCAGCACCTGCTCCACTTCGGCCACGGTGCTGAACAGGGCATCCTTGGCCCCGTAGGGCAGGCCGGCCGCCTCGTACTGCGGGTCTTCCGCACCGCCGGGCTGCGACAGCGGGTCGCCATCGCGCCAGTCGACGATTGCGGCCGCCAGCGCCCGCGCCTGGTCCGGCGTGGCCTCGCATCGGGCCAGCAGCCGCTCCAGCAAGGGCATGTCGGCCAGATTCAGATCGACCTTGCCGCTTTCGTCGCGGATGGTGAGCGTGACCTGGGCACCTTCGAAGGTCCAGTCGTAATCGCGGCCGTCCGGCGCCCAGCGCCGCCGATCCGCGCGCTGCAGCTGCACCAGCGCATATTCCACACCGGCACGGGCCGATTCCTGCGCCACCAGGCCGCGGCTGACGCCGTGGCCGCCCAGTCGCTCGGCCTGTGCCACCCAGACGAACGCGGCCACCAGACCGGCCAGCAGTGCGATCAGCCACAGCACCAGCACCAATGCCACACCGCGCATCGAACGCATGTCAGTTGTCCCAGTTCAGTCCGGACTGGCCGAACTGGTTCAGGGTGATCAGCAGTGGCGGCCACGGGCCTTCCCTGGATTCGATGTCGATGCGCACCTGCAGCGGCAATTCGTTCGACCGCGGCCATTCGTCCTGCCACTCGCCCAGGTTGCTGCTCTCGTCCAGGCTGCGATAGCGGAAATGCACCGACTTCAGCCCGTCGGCCAGCACTTCCGGATCGCCCGGCTGCGGGAAGGTCTTGCCGGCCACGGTGGTAGCGAAGGCAACGGTCAGCTGCAGGCCGGCCTGACCCGCGTCGTGTACCGCCAGCGTATGCAGATGCGGTCCGCCGCGCCCCAGATAGTCCGGCAGGTCGGCCACGAACTGCATCTGCGTGGCAGTGCCGGCGAATTGCCGCGCCTCGCCGGCCATCGGATCCAGATGGAAGGGAATGGGCAGCGCCGACACGATGCGCCGATGCAGGAAGCCGCTCGCGGCGCGCATGCGCTCGCTGCGCTGCGACAGCTGCTCGCCCCGTTGCGTGGTGGCAGTGGCCGCGCGCAACGTGGCGAAGCCCAGCGCCAGTCCCGCCGACAGCAGCACCATGGCCAGCAGCACTTCCAGCAGGCTGAACCCGCGCACGGCTGTGGCGGGACGCATCGCGCTCATCCCGCACCTGCCATCGCCAGACGCAGACTGCGGACATGCAGGCGCTGACCCGGCTCGCCATCGCCCCATTGCAGCGTCAGGCTGACGTGCAGCATGCGATACCTGCCCTGCAACGGCGGCGGCAAGGGCTGTGCGTCGGGCCGCAGCTGCATGGTCCAGCGGAAGCGGCCGTTGTCCAGTTCGCCCTGGCGGCTGCCCGGCTGCAGCGGCACGCCCACGCCCAGGTCCTGCAGCAGTGTGCGCGCATGCAGTGCGGCCGCACTGGCATCGGCAGCCTGACGCATCGCGCGGGCGGAATTGTTCAACGCGCCCAGCAGCAGACCCAGTGCCAGCGCCAGCAGCGCGAAGGCGATCACCACTTCCAGCAGGGTGAAGCCGCGCTGCTGCCGCTTCACGGGGCATCCTCGCGGCGGCGGGTCATCGACACTTCGCCGGTCAGCCATTTCACGTCCACGTCCCAGCGCGCATTGCCGCTGGCCAGGCGCACCCGTCCGCCGGTGGAGGCGCCATCGGGAAAGAACACGATCGCGCCTTCATCGCGGCGCGGCTGCACCTCGCGCGCGCCGGTGAAGCTGATCCGGATGTCCTCGGGAATGCGGCCCTGGCGCTCGTCCACGCCGGTCCAGCGGTGTTCGCGCAGATTCAGGGTGAAGATGCGCGGCTCGCCCCGTGCCTGTGCCTGGGCGCGGGCGTAGCGCAGGTTGGCTGCGATCTGCTTGGCGCTGGACTGCACCCGCATGCGGTCCATGCCACCGGTGGCGGCCATCGCGCCCAGCGTGGTGGCGGCGGCGATGATCACCATCACCACCACGATTTCCAGCAGGGTGAATCCGCGCGCGTTGCGCATGGCGGCGGCCGTTTATTCGTAGACGATGTCGGCCTTCACGCTGTCGCCGCCGGCCTGGCCGTCGGCACCCAGGCTGCGCAGGTCGAACGGGCGGCCTTCGCCGGGCACGCGGTATTCCATCGGTGCGCCCCACGGATCCTTCAGGTCGGCTTCCTTGGCATACGGACCCAGCCAGCCGTCCACGCCACCCGGCGCCTTGAGCAGATCGTTCAGCGACTGCGGCAGCTTGCCGGTATCCATGCGGTAGCTTTCCACGTTCTGGCCCAGCGTGGTGACCTGCGACTTGGCGATGTTGTACTTGGCCTTGTCGCCACCGCCCAGCACCCGGCTGGCGGCAAACGCCACGATCGCGCCGATGATGACCGTGACAATGATGATCTCGATCAGGCTGAAGCCGCTCTGCGCGGCGCGGCTGACCGGTGGCTGGAAGGGACGGGAACGGACGATGCGGGGCATGGACAATCCTGCGAAGGAACGGGGGAAACGACGGGTTGGAACCTGCCGGCGCGGCGAGGTTTCCGGTGAAGATAGCGTGATTACGGACCGGCGACCATGTCAGCCGACCACGTTGGTCAGGTCGTAGATGGGGACCAGCACGGCCATGATCACCGCACCGACCAGACCGGCCAGGGTCAGGGTGATCACCGGCACCAGCGCGGCCAGCATGCGATCCAGCGCCTGCGCGGTTTCCTGATCGAATGTGTCGGCGGTCTTCAGCAGCATCGCGTCCAGCGCGCCGGACTCCTCGCCCACCTGCACCATCTGCACGGCCAGCCGGGGAAACCGCTTGCCGCGCGCCAGCGCGGTGGACAGGCCAACGCCATTGCGCACCTCTTCCTCCGCAGCCTGCACGTCCTGCGCCAGCTGCCGATTGACCACCACGTTGCGACCGATGCCCAGCGCCGCCAGCATCGGCACTCCGTTCTGCAGCAGGGTGCCCAAGGTGCGCATCAGCCGCGCGGTTTCCAGTTTGGCCAGCAGCGGCCCGACCAGCTTGCGCTGCAGCAGCCAGGCGTCGAGTTTGGCGCGGAACACCGGTTCGCGCCGCTTGCGGTCCAGCCACCACAGCAGCAGGCCGGGCACGATCAGCACCAGCGGCCACCAGTCGCGCACCAGCAGCCCGATGCCCAGCACCACCTGGGTGAACAGCGGCATCTCCGCATCCAGGCTGTCGTACATGCCGGCGAACTGCGGCACCACGTAGCCCAGCAGGAACAGCAGCGCGCCGCCGGTCATGGTGAGCAGGATGGCCGGATAGATCAGCGCGTTGATCACCTTGCCCTTCAGCTCGCCGCTGCGCTCCAGATACTCGCCCAGCCGCTGCAGGGTCTGGTGCAGACTGCCGCCGGCCTCGCCGGCACGCACCATGTTGATGTACAGCTTGCCGAACAGGCCGTGCTGACGCTCCAGTGCAGTGGACAGTGCGGTGCCGCCGCGCACTTCGTCGCGGATGTCGCCGATCATGCGGCTTGCGGCCGGGTCGTCCGGCAGGTCCATCAGGATGCCCAGGGCGCGATCCAGCGGCTGGCCGGCCGACAGCAGCGTGGCCAGCTGCTGGGTGAACTGGGTCAGACGCTTGCCGCCGAACGGCTTGCGACGCAGCAGCGACTGCAGCGAACGCGCACCGTCGCCGGCGCCGGCCAAGCGGGCTTCCACCGGCAGATGGCCCTGCTCCTGCAGCCGCAGGACCACCTCGCCGTCGTTGGCGGCGTCCATCTGCCCTTCCAGCAGTTCGCCGCGGGCGTTCAGGGCCTTGTAGTGGAATGCGGGCATGGCTGCGATCAGTCCGCGACGGCCGACAGCGGCGCGCAGGCATCCGCCGTGCTTGCCGCAGCGGTGGCCATGGCGGTTTCGGGCGGACAGGACGCAGGCCCGCGCATCGACATCCCCTCGGGGGACAAGGCGATGGACCGCATCACATTTCCTCCGTCACGCGCAGCACTTCCTCGATCGTGGTCATGCCGGCAAGCGCCTTGTAGATGCCATCCTCGTACATGGTGCGCATGCCGGCCTCGCGGGCGATGGTTTCCAGCTCGCCCATGCCGGCACGGCGCATCACCCCGCGGCGGATGTCGTCGTTCATCACCAGGAATTCCATGATCGTGGTGCGCCCGGCATAGCCGGTGGGCGACAGCGCCGACGGCACCGGCCGGAACAGGAAGATGTCGCCGGCCGGCTGGAAGCGCCGCAGACCGAAACGCTCGATCTCCTCCGGGGTGGCCAGGTACTTCTCAGCGTGCTGCGGCTCCAGCCGCCGCACCAGACGCTGTGCCAGGATGCCGTTGATGGTGGAGGTGAGCAGGTAGTCTTCCACGCCCATGTCCATCAGGCGGGTGATGCCACCGGCGGCATTGTTGGTGTGCAGGGTGCTGAGCACCAGATGGCCGGTCAGCGCCGACTGGATGGCGATGCGCGCGGTTTCCAGGTCGCGCATTTCGCCGATCATGATGATGTCCGGGTCCTGGCGCACGATGCTGCGCAGCGCATTGGCGAAGTCCAGCCCGATCTGCGGCCGTGCCTGGATCTGGTTGATTCCCTCGATCTGGTATTCCACCGGATCCTCCACCGTGATGATCTTCACGTCGGGGGTGTTGAGTTTCGACAGCGCCGTGTACAGCGTGGTGGTCTTGCCCGAGCCGGTGGGGCCGGTCACCAGCAAAATGCCGTGCGGCAGCTCCAGCACCTGCTGGAACTGCGGCAAGAAGTTGTCGGTGAAGCCCAGGCGGTGGAAATCGAACACCACCGTCTCGCGGTCCAGCAGTCGCATCACCACCGATTCGCCATGCGCGGTGGGCACGGTGGACACGCGCAGGTCCAGTTCCTTGCCCTGCACCCGCAGCATGATGCGGCCGTCCTGCGGCAGGCGGCGCTCGGCGATGTTCAGCTTGGCCATGATCTTGATGCGGCTGATCACCGCCGCGGTGAGATTCTGCGGCGGGCTTTCGCCTTCTTCCAGCACGCCGTCGATGCGGTAGCGCACCTTCAGCCGGTTCTCGAACGGCTCGATGTGGATGTCCGAGGCGCGCAGCTCCACCGCACGCTGGATGACCAGGTTCACCAGCCGGATCACCGGCGCCTCGCTGGCAAGGTCGCGCAGGTGCTCCACGTCGTCCACGTCGCCGCCGGCGCCTTCGCCCTCGGCGGTTTCCACGATCGCGCCCATCGCGCTGCGGCCCTGGCCGTACCAGCGCTCGATCAGGTCGTCGATTTCCGAGCGCAGCCCCACCGCCGGTGCAACCGGCTTGCCGGTGGCCAGGCGGATCGCGTCGGTGGCGTAGTGCGCATGCGGGTCGGCCATCCACAGCAGCAGGCTGCCGTCGCGCTCGCCCAGCGGGCACACGTGGAACTGTTTCAGGAAACGGGTGGACAGTGCCGCAACGTCGTCCGGCTGCTCCGGCGGCGCATCCGGCAGGTCCTTCGCCCCCAGCAAGGGCAGTTCCAGCACCTGGGCGCAGGTGTTGGCATAGTCGCGTTCGGACACCAGGCCCAGCCGCACCAGCAATTCCAGCAGGCCGTCGCCGGACTCGCGCTGCAGGCGCTCCACCCGGGCCAGATCGGCTTCCTTCAACCGGCCGCTGTCCAGCAGTGCTTCCACGACCTGCCGTTCCTGGCTGGGCGATGCGTCGACGGGGTCGATGGCGGCAGCTACGGCATTCACGGCGGTGGCTCGGTCGGGGAAGGCAGACTGTAGCAGTATCACTGCGTGCCGATCTGCCTGGAATGCGTCATCCGGTTCCAAAAACAAAGCCCCGGCATGGGCCGGGGCTGCATGACACCCTGGTGACAGACGCCTTATTGGTCGGCCTGGACCGTCACGTTGGTGAAGGCTGCGGCGCCGACCAGCTTGATGTAGTAGGTGCCGGTCTTCGGTTGGGCAATGCGGATCACCTCGGCGTTGCCCGCACGGTTGCTGGTGAAGTCGTGGCTGTCCACCGTCGGCACCGCGTTGTACTTGACGTAGACCGCCACGTTGCCGGTACCGCCGTAGGTCATGAAGCGCAGCGGCGAACCGGCAGTCGCCTCGAAGCTGTACAGCACTTCCGCCCCTTGTGCGCCGGTGTTGCCGCCAACCGGCACGTGGTTCTGCAACGGGGTGCCGCAGTCGCCGGTGCAGGGCTCGGCCAGCGCGGCGTCGAGGGCGGCCTTGACATCGAGGATGCCGGCGCCCATTGCGCGACCGGCTGGCGGTGCCACCGGGAATGCGCGCGCCGAACTCCTGAGCAGGTCCCGCATCTCGGTCCAGCTCAGCGGCGCCTTGCCGTTGGCCACCCGCGCGCCCTGCACCATGGCCGCTGCCGCCGCCACGTGCGGTGACGCCATCGAGGTGCCGATCATGCCGGTGTAGTACCAGGTGGCATCCGGCACCGTGGTGCCGCCGTTGGTGATCTGCCAGATGTAGCCGTTCGGATTGCCGTCCACCGACCCGCCACCGCCGGGCGCCGACAGGTCCACGCGGCTGCCCCAGCTCGAGTAGCCGGCCTTGGCGCCGGTGATTCCGGTGGCACCGACCACGATCACGCCATTGCACGATCCCATGGTGTACGTGCCGGCGTCGGCGTTGTCATTGCCGGCGGCAACCACCACGATGGTGCCGCGGCTGTTGGCGCCGTTGATCGCGGCCTGGTACAGCGACGGGCAGCTGGCCGGATTCGCACTGCCCAGGCTCATGTTGATCACATCGGCCACGTTGGTGTTGGCCGGCAGCCCGGCCACGGTGCCGCCGGAAGCCCAGGTGATGCCATCGGCGATGTCCGATCCATAGCCGCCGCAGGAGCCCAGCGCGCGGATCGGCATCACTTTCGCGCGATGGGCCAGCCCGGCCACGCCGGAGGCATTGTTGGTTTCCTGGGCGATGGTGCCGGCCACGTGACTGCCGTGCCATGAACTGTCTTCGGCCGGGACGCCACTGCCGCAGTAATCGGCTTCACGCCAGTCACCCACGTCCCAGCCACCGGGAATGCGGTCCGCCGTGGGGCGCCGCGACACTTCCGGGTCGGTGATCATGTCGTAACCGGGGACGACGTTGTTCGCCAGATCGCGATGATTCTGCACGATGCCGGTGTCGATCACGGCGACCACCGTGCCCTGTCCCTGGCCATCGGCCACATCCCATGCGGCCTCCGCCCTGACGCCGCCCACTGCATTGTGGAAATTCCATTGGTACTGCACGTAGCGAGGATCGTTAGGCACCAGCATCGGCTGATACAGCTCGTCGATCTCGGCCGTCGCTACCGACGGATCTGCCTTCAACGCGCGCACGAAGGCCATCGCCTCGGCACGGGTGAGATGGCGCGACGTCTTGACGACGCTCCAGCCCGGCACACCGAGACGCCGCAGCATGGTGGCGCGAACGGCAGTCCTTGCCGCCGACCCCGTGGTCGCGGCCAGCTGGCGATCCAAACCGGCACGCTGCACGGCAGCATTCAAACCACGCGCCGCGGCAGTCGCATTCAGGCGCTCACTGCTGCCGTCCCTGTACTTCACCACGAACCGGTGCAACCGCTCGGCACGCGCCTCGCTGGCCAGACCACGGATGCGGGCGCCATCGATCGGCTCGGCAGCCGACGCCATCGGCACCACCATCGCCATCAGCACGCCGCTGATCACACCGGACACGAACACACTGGATTTCTTCATGGCGACACGGTTCCCCTGACAGGACTAAATGGAATGGGATGACCCGCTATGCCGCAAGGCGCGACATGCGAGGATGAAACCGGTGTGAACATACCCCTCGCACCACGCATGCGCAAGCAACTGTGATCGGTGTCGCATACCTTTCCGATGCTGAACGGGGCAATGGCCGACCGACGGCCAGTGTGGCAGCCATAGCGACGCGTGCGTCCGGCTGAAACGACGATCCCGGCCGCAGCCGGGATCGTCGGGTGACACACAGATAACGCGAATTACTGGCGCGCCACCAGGGTCACGCCGGTGTACGTCGGCGATCCCACCAGCTTGATGTAATACGTACCGGCCTGCGGCGCGGTGAACCGCACGGTTTCACTGTTGCCGGCACGCGTGGACTTCGCATCGTGGTCGTCCGCACTGGGTTCGGCATCGAACTTCACGTACACCGACACGTTGCCGGTGCCGCCGTAGGTCATGATGCTCAGGACCTTGCCTGCTTCGGCAGTGAAGCTGTACAGCGCTTCGCCGCCGCTCAGGCCCGATACCGGCACCTTGTTCACCAGCTCGATGGCTTCCGGACCGCAATCCTCTTCCTCCGGATTGCACGGTTCCTCCAGGGCCTTGTCCAGCGCCGCCCTGGCATCGACGATGCCGGTACCGATCGGCGTGGTGCTGGGAATGCTGACCGGGAATGCACGCGCGGTCTCCTTCAGCAGGCTTTCCAGCGCAGCCGGCGTCAGTGGATCGCGACTCGCCGTGGCCAGTGCACTCTGCACCAGTGCCGCAACACCGGCGACGTGCGGCGAGGCCATCGAGGTGCCGCCCATGCCGAAATACGAATACGCGCCGTTTTCCGGTGTGGTCGGCGAATCGGACCCGGCTTGCCACACGTAGCCATTGGGGTTGCCGTCGATGCTGCCACCGCCACCGGGTGCGGACAGATCCACTGGTGCACCGTAGTTGGAGTAGGACGCCTTGCCGCCGGTGACGCGGGTGGCGCCGACCGCCACCACATTGTTGCAGCTGGCTGGACTGTAATTGCTGGCATTGGCGTTGCTGTTGCCGGCAGCCACCACCACCAACGTGCCGCGCGACACCGCCCCGTCGATCGCAGCCTGGAAGGTGGTTCCGCAGGCGCCTCCGCCTCCGAGACTCATGTTGATCACTTCCGCCGGGTTGGCGTTCGCGGGAATGCCGGACACCGTGCCGCCCGAAGCCCACACGATGGCGTCGGCGATGTCGGACACCGTGCCGCCACACTTGCCCAGCACACGCACCGGCAGCACCTTGGCGTTGTGGGCGACGCCTGCCATGCCGACCCCGTTGTTGGTCATTTCAGCCACGGTGCCCGACACGTGGGTACCGTGCCAGGAACTGTCATAACCGGGCGAACCGCCGCAATCGCCCGGCTCTTCCCAATCGCCGTAATCGAGTGCCCCGGGCACGCGCCCGTCGGTCGGGCGGCGCGAGGTGTCGCTGTCGCTGATGAAATCGTAGCCCTGCAGCAGGTTGGCCTGCATGTCCGGATGCGCCGGCAGCACGCCAGTGTCCAGCACCGCCACGACCGCGCCGGCACCGGTGTTCACGTCCCATGCGGCAGGCGCGTTGATGCCGCCGGTGGCGTTGTGCAGATGCCACTGGTACTGGTTGTAATACGGATCATCGGGCACAAGGGCCGGCGACACCTCTGCCTTGGAGCGATCGAGCAGCATCATCCGCGCATCCACTTCGGCATATTCGATCAGCGGATCCTTGTTCAACTCGGCCACGATGCGCTGCAACTCGGCATTGGACAGCGTCATCGACAGCTTGATGAGATCCGCCCCGGTTCCCAGCCGGCGCGCATGCCGCGACGTCAGAGCCTGGCTGGTGCCGTTCGCCGCGCGCACGGTGGACAGGTTGGCCCGCGCCGAGGCCCCGTTGAACACCTGCAGCTTGGCTGCAACCGAGCGCGCTGCGGCCGAGGTGTCCTTGTAACGCACGATGATGCCGTTGCCATTGGTCTGTGCCGGGTGCAGTTTGACCTGCGTGACATCGCGTGTCGCCACCTGCAGGTCGGCGGCGGTGGCACCTGCTGCCACCATGGCCAGCAGGAATCCGGTGGCGATGCCCTGTACAAGCAATTTCGGTTTGTTGATCACGTTGACTCCCTCTCGGTTGAAGAAATGTGCGGCGTCATCCCGCAAGTGGATTGCATCGATGCCATGCGCAAGGCCGGCGTTGAAGCACCGGCCATGCTTGGCATGGAGTGATTACCAGCCGAAACCCGCACCCACACCAACGGACTGGTCATCGCTGGTGAAGGCGCCGCCCAATGTGACGGTTGCACGATCGCTGATGGCACGCTGATAGCCGATCGAGAGTGCACTCTCCCCGTTCTGGAAGCCGAGACCGACACCCAACCGGTTCTGCGTGCGAATGCCGGCTGCACTGGTCGCCATGTTGAGCATGGCCGCCGACATGGCGCCCTGACGGTCGATGCGGCGGTCCTGCTCCTGGAAACGCAGGTCGATATCAGCCTGGTAGCCGAGGAAATTCTCGTTCCAGCTGGCCAGGACCGCATCGGTGTAGGCCTTGGAGGTGGTCACCGCCTGGGTCGCGGTGCTGTCGGCATAAGCCTTGGCCTGGGCCACGCCACCATCCAGCTGACCTTTGTTCACCGCATCAGTGGACTGGGTGCCCGCCGCCACGTTGGTGACCTGACGCTCGGCACCGGTGGCCCCCACCGACACGCTGTTGGCGCGATCAGCGACGGAACCCTGTCCCAAGGCCACAGCGTCTTCGGCCGTGACACTGGCACCCTGGCCGATGGCGGCCGTGCTGGCATCCGCGGCGGCGACTGCAATATTGGTCGGTCCAGCCGTCACGCTGCCGCTGGCAGTGCTCGCGCTGGCGCTGGTCGCGCCGGATGCGGCAACGTGTGCATTCTGGTTCGCCTGCGTCTCGACCACGGTGATCCGCTGATTGAGAATCGAGATCGACGAATCCAGTGCGGCGATGGCCGAACCCACGTTGTAGTACTTACCGCCTTGGACGGCATACGTGGGCATGGACAGCACACCGAACGCCGTGACCGTCATGCCGCCACCGAATGCCTGGGCGACACTGTCCATGGAGGCATACATCTGGCCGCCGTTGATGGCCTGCATGCTGCCGGCTGCGATGCTACCCGCGGCCACATTGCCGATCACGGTGCCTTCGGAACCTTCCAGATTGATGGTGGCCTTGTCGTCGTCTTCGTACTTGACGGCGTTGGCTACGCCCCCCTCGACATCACCGATGCGATCATCCAAGCCGTCCACGCGGGTTTCAACCACGCTGACGCGCTGGTTGGTGGCGTGAAGCTGGCTGCCATTCACGGCATCGGTACTCGTGTCGGAGAGTTCGCCCGCGGTGAGATTGGTGATGCGGGTGCCTTCGGCCCCTTTCAGGGTGACCACGCCCTTGCTGGCATCGTCATAGGTGACCGCCGTGTCAGCCAGTTGATTCACGTTGTTGGCCACCGCATCCAACTGGCGCTTATTGACGGCGTCGGTGGCATTGGTGCCGTCGCTGAGGTTGATGATGCGGCGCGTGGCCGAATAACCGCCACTGCCGGTGCCATTGCCCACCGACACCACATTCGCTTCCGTGGCCCGGGCTCCGGCACCCAGCGCCACGCTGTTCACGCCATTCGCCCAGGCGCTGCGGCCGATCGCCGTGGCGTTGTCGCCGTATGCGTACGAATCGCGACCCACCGCCGTGGTGCCGATACGGGTGGCGAAAGCCAGCTGACCCACCGCCGTGCTGTGTTCACCCGTGGCCCAGGCCGACCCGCCCACCGCGGTGCTGTTGAGCTGCGTGGCACGCGAGCTGTTGCCCACAGCCACCGCCACCGAGCCACTGGCCGTGGCGCTGTTGCCCATCGCCGTGGATCGGTCGCCGCTGGCAACGGAACTGATACCCACCGCGGTGGCGCGCGTTGCCGATGCCTCGGCGCCGTAACCCAGCGCTGTGGCGAAGTCGCCAGTGGCTTCGCTGAAACCTCCGTATGCGGAGGAGGCCAGTCCCGAAGCCACACTGGTGTAACCGCTGGCCGTGGCCTGCAAACCGCTGGCTTGCGCGGCTGCACCGTTGGCTGTGGCAAACGCCGCTGTGGCCTGCGCACCTGCACCCAATGCCGTGGTACCGGCTTCGGTGGCTTGGGTGGCCTGGTCCAGCAACACCTCGCCTGTGTCCGGATCGACGTAGTACAGCGTGCCGCCCACGGCCGTGGCCGAGTCGGCACCGGCCAGGGCATTGAAGCCCGATGCGGTGGCGTTCCGACCGATGGCATTGGCACCGCCACCGAATGCCGAGGCACCCGCACCGATCGCGTTGGCCGCTTCGCCGGCCGCCGTGGCGTTGTCGCCTTCCACGTACGCACCCGCATCGCTGCCCGCGCTGCCGCTGGCCTTGAAGTACTTGTTGGTCGTCTCCGCTATCTCCGCAACCGCATCCAGCTGGCCCTTGTTCACCGCATCCGTCGCCTCGGTGC
>QFNC01000008.1 GCA_003240695.1 Pseudoxanthomonas suwonensis | reverse complement strand
ACACGCGCCCGGCCATGTCGAAGCGCGACTTGTGGCAGGGGCAGAAGTAGCCGCCCTTCCAGTTGGAGTCGAACGGCTCCGGCTTGATCTCCGCCAGCATCTGCGGCGAGCAGCCCAGATGCGTGCACAGGCCCACCAGCACCGAGATGTCGGGCTTGATCGAGCGTGTGGCGTTTTTCGCGTACTCCGGCTGCTGGTCCACGTTGTCCGAGTTCGGATCGCGCAGCTGGCTGTCCAGGGTGGGCAGCGCCTGCAGGATCGCCTGCGAGCGCTTCACCACCCAGATCGGCTGGCCGCGCCATTCGCCGATCAGCAACTGGCCTTCTTCCAGGGCGCTGATGTCCATTGTGACCGGTGCACCGGCCTGCTGGGCGCGTTCGCTGGGGAACCAGCTCTTGATGAAGGGCACCGCCGCGAATCCGACTCCCACGCCACCCACCACGGCCGTGGTGGCGGTCAGGAAGCGGCGGCGTCCCGGATTGTCAGGCGGTCCTGCAGCAGCAGGAGACAGCGCCGTCTCGTTGGCCATCGGTCACTCCGAATCACAGGTCATGGCAGGCGGGTCCGGCACATGCAGCGGCGCCGGTCCACCCAAGCATGTAAGTGTAACGGAAGCGTGAATGCGCCGACAATCATCCGTGCCGACGAAATGCCCTCAGCGGGCTGCCAGATGTCCGCGGTAGCGGTCGGCCAGCATGGCCACGCGCTGCACGTAGCGGCGGGTTTCGCTGTAGGGCGGCACCCCGCCGTGCCTGTCCACGGCGCCTTCGCCGGCGTTGTATCCGGCGGCGGCCAGGGTCAGGTTGCCGTTGAAGCGCTTCAGCAGCCACGCCAGGTACTGCACGCCGCCGCGGATGTTCTGGCCTGGATCGAACGAGTTGGTCACGCCGAAACGGCGGGCGGTGGCCGGCATCAACTGCATCAGGCCCTGCGCCCCGGCGCGCGACACCGCGTTGTAGCGATAGGCCGATTCGGCATGGATGATGGCCCGCACGATCGCCTCTTCCACCCCGAAATCGCGCGCGGCGGCGGCGATCTCGGCCTGGTAGGCGCTGGTGTTCAGGCGCACGTTGCCGAAATTGACACCCGGATTCACCCCGCAGGCGTAGCAGGTGTCCATCTCGAACACCGAATACTGGGTCTTGATGGTGCTGACGTTGGCGACACCGGCCGGGCGCTTGTTGCTGAAGTGGCGCACGCCGCGCGCGTCGAACCAGCTGTAGGTGATGCCGGTGGCCATGCGCACGAAGCGCGGCTGCTTGGGCTTGGCATCGGCCTGGGTGGCGGTGGCCTGCGGTGCGGTGCTGTCGATGGTGCCGGCCGCGACCGGTGCAGGCGGGGGCGCAGCGGGGCGCGGCTGGGTCTTGAAGCGGCTGACCACCTTGCAGGTGGAGCCTTTCACGCGCGAGCTGGAAAACATCACGCCCTGCGCGCCTTCGCAGCGATAGATCACGCCTGCCTGGGCCGACGTGGCGGCCAGCAGCAACAGCGCGGCTGTCAGTGCGATTCCCCCTTTCATGATCGCAGTGTGCCCCAGCCTTTCCGGTTTGCCAAGCCCTCACGCGGCCTTCATGCAGCCGGCAATCGGATTCGTGACCGACTACACTTTGCAGTACCGGCCCGGACTCCGCACCGCGCCCCCGGCCTCGAGATCGCAGATGACACATACATTCTATATGGATGCCGACCCAGCCTCGGATTCCTCCCAACCTGCCCCCGGCAGCGAGCCGGCCGACACGGATCGTGCAGTAAAGGGCAAGCTGTTCATCGAAACGCATGGTTGCCAGATGAACGAATACGATTCGGCGAAGATGGCCGACGTTCTGGCCGAGCACGATGGCCTGGAGCTGACCACCGATCCGGCCGAAGCCGACGTGATCCTGGTCAACACCTGCTCGATCCGCGAGAAGGCGCAGGAAAAGGTGTTCAGCCAGCTCGGCCGCTGGCGGCAGCTGAAACAGGGCGGCCGGCCGGTGCTGATCGGCGTGGGCGGCTGCGTGGCCAGCCAGGAAGGCGAAGGCATCGTCAAGCGCGCGCCGTTCGTGGACCTGGTGTTCGGGCCGCAGACCCTGCACAGGCTGCCGGAGCTGATCCGCGCCCGTCGCGAAACCGGTCGGCCGCAGGTGGACATCTCCTTCCCCGAGATCGAGAAGTTCGACAAGCTGCCCGAGCCGCGCGCCGAGGGCCCCAGCGCGTTCGTGTCGATCATGGAAGGCTGCAGCAAGTACTGCAGCTTCTGCGTGGTGCCCTACACCCGCGGCACCGAGATCAGCCGCCCCTTCGAGGACGTGCTGGTGGAAGTGGCGCAGCTGGCCACCCAAGGCGTGCGCGAGGTGAATCTGCTGGGCCAGAACGTGAATGCCTACCGCGGTCCGATCGACGGCACGGATGAGGTCGCCGACCTGGCGCTGCTGATCCGCGCCATCGCGGAGATCGACGGCATCGACCGGATCCGCTTCACCACCTCGCACCCGCTGGAGTTCAGCGACTCGCTGATCGAGGCCTACCGCGAGGTGCCCAAGCTTGCCAACTACCTGCACCTGCCGGTGCAGTCGGGCAGCGACCGCGTGCTGGCAGCGATGAAGCGTGGCTACACGGCGCTGGAGTTCAAGCAGAAGATCCGCAGGCTGCGCGCTGTGCGCCCGGACATCTCGATTTCGTCGGATTTCATCGTCGGATTCCCCGGGGAAACCGACGCCGATTTCGAGAAGACCATGAAGCTGATCGCCGAGGTCGGCTTCGACCAGAGTTTCAGCTTCATCTATTCGCGCCGCCCGGGCACGCCGGCGGCCGACCTGCCCGACGACGTCGACGATGCCACCAAGCATGCGCGCCTGTCGCGGCTGCAGGCGCACATCAACGCGCACAGCTTCGGGATCTCCAAATCGATGATCGGCAGCACGCAGACGGTGCTGGTGACCGGCACCTCGCGCAAGCACGCCAGCGAACTGACCGGCAAGACAGAGAACATGCGCCAGGTGAACTTTGCCGGCCACCCGCGGCTGATCGGCCGGTTCGTGGACGTGGTGATCACTGATGCCATGCCCAACTCGCTGCGCGGCCGGTTGGGCAACCAGGCGGTGTCCTGATTCGGACGCTCAGCCGACGCTGCTGTCGGTGACCTTGCCCGCGCCGCTGTCGCTGATGGTGGCCGCACCGTTGGCCATGCTCACCTTGGCCGTGACCACATCCAGCTGATCGAAGCCGTTCAGGGTCGAGGTGGGCACGCGGATGGTGAACGTGCCGATCCCCGCCGGCAGCTGCACATCGCCGCCATCCACGCCCAGCACGGTCTGCACGCCATTGATCTCCACCACCACGTTCTGCCGATTGGCGAACGCGGCATCCGGGCCCTGTCCGTTCCAGTTCACCGGCGCCCATTGGGTGAGGTGCCACGGGAAATCGTTCAGATCCAGGCTGCCGTACTTGCGGGTGATGTCGCCCTGCGGCCCCCACGGATTCGGCTTGCCGGCCGCGGTTTCGTTGACCGGATGCTCCACGTTGAAGGCGAAACACCACAGGTTCTTGTCCGCACCGAAACCGCCGTAGCGCTGGATCGCCTTGGCCACCACCTTGGTGAACGGGCGCAGGTTCAGCGCATCGATATTCACGCCGGGATCGATGCGGAACCACTGTCCCTGCGCCGGCGCGTTCGGGTTGGCATCGGTGCCGTCGTTGCCCTTGGCCGGGAACGATGTGACCCCGCGCGCGGCGTTGGGAAAGGTCAGCGACAAGGCATGGTTGATCTGCCCTGCCCGCGCCTCGGCGATGCCGATCTGGCTGATCGGGTTCAGCATGCCCACCACCGACGAGGTGCCCTGGGTGAGCTGCATGAAGTAGTTCTTGCCGGGCAGGTCGCCGAACCAGCGGTTGGACTGGTAGTAGCCGGATGTGGAGAAAGTCCAGCTGCCGTCGGCCTGCTTCTGCAGGTAGAAGTACTCGCGCATCAGCCCGGTGCCCTTGTCGTAGATGGCAAGGGCCTTGTCGCCGATGGAATCGGGCACGCCGTAACCCGGAAGCGGGATGCGACCGGTGGTCAACCGCACCAGATCGGGTCGGGTGGTCACGCGCGGATCGGTGGAAGTGAACGTGGCATGCGGTTGTGCTGGATCGGAGGAATCCACCACGTAAATGGGAATGTTGTAGTGCTCGGTATTGAGGCTGGTGACCAGCCAGTTCTTGAACTGATCGGGCAGGTACTGGGCCGGCATGGTGGGTGCATAGGCTGCGATCGCCGCGGAATTGGCGGCCAGCGGCATGTTGGCAACGCTGCGGGTGAACACCGTGCCGTTGGCGATGTATTCGCCGGGGGCGAACAGGTTGGCACGCATCGCCTTCTGGTCGGGTGTGGCGTTGCTGACAGCCATGGCCCGGGTGATGGCGATGCTGATGGTGCGCGGCAGGCTACCAGCCGTCACTCTGCCGGCATACACCAGCGTCTGACCCTCCACCACGGCCGCGGCATCGTCCACCACCACATTCACCGATGCCGGAGGCGGCGCAGGCGGGGGTGGAGGCGGCGTGGTCTGCGGTGGTGGCGACACGATCGGGGTGCCACCGCCGCCACCGCCACCGCACGCAGTGGCCAAGCTGGCCACCAGTGCGGCCAATAGGATCAATTTGCCTGAATCGGGATGCATGCGGAAGCGATTGGCCGAGGTTCCATAAAGCATCGCATGGTGAGTGTCGGCACGGCAAACCCATTCCTTCGGTGCTGCACAAAACGCCGACGCCATCTCGCTGCGGCAGCGCGTGCCGCAGGCGATATGAACCGGCACAGCCGTGTGCATGTCACCCTGTTGCATCCCCACACCTTGGAGCGCCGCATGGCCCAGATGATGAGAGCCGCCGTGTTCGTCGAACCCGGCCGCATCGAACTGGCCGACAAACCCATTCCGGACGTCGGCCCGAACGATGCGCTGATCAAGATCACCACCACCACCATCTGCGGCACCGACGTGCACATCCTGAAGGGCGAATACCCGGTGGAGAAGGGGCTGACCGTGGGCCACGAGCCGGTGGGCGTGATCGTCAAGCTGGGCAGCGCGGTGACCGGTTACCAAGAGGGCCAGCGTGTGATCGCCGGCGCCATCTGCCCCGACTTCAACAGCTACGCCGCGCAGGACGGTGCGCCCAGCCAGGACGGCAGCTACCTGGTCGGCAGCGGGCGCTGCGGCTGCCATGGCTACAAGCTGACCGCCGGCTGGCGCTTCGGCAACTTGATCGACGGCACCCAAGCCGAGTACGTGCTGGTGCCCGACGCGCAGGGCAACCTGGCACCGGTGCCCAACGGCCTGACCGACGAGCAGGTGCTGATGTGCCCCGACATCATGTCGACCGGATTTGCCGGCGCCGAGAACGCCAACATCCGCATCGGCGGCACCGTGGTGATGTTACCGCAGGGTCCGATCGACCTGTGCTCCGGGGCGCGGCTGAAGGGCGCCACCACCATCATCGCGGGAGACGGCAACGACCACCGGCTGGGCATCAGCAGCACGTTGGGCGCCGACGTGACCCTGAACTTCAACCAGGTCCACGTGGTGGAGGAAGTGCTGAAACTGACCGGCGGCAAGGGCGCCGACAGCGCCATCGAGGCGCTGGGCACGCAGCAGACCTTCGAAAGCGCGATGCGCTGCATCCGGCCGGGTGGCACGCTGTCCAGCCTGGGGGTGTATTCGACCGACCTGAAGATCCCGCTGGGTCCGTTCGGCGCCGGCCTGGGTGACCATCGCATCAATACCGCGCTGTGCCCCGGCGGCAAGGAACGCATGCGCCGGCTGATGAACGTGATCGCGTCGCAGCGGCTGGACCTGGGCGTGCTGGTGACCCACGAACGCAGGCTGGACGACATCGTCGAAGCCTGCGACCTGTTCGCCAACCAGCGCGACGGGGTGCTGAAGATCGCGATCAAGCCCTGAGCCGGCATCAATCCAGACGCTTGCGGAAACGCAGGATCGACACCGCCATCATCGCCGCGCTGAAGCCCGCCAGCGCGGCGGCACTGGGCCACAGTTCCGCCAGACTGGCGCCGCGCAGCATGATGCCGCGGATCAGGCGCAGGAAATGGGTGAGCGGCAGCACTTCGGCAAACCACTGCGCGGCCTTGGGCATGCCCGCGAACGGGAACATGAATCCGGACAGCAGCATCGACGGCAGGAACACGAACACCATCATCTGCATGGCCTGGAACTGCGACCGCGCGGCGGTGGAAATCAGCAGGCCCAAGGTCAGATTGGCCACGATCAGCAGGGCGATGGCGGCGTACACGTCCAGCCAGCTGCCATTGACCGGCACCCGGAACAGCCACAGCCCCAGCAGCAGGATCACGCTGGCCTGCAGCATGCCGATGGCGATGTAGGGCATCACCTTGCCCACCATCAGCTCGGCACTGGACAGGGGCGTGGCGATCAGCAGCTCCATGTTGCCGCGCTCGCGTTCGCGGACGATGGCAACGGCGGTGAACAGGATCATGGTCATGGTCAGGATCACCCCGACCAGTCCCGGCACGATGGACACCTGCGAGCGCCGCTCGGGGTTGTAGAAGCTGACCACGCCGACCGGCCGCTGCACGCGCAGCGGATTTGCGCTGCTGCCATCCACCGGCATCGTCGCCAGTTGCGCGGCAGCGCTCTGCACGGCGTTGTCGCTGCCGTCCACCAGTACCTGCACCGCCTCGCGGCCGTCCAGGCGGCGGCGCTCGAAGTCCGGCGGCACCACCACGCCGAGGCTGATCTCGCCACGCCGCATCTGTTCCATCAATCGCTGCGGCGCCTGCACCTGGCTGACCGGCGTCAGCACGCCGGTGGCCATCATGTCCATCACCAGCGCGCGCGATCCGGCCGTGCCCGCCGCATCGGCAATGCCGGCCGGCAGCCCGCGCAGGTTGGTGTTGATGGCATAGCCGAACAGCAGCAGCTGCACCACCGGAATGCCGATGATCATCGCGAAGGTGATGCGGTCTCGCCGCAGCTGGCGCAGTTCCTTGCGCATCACCGCCCACAGCCGCTGCAGGTTCATGTCGCGCGTTCCGCGGTTGCAGCTTGCATGTGCGTGGCGGCCACGAACACGTCTTCCAGATTCGGCTGGCCGATGGCGATGTCGGCCTGCAATCCCGCCTGCTCCAGCAAGCGCGTCACTTGCGCCTGCACATCGCCGCTGCCATCGCCCAGCACCCGCAGGCTGTTGCCGATCTGCGCCACGCTGAGAATGCCGGGTTGCCGGTCCAGTGTGCGCTGCACGCGGCGCGGGTGTTCGGATGCCGCCAGCAGCGTGCGTCCGCGCAGGGCGTCGGTCAGTGCAGCCGGCGAGCCATCGGCCACCAGGCGTCCGCGATCGAGGATGGCCAGGCCGTGGCAGCGTTCGGCTTCGTCCATGTAATGCGTGGACACCAGCAGCGTGGCACCGGCATCGGCCAGTTCGAACAACCGTTCCCAGAAATCGCGGCGCGATTCGGGATCGACAGCCGAGGTGGGTTCGTCCAGGAACAGCAGTTCCGGGCGATGCACCACCGCCGCGGCCAGTGCCAGCCGCTGCTTCTGGCCGCCGCTGAGGGTCCCGGCCAGCTGCTTGTGGCGATCCTCGAACCGGTACTGGGCGATCAATTCGTCCACCCGCACGCGGATGTCGCGCTTCGGCACGTCCTGGATCGCCGCCATGAACTCCAGATTCTCGCGCACGCTCAGGTCCTCGAACAGCGAGAACTTCTGGGTCATGTACCCGATGCGCCGGCGCAACGCCTCGGCCTGCTGCGGAATACGCAACCCCAGCACGTCGATGTCGCCGCTGGTCGGCATCAGCAGCCCGCACAGCATGCGGATGGTGGTCGACTTGCCAGATCCGTTCGGACCCAGGAAGCCGTACACGCTGCCGCGCGCTACCTGTAGGTCGACCGAATCGACCGCGCGCACCGCACCGAACACCTTGGTCAATCCGTGCGTGCGGATCACGCTGTCGGCAGACGGCGCGGCGGTCATGGCTTGCGTTCGAACATGGCGCTGGCCGGCAATCCGGCCGGCAACTGCGCGGCGTCGGCACCCAGCTGCACTTCGGCCAGGTAGCTGAGCCGTGCGGCATCGGCACCGGCCAGTGCGAAATACGGCGTAAATGCCGCTTCGCTGCGGATCATGCGCACCTGGCCTCGATAGACCTGCTCGCGGCCATCCACCCGGATCTGCACTGCATCGCCCACGGCCACGTTGGCGCGCAACGGCTCCGGCACGTACAGGCGCACGTAAGGTGCATCGCCCACCAGCAACACCGCCAGCGAAGCACCCGCGGGCGGCTGGTCGCCCAGCTTGTACGGCAGGCTGTCGATGCGGCCATCGCGCGGCGCAGTGAGCGTGTATTTGCCCAGCGTGGTCCGCTGCGCGCTGGTCTGCGCTTCGGCTGCGGTCAGCGCGGCCTGCGCTTGCGCGAGTCGCTCGGATCGGGTGCCGTTGCGCAAGGTGTCCAGCGCCTGCCGCGCCGATTCTGCCTGCGCCCGCGCGGTTTGCGCGGCGGCGCGAGCACGGTCCAGATCGATGGCGGCCACCAGCTGTCGCTGCGCCAAGGGCTGCAGGCGTCGATGAGTGGCATCGGCCTCGCGGGCCTGGGCTTCGGCAGCGGCCAGCTGGGCCCGGGCCTGCTCGATCTCCTCGCGGCGCGGCCCTGCCTGCAATTCGTCCAACGCGCTGCGCTGGCGCGCGACTTCGGCCGTGCTGGCATCGGTCTGCGCCTGCGCCCGCGCGGCGTCCAGCTGCATCAACACGGTGCCGGCCTGCACGGTCTTTCCTTCATGCACCGGCAGCGACACGATGCGTTCGGATGCCGGGGCCGGCACGGTGATGCGATCGTATTCCAGCGTGCCCAAGGCGTCGGGATGCTGCGGCGTGCAAGCGGCCAGCAGCACGAGCGGGGCCGTCCAGCGCGGAAAGGAGGTCATGCCGAGGTCTCCAGGATCGCGCCACCCAGCCCCTGCCCCAGCAAGGCCAGCGCATGCCGGCCGATGGCCTCTTCGCCCAGGTGCGGAGCATCGAACAACTGCTGCCACACGGGCATGCCGGCCGCCGGGAACAGGGTCAACCCCACCAGCGAGGCGACCAGCAGGCGCGGGTCCACGCCTTGAGGCAGTTCGCCACGGCACTGCGCCTGCGCAAACCGCTCCGCCAGCTGCACCGGCAGTTGCGGGCCGACCGTGTTCACCAGCAGGTCGCGCAACGCCCCGCCCTCGCACAGCACCTCGCGCACCCACAGCGGTGGCAGCCACGGGTTGTCGCGGATCACCGCCATCATCCCGCGCACGAAACCGCCGACCAGTGCAGGCAATGAATCGCCGGCCTGCAGCAGCGGCTGGCGTACCGCAGCCAGTACCGGCAGCATCCGTTCGGCGATCAGTGCATCCAGCAATTGCGGCTTGCCGCCGAAGTGGTAGTGCAGCACAGCTGGCGTCACGCCAGCCTGGCGGGTCAGGTCCCGGATGGAGGTGGACGCGATGCCGTTGCGCGCGAAACACGTCAGTGCGGCATCCAGCAATGTCTGGCGCGCATCCAGGTCGCCTGCCTGCGGACGACCGGCTCCGCGACGTGGCTGACGCAGCTGCCGGACAGAACAATCACGGGACGATTTCGCCATGCCATCAATATTAATTCACTGATTAATTAACGGCAAGCGCTGGTCCGATTCGACTGTCTTGGCTGCACCTGCACATACGATGCGGCATAGTGCGCACCTTTCCCCGCCCTGATCGACTGCATGGAAACCCGCGACTTCACCCTCGAGCCTGAAGACAGCGAGCGCCTGGCCAATCTGGCCGGCCCCTTCGATAGCCACCTGCGCCAGATCGAGTTGCGCCTGGGCGTGGAAATCGCGAACCGCGGCCACGTGTTCCGCGTGTCCGGCACCGATGCACGCATGCTGGGACAGGCCGAACAGTTGCTGCGGCGCCTGTACGACGACGCCGAAGGCATGCCGATGGACAACCATGCGGTGCACCTGCGCCTGAGCGAGATCGCCGAGGACGAAGTGGATCGCGCCTGGTTCGAGCCGCAGGACGTAGCGATCCGGGTCAAGCGCGGCACCATCAAGGGCCGCGGTGGCAACCAGCAGAAATACCTGCATGCCATCGCCACCCGCGACATCAATTTCGGCATCGGGCCGGCCGGCACCGGCAAGACCTACCTGGCCGTGGCCATGGCGGTGGAAGCCCTGAATGCCTCGCGGGTGCAGCGCCTGGTGCTGGTGCGCCCGGCGGTGGAGGCAGGCGAGAAACTCGGCTTCCTGCCCGGCGACCTGTCGCAGAAGGTCGACCCCTACCTGCGGCCGCTGTACGACGCGCTGTACGAGATGCTGGGCATCGAGAAAGTGGTGAAGCTGCTGGAGAAGAACGTGATCGAGATCGCGCCGCTGGCCTACATGCGCGGACGCACCCTCAACGACGCGTTCGTGATCCTGGACGAGGCGCAGAACACCACCATCGAGCAGATGAAGATGTTCCTGACCCGGCTGGGATTCGGCAGCACCGCGGTGATCACCGGCGATATGACCCAGATCGACCTGCCCAAGCACGTCAAGTCGGGGCTGAAGGACGCCCTCGAGGTGCTGCGCGATGTGGAAGGAGTCAGCTTCACCTTCTTCGAGGCACGCGACGTGGTGCGGCATCCGCTGGTGGCGCGGATCGTGACGGCCTACGAGCAGCGCGATGCGCAGGCTGCTGCCTTGCCGGCGCCGTCCGCGCCTCCATCCACCGACGCCGTTGCAACGCCATCGCCATGACCCGCGGCCCGACCCGGCTGGATGTCACCGTGGGCTATGCCACGCCACGCAAGGGCGTGCCGGCTGCGGCGAGTTTCCGGCGCTGGGCTGCCGCCGCCCTGCACAATCGCATCCGCGAAGCCGACTTGGCCATTCGCATCGTTGGCGAGGACGAAGGCCGCGCCTTCAATCGCCACTACCGCGGCAAGGACGCGGCCACCAACGTGCTCAGTTTCCCGGCAGAACGGCCACCGGGCCTGCCGAAGGACGCCCGCTTCCCGCTGCTGGGCGATCTGCTGCTTTGCGCGCCGGTGATCGCCCGCGAGGCCGCCGGACAGGGCAAATCGGTGCGGGATCACTACGCCCATCTCACCGTGCACGGCGTGCTGCACCTGCTGGGTTGGGACCACCAGGACAGCGTGGAGGCCGAGGCGATGGAAGCCCTGGAACGCAGCGTGCTGGCCGAATTGGGCATCGCCGATCCCTACCGCGACTGAGCTGCGGCAGCAATTTCACGCCGGCCCGGTTAGACTGCCGCCGCGGCGCTGAAGCCGCACACATCACCATTGCAACATCCATGTCCGAGGACGACAGTCGTCGCACCGACAGCGAGATACCCGGCGAACGACGCCGCAGCTGGCTGGACCGCATCAGTTCGGCGCTGTCCGGCGGCCCCGGCACCCACGAAGACCTCGGCGAAACCCTGCGCGATGCCGAACGCGATGGCGTGATCGGCGCGGACACGCTGCGGATCATGGAAGGCGCCATCGCCATGGCACAGCTGACCGTGGGCGATGTGATGGTGTCGCGCGCGCAGGTGGTGTCGCTGGCCATCGACACGGCGTTCCTGGAGTTGATGCGGCAGGTGGTGGACTCCGGGCATTCGCGCTTTCCGGTGCATGGCGAGGACCGCGACGACATCATCGGCATCCTGCTGGCCAAGGATCTGCTGCGCGGGGTGGTGGCCGACAACGGTCCGGCCAGCGTGCGCGAACTGCTGCGTCCGGCGGTGCTGATTCCCGAATCCAAGCCCCTGAACGTGCTGCTGCGCGAATTCCGCCAGTCGCGCAACCACATGGCCATCGTGATCGACGAATACGGCGGCGTGGCCGGACTGATCACGATCGAGGATGTGCTGGAAGTGATCGTGGGCGAGATCGACGACGAGCACGACGATGCCGACGACACCGACAGCCTGATCGCCGCGCAGGCCGACGGCCAGTTCATGGTCGGCGCGCTGACTCCGATCGCCGATTTCAACGAGCGCTTCGGTGCCGATTTCGACGACGACGAATACGACACCATCGGCGGACTGGTCACCGCCGCCATCGGCCACCTGCCCGAGGCCGGCGAGGAACTGGCGCTGGGCCGCTTCCATTTCCGCATCGCCCGGGCAGACGCCCGGCGCGTGCATGCCTTGCACGTGGGCGTGCGTGCCGATGGCTGAGGGCCACCGCAGGCGCTGGCTGCGTCTGGCGGCATGGATGTGCGGCCTGCTGCTGCCGCTGTGGCTGGCCGGCGCGCAGGCACGGCAGCCGGTCGCGGCATCACCGGCCAGCGCGGCGCATGCCGCACCGCGCATCGGCGTGGTCACCATGCAGCCGGGCACGATTTTCTGGGAGCGCTTTGGCCACAACGCCATCGTGGTGGACGATCCCGCATCCGACCAGCCGCTGTCGTACAACTTCGGCTTCTTCGACCCGTCCGAACCCGGCTTCGTGCGCCGCTTCATCCGTGGCGACATGCAGTACCAACTGGTGGCGCTGCCATTCGCGCAGGATCTGGCGTACTACCGGCAGGTGGGCCGCGGCGTGTCCATCCAATGGCTGAACCTGCCGCCGGACCGGGCGCGCGCACTGGCCGATGCGCTGGCGGTGAATGCACTGCCGGAAAATGCCCGCTACCGCTACGACTATTTCACCGACAACTGCTCCACCCGGGTGCGCGATGCGCTGGACACCGCACTCGCGGGTCTGCTGAAAACCCGGCTGCAGCCGCGTTCGCAGGGCAATACCTACCGCAGCGAGGCCGTGCGTCTGGCTTCGCCGGCCGGCTGGATGGCATGGGGATTCGATCTGGGTCTGGGGCCCTCGGCCGATCGCCCACTGTCGCGCTGGGCGGATGCCTTCGTGCCGATGCAGCTGGCCAGCGATCTGCGTGGCATCGCCTTGCCCGACGGCACACCACTGGTGGCCAGCGAGCACGCACTGCTGCCGCACCGATTGCCGCCCGAACCTGCAGGCGTGCCGCGCCCGTGGTGGCCATGGTTGCTGGCCGGACTCGCCGCGGCCATCGCGCTGCTCGCGGCCCGGCGCCGCTGGCCGCGCAGCAGCGCCGCCGCCGGCATGCTGGTCTGGCTGATCGGGGGCGTGCTGGGCACGCTGATGCTGTCCATCTGGCTGTTCACCGACCACACCGCCGGTTGGGCCAACCGCAACCTGTGGCTGCTCAATCCGATGCTGTTGATGCTGCTTCCCGGCGCCTGGCAGCTGCTGCGCGGTCGCACGCCGGGACGCTGGTTCGGCTGGTTGCTGCTGCTGATGCTGGTCTGCGCAATCATTGCTGTGTTGCAGCTGTGGCTGGCCAGCGCCATGCCGCAACGCAATGCCCACTGGATCGCCCTGCTGCTGCCATGGCATGCTGGCTGGGCATGGGCGTTTTGGCCGTGGCGCAGCACGCAGGGGCCCGACAACACATGACACCCAAACCACCGAAACTGCCGGCGCCGAAATCCGCATCCAGGACGAAAGTGCAGAATCCCGTTGCGGTGGTGAACTGCTTCGCGTACAGCCCGGCAGGCCGGCGCACGCCGATCCGGCTGGAAGCGATCAGCGATGCCATCGCCGATCCGAAAACAGGATTCGTGTGGGTGGGCGTGAACGATCCCGACGAGGCCCTGCTGGACACCCTGCAGGAAGAATTCGGCCTGCACGACCTGGCCATCGAGGACGCCCGCAACGCGCATCAGCGTCCCAAGCTGGAGGCCTACGGCAAGACCCTGTTCCTCGCCCTGCACACGGTGCAAATGGTGGACGGCCGCATCAGCTTCGGCGAGACCCAGGTCTTCCTGGGCGAGAACTTCCTGCTGACGGTGCGCCACGGCGGCTCGCTGTCGTATGCCAGCGTTCGCGAGCGCTTCGAGCGCGAACCGGAGTTGCTGGGCCACGGACCGGCCTTCGCCCTGTACGGCGTGCTGGATTTCATCGTCGACAACTACCAGCCGACGGTCGAAGCCTGCCATGCCGAGCTGGATGCACTGGAACACGACGTGTTCAGCGAAACCTACAGCCGCCAGACCATCTCGCGCCTGTACGCCCTGAAGAAGGACCTGACCCGCATGCGCATGGCCATCGCGCCGATGCAGGACATCCTGGCGCAGCTGTCGCGCTCGGCGCAGGTGCACGTGAGCGACGAAGCCAAGCTGTATTTCCGCGACGTGCAGGACCACGCCGTGCGCCTGAACGATTCCATCGACATCCTGCGCGACATGCTGACCGCGGCGATGAACATGAATCTGTCGCTGGTCACCATCGCCCAGGGCGAAGTGGTGAAGAAGCTCGCCGGCTGGGCCGCACTGCTGGCTGCGCCCACGTTGATCACCAGCTGGTACGGCATGAACTTCAGGCACATGCCCGAACTGGAAGGTCGCTACAGCTATGCCGTGGTGATCGGGGTGATGATCGTGACCTGCGTGGGGCTGTACCGCTATCTGAAGAAGGTGCGCTGGCTGTAGGCCCCCGGCAGGCCGGTTTCAATCGACATGGTCGATGCCATCGGCACGCCGAACCCAGCCGTGCTTCCGCGCTTCGGTCGGACAGAATCCGAGTCGCGCGGTGCCGCCCTCGTCCGCGGTGCGCACGTATTCGGTACTCTCGCCCTGGACGCGGGTGGCCTCGCGGAAACCGCGCTTGCACGGCGAACGCGCTGTCCGTGCGTTTCTGGCATTCCAGGCAATGGCACAGCGATACCGAAGCGGACCTACCCGCGTCTGGATGCGCAGCGATCCGCAACTGCACGATGCGGTACGAGGACTGTCTGCGCAGGTGATCTCCTCAACCACCGGCCATGGCCTGCAGGATCAGCCCGGTGATGTAGGCGCAGTACGTGCCCAGCGCATAGCCCAGCACCGCCAGCAGCACGCCCACCGGCGCCAATGCCGGATGGAATGCCGACGCCACGACAGGTGCCGATGCCGCACCGCCGATGTTGGCCTGCGACCCCACCGCCATGAAGAACAGCGGCGCGCGGATCAGCTTGGCCACCAGCAGCAGCAGGCCGCCGTGCACCGCGATCCAGATCAGGCCCATCACGAACAGCCACGGGCGGTCGAGCAGCGCTCGCAGGTCCATCTGCATGCCGATGGTGGCCACCAGCACGTACAGCATCACCGAGCCGATCTTGGAGGCGCCCGCGCCTTCCAGACTGCGCGCGCGGGTGAAACTGGCGATCAGGCCGAAGGTGGTGGCAAACACCACGATCCAGAAGAACTTCGCGGTGAGGCTGTAGTCCTGCAGTCGCCAATCCGCCGGCAATGTCGCAATCCATGCCACCAGCGGGTCGGTGAGGAAGTGGGCCAGACCGGTCGCGCCCAGGCCAACACCCAGGATCAACATCAGGTCGGCCAGCGACGGGTTGCGCGCGTGCTCGGCCTGGTAGGTTTCGATGCGGCGCTGCATGTCGACGATGGCGCTGGTGTCGGCGCCGGTCCAGCGATCGAAGGTCTGTGCGCGCCCGGCCAGGAACAGCAGGATCGCCATCCACACATTCGCCACCAGCACGTCCACGGCCACGAACTGGCCGAACAGGTTGTCGGGCACGGCGAAGACTTCCTTCATCGCCGCCTGGTTGGCACCGCCGCCGATCCAGCTGCCGGCCACGGTGGTCATGCCGCGCCAGGTGTCGCCGGCCAGGGTGTCGGGATGGATGATGCCCATCGCCAGGTACGCCACGATCGCGCCCAGCATCACGCCGGCCGTGCCGGTGAGAAACATCACCAGCGCCTTCGGTCCCAGCCGCAGGATCGCGCCCATGTCGATGGCCAGGCACAGCAGCACCAGCGAGGTGGGCAGCAGGTAGTCGCGCGCTACCGGATACAGGTTCGACGCGCTGCCGTCGATGATGCCGACGCTGTTCAGCAGCGACGGCAGGAAATAGCACAGCAGCAGCGCCGGCACGTAGGTGTAGAACCGGAACCAGAAGCCGTCCTTGCGCGAGGAGGTCCAGAACACCAGCGCCAGGATCGCCGCCAGCAGGCCCAGCACCACGGCATCGTTGCTGATCAGCGGCGGCGCGGCGGCCGGATCGACAGGTGCAGCCATCGGATGTCTCCGGTCAGGGGCCGATGTGCCGCTTCAGCCAGGCGTGGACGGTGTCGTGCCATTGCACGCTGTTCTGCGGCTTCAGCACCCAGTGGTTCTCGTCGGGGAAATACAACAGCTGCGAGTCGATGCCCCGGCGCTGCAGCGCGGTGAACGCCGACAGGCTCTGATCGATGGGCACGCGGAAGTCGTTCTGCCCGGCCACCACCAGCATCGGGGTTTTCCACTTGCCGGTGTGGCGCGCGGGATTGAAGCGCTCGTAACCTTCCGGATTGTCGTGCACGGTGCCGCCGAATTCCCATTCGGTGAACCACAGCTCCTCGGTCACCGAACCCATCGAACGGGTGTCGAACACGCCGTTGTGGGTTACCAGACATTTGAACGGCGCGCTGCCGTCGGCATTGAACCAGTTGCCGGCGATCCAGTTGGTCATGTAGCCGCCGTAACTGGCGCCCAGCGCGCAGGCCTTGTCGCCATCCAGGAAATCGTATGTCGACAAGGCCGCTGCCCAGCCCTTCTGCAGGTCTTCCAGCGGACGATCGCCCCAGTGCCCGGTAATCGCATCGGTGAAAGCCTGCCCATAACCGGTGGAACCGTGGAAATCGATCATCACCACCGCATAGCCCTGGCCGGCATAGGTCTGCGGGTTCCAGCGGTAGCTCCAGCCATCGCCGAAGCTGCCCTGCGGACCGCCGTGGATCAAGAACGCCACCGGATACTTGCGACCGGGTTGGTAGTTCCAGGGCTTCATCACGTAACCGTACACGCGCTGGCCGTTCCAGCCGGGAAAGTCGAACTGCTCGTAGTCGCCCCAGGAGATATCCTTCAGCAACTCGCCGGCAGAGGGCGTCAACGCCCGCGGCGATTGTCCGGACAGCGGCGCCGCGAACAGCTGGTCGCCGCTGCGCAGGCTGTTGCGCGCATACAGCAGCGTGTCGCGAGCCACCTGCACCGAACCGATGCTGCCATCGCCCGCCACGCGCCGCACCGCGCCACTGTCCGCGTCCACGGCGAACAACGGATGCTGGCCCAGCTCCTGCGCGGTGGTGAACAGCGTGCGGCCATCGGCGGCCAGGACGATGCCATCGGCGGAGCGGTCCCAGTCCGGTGCGATCTCGCGGCTGTTGCCGCTGCCCAGATCCATGCGCATCAGGCCGAAACGGTCCGCTTCGAAGCCGGGGCGCTTCATCGCACGGTAGAACAGGGTCTTGCCATCGGGAGAGAACACCGGGCCGGCGTCCCAGGCGGTGTTGGCGGCGGTCAGGTTGCGCGGCTGCCCGCTGCCATCCGCATGCACCAGCCAGATGTCGAAATTGGTGTTCCACGGCTCGCTGCGGCCGGCCTGGCGCACGCTCATGGCCAGTTGCCGGCCATCCGGCGACCACGCCATGTCGGACAGGTCGCCGAACGGCTTCGAGGGGATGTCACCGGCGATGCCGCCGCTGACCAGCGTGGCGGTCTTCAGCGGCGCAGCGGCATCGGGACGGGCCACGAACACGCGGTTCATGCGGCCATCGCTCCACGTGTCCCAGTGCCGCACGAACAGCTGCGTGTACAACTGCCCGCTGGCCTTGCGATCCTTCGCCTCGTCCAGGCGCGTGCGGGTACAGGCCAGATCGCCCCGGCAATCCGGATACACTGCCAGCGCCAGCGCCACTTGCTTGCCGTCGGGCGAGAAGGCGAAGCCGTCCACGTCCACCGGCAGGTCGGTGATCTGGCGCGGGGTGCCACCAGCGGCCGGCACGGCGTACAGCTGCGACGAGCCGGATTTGGCGCTGAGCAGGTAGATCGTCTTGCCATCGGCGGAAAACGCCGGCGAATTCACCTTCCAGTCGGCCGGAGCGAGGCGCACCGCTTCGCCGCGGCCATCGGTAGCGCGCACCCACACGGCCGTGCTGGTGGTGTTGGCGGGCAGGTCCACGCTGCGCTTCACGTACGCCACCCGGCTGCCGTCCGGCGACAGGGCCGGCGCGCTGTAGCGCGGCATCGCCGCCATGTCGCGCCCCGTGAAGCCGCGTTGCTGCGCCTGCACGGCGGCAGGCAATGCCGCCAAGACGGCGATGGCCAGCGCGGCTGGCGGAAGAGCGTGACGAAGCGACATCGGCATGGGTTCCGGACACGGTCGAAACCCCGATCTTAACGCGATGGTCAGGCTGAGGCATACTCGAACGACTTCCCGGGGATTCATTCATGTCCACGCATCTGACCGCCGTGCCAACCGCTGGCCGCGACGACTTCCTTGGCCATCCCAAAGGCCTGTACGTCTGCTTCCTGACCGAGATGTGGGAGCGTTTCGCCTTCTACGGGATGAAGGCCCTGTTGTTCCTGTACCTGACCAAGCATCATCTGTTCAAGGATGCCGACGGCTATCTGCTGCTGGGCACCTATGCGGGTCTGGCCTATGCATTGCCGCTGTTGGGCGGCATTCTGGCCGACAAGTACCTGGGAATGCGCAAGGCCGTGGTGTATGGCGGCATCCTGCTGGTGCTGGGGCAGCTGGGCATGGCCTACACCGGCCATGCCGCAAGTGGCACGCAAGGTCAGGCGGCGCAGGACGGCTTCGCCATCCAGGTCATGTATTTCGCGCTGGCATTGATCGCGGTGGGCGTGGGCTTCCTGAAACCGAACATCTCCACCATCGTCGGCCGCCTGTATGCCGACAAGGATCCGCGCCGCGATTCGGGCTTCACCATCTTCTACATGGGCATCAATGTCGGTGCATTCCTGTCCTCGCTGGTGGTGGCCTACATCGGCGAAAGAATCGGCTGGGGCTACGGCTTTGCGCTGTCCGGAGTGATGATGGCGCTGGGGCTGGTGCAATTCGTGCTGGGTCGTCGGCACTTGCAGGGCAAGGGCGAGCCGGCCGATCCGCACGCGCTGGCGGCACCGGCATTTGCCGGCATTCCGCGCGAATGGCTGATCTATGCCGGTGGCGCACTGTTGACCGTGGTGGTGTGGCAGGTGCTGCAGACCCGGATCGACTTCGCTCCGCTGTCGCGGCTGCTGGGCGGCCATGAAGTCACCCTCACCGAAGTGGTGGCCGTGGTGCTGGGCGCCGGGCTGTACCTGTGGTTCATCCGCCTGCTGTTTTCAGGCATCGGCGCAGCGGACAAGGGCCGCATGATCATGCTGATGACGCTCATCACCGTCAGCGCGCTGTTCTGGGGCCTGTACGAACAGACCTACGGCCCCTGGGTGGCGATGGCCGACCGGGTGATGGACCGCCACGTGTTCGGGGTCGAATGGACTGCAGGGCAGACCACCGCGATCGGCGCCCTGTTCGTCATCGCGCTCAGCCCGGTGTTCGCCTGGCTGTGGCCGCGTCTGGACCGGTGGAAACTCAATCCGAGCTATCCCGCCAAGTTCGCCTGGGCGCTGCTGTTCTGCGGACTGGCATTCGCGGTACTGGCTTTTTCGGCAACATCCGCCGATGGCGCCCTGGTCAGCCTGTGGTGGATGATTCTCGCCTATTTCGTGCTGGTGCTCGGCGAAATGATGCTGTCGCCCGTCGGCCTGTCGGCAGTGACATCGCTGTCGATTCCCCGTGCGGTGGGCATGATGATGGGCGCGTGGTTCCTGTTCTCGGCCTTCGGCGAAATCATCGCCGGCCGCATGGGTACATGGGCTGCGATTCCGCCCGAAGCCACCCGCGAGCAGGCACTGGCCGTGTATGCCGACGTGTTCACCCGGATGATGTGGATCGGCCTGGCAGCCGGCGTGCTGCTGTTCATCGCCACGCCCATCCTAAAACGGCTGCTGCGTGAAACGGCCACTGCGCCAGAATGAATCATTCCGCTTCGCGGCATGCGCGATTGACACAGCGATTCGATCATTTGAACGCCGCCAATCCAAATGCATGTGCGTCTTCACGTTCATGCGCAGCGGGTGAATCACGCAAACCACACACCGCTTCCGGCATCGTGGCTGCACACGCAAACGCAAACCGATCAACGTCAACGGATCGTGCGTGTCGCCAACCAGACCAATCAATCCGGAGTGAATGAACATGAGTGACATCAAGAAAGACCACAGCATCGGCGAAGGCACGGGCGCAGGCGCGGGCGCGATCACCGGTGCCGCGATCGGCTCGGCCGCAGGCCCGGTCGGCACGGTAGTCGGAGCCGTGGTCGGCGCAGTGGCCGGTGCCAAGGCCGGCGGCGCGATTGCAGAAGCGGTGAATCCCACCACTTACAGCGACCATTTCCGCGGCAACTACACCACCTCATCGCACTATGTCGCAGACCGCGACTGGAACGACTACGAGCCGGCCTACAAGTACGGTTACGACACCTACGGCCAGTACCGCGGCCAGCGCTTCGAGGATGTCGAATCCCAGCTGGAACGCGACTGGGACCGCACCAAGGCAAATTCGCGTCTGGCGTGGAACGATGCAAAGGGTGCGGTACGCGACGGCTGGCACTACATCGAGCGTGCCATGCCGGGCGATGCCGATGGTGATGGCCGCTGATTGCTGATCGCCACTTCTCCCGAAGCCACGAACGAACTCCAGCCGCCTGTGCTGGAGTTCGTCTTTCTGCGCCCGGCATTTCCGAGTCGCATCGTGCCAAGCAGGTCCTATCGTTTCTTCTTGACGAAAGTCAAGTGGCCTTCTGCCTCGACATAGGCGCAGTGCACTTCGCTCACGTCGCGGATGTCATTGGCGCGCAGATTGGCGTGCAGCTCTTCCTCATTGATGAATTCGCGTCGCATGTTGCGGCGGAGCAGCTTTCCATCGTGGATGATCTTCAGCGGCGGATCGTCCGTGCCCAGCACTGCGCCGTCCCCCGTGCGGTCGCTGTCCCAGTCGCGTGCGCGTGCCTGTGCGAGCACTCGGTCCGACGGCATCCGTCCGCAGACCTGCCGGACAACCTCGGCGTCCATGAGCGTGATGTGCAGTTCCGATTTGCGGTGCAGCAGGCTGACACCCGGTCCCGGAAGCTGCATGGCCCCGGAAAAGGGGAATACCCGCCTGTCCAGCGGCAACAGTAGGCTTCCGTTGTCGCTGAAATGGATCGCATGCGCGGATATGGACAGGTCCGGCGCACAGCAGGATTCGCTTCCCGCAGGCGTGCCGGTTGCTGCGCTGAAAGGCTGTGGATCGGTCTGCAATGGATCTCCCCTGTGCGATCCATGCTTCATACACCCTGCTGCCTGCGGAGGGACGGACGCTATGCAGACATCGGACTGACCCAAGTTAGTCCGCGTGATCCACGACCGGTGCACAGTGGGGGTCCGGCCCATGGCCGGCGGCGTTCGATACTCATCATTCGCCGTTCTCACAGCAGTCATGCAATGAACAACAACAACCCCCCGTTCCGGCGACAACGATCGCAACGACAACTCCCGAAATTAGGGCGGTCAGCAAGGCGGCAACAATGACCGCAACGACAACGACCGCAACCGCTCAGGCGGCTTGCAGGCGCGTGGCCGAATCCGGTCACGCGCTTGCTGGATGACGATTCCGCGATGCGCGCCTCCCTTCACAACGCGAATCGTACAGTGATCCTCCCATCAGCGACGCCGGCGATCGATTTGCTCCAATCCATTTCCCTGGTGGCACGCCACCGTGGTCCGGCTGAACTCGGCCCGACCGAGCACGGGATGCTGCGCGATACGGTGTCGGACATGAGGGCGCTATCAGCCGGCGACGTGTTGGTGCGGGCCAACCGGCCAGCCACCGAATCGGCCATTCTCCTGCAAGGTGCATTGGGCCGCGTGGTCAACGTGCAGGACGGCCGGCGCCAGATCGTGGCCCTGCATGTGCCCGGCGATTTCGTCGATCTGCATTCGCTGCTGTTGCACCATTTGGATCACGACATCGTTGCGCTCAAGGCGAGTACGGTGGCGATGACCCCGCATGCGGAAGTGTCGAGGCTGCTGCGCGCGCAGCCCACGCTGGCGAACAAGCTGTGGTACCTGACCCTGACCGATGCCGCGATGCACCGGCACTGGATGTTCCGCGTCGCCGCCACCAACGCCATCGAGCGCGTGGCCAACTTCCTGTGCGAGATCGACCTGCGGCTGATGGCAATCGGCCAGTCCGATGGCCATCGCTTCCCGCTGTATCTGACCCAGGCGGAGATGGGCGAAATCTGCGGCGTCACCAGCATCCACATCAACCGCGTGCTGCGCGAACTGCGCGAGCACGGGCTCTGTACTTGGCAGGGCAGCCAGGTGGACATCCACGATCTGGGCCGGCTGTGCGCTATCGGCGGATTCTGCCCCGATTATCTCTATTACGATGCGCCGCTGCTCGATGCTTTCCAGCAGCTTGCGGGAGAGCCGCGGCCATGAAGAACACGTCGATGAAGAGCGCGAGCGTGCACGACGAGCCCAGCGCGGTCAGCGCGGAACATGGCGTGGTGATCATGGACGGACCCGGCCCGGTGGCTGTGACCCTGACTCCCGAAGCCGCGGAGCTGACCGGGCGGCGATTGCGCACCGCCGCCGCCGCCGCTTTGCTGCAGGCACTTGATCCCGACCTTCCCGCGCATCCGACCGATGATCAACAATGAATGGCTCACCCAAGGCATCGGCTGGACGTCCTCGGCGATTCTGCTGGCCACGCTGATCCGCCAGATCGTCAAGCAGCAACAGGCCGACGCGGGCGACGACGGCGTGTCGCACTGGCTGTTCATCGGCCAGACGCTGGCCTCGATCGGCTTCGTGGCCTACAGCATCCTGGTGCACAACTGGGTGTTCATCGTCACCAACAGCCTCATCCTCGTGACTGCTGTGATCGGCTTCGTGCTGCAACGCCGCCGCAAGTGCGCTGCATCAGCGCCGGAACGCGCGGGCTGAGATCGCGGGCGAGATAACCCACCGGTCCCATTGATTCGCCCAAGGCCAGGCCGGCCCGTCCGTGCAGCCAGACCCCCCAGGCAGCGGCCGGCAATGCGGCCGTGCCGCGCGCCAGCAAGCCGGCGATGAGTCCGGCCAGTACATCACCGGAGCCGGAAGTGCCCAGACCAGGCGCGCGCACGCTGAACCGCAACAGTTCGCCCGCCGGCGTGGCGATGTGGGTCGGCACGCCCTTCATCACCACGATACAGCGGTAGTCGCTCGCGAATGCCAGCGCCACGCGCGCCGGGTCGGCTTCGATATCCGCGCGATCCAGGCCGGTGGCGGCAGCCATCTCGCCGGCATGCGGAGTGACGATGGCCGTCGCGCCCTTCGGCAGCGCCCGCAACCCCTTGCCGATCGCGCCGGCATCGATCACGCAGGCGGCGCTGGTCGTGCGCAGCAGCTTGGCCACCAGTGCATCGGCGGTGCGGCCGGGCGCCATGCCCGGTCCCAGCAGCAGCGCATCGGTCTGGGCAGCCGCGGCCCGGATCGACGCCGGCAACGAGGCGAGCTCGCCGCGGGCATCTATCGGCACTGGCGACACCATCGCTTCCGGCAGGGCGATCGCCAGCTGCCGTGCCACCGGACGTGCGGTGGCGATATGCAGCTTGCCTGCGCCCGCATGCAGCGCCGCCGTCCCCGCCAGCAGCACCGCACCGGGCACGTCGGCACTGCCGCCCAGCACCAGCACGCGGCCGCGTTCCTCCTTGTCGCTGGTCGCGAACGGGTCAGGCAAGGGATGGGCGCGCAACCAGGCAACGGTGAGCGCACGGGCTCGAGGCGCCCGGGCAGGCGCACGTGGCACGGGCTTCGGCGCGATCCGCTTCACTTGGGACCGGCGGGCTGGTCGGGTGCCACGGTCACCGCAGCGCCTTCGTCCAGCATCGGCGCCACCTGGTTGGCGGCCACCAGCCGGAAGCAGGCGGAGGTCTGCGTGATGTCCTGCAGCGCGTACTCGGTCAGCCCGCAGTTGGGCACGTCGGCCTGTCGGTCGATGTCGAGGATGGCGGCCTCGTCGAGATGCTCGAGCAGGTAGCGGAAGCAATTGACGATCACCTGATGGCCCACGATCAGCACGCGGTCGGCGACGTGGTCGCGGCGCAACACTTCCAGCACGCTGCGCAGGCGCAGGATCACGTCGCACCAGCTTTCGCCGCCCGGTGGCCGGAAGTAGAACTTGCCGACCAGCGCACGCTGTTCGGCCAGCTCGGGAAAGCGGGCCATGATGCCGGCCTTGGTGTAGCGGTCGAGGATGCCGAATTCCTTCTCGCGCAGGCGCTCGTCGACCCGGATGTCGCTACGCGCGATGCCCAGCGCATCGGCCACGCAGGCCGTGGTCTGCTGCGCACGCACGAACGGCGAGGTCAGCAGCACGTTGGGGCGCTGCTCCGGCGGCATCGCCGCGAACCAGTGCCCCATGGCCTGCGCCTGTTGCGCTCCCAGCGCCGACAGCGGCGTGTCCGCGTCGCGCGTGTCGATGTCGATGCGTTCCAGTCCACCGGCTTCGGCGGTATCGCGCGCCACGTTGCCGGCACTCTGGCCATGACGCGCGATCCACAGCCGTGCGGGCCAATCGGTATGGGCGAATGCGGGCATGCGTGCGATCCGGTGGGAAAGCGCCAGTGTGCGGATGCGGGCGTGCATCCGGAGTGCACGCCCCTGGCATCGCGCCTTACAGCATCGCGTCGCGCTGCTGCTCCGCCCGCGCCGCACCGATCGCGGTTTCGACGTCCTTCGCTTCTTCCGGCGGCGGCAGCACCGCCGGCATGCCCAGCGATTCGATCCACAGTTCGCGGCACCAGCCCTTGGTGTGGTAGTAGTGATGGTCCTCGTCCTTCTCCACCTCTGCATGCGCGGCCTTGAGCGCCTTGCCCGCCTCGCCGGTGGCACGTTCGGCCACGCGACCCAGCAGTTCCCAGTTGCTGTGGTCCTTGGTTTCCGCCAGCACCACGCACTCGCAGGCGACCAGCTGCGCGGCTGCCTGCGGCGCGGTCGCCTTCGCCATCTGCATGGCCTTGACCAGCGATTCGCCATGGTGGCGCATCACGGCCCGACCCGGCGATTCCTCGTCGGGATCGATGTCCAGCGCCGCACAGAGCGAGCGGACCACGTCCTGATGGCGCAGGGTCTCGTCCAGATACGTCTGCCATTCCTCGCGCAGATCGCCATTGACGGCGCAGGAGAGCGCGGTGCGGTAGACCTGCTCGCCTCCCAGTTCGGTTTCCATCATCTGCAGCAACAGCTCCTTCAGCTGTGCCTGATCGTACTTCGCGGCCATGACGATACTCCTCGGATCGGAAAAAGCGGGCCGCCAGTATACGGCACGCGGCTGGCAGCCGGCGTTAACCTGGATTAGTCGCCTCGGGCAATCGCCTGGATGCCGATTCGCGGCGGCATGCAGGCCGCCCGTCACCGCCATGGAGCGGTCCGTTGGCAAGGCCGTTCACGATCAAGTCGGTCAAGGCGCACCCGTGGCCCCACCCAGCGAGCGGTTCAGGAATGCCAGCAAGCGCGTGTAGTACGCCTTGCGGTGTTCACGCGTGTAGAAACCATGTCCCTCGGAGTCGTAGTACAGGGTTTCGACCGGTACGCCGGCGGATTTCAATGCGCGTTCCATCATCTTCGTGTGTTCGATGGGCGTGCGCCGGTCCTCGCCGCCTGCCGCCAGGAACACCGGCACCTTGATCCGGTTGCTCAGCCGATTGGGTGACACTTTTTCCACGTCCGCTTTCTCGCCAACCCATTCACGCACGTAGTTGCGCCCGGATGCGTTTTCCTGGATGTCGCCATGGGTGTGCATGGTCGGCAGGTCATACAGCCCGACATAGCCCACGGCGCAACGGTACAGATCCGGCTCCTTGGCCACGCCCATCAGTGCGGCATAGGCACCATAGCTGCCGCCGTAGATGCAGATGCGCTTGCTGTCCGCATGACCCTGCGCGATCGCCCAGCGCGTGGCATCGGTCAGGTCGTCCTGCATCGCACGGCCCCACTGGCGTCTGCCCGCATGACGGAAGCTGCGACCGTAATTACCGGAGCCGCGAGAGTTGACCTGCAGCACGGCATAACCGGCATCGGCCAGCATCTGCACCTCCGAATCGAAACCCCAGGTGTCGTAGATGCCGAACGGCCCGCCATGCGGCAATACCACCATGGGCAGGCCGCGGTCGCCCCCTGCGGCTGGCGTGGTCAGCAGTCCGGACACGCGCAAGCCGTCCCGGGCATCGAACGTGAACGCGCGCGTCCGACCCATCTTGGCCGGGTCGAACCAATCCCGACGCGCGATCAGATGCTCGGCCTTCTTCGCATCCACGTCGAACAGATAGAAGTCGCCGGGGTTGCGGTCGCTGGCGACGCGCACCAGCGCCGTCTTGCCGTCCGCCGTGGTGGAGGTGATCAGCACCGAGTCATCCGGGAAGGCCGCTTCCAGGCTGCGGTACAGCCGCGCTTCTGGTGCCGCCTTGTCGAAGAAGGCCGTGCGCGGCTTGCCATCCAGATACATCGCGCCCACCGGCGCCCGAAGCCCACCCAATTGGGTAAGCATGATCGCCGGGTCCACGGAGTCGTCGCCGAGCAACGGCGTGCGCTTGCCGCTGGCCACGTCGTAGGCCACCAGCGTGTTCGGTCCCTTGTCCTGCTCCACTTCCAGGTAGGCGGTGCTGTTGTCGGGCGAGAATCCGACGGCCCATTCGCCTCTTCCGGTCGCCGATTCGTCGTTCAACAGCGTCCATTCCGCCTTTTCACTGGCTCGGTAGTACAGCTTGCTGATCAGATCGGTGCCTTGACCGTAGGCGAATCGCACCGCCCCGGCGTTGTCGGTCACGAAATCCGCATTGCGCACCGGTGCCCGCGCGATGGTCACGCGCCGGCCGGTATTGACATTCATGCGCTCGGCGCGCGTGTACGGATCGGCCACGAACGGCGACACCGCGATCACCACACTCTCGTCGTCATGAGGCAGGTCATCCACCAGGAAGGCCGCGACCGATTCGCGCTTCTTCGGCTTGATGTGGGTACCGGCACCGCCATCGTCCACCCGGTAGCCGACCAGCAAATCCGCGCCACTGCCGTTGGCATTGATCGCGTACAGCTCGCCGGTCGGTTGCGGCCGGTCGAGCGAGCCGTATTTCTCGGTGGTGCTGACCAGCACGCGGGTCGGATTCACCCACCAGAAATCGTCGACATGAGTGTTCTTGCCCATCTGCAGGCTGCCGGTGATCTTGTTGTCGCTGCGTCGCAGGATCGCCAGCACGGTGCGGTCCGGATACGGCACCGTGGCGGCGAAATACTCGCCGGACGGCGATATCTTGATGCGTTGGAACGTGTCCAGCTTGATGTAGGCATCCACGTTCACGGCTGACGCCGCAACCTGGGCCTGGGCCTGTCCTCCCATGCCGGCACACAGGGCGGCAGCCAGTGCACACGAGCGAAGCGCTTTCATCGATGCGTGATCCAAGCAAGAAAGGGGTGAACGATCGCGACCTGCAGCACCGCTGCATCAGAACGGGATGTCGTCGTCCGAGAAGTCGTCGGCGTATTCCTTCGCTGCCGGTGGCGCCTGCCGCTGGGCCGGCTCGCGGCGCTGTGGCGGGGCTTGCCGCGGCGAGCGCTCGTAGTTGCCGCTGCCGGACGACGCGCCGCCGCCTTCGCCACGGCCGCCGAGCATCTGCATTTCATCGGCGATGATGTCGGTGAAGTAGCGCTTCTGGCCGTCGTCGCCGGTGCTTTCGCTGTAGCTGATGCGGCCTTCCACGTACACCTGAGAACCCTTCTTCAGGTATTCGCCGGCGATCTCGCCCAGCTTGCCGAAGAAGGTGACCCGGTGCCACTCGGTCTTTTCCTGGTTGTTGCCATCGCGGTCCTTGCGCACCGTGGTGGTGGCCAGGCTGGCCTTGGTGACGGTCAATCCGCCCTGGGTGTACTTCACTTCGGGGTCGTTGCCGAGATTGCCGACCAGGATCACTTTGTTGATGCCACGGGCCATTGCCTGCCGTCCTTCATGTGTTCAGTCATCGCCCGAATCGGGCCAAGGCATTGCAGTATAGCGGCCCTGCCGGTGCTATCGGATGTCGGCGGATCGCCGGCTGGGCCGTCTTCCCGGCACGGCATCGGACACATCCTATAATCCGCATCCCCGTTCCCGATCGAGCCACATGGCCCGCGACGCTGCCCCGCCCGCCGACCTGTCCACCATCCAGCAACTGGTCGCACCGGACATGCAGGCGGTCGATGCGCTGATCAGACGCCGCCTGGCCTCGGACGTAGTGCTGATCAACCAGGTCGCGGAGTACATCATCCAGGCCGGTGGCAAGCGCCTGCGGCCGATGCTGCTGCTGCTGGCCGCACGCGCGCTGGGGCACATGGGCGAGGACGCCCACCAGCTGGCGGCGGTGATCGAGTTCATCCATACCTCCACGCTGCTGCACGACGACGTGGTGGACGAATCCGACCTGCGCCGCGGCCGGCGGACGGCCAACGCGGTGTGGGGCAATGCGACCAGCGTGCTGGTGGGCGATTTCCTGTATTCGCGCAGTTTCCAGTTGATGGTGGAACTGGACGACATGCGCGTGCAGCGCATCCTGGCCGACACCACCAACCGCATCGCCGAGGGCGAGGTGCTGCAGCTGCTGCACATCCGCAACCCGGACACCGACGAGGATGCCTATCTTCGCGTGATCGAGCGCAAGACTGCGATCCTGTTCGCGGCCGCGACCCGTCTGGGCGCACTGCTGGCCGGCGCCGACGACGCCACGCAAACTGCGCTGCACGCCTACGGCCTGCAACTGGGCTACGCCTTCCAGATCGCCGACGACGTGCTGGACTACGCCTCCGATGCCGCCACCATGGGCAAGAACCTGGGCGACGACCTGGCCGAAGGCAAGATGACGCTGCCGCTGATCCATGCCATGCAGCATGCCGATGCCGCCACCCGCACGCGCCTGCGCGCCATCGTGCAGCAGGGCGAGGCGTCCGCGCTGCCCGAGGTCATCGCTGCCATCCAGGCCCATGATTCGCTGGACTACAGCCGCCAGCGGGCCCTGCAGCATGCCGCCCGCGCCGAGGCTGCACTGGCCGTGCTGCCCGGCAATGCAGCCACTGCCGGGCTGCACGGGCTGGCGATCCACGCCGTGCAGCGCAGCCACTGAGCGCGACGCGGCTCAGTCCTGCGTCTCGAACACCTCTTCGAAGAAATCGTCCATCATCTCGAATGCGCGTTTCGCGGCGCGGGCGTCGTACACGCAGTTGGGCGGACTCTTCGATTCCTCCTGCGCGAAGCAGTGCACCGCGCCGCCGAAGTCGACGAATTGCCAGTCGGCACCCGCATCCTTCATTTCCTTGCGGAAGGCCTGGACGTGTTCCGCGGTCACGCTGCTGTCGTCGGCGCCATTCAATACCAACACCGGTGCCACGATGCGCTCCGCGCCGGGAAGATGGCGCTCCAATCCGCCGTGCAGACTGACCACGCCGGCCACGTCGGCGCCGCTGCGCGCCAGTTCCAGCGCCACCGAGCCACCGAAGCAGAAGCCGAATGCACCGATGCGGGTGGCGTCCAGCGGCGCCTTGCCGGCCTGCGCTTTCAATGCCGCCACCGCGGCGTTGGCGCGGTCGCGCAGACGCAGTCCGCCGTCGTCGTAGGCCTTGCCCACGGCAGCACCGGCCGCTGCCGCATCGGCAGGCCGCACGCCATTGCCGTACACGTCGGCCACCAGCACCACGTAGTCGTCGCCGGCGATCTGCCTGGCCTTGTCCACCGACAGGTCGGTCACGCCCATCCAGTTGGGAAACATCACCAGTCCGGGAAGCGGTTTTTCCACGGCATCGTCGTAGACCAGATAACCGCTGAAACGCTCCTTGCCGACGGTCCATTCCACCGGCTTCTGCTGCATGGCAGCCCAGGCCGGACCGGTGAGGGTGCACAGCGCGACGGCAGCGAGGATGCGGCGCATGGGATGACTCCGGAATCGGGGGATTGGTCCATTACGCTACTGCAGGCGCGTTGGCCGCGGGTGAAGTCAGGCGATGCCCAGCCCCGCGATGGCGGTGATGGTGGCGGGATCGAAACCGCCCAGTTCAGCGAAGTGGCGGCCACGCGCCACGTAATCGGCATAGGCCCCGAAACTGGGCGCGCCCGGCGACAGCAGCAGCACGCCACCTTCCGGATCCAGCGCCTTACATCCCAATTGCACGGCTTCGGCCAGGTCGCCGGCCTGCTGCAGCACGAAGCCGGCCTGCGCGGCCAGCGGTTGCAGCAGGGCATGGATGCGCGGCCCGTTCTGGCCCATGGCCACGATGGCCCTAGGCGCGTGCGTGCGCATGGCGGCGGCGAATGCCGACCAGTCCAGGCCGCGATCGTGCCCGCCCACCAGCAGCGCCACCGGCCGATCGGCATGCACCTGCAAGGCGGCCAGCGTGGCATGCGGCGTGGTGCTGATGGAATCGTTGACCCACAGCACGCCGTCGCGCGTGCCCAGCGGCTGCAGGCGATGCGGCAACGGCTGGAAATCGGCGGCCTGCGCAGCCAATGCCGCGGCATCGTGACCCAGCGCATCCAGCGCCGCCAGCACGCCGCACAGGTTGCCGCGGTTGTGCACACCGGGAATGGGCAGTGCACCGGTATCCAGCACGACCTGATCGGCTCGATGGATCACGCCGTCACGCAGATGCCAGCCATCGGGCTGGTTGAACCAGATCACGCGGCTGTGCGGCAGCGACAATGCACGCAGCTGCGCGTCGGCGGCATTCAACACGGCAATGTGCGGATGCGCGGCCGTCAGCAGCGAGAGCTTGTCGGCCACGTAGCGCTGCTCGCTGCCGTGCCAATCCAGATGTTCGGGAAAGACGTTCGTCACGATGGCCAGTGCCGGTCGCGTGCCGGACACGGCGACATCGCCGGTCTGGTAGCTGGACAGTTCGATCACCCAGTCGTCGGCCTGCGCATCCAGCAGCTCCAGCAGCGGCATGCCGATGTTGCCGGCCAGCGCCGTGCGCCGCCCTGCGGCGCGCAGCAGATGGGCCAGCAGCGCCGCGGTGGTGCTCTTGCCCTTGGTGCCGGTCACGCACAGCGCGTGTACATCGGCGCGTTCGGCAAACCACAGTGCGGTACCGCCGATGAACCGCGTGCCCCGTGCGGCAGCATCGACCACATGGCCCGCGTACAGGCTGATGCCGGGCGACTTCACCACCAGGTCGAATGCCGCCAGCACGTCGGCATCCACTGGATCCACGTGCACATCCAGATGTGCGTCGCCCAGGTCCGCAACGGCCGCTGCCTCGTCGGTGCGGCACAGCACCGTCAGCGGCAGCTGCGGCAAGCGGCTGCGGATGGCCCGCCAGGCCGCGCGCCCCTCGCGCCCCCAGCCCCACAACGCAACACTGTAGCCGTCAAGCTGCGAAATGCGCACGCAACCGCTCCGCCAGATCATCCGGAATGCCGTGTTCTCCATGCCAGCCCATCAAGGGATCCATGTCCAGATCCTGCTGCGGGAGTTGCGGCAGCACCTCGGCACGATAGCGGGCAACCACCGCATCCTCGCGCCACTCCGGGCGCTGCGCCACGGCCTGCATGGCTGCACGCGATTCGCGGCCCTCGCCCACGCACTCGAACGGCTTGTGGTCGCGGAACTCCATCAACGCGTCGAATCCGGGAATCTGGTCGGCATCGTCCAGCAGATTGCGGCCGAAGATCGACACCAGCCGCGGCTTGGACATGAACGGCGCCAGCGCCAGGAACACGAAGTGGCATTTCGGGCAGCTGCCGCACCAGCGCTGCACCGGACGCTCGCCCAGGATGTGGAAGTTGCGGTTGCAGCTGGAAAAATGCGCGTCGTAGTGATCGCTGCGGGCGAACTGGCGCGCCACTGCCAGTTCCGACAGCGGCCGCAGTAGCGAGTAGTAGCGCAGGTCGGCCGCCACGTGCCGGCGCAGATGCGTGGCGAAGGCGGATTCGAATGCCCAGCCTTTCGACCACTGGTGGTTCACTTCGCCCGTGCCTTCGATCAGGCTGCCGTAACTGGCCGACCGTTCGTTGGAAAACACCACCTGGCCGTCGCCGCGCAGCAGTGCCGCCACGACCAGGATCGCCGAGTTGATCGCGGTCACCGGGATGTGGCCGTTCCACGCACCTTGCCGGTTGTATTCGAACAGTTCGGGTGCCAGCTGGCGCTGGATGTTCAGCGTGGGCAGGCCGGTGCGCTGGGCGCAGGCGGCGATCAGCTGCGAGCCGCCGATCCAGGTCACGGTCTGCGGCACATGCAGGGCACGCAGCGCCTCGATGCTGACCAGCGAATCCTTGCCGCCGCCGATGGCGACCAGTGCATGCGAACGCAAACCGACCGGTGCTGCCGTTTCGACATCGGCAGCAGCCACCGGAAACTGCAGGCGCCGCTCCAGATCCAGCCCGTTGCGGTATGCGAACTCCCCCAGCCCGTGCCGATAGACTTGCTGCAGCAATCCGGCCGTATCGACATCCAGCGGGCGGGTGTCCACGCGGATCGCAGGCGGGACGGCGGCCTTGTAGTAACTCACCCCGGCAATCAGGTGCAGCAGGTGCAGCGCGCGTTGCACCGCCTGTGCGCGCGCAGCATCCAGCGCGAAGGGGGCGCCGGGAATGGTGATGGTTTCCACCAGTTCCGGACCGTCGTCGAAGGCATACGCCAGACGCACCATGCCGGTATCCGGGTCGAGATGATGGCGCACGAAGCGGAATGCACGCACGGCATCGCGCTGGAACGTGGTCATGCGGATGGCTCCTGTGCCGTGCCGGCATGGATCGTGCGCATGCAGGAAGGTCGCGATGGCAAGGTCATGGCGTGTCGTCCAGAATCGATTCGGCCGGCAGCGACCGCAGGTTGTAGGTATTGGCCATCACCATGCCGTAGGCGCCGGCATCGGCCAGCAGCAGCACGTCGCCTTCGCAACTCGCCGCAGGCAGGCGCCGCTGCGTGCCCAGCACGTCCCCGCTTTCGCAGATCGGCCCGACCACGTCGAACATCGCTTGTTCGGCATCGTCCGGTCGGGTGAGGTTGTGGATGCCATGCCACGCGTCGTACAACGCCGGACGCAGCAGGGCATTCATGCCGGCATCGACACCGATCCGGCGCACGCCCTGCTTCTGCACCACCTGCGTGGCCTGCAGCAGCAGCACGCCGCACTGGGCCACCATGAAGCGGCCCGGCTCCACCACCAGCGCGTAATCCGGACGCGCGGCCTTCACCGCGGCCAACCCCTGCGCCCAGGCCTGCAGGTCGAACGGCTCCGCATCGGCGCGATACGGAATCGGCAGGCCGCCGCCGATGTCCAAGGTGTTCACGCTGCCGATGCCGTCGGCGATGCCCATCAGCTCGGCATGGCAATCGCGCCAGTGCTGCGGATTCTCGATGCCACTGCCCATGTGTGCATGCAGGCCGGTGATGCGCGCGCCGATCTGCCGCGCCAAGGCCACCACCGCAGCCACATCCGCGACGGCCAGGCCGAATTTCGACTGGATGCCGCCGGTGACCACCTTGGCGTGATGGCCATCGCCGCGGCCCAGATCGATGCGCAGCCAGATATCGCGACCTGCGAACAACTGCGGCCATTGCTGCAGCACGCTGGCGTTGTCGATGGTGACGATGACCCCCCGCGCCAGTGCCTCGGCATAATCCGAACGGGGCGCGAAACTGGGCGTGAACAGGACCTGCGACGGGTCCAGTCCGGGAAAATGCGCGAACACGTGCGCCAGTTCACCCTGCGACACGCATTCCAGGCCGAAGCCGCCATCCACCAGTGTCTGCAGCAGCGACGGATGGGCGTTGGCCTTGATCGCATAGAACAACCGGTCGATGGCCGGTACTGCCCGCAATGCGGCCATTTGCCTGCGCAAGGTCGGCAGGTGATACACGTAGCGCGGCGTGCCGGCAGCAGCCAGCTGCAGCAAGCGGTGGCGCTGCGGCAGCCACCACGGCTCGGGCAATGCCGGCGCCGACTGCACCGCACACAACTCCCGCCAGCTGGGCCCGAACACCTCGGCCTCGTCGATCGGCATCGCGCCGCTGCGGATCAGCTCCTCGTGCAGCTCGGGGATCAGGCCGTCGGCCTCGGCTTCGTCGATGACGAAGGTCAGGTTCAGGTCGTTCGACGACTGCGAAATCAGGTGCACGCGTTCGCGGCCGAAGGTCGCCCACACGTCCGACAGGCGATGCAGCAGCGAGCGCATGCCGCGCCCGACCAAGGTGATGGCCGCGCACGGCGCGATCACCTTGACCCTGCACACTTCGGCCAGATCGGCCGACAGCCGCGTGAGCACGTCGGTGCTGATCAGGTTGTCGCTGGGATCCAGCGACACGGTCACGTTGGTTTCCGACGAGCCGATCAGGTCCACCGACAGGCCGTGCCGGCGGAAGCGCTCGAAGATGTCCGCAAGAAACCCGACCTGCTGCCACATGCCGACGCTTTCCATCGACACCAGCACGATGCCGTTGCGCCGGCTGAGTGCCTTCACTCCCGGCACCACGGCCGCGTCGCCGCCGATGCGGGTACCGTCCAGCTGCGGACGCTGGGTATCGAGAATGCGCATCGGCACCCGCGCCTCCCGGCACGGCGCGATGCTGCGCGGATGCAGCACCTTGGCGCCGGTGGTGGCGATTTCCTGCGCCTCGGCATAGTCCAGCTGTGCCAGCAATCGGGCACCGGGCACTTCGCGCGGATTGGCGCTGAACATGCCCGGCACGTCGGTCCAGATTTCCACCTGCCGCGCCTGCAGCAGGGCCCCGAACGTGGCCGCCGAGGTGTCCGATCCGCCCCGGCCCAGGATCGCGGTGCCTCCGTGCGGATGGCCGGCGATGAATCCCTGGGTGATCAGGATCGGGCTCGGCTGTCGGGCGAAACGGCTGCGCCAGTCATCGCTCTCGGCGTGCTGGCAATTCACCGACAGGCGCAGCGCCCAGTCGCTCTGGTTCGGCTGCGGCTGCGCCAGCAGCCAGTCGCGCGCATCGCACCAGCCGATGTCCAGCCCCTGCGCATGCAGATAGGCCGCGCCCAGTGTGGACGACAGCAGTTCGCCATGCGCCAGCACTTCGGCCTGCCAGGACAGCGATCCGATGTCCGCGCAGGCATCGTCCTGCAGCCGCCGCAGGCGATCCAGATGCATGCCGATCACGGCATCGGCATCCAGCCCCAATGCCTGCGCGAAATCGCGATGCCGCTGCAGCAGGTCGTCGAGCATGTGCCGTGCATGCGGATGCCGTTCGCTCAGCGCGACCAGCTGGTTGGTCACCCCGCTCAAGGCCGACACCACCAGCAGCACCCGCGATTGCGCCGCGCGTGCCATGGCGATGCGGCCCACGCTGTCCCAGCGTTGGCGCGCGGACACGCTGGTGCCGCCAAACTTCAGCACCACCCAGTCCGGGGGTGGCACAACGCCGCGGGATCCGGAAGGAGCAACGGGAGACATACAATGCCGCGCTGGGCCCGACGATCGGGCGAGATGCGGAATTCTAGTCGATGCACAGCTCCGGCCACCCTGCCCGCGCCTATCGTCAGGTAGATGTCTTCGCCGACCGTCCCGGCGCCGGCAACCCGCTGGCGGTGGTACTGGACGGCAGCGGATTGACCGATGCCGCAATGCAGGCCATTGCGCGCTGGACCCGCCTGCCGGAAACCACCTTCGTGCTGCCCGCACTGGATGGAGAGGCCAGCTACCGACTGCGCATCTTCAGTCCGCGCCGGGAAGTGCCGTTTGCCGGGCATCCCAGTGTCGGCACCGCGCATGCCGTGCTGGAAGCCGGGCTGGCCAGTCCGCGGGATGGCCTGCTGGTCCAGGACGGAATCGCCGGGAAATTGCCGTTGCGCGTTGCCGGCAGCGGCCGCGAACGCACCATCGCCGTGCGCACCCCGCGCGCGCAGCTGCTGGATACCGCCGATGCCACCGATCCACGCCTGCGCGCGGCGCTGGGCGATCTGCCGATGGGTGCACTGCCTTGTGCCTTGATGGAAGGTGGTCGACGCTGGTGGCTGGCCGAAGTGGCCAGCGAATCGGCACTGCGCCAGGCCACGCCCGATTGGGCCGCGATCACCGCATTGGCCCAGGCATCGGACAGCATGGGCCTGTGCCTGTTCGCCCGCAGCGACGACCCGGTGTACTACCTGGCCGTGCGCGCCTGGGTGGGGTCACCGGTGCCGTTCGAGGATGCGGCATCCGGCGCAGCCAACGCCACGCTGGCCGCATGGCTGGCCCTGCGCGATGCACTACCCGGCAACACCGGTTTCTATCGGGTCAGCCAAGGCCGCGAAGTCGGCCACGACGCGATCATCGAACTGCAGGTGGATGGCGATGGGCTGGTATGGTCCGGAGGCCGCGTCTGCACCGTGGTGCAGGGCGAGCTGCGCTGGCCGGACTGACACCGGCTGTTCAGTCCGGACGCACGTCCACCCGCACCCGGATGGGGTCGCCCGGGCGATAGAGCCGGCTGGTGCGCTCCATGTAGGTGCGGCCGGCATACTCGTAGGTCACTTCGTACAGCGGTTGGCTGGAATACCCGGAATAGGCATCGGGATGACCGGCCGGGACCGGATCGCACACGGTCACTTCGGCCCGCTGCTCGCGCTGGCGGTTGCGCACGGCGCTTTCGTACACCTGCTGCCCGGCGATGCCGCCGATCATCGAACCCACGCTGGAGGCGACATAACGGCCCGAACCGTTGCCCATCTGGCTGCCGACCACGGCACCCAGCACGCCACCGACCACGGTGGCCATGGCGCGACCGGCAGCGGAACCCCTGCCGCCGGCATGGCGATCATCGCGATAGCCGCCGTCACCGCGATAGCTGCCATAGCCGTCACCGCGTTCATACGGGTCGTACTGCGAATATCCGTTGCTGTCGTATCGGTCGGTGCGCGTGTAGCAACGCTGTTGCGGCCCGCCGGCCTGGCGGCCATCGACACCGCTCACGCGATCCACGCGGATCACGCGCGCGTAATCCAGCTCGTCATGGCGGTACACCCCGCGCTCGCCCGTCACCGGGGACAGCGCCGTTTCATACGCCGCCGCCGGCATGGCACCGACCAGTGCGCAGGCGAGGGTGAGCGTGCAGGCAAGCGAACGTTTCATCGTGAAGGGCTCCCACGGCAGCGGACCGTTGCGATGCAATCGTGTGGTATCGGCGGTAAAGCAGGGCTGAATTCGCCTGTCGCCGGCTGAGCGATTCAGCAGCCAGCGGGTCGATGGACATGCGCGGTGCCGAGCCATCGACAGCGCGCCGATGGCATGCGCGTGCCTGCGACATGCCCCGCCGCGCGAAATCAGGCGAAAAAACCGCGGGAAAAGCCCTGCAGGCACTTGGCTTGGCGCGTCGCATGCAATACATTGGCGCAGCCAGCCATCCCGGCTGCGTCATTCACCCACTCTGACGAGGGAATTCCGAACCCATGGCACAGAAGAAAGTCGCCGCGAAGAAAGCCGCTGCCGCCCCCAAGAAAGACAAGGCCGCAGCCCCCAAGCCCATCAAGGAAGCGCTGACCAAGTCGGCACTGGTTGCGCATCTGGCCGAAACCAGCGGCGTGGCCGCCAAGGACGTGCGCGCCGTGATGGCCGCCCTCGACGGCGCCGTGCGTGGCTCGCTGAGCAAGAAAGGCGTTGGCAGCTTCACCCTGCCCGGCCTGCTGAAGATCACCACCGTGAGCGTGCCGGCCAAGCCCAAGCGCAAGGGCATCAACCCGTTCACCAAGGAAGAGCAGTGGTTCGCCGCCAAGCCGGCTTCGATCAAGGTCAAGGTGCGTCCCACCAAGGGCCTGAAGGACGCCGCCACGGTCTGATGGCCGATCCGCCGGTTGCCACACCCGTGGCGACGGCCTGGACTCGCGAAACCGGATGGTTCACGCCATCCGGCTTTTTGTTGCCTGCGACGGCAGCGGCTTCATCCACTGCTCACTCGGGCAGCGCATGGTGAAGCCGTCTTCCGCAACCTGCCTGCTTGCCATGCCTCGGCGGCTCCGGCCCATCATCGTCATTCTGCTGCTTGCCATGCTGCTGGTGATGGCCGGCGCATGGCTGTGGGGACATCCGTCCATCCAGGCGTTGGTGTTCGGATGGCAACTGCGCCGCGAACCGATTCCCGATTCGCTGCCGGTTCCAGTGCAGGGCGTGCGTGCAAGCCGCATCGCCGACACCTGGGGCGGCATTCGCAGCGGTGGCCGCCGGCATGAAGGCGTGGACATCTTCGCCCCGCGCGGCACCGCAGTGCGCAGCAGCAGCGATGCACTGGTACTGGCCGTCCGCGATCGGGGCTTGGGCGGCAAACAGGTCTGGACACTGGGACCGGGCGGGGAGCGACACTACTATGCACATCTGGACAGCTGGGCGGATGGCTTGCAGCGCCTGGATCGGCTCCGCGCGGGCGATCCGATCGGCCAGGTGGGCGACACCGGCAACGCCAGAGGCACCCGGCCGCATCTGCATTACGGCATCTACGGCATCAATGGAGCGCGCAATCCGCATCCGCTGCTGCGCGATGCGCCCGACGACTGGGAATGAGGCTCAGGCCTTGCGGCGCCGCTTGGGCTGCAGCAACGTACCCGTGCAGGTCTCCGCGCCGCAGCGGCATCCCCACAATTTCTTCAATGCCGGCGTGTGCGGCTCGTCCAGCACGATGCCGTAGTTGTAGCTCAGCTCCTCGCCGGCGGCGATGTCGCGCAGCGCCTCGATGTACACCTTGTCCTTGTGCGGCTTGCCGTCCGCGTTTTCCTCCAGCGCGGCCTGGCAGTTCGGCGCGCAGCTGTGGTTGATCCAGCGGGCGATGTTGCCGTCCACGTTGCCATCGATCACGTAGTCGTCGTTCAGGGTGAACAGGAAGGTATGACCGTCTTCCTCCACCCCGCCGTAGCGGTCGTCCACCTCGGCATGCGTGCGCAGCTTGCCCTTATAGCGGACGATGCGCTCGCCCTTGGCGATGGCGGCCGTGGCGAACACGCCGTTGCCGTGGATGTCCGACTTGCGGCGCTCGATGCTGCGGCGTTTCTTCGGCATGGACCCGTGCCCGGAGCGGAAAGCTGCATTGTGCACCAGCCGCCGCCGATCTGCGAAAATGCATTGCCCGTTCCGGACGATCCCCGCATGCATTTCGGTCGCGCATCCCTGCTGAAACTGCTGCCATTCGTCCTGGTCGGCGCGTTGCTGGGCGCCTTCGCGATGCGTGCCGCGCACGGCACGTCCATGCGCGGGTCATCCTTCTGCTGTCGATGGCGATCCTGCTGGCACTGGTGGCCGGCGTGATCTGGCTCTTCGCCGTGCACAACCGTCGCGTGGCCGTGGCGGGCGATGTGCACAAGCGCGATGCACTCGACTTCGCGCCGGTGGCCGGTAAGGGTGTGCTGTATCTGTACCGCAGCCAGTACGTGGCAATGCTGGCCGGTTCGACGTTGTCCTCGACGGTCGATTCATTGGCCAGACCCGCGGCTACCGGTTCTATCGGCTGGTCCTGGAACCGGGCCGTCATGTGCTGTCGGGCGGCCGGTTCTGCGCTGGCGATCTGGCCTTCGACATCCAAGCCGGCCAGGTGCTGTACGTGGAACAGGAAGTGCAATTGGGCAGCGTGTTCAACCGCTACCATTACCTGCTGCGCGAGGGCACCAGCACGGTGCAGAAAACGATTCATGGCCTGAAGATGCTGCTGCCCGTCCAAGACTGAAGCCCATCCGCCCTTGGTCGGCATTTGTCTCCGGCGCACGACAATGGTACCATTTCGGTCCTGATTCGAGCCCTGCCATGCTGCGCGTATCCAAACTCGCCGATTACGCCACCGTCGTGATGTCGGTCATGGCAGAAGACGCATCGTCGGTACTCAGCGCCAGCGAGCTGGCTACGCGTGCGGGCCTGGAAACCACCACCGTGGCGAAAGTGCTGAAACCGTTGGCGCAGGCCGGGCTGGTCGAGGGCTTTCGCGGCAGCAACGGCGGTTATCGGCTCTCACGCAGGCCCGGCCTGATCACCCTGGCGGACATCGTGGAAGCGCTGGAGGGCCCGCTGGCGATGACCGAATGCAGCACGCATGGCAGCCGGTGCGGCATCCAGGCCCATTGCGATGCGCGCCCGAAGTGGCAGCGCGTGAACGCGGTGATCGCCGAGGCGCTGCGCGGCATCAGCCTGCAATCGATGCATGCCGATCCATCCTCTGCCATGACGCTCAGACCCATCCCCGCTGTGCTTGCCGAATCCTGACATGGCCACCACCAACCGCGACATCCATGCCCAGCTGGGGCGCAAGTACGACGCCGGCTTCGTCACCGACATCGAATCCGATTCGCTGCCGCCGGGACTTGACGAAACCATCATCCGGGCGCTGTCGGCCAAGAAGAGCGAACCGGAATGGATGACGCAATGGCGGCTGGCCGCCTACCGCCACTGGCTGACCATGCCGATGCCGCACTGGGCCAAGCTGCAGATCGCCCCGATCGATTTCCAGGCGCTGAGCTACTACAGTGCCCCGAAGGCGAAATACGCCTCGCTGGACGAGGTGCCGCAGGAGCTCATCGACACGTACGACAAACTCGGCGTGCCGCTGCACGAGCGTGCCAAACTGGCCGGCGTGGCCGTGGATGCGGTGTTCGATTCGGTGTCCGTGGGCACCACCTTCCGCAAGGAACTGGCGGAAAAAGGCATCATCTTCTGTTCCATGTCCGAGGCCATCCGCGAGCATCCGGATCTGGTGCAGCAGTACCTGGGCAGCGTGGTACCGGTGCGCGACAACTATTTCGCGGCACTCAATTCGGCGGTGTTTTCCGATGGCAGTTTCGTGTTCATTCCAGCCGGGGTGCGCTGTCCGATGGAGCTGTCCACCTATTTCCGCATCAACGCCGGGCACACCGGGCAGTTCGAACGCACCCTGATCATCTGCGAGGATCGCGCCTACGTCAGCTATCTGGAAGGCTGCACCGCACCGATGCGCGACGAGAACCAGCTGCACGCCGCCGTGGTGGAACTCGTGGCGCTGGACGATGCGGAAATCAAGTATTCGACCGTGCAGAACTGGTACCCGGGCGACGAGAACGGCGTCGGCGGCATCTACAATTTCGTGACCAAGCGTGCCGAATGCCGCGGCGCACGCAGCAAGGTGACCTGGACCCAGGTGGAAACCGGTTCCGCCATCACCTGGAAATATCCCAGCTGCGTTCTGCTGGGCGATGACAGCAGCGGCGAATTCCATTCGGTCGCGCTCACCCACCATCGCCAGCAGGCCGATACCGGAACCAAGATGATCCACGTCGGCAGGCGCACCAAGTCGAAGATCGTGTCCAAGGGCATCAGTGCCGGCCGCGGGCAGAACACCTACCGCGGCCTGGTGCGGGTGGAACGCGGCGCGGAAGGCGCACGCAACCACACCCAGTGCGACAGCCTGCTGATCGGCAAGCAGTGCGGCGCGCACACCTTTCCCTACATCGAGGTGAAGCGGGCCGATGCCACCGTGGAACACGAGGCCACCACCAGCAAGATCGGCGAGGACCAGCTGTTCTACTGCCGCAGCCGCGGGCTGGGCGAGGAAGACGCGGTGTCGATGATCGTGGACGGCTTCTGCAAGTCCGTGTTCCGCGAACTGCCGATGGAATTCGCCGTGGAAGCGAAGAAACTGCTGGACATCTCGCTGGAAGGTGCGGTGGGATGAAACTGCGCACCCAGCAGCGGCAGGCCTTCGATCTGGAAATGGCTGCCGCTTTCCGTGCGGAGGCGGATGATCGGCTCGATGCCTCCTTCCGCCATCTCGAACGTGCCCACGTCATCGGCCAGCGCAACGTGATCGCGCACACGCGTGCACATCTGCACATGCTGCGCATCGGCTGGCTGCGTCGGGACGTGCGCGAAATCATCGGGCAGCTGCTGCGCATTCCGGCCGCACTGACCAAAACCCTGCTCTGGGTGCCACGCGGCAATACCGGTGGCGCCAATGTCGGCGCCTTCCGATGCATGCCGATTCCGGGCGACCTGCGCCATCTGGTGGACTGAACCATGCTCGATATCGACAACCTGCACGTGCGCGTGGACGCGCGCGAGATCCTGAAAGGCCTGAGCCTGCGCGTGAACCCCGGCGAAGTGCACGCCATCATGGGCCCGAACGGTGCCGGGAAGTCCACGCTTGGCAACGTGCTGGCCGGCCGCGACGGCTACGACATCACCGCCGGTAGCGTCATGTTCGAAGGGCGCGACCTGCTGGCGCTGGAGCCGGAACAGCGTGCCGCGCTCGGCGTGTTCCTGGCCTTCCAGTATCCGGTCGAGATTCCCGGGGTGAACAACACCTATTTCCTGCGCAGCGCGCTGAATGCGCAGCGCAAGGCACGCGGCGAGGCCGAGCTGGATTCGGTGCAGTTCCTCAAGCTGGTGCGCGAGAGGATCAAGGTGCTGGACCTGCCCGACACGTTGCTCAACCGCGGCGTGAACGAGGGTTTTTCCGGCGGCGAGAAGAAGCGCAACGAGATTTTCCAGCTGGCCGTGCTGGAACCGAAGCTGGCCATTCTCGATGAAACCGATTCGGGGCTGGACATCGACGCATTGAAAGCGGTTGCCGACGGCGTGAATGCGCTGCGCTCGCCCGGACGCAGCTTCATCGTCATCACCCACTACCAGCGTCTGCTGGATTACATCAAGCCCGACGTGGTGCACGTGCTGGCCGATGGCCGCATCGTCGAAAGCGGCGGCCCGGAACTGGCCCTGCAGCTGGAAGAACACGGCTATGCCTGGATCCGCGATCGCGTGGCGCCGCAGGGTGCCGCCTGAGATGAGTGCATTGCTGGAATCGCTGCTGCACGGCATGCACGAGCCCGACGTGCGAGCCGTGCGCGAAGCCGGTCTGCCCGGACCACGTGCGGAAGCGTGGAAATACACGCCGCTGCGCGCGCTGGAGCGACGCGCGTTTGCACCGGCACGTTCTGCCCACGCCGATGCGGCGCTGCTTGCCGGTATCCCGTCGCCGGACATCGTGTTCACCAATGGCCGGCACGATGCGGCGGCATCCGGCACCGGTCGGCATGTACCCGACGGACTGCGGATCGCGCACGATTGGCGCGATGCGGATGCTGACGCCGATGCATTCGCGTGGACCGCCGACACCGCCGGCAGCGTGTTCGAACGCATCAACGCGCTTGCCGCAACCGGCGGCATCGCACTCACGGTTGACCGTTGCATCGACGCGCCCATCCATCTGCTGCACGTCAATGTGAAGGATGGCGAGGAACGCGCCGTGCACGCGCATCACCGCATCCATCTGCGGGCGGGTGCATCGCTCACGCTTCTCGACATCGCCCTGGGCGATGCCGTGCACGCCAACCTGGACAACACCCGCATCGACATCGTGCTGGAAGAAGGCGCGCGGCTCGTGCATCTGCGCGCGCAGGACGACAACGCGAACGCCAGCCGCTTCCTGCACACGCATGCGCTGCTGCATCGCGATGCCCATTACCGACGGCTGGATCTGGAACTCGGCGCTGCATTGTCCCGGCACGAACTGGATGTGCAACTGGCAGGCGACGGTGCAGGCGTCGTTGCCGGCGGCGTGCTGCTGGCGGACGCGCGCCGACACCTCGATACCCGCTTGAACATCGTGCATGCGGCCAGCAACACGCGCAGCACGCTGCCGTGGCGGGGCCTGGCCACGGATCGCGCACGCGCCGTGTTCCATGGCGGGATCCGCATCGATGCGGGCGCCGACGGCAGCCAGGCCGACCTGCAGAACCGCAATCTGCTGCTGTCCGACAACGCCGAGATCGACACGCAGCCGGTGCTGGTCATCCATGCCGACGAAGTGAAGGCCGCACACGGTGCGACCGTCGGGCAGCTCGATGCGAATGCGCTGTTCTACCTGCGCTCGCGCGGGATTGCCGATGCCGATGCCCGGCGCATGCTGACCGCCGCCTTCTGCCGCGACCTGCTGTCGGCCATCGAAGACGCGCAGCTGCGAACGCTGCTCGAACAGCGCCTGGATGCCGCACTGGCCCGGATGCAGCACGCATGAACGCAGCCGCTCCATCCATCGACTGGAATGCCATCCGCGACGAATTTCCGTTGCTGGCACGCACGGTGCATGACAAGCCGCTGGTGTACCTCGATTCGGCCAACACGTCGCAGAAACCGCGCATGGTGATCGAAGCGGTGGATGCGTTCTACCGCCGGCACAACGCCAATGTCAGCCGCGCCGTGCACCAGGTCGGGGCGGAAGCCACCGAATGCTACGAGGCCGCGCGCACGGCGCTTGCCGCAATGCTCGGCGTGAGCAGCGACGAGCTGGTGTTGACCAGTGGCACCACGTTCGCATTGAACCTGGTGGCATATTCCTGGGCATTGCCGCGATTGAAACCCGGCCACGCGATCCTGGTCTCGCGCATGGAACACCATGCCAACATCGTGCCTTGGCAGCTCGTCGCACAACGCACGGGCGCGGTCGTCAAGCCGGTCGAATTGCTGCCGGATGGCTCGCTCGACCGCGATGCATTGCAGAGCGCCATGACGCCGGATGTCGTGCTGCTGGCGCTGACCCACGTCAGCAACGTGCTGGGCACGGTCAATCCGGTGCGTGCCATCTGCCGCGAGGCGCGCAAGCACGGCATCGTCACCGTGATCGACGGCTCGCAGGCGTTGCCGCACATGCCGGTGGACGTCGCAGCGATCGGCTGCGATTTCTACGCCTTCACCGGCCACAAGATGTTCGGTCCGACCGGCACCGGCGCCCTGTGGGCGCGCCGCGAGCATCTGCAGGCCATGCCGCCGTTTCTGGGCGGCGGCGAGATGATCAAACAGGTGTCCTTCGACGGCACCGTGTTCAACGATCCGCCGTACCGGTTCGAGGCCGGCACGCCGAACATCGCCGGTTTCGCCGGCCTGAAGGCTGCGGCCGATTTCATGCAGCAACTCGGGCGCGATGCCATCCATGCACGGGAACAGGCCCTGCTGGCGCATGCCACCGAAGCGCTGTCCGGGATCGACGGTCTGCGCATCCTGGGCACTGCAGCGGACAAGGCCGCCATCATCAGTTTCGTCATCGACGGCGCGCACGCGCACGACCTGGCCACCCTGCTCGATCTGGAAGGCATCGCGGTCCGATCCGGTCATCACTGCGCGCACCCGCTGATGCAGTGGCTGGGCGTGCCGGCCAGCTGCCGCGTCTCGTTTTCGTGCTACAACACGCACGACGAAGTCGACGCGCTGGCCGCCGCCATCGCCAAGGTCCGTCGCCTGCTGGCCTGAGCCACTCCGCATGCCCACCTTTGCGCATCCTCCCGTCGAATCCCCGCTGGACGACACGATCCACTTCCGTCAGGCCACGCCCTCCGACATTCCCTGCCTGATCCATCTGGTCACCAGCGCCTACCGCGGCGACGACAGCCGCGCGGGCTGGACCACCGAAGCAGACCTGCTCGACGGCCCGCGCATCGACGCGGACCAGATCGTGCAGATGCTGGCTCAGCCGCGCAGCCGGGTGATCGTCGCCCAGCGCAACGGCCGCATCGAAGCCTGCGCGCACGTGTGCGTGGAGCACGATGGCGGCTATTTCGGCATGTTCGCCGTCGAGCCGCGCCTGCAGGGAAGCGGCCTTGGCAAGCTCGTCCTGTCCGAAGCCGAACGCATCGTGCGGGAACAGTGGCAGATGCCGTGCATGCGCATGACCGTCATCGACGTGCGCGATGAATTGATCGCCTTTTACGAACGCCGCGGCTATCGGCGCACCGGCGTGTACAAGCCGTTCCCGTACGGCGACGCGCGCTTCGGTCTGCCGCGACGCGACAACCTGCGCTTCGAAGTGCTGGAGAAAGCCCTGTGAGCGACACCTGGACCTTCGTCTGCAAACCCGGCGACCTGCTGCCCGGCGAGATGAAATCGGTGTTCGATGCCGTGACCGACGCGCCGATCGTGGTGTGCAACCTGGATGGTGCCTTCTACGCGCTGGAAGACCGCTGCACGCACGAGGACTTCGAATTGTCGGCCGGCCAGCTGGATGCCCGGCATGGTGCCTTGACCTGCGTGCTGCACGGCGCCGAATTCGACGTTCGCGACGGCCGCGCCCTGTGCGGTCCGGCCTATGTGCCGGTGCCGACGTTCCCGGTGCGGGTTGACGAGGCCGGCATCTGGACCCGCGATACGCGCTGATCAGGCGGCTAGCCCCTGGTACCTTGGGTCGAATCCACGGGGCGACCTTGGGCGGTTCCGCAGAGCGGGAACAGAATTGTTGCGAATAACTCTCATTTGTGATTTAATTCGCATCCACTTTCTCATCCCCGCGACGGGTCTCCTCACAGCACCATGCCTCACATCACCAGCCGAAAGCACCCAGACCCGCCCCGCCGTCGTCCGCAATCGGTTGCCGCCGTTGCCGCAAGCATTGCACTGGCATGCCCAATGGTCGTGCAGGCAGCGGATTCCGCCTCCACCAATGCAGATCACGGCAAGGACCAGAAGGTCGCGCACACGCTGAAACCTGTCGAAGTCCGCGGCCTGCGCAGCTTCGTGGTGTCGCCCAAGTTCACCCAGACACTGCAGGACACGCCGCAGACGATCGAGGTGATCGGCAAAAAACTGCTGCACGAACAGGGCGCTACCACCTTGACCGAGGCGCTGCGCAACAGTCCGGGCGTCGGTACCTTCTACGCGGGCGAGAACGGCAACACCACCAGCGGTGATGCCGTGTACATGCGTGGATTCGATTCCTCATCGAGTATTTTCGTGGATGGGGCACGCGACCTGGGCAGCGTGTCGCGCGATCTGTTCAACATCGAACAGGTGGAGGTTGTGAAAGGTCCTGCAGGCACCGATACCGGCCGCAGCGCGCCGACGGGCGTCATCAACATGGTCAGCAAGCAGGCACGCATGCGTGACAGCGTGTCCGGCAGCGTATCGGCTGGTGTGGACGGACAGCAGCGCGCCACGGCCGACTGGAACACATCGCTGGGTGCGAGCGCTGCGTTACGCCTGAACGCGATGTGGCAGGACAGCGACGTGCCAGGGCGCGACCATGTCAACAACAGCCGCTGGGGCATCGCGCCTTCACTGGGATTCGGTCTGGGTGGCAGTACGCGGGCATGGCTGAATCTGTTGTACGTCAAGCACGACAACGTGCCGGATGGGCATGTGCCGACCATCGCGCTGCCGGGCTGGACGCCGCAGCGCGGGCTGGAAAACCTGGTCGGCCATCCGGTCGATTCGAACAATTTCTACGGCACCCGGCACGACCACGATGACGTGACCGTGCAAATGGCCACGCTGCGCTTCGAGCACGATTTCAGCGACACATTGAAACTGAGCAACACACTGCGCTGGGGCAAGACCGACCAGGACTACCTGTTGACCGCCTTCATGGGCACCAATGCCAACATCACCTGGGCCGACCGCAATGACCTGTCGACCTACGTGTTGGCACGGAGCAACCCGACATTCAAGGATCAGCACAACCGCATCCTGACCAACCAGCTCAATCTGCGGGCCGACTTCAGTACCGGCACGGTGGACCACTTCCTCAGCACCGGAATGGAGTTGACGCGAGAGGAACAGGTCGCATACGGGATCAGCTCGACCGGCAATCGCCCGCCGGCCAATCTCTACCGGCCGGACTGGAATGACGCCGGCAACTTCGCGTGGTCGCGCAACGGCACTGGCGCCGAGGGCAAGACCGGCACCGCAGCCCTGTATGTCTTCGACACGATGAAATTCGGCGATCACTGGCTGCTGACCGCCGGCGTCCGTGCCGACCGCTACAGCACGGACTATGTGGCCACCGCACTGTGCACCACCGTCACCCCGTTGCCGCGCGGTGGCGTGGCCTGCCCCGCCGGAACGGCAAACGGCAGCATCGTCACGTCCGCCGATCTGCGCGACTCGGACACCCTGCTGAACTACAAACTGGGCGCGGTGTACAAACCGGTGGACAATCTCAGTCTGTACGTCAATGGCGCGCTGTCGCAACAGCCACCGGGCGGCAGCAATTTCGCCCTCAACACCACCGCGACCAGCGCGGACAATATCAACCATGCGCCACAGAAGGCCAAAACCTTCGAAACCGGCGCGAAATGGTCGCCGAACGACCTGCTGACGCTCAACCTGGCCCTGTTCCAGACTACGGTCAGCAACGAGATCAACACGCTCGACAGCCCGCCGACCCAGACCGGCGAAAAAAGAGTGAAGGGCGTGGAGGCCAGCCTGGCAGGCAAGATCAGCGACAGCTGGACCCTCTCGCTGGGTTATCTGTACCAGGATGCAAAGGTTGAAGAAGGAGCGCTGGCGGCGGCGGACGGCACGCCCAACCTGACCTACACCCCCAGCAATGCGTTCACGAGCTGGACGACTTATGACTTCCCGTTCGGGCTGACCATCGGCGGCGGCGTGCGCCATACCGGCGGACTGCACAAGGGTGTTGACGGCGCGGTCGGCACCCCCGCATACACCGACAGCTGGACTGTGGTCGATGCGATGGCGTCATATGCCTTCAACGAACATCTGACCCTGCGGTTGAATGCCTACAATCTCACCGACAAGCAGTACGTGGCGTCGATCAACAAGAGCGGTTACCGCTATGCGCCGGGTACGCCGCGCACGTTCCTGCTGAGCGCGGATTTCCGGTTCTGATCAGCCATCGAGAACAGTCGCCATCATGCTGCTGCACGTGCCCGAGATCCTGACCCGCGATGAACTGCGCAGCCTGCGTTCCGCGCTGGACGGCGCCGATTGGACCGACGGGCGCGAAACCGTCGGCGTGCAGGGCGCACAGGTCAAGCGCAACGAGCAGTTGCCGGACGCCTCGCCGATGCGTGCCGCACTGGCGCGCACGGTGCTGGCCGCGCTGGCGCGCAGCCCATTGTTCTTCGCCGCGGCGCTGCCGCTGAAGACGATGGCGCCCCGCTTCAATCGCTACCACGGCGGTGGCGAATACGGCATGCACGTCGATGGTGCGGTCATGCAATCGGGCGAGCACGGACATGTCCGCTCCGATCTGTCATGCACGCTCTTTCTGGCGGAACCGGACGACTACGACGGCGGCGAGCTCGTCATCAGCGACACCTATGGCGAACATGAGGTCAAGCTGCCCGCGGGAGACCTGATTCTCTATCCCTCGAGCAGCCTGCACCGGGTGGAAGCCGTGACCCGCGGCGCCCGTTTGGCATCGTTCTTCTGGGTGCAGAGCATGGTGCGCGATGATGCCAGCCGGCGGCTGCTGTTCGAGTTGGATACGGCGATCGAGCGCCTGCGCACCAGCGGTTCCGATCGGGAGGCCGTCCTGCAACTCACCGGCGTCTACCACAATCTCCTGCGCCGCTGGGCGGAGACGTAGGCGCGTGACCACACCTGCATCGCCTGCCGACCCCACTGCGCGCCAACGTCGCGGCTATTGGCTGCGCACGCTGCACCAGTGGCACTGGATCAGCGCCGCGATCTGCCTGGTGGGAACGCTGCTGTTCGCGATCACCGGCATCACCCTGAATCACGCCGCACAGATCGAAGCCAAGCCAGCGGTAACGCATGTCAACGGCAACGTGCCGATGGCATTGATTCAGGCACTTCCCGAACGCGAGGATGGCAATGCTCCGCTGCCGCCATCCATCCGTGACTGGCTGCTGGAGACGCATGGCATCGTCGCTGGCGAGCGCAACGCCGAGTGGTCAGCGGAAGACATCTATCTGTCGATGCCCGGACCGGGCCGGGATGCATGGCTCAGCATTCAGCGCGCCGACGGTACGCTGGAATACGAACGCACCGAGCGCGGCGCCATCGCCTGGCTCAACGATCTGCACAAGGGCCGCAACACAGGCGCCGCCTGGAGCTGGTTCATCGACCTGTTCGCAGTGGCCTGCATCGTGTTCACCGTCACCGGTTTGTTCCTGTTGCAGATGCATGCCAGACAACGACGCTCCACGTGGCCGCTGGTGGCGCTGGGACTGCTGATTCCCGCCGTGCTGGCGCTGCTGTTCATCCACTGACATCCGAAGGCAATTCCATGCGCATCCCTACCACCATGGTTCTAAGCACATTGCTGATCGCACCGTCGCACGCTGCCCAGATCACGCTGAACATCGAAGTCCCGCGCATCAATGCATCCGAATACCATCGTCCGTATGTCGCGGTGTGGATCGAGGGCGATGGCCAGACGTCCGTTGGTAACTTGTCGATCTGGTATCAGCAGACCGAGGGCAAGGAAGGCCACGGCGCCAAGTGGCTGCCGGACCTGCGCCAGTGGTGGCGCAAGAGCGGACGCACCTTGAAGGTGCCGGTGGATGGCGTCACCGGCCCTACCCGCCCTGTCGGCAAGCACGCGCTGAGATTCGATCACACCCACCCGGCGCTGGCCAAGTTGCCCGCAGGCCGCTACACGCTGGTGGTGGAGGCCGTCCGCGAAGTCGGGGGGCGCGAACTTCTGAAGATCCCGTTCGAGTGGAAAGGCAAGCCGGGCACCGGCAGCGCCCAGGGCAGCACCGAGCTGGGCAAGATTCTGCTTGCAACCAAGCCCTGAACCACATTCATTCCAAGACACTTGCATTAGGAGTTTCCATGAAACGTTCTGCTCTCGTCCTCGCCGCCTTGGCGCTGCTGCCGCTCACCGCCTTGGCCCACAAGGCGTGGCTGCTGCCGTCGCAGACGGTCCTGGCTGGTGAAAAACCGGTGGTGACCGTGGATGCGGCGGTGTCCAACGACCTGTTCTATTTCAACCACAATCCGCTGCGCACCGAAGGGCTGACCATCACCGCGCCCGATGGCAGCACCGTGGATGCGCAGAACCTCGCTACGGGCAAGTACCGCACCGTGTTCGATGTGGAACTCGCCCAGCAAGGCACCTATCGCATCGCCAGCAAGGTGGACGGGCTGATGATTCGCTGGGAAGGCGCCGACGGCAAGCCTGCCGGCCTGCGCCGCGCCAAGCCGGAAGACATCGCGACCAAGGTGCCGAAGGATGCGAAGAACCTGCAGATCAGCGAGTCGATCGGCCGCATCGAAACCTTCGTGACCAACGGCGCTCCGAGCGACGCTGCGCTGAAAGCCACTGGCGAAGGCGTGGAACTGGTCCCGGTCACGCATCCGAACGATCTGTTCGCCGGCGAGGAAGCGACTTTCAAGCTACTGGTGGATGGCCAGCCCGCCAAAGGCCTTGCGATCGAGATCGTGCGCGGAGGCACGCGGTATCGCAATGCACAGGACGAGATCAAGACCGCCACCGGTGCCGATGGCAGTTTCAAGGTCACTTGGCCGGAAGCAGGCATGTACTGGCTGGAAACCACCACCCAGGATGCGAAAACCCGCGTACCGCAGGCCACGGAGCGGCGCCTGAGCTATGTGGCCACGTTCGAAGTGCTGCCGCAATAACATCTTGGCCGCACATCCCGCCGCCGACGCCATCGCCACGCTCGGCGGCGAAACCATGGGCACAACGTGGTCGGCGCGGCTGGTGGCCGCACCCAGCGCCGACCTGCACGCACTGCATGCAGGCATCGAAACGCAGTTGGCCCGCGTGGTCGGGCAGATGAGCACGTGGGAGGCGGATTCGGAGATCAGTGCGTACAACCGTGCCGCGTGCGGTACCTGGCACGCGATTGCGCCGGAATTTCAGCGCGTGCTTGGCTGCGCACTGGAGATCGCGCGCGCCAGCAACGGCGCCTTCGATCCGACCGTCGGACCGCTGGTGGGACTTTGGGGCTTCGGCGCCGACGCGCATTGCGATGCGCCCACGCAGGCAGCCGTGCAGCGCGAACGGCGACGCGTGGATTGGCGGCGCATCGCATTGGACCGGGACGCTGGACAGCTCCTGCAGCCCGGTGACGTACGGATCGACCTGTCCGCAATCGCCAAGGGTTTCGGCGTGGATCAGGTGGTGGAATGGCTGCAGGCCGCAGGCGTGACGGCTGCGCTGGTGGAAGTCGGCGGCGAGTTGCGCGGGTACGGGCGCAAGCCCGATGACGCAGCCTGGCATGTGCTGGTCGAAGCAGGCCCCGATGAAGCAGACGATGTTTCGGCGCCGCGCGTACTCTTGCTGGACGACATCGCGGTAGCCAGTTCCGGCGACCGCTGGCATCACTACCAGCGCGATGGACGTCGCTACACGCATACTATCGACCCCCGAACTGGCGAGCCGCACGAACACGCTGCCGCCGCAGTGACCGTGATCGCGCATGAGGCCATGCAGGCCGATGCCTGGGCGACGGCTCTCACGGTGCTGGGCGGCTCGCAAGGATTCGCGCTGGCCCAGCAGCGCGGACTGGCCGCCCGGTTTCTCGAACGTACCGAAACCGGATTGCGCGAACGCATGACGGATGCGTTCCACACGCATGTGGTGGCGTGATCATGCGAAACCCACTGAGCCCTTCGGCCATCGGCAACGCCGCGACAGTGCTTGCACTGGGCGGATTGGCCCTGTGGTTGCTCGTACTGCAACCGGCGCCGTGGCCTTCAATCACGCCGCTGCTAGGTCCGCGGATTTCCGCTGGCATCGCACTGCTTCTCTATCTGATCTTCTGCTGGGTGGTGCTGCGGCACAGGGCAGCGGGTCAAGCTGTATCTTCGCCAGCGCAATCAGCAGCATCGCAATGGGACATCGCCTATGCCAGCCAGACTGGTTTCGCCCTGGAGCTGGCGCAGCGCACGGCCGCTGCACTGGCTGACACGGATGCGGATGCCGAGGTGCGGAATCTCGACAGCATCGACATTGCAGATCTGCAGCACGGGAATTGGCTCTTCATCGTCAGCACCACTGGCGAAGGCGATGCGCCGGATCATGCGCTCGCCTTTGCCAGCCACGTATTGGCAACGCAGACCGACCTGACCCGCATGCGTTACGGGTTGCTGGCATTGGGAGACAGCACCTACGCGAACTTCTGCGCGTTCGGCCGCGACTTGGACAACTGGTTGCAAGCTCAGGGCGCGCAGCGTCTATTCCAGAGAGTGGAAGTGGACAATGCTGACCCGGCGGCCCTGCGCCAGTGGCAGCAGCAATTGGCAACGCTGACCGGACATGCAGTCCAATCCGATGGACAACATCGTTCTTACCAACCCTGGACGGTCTCCGAACGGTTGCTGCTCAATGCCGGAAGCCCGGGTGGCCTGGCGTATCACTTGGCATTGCAGCCGCCCACTCCTGCCGACCTCGATTGGCAGGCCGGCGACATCGCCGAGATCGTGCCACGGCATCCGCCTGCCGAAGTTGAACGGTGGCTACAGCAAAGCGGCCTCGATGGCCAGGCAATGGTCGTGCTGCGGGAGGCGAACATGCCGTTACGCGACGCACTGTCACGGTCATGTCTTCCCGCCCTGGATGCCATCGCCGGACTGGATGAACATGCCGTGCCAGCCCTGCTGCGACCCTTGCCGCATCGCGACTATTCGATCGCCTCGCTTCCCGCAGGTGGCCAATTGCAATTGCTCGTGCGCCTGATGCAGCACGAAGACGGTTCGCCAGGACTGGGCAGCGGATGGCTGTGCCAGTACGCCGCAGTCGGTGGCGAAATCGACCTGCGCATCCGCCGCAATCCGAATTTCCATGCGCCACCGCCCAGCGCACCGATGATCCTGATCGGCAATGGCACTGGCATTGCCGGCCTGCGCGCGCACCTCAAGGCACGCATCGCGGCAGGTGCCGATCGCAACTGGCTGCTGTTCGGCGAACGCACCCGGGCGCACGACAATTTCTATGCGCCGGAACTTGATGGGTGGCTGCAACACGGGCATCTGGCACACCTGGATCGGGTGTTCTCCCGCGACGAAGCCGCCCAGCGCTATGTGCAGGATGCAGTGCGGGCGCAGACCGATCGCCTGCGCCAGTGGCTGGATGCAGGTGCGGCGATCTACGTGTGCGGCAGTCTGCAAGGCATGGCGCCGGCAGTGGACGCGGTGCTGACGGACGCCATCGGACAGCCGGCCCTCGATGCGCTGCGCAGGGATGCACGCTACCGGCGCGACGTATATTGAGGCCTCAGCCGGACTGGACCGCCGGCCGTATCCGCACCACGATGGCCGTGCCGGAACCGTCGTAGCGCAGCAGATGCGTTGCTTCGACATCGTTGCGCACCATCGCGGTGTCGCCCGATGCCAGTCCGGTCGCCGCTCCATCGCCAAGCCGCAAGCGCCCCGCGACCAGGTGCATCGCCCAGGTCTCGCCCGCTGCCACGGCCAGCACGCCGCTGCCCACCAGCGGTCGCAGCCAGACGTCCGCCGTGACGCGGTCGCGCCGCCACATCAGGTTGAAATCGGTCACCGGACCGTCGATCAGTTCGCCATGCACGGCCTCGTCGCCGGCAAAGCGCAGGGCGCCGTGCGGCGGCATCAGTACCTGCAGCGTGCCATCGTCGAAGCGCAGCCGCAGACCATTGCCGCTCAGCAGCAGCAGATGCCGATCGATGCCGGGAAACGACGAAAACGGCCCGTCGCTTTCGACGCGCGCGATCGACAGGCGCCACAGCCAGTGGTCGGCTCCATCCGGATGCCGGGCGATCTCGCGCGTGCTGCCGCCGCCGTTGCGCCAGCGCTGTTCCAGGTAGCCGGTGGATGGAAGGTGCCGCACGACGAATCCGGTCATGCGGCCAGTGTATCCGCGCAGCCGGGCAAAGGTGCCTGCCCGCCACGCATCCTGCGCAGCGGGCAGACGGCACGTCCGTGTCGGGCATTCCAGCCCCTGTCATGGGAGCATCCGGCTCCCCGCAGGCATCGGTGCATCCGCCACCGCTGCTGCGTTGCTCAACGCGATGCGATCGGTCTGCGTGGCGCAGTGGCGGTCTTCCGTGCCGACGTCCTGGTCGGGGCCGTTGCGTTGCGCAGCACGATGCGATCGGCGTTCTTGTCCACCGTGCTCAACCCGATTCCCTTGACCTTGGCCAGTTCGTCGGCACTGCGGAACGGTCCATGTTGCTTGCGGTACGCGACGATGGCTGCGGCCTTGCTCGGTCCCACATTCAGCAGCACGCGGTCCAGCGTGGCGGCGTCGGCCGTGTTGATGTCCACCTTGTCCTGGGCGAACACACTGCCTGCCAGCGCCAACGACAGCAGCAGTCCCTGCAGCATCGGTTTGAATGGGGTCACGAGCGGTCTCCTGTGGTTGTTTCGGGTTGCCGGCCAGTCCCGGCCGGTGAAGACAGTCTGCTTGCCACGCGTTGCGGCGCCCATCGCCCGATGTCCTGCCCGCACCTCGGGCAATCCATCGGCAACGCATCGGAAAAGTCCGATCACGCACGAGTGGCTACACTTGCAGGCTGTCGAATCCGAGGAGTTTCCGATGGCCGCCAACCCGATCCAGGCATTCGTGGACAGCAAGTGGGACGACGAGATCGTGCCGCAGCTGATCCGGTACATCGCCATTCCCAACAAATCGCCGATGTTCGACGCCGACTGGGTGGCGCACGGTTACATGGACCAGGCAGTGGCGCTGATGGAAACCTGGGCCAAGGCACAGCCGATCGCCGGAATGACAGTCGAGGTGGTGCGCCTGGAAGGACGCACGCCGCTGATCTACATCGACATCCCCGCCAGCGGGCCAGAGACCGGCGAGGACGTGGTGCTGCTGTACGGACATCTGGACAAGCAGCCGGAAATGACCGGCTGGGACGACGATCTCGGTCCGTGGAAGCCCGTGCTGAAGGGCGACAGGCTGTATGGGCGCGGCGGCGCCGACGACGGCTACGCGATCTTCGGCTCGCTGACCGCGGTGATGGCGCTGCAGGCGCAGCAGCTGCCGCATGCGCGCTGCGTGGTGCTGATCGAGGCCTGCGAGGAATCCGGCAGCTACGACCTGCCCGCCTACGTCGATCATCTGGCCGATCGCATCGGCAAGCCGTCGCTGGTGGTGTGCCTGGATTCGGGCTGCGGCAACTACGAACAACTGTGGTGCACGACCTCGCTGCGCGGCCTGGCCGGCGGCAACCTGCGCGTGGACGTGCTGACCGAAGGCGTGCATTCGGGCAGTGCCTCCGGCGCCGTGCCGTCCAGCTTCCGTCTGCTGCGCCAGCTGCTGTCGCGGATCGAGGACGAGACCACCGGCAAGCTCGCCATCGACGGCCTGTACGTGGACATTCCGGCCGACCGCCGCGAGCAGGTGGGCAGGATGACGCAGGTACTGGGCAAGGAGCTCATCGACATGTTCCCGTGGGTGGACGGCGTGCAGCCGATGGCCGACGATCTGAACGAACTGGTGCTCAATCGCACCTGGCGGCCCGCGCTGTCGGTGACCGGCGTGGATGGCATGCCGCCGCTCGATTCGGCCGGCAACGTGCTGCGTCCTTACACCGCGGTCAAGCTGAGCCTGCGTCTGCCGCCCACGCTGGACGGCAGCACCGGCGGCCAGCTGCTGCGCGATGCGCTGCTGGAACAGCCGGCACCGGGCGGCGCGACCGTGACCTTCGAACTGGAGAAATCCTCCACCGGCTGGAACGCGCCCAGCATGGTGCCGTGGCTGGAGCAGGCCATCGATGCGTCCAGCCAGGCCGTGTTCGGCAAGCCGGCGATGTACATGGGCGAAGGCGGCACGATTCCGTTCATGGGCATGCTGGGCGAGAAGTTCCCGGCCGCGCAGTTCATGATCACAGGCGTGCTGGGGCCGCATTCCAACGCGCACGGGCCGAACGAATTCCTGCACATCCCGATGGGCAAGGGCGTGACCGCCTGCGTCGCGCACGTGATCGCCGCCCACCACGCCGCCAGCGTGCGCGGCGAAACCACCGGCAGCGCGGTGGCGGCGGACTCGGGCGACCGCCACGGCGATCATGGCTGCTGCTGAGCCAATGCAGCCGCGCCGGATGCGCGTGACACGGCCATCACCGGGTTCGGCCTAGCCTGTCGGTCACTTCAACCTGGGGGAAATCGCCATGTTCGATGGTGTCATCGGCTACGTGTTCGGCGGACTGGTCATCGGCATCCTGGCACGGCTGCTCAAGCCGGGCGCCGACCCGATGGGCTGGATCATGACGATCCTGCTGGGCATCGTGGGTGCCGTGATCGGCGGCTGGGCATCGGCCAATTTCGAGCTGGGCATCGTCATGACCTGGGTGGCTGCGATTGCCTCTGCCATCGTGCTGCTGTTCGTGTTCGAGATGCTGCGCAGGAAGAAGCCGGTCCGCGCCTGAACGAGGTCCGGGCTGCACCGCTCGAAACCGGTCCGGCGACGGTTTACCCTGTGCGACCGCGGCATCCGGCCGCACGGGATTTGCTCCGCATGACCGCATCACCCTTGCCCGAAGAAGACGATCCGCGCGCCGATGCGCGCCTCGCCTTCGCACGGCACGCCGCCGGCCAACCGGCGCTGTGTCTGGAACGCGCCTCCACCGATGCCGGCTTCCGCAGCTATTGGCGCACCGCGGGCGCAGCGCCCAGCCACATCGTGATGGACTCCCCGCCGGACAAGGAAGACGTGCAGCCGTGGCTTCGCATGCACGCGGTGCTGCACGACGGCGGCGTGCGCGTGCCGCAGGTGCTGGCCCGGGATGTCGCCAACGGCTTCCTGCTGCTGGAAGACCTGGGCGCGCAAACGTTGCTGCAGACCATCCAGCCCGACACCGCCGATGCCTGGTTCGATGCGGCCATCGACCAGCTGCTGCGGCTGCAGGCCATTGCGCCGCCGCCGGGGATGACCCGTTACGACGAAGCCCTGCTGGCCCGCGAACTGCGCCTGTTCGACGACTGGTTCCTGCAGCGGCACTTGGGACTGGCACTCGACTGCGCTGCGATGGACGTGCTGGATGCCGCCTACACCCGGCTGATCGATGCCGCACTGGCGCAGCCGCAGCTGCTGGTGCATCGCGATTTCATGCCGCGCAACCTGATGCCGCTGGATGACGGCACCCTCGCCGTGCTGGATTTCCAGGACGCGGCGATCGGGCCGATTGCCTACGACGTGCTCAGCCTGTTCAAGGATGCCTTCCTCGGGTGGCCGGAATCCGACGTGGCACGGTGGCTGCAGCGCTATCACACCCGTGCCCTGCAGGCTGGCTTGCCGGTGTCGGAGTGGGCGCAATTCCAGCGCGATGCCGACTGGATCGGCATCCAGCGGCATCTGAAGGTGATCGGCATCTTCGCGCGCCTGCGGCACCGCGACGGCAAGCCGAAATATCTGGCCGATGTGCCGCGCTTCATCGCCTATCTGGATGCAGTGCTGCCGCGATATCGGCAATTCGACGGTCTGCATGCCCTGCTGCGCAATACCGTGGTGCCTGCACTGCAGGCGCGGGCGGCGTGATGCGGGCGCTGATCTTTGCCGCGGGATTCGGCGAACGGATGCGCCCGCTCACCGACCACACGCCCAAGCCCTTGCTGCAAGTCGGAGAAAAACCGCTGATCGCGTGGCATCTGCAGAAACTGGCAGCGATGGGCGTTCGCGAGGTGGTGGTGAATACCGCCTGGTTGGCCCCGCAGTTTCCGCAAACGCTGGGCGATGGCAGTCGCTGGGGCCTGCGCATCCGCTACAGCCACGAAGGCGATGTTCCGCTGGAAACCGGCGGTGGCCTGCTGCATGCCCTGCCGCTGCTGCGCGATGCGGACCACCCGGATGCGCCGTTCCTGGCGGTGAATGGCGACATCTGGTGCGATGCCGATTTCGCCGACCTGCCGCACGAGCCGGCCGGCGAGGCGCACCTGCTGCTGGTGGACAATCCGGCACACAATCCGGCGGGCGATTTCGCACTGGCACGCGATGGCCAGGTGCAGTCCGAAGGTGCGCAGCGGCTCACGTTTTCGGGCATTGGCGTGTACCGGCCACGGCTGCTGGATGATTGGCGCCGCGTCATCGGCGATGCGCCGGGCAGCGATGCCGACCCGCCCCGCTTCAAGCTGGCGCCGCTGCTGCGTGCGGCCATGCAACGCGGTGCGGTGACGGGAACGCATCATCATGGATACTGGGCCGATGTCGGCACGCCGGAACGGCTGGCGGCGCTGGACGCCCAGTTGCGCAGGCCCGATGCCGGAACTCAGTCGCGCGGCGCCAGCACCTGACGCAGGAATGGCAAGGTAATGCGACGCTGCGCGGCCAGCGAGGCCTGATCCAGCCGATCCAGCGCGGTCAGCAGCGTCGCCGCGCCACGCGGGACATGCTGCAGCAGCCAGTCCACGGCGGCTGCATCCAGCACCAGGCCCCGCCGATCGGCATGCTGCCGCAGCAATTCGCCGCGGCCGGCATCGTCCAGCGGCTGCAGGCGGATGCGCGCGCACTGGTTCAGGCGCGAGACCAGATCGAGCAGCTGCAAGTCCAATCGATCCGGAGCCGCATCGCCGGCATACAGCACGGCGTGTCCGGCATCGTGCATGCGGTTGTGGAAATCGAACAATGCACGTTCATCATCGGCCCGTCCGGCGATGGCCTGTACATCGTCCAAAGCCACCACGGCATGATGCTCCAGTGCCTGCAGGGCGTCGGCCAGGCGTCCCAGCGCCTTCGGCAGCGGCAGGTAGGCGGCATTGCGGCCGGCCTCGCGCGCGCGCGTGACCGTGCCCAGCAGCAGATGCGTCTTGCCCGAGCCTGCCGGTCCATGCAGATATACCCAATCGGCATCCGCGCGGGTTGCCGCGGACTCCAGCATGTCGCGTGCGCCTTGCGGCGCATCCACGAAATCCTGCAGCCGGTGCGCTGGTGGCCGCACCATGCCCAGCGGCAGCTGTGGTGTGGATACCACGACCCGACCTGCAATCAGGGCCCGGGATGTCCGGATGCCAGCGATCCCGGCGCCACCGGTGCATCGGCGGGATCACCCGCATACACCTTGCTGGCATGGTAGCGCTCCATGGCGAAGTGCATCAGGACGTTCGACACTGCAGCCACCGGCAGGGCGATCAGCATGCCCACGAATCCGAACAGGACGCCGCCGGCCATCACCGCGAAGATCACGGCAAGGGGATGCAGGCCGATGCGTTCGCCGACCAGTTTGGGGGTCAGCACGTAGCTTTCCAGCAGCTGGCCAAGCCCCCACACGATGGCAACGCCCAGCAGATGCTGCCAATCACCGTGTTCCATCAACGCAGCCAGCGATCCGAACACGATGATCACCGTGGGCCCCACGTAGGGCACGAAGGTGAAAAGGCCGCCGATGATGCCGATCAGGATGCCCAGGTCCAGGCCGACCATCTGCAGCCCGACGGCATAGAACACGCCCATGGCGATCATCACCATGAACTGCCCGCGCAGGAAGCCGCCCAGTACTGCGTCGGATTCCCGTGCCAGGCGGCTGACGGTTGGCAGGTACGCCCGCGGAATCAGCGCCGCCACGCGTTCCACGAACACATCCCAGTCGCGCAGGAAGAAATACGCCACGATCGGCACCAGCACAAGATTCAGCACCCACGTCAGCAGCGCGACCCCGGAGCGCGACACGTAACCCAGCAGAGTGGTGGCGATGCCGCCTGCCTGCTGCCAGTGCTCGCGGATCCACGCGACGATGCGATCGGTATCCAGCCAGGCCAGCAATTCCAGTCCACTGGTGCGTTCCAGCCACGGCAGTGCGGTTCCGATCAGCCAGTTCTGGTACTGCGGCAGCGAAGCGACCAGGGTGATGATCTGCTCCTGGATCACCGGCACCAGCAACACCACCGCCAGCGCCAGGATCAGCAGCATCAGCGAATACACCAGCAGCACGGCGCTGCTGCGCGAGCGTCCGGCGCGTTCCAGCCGATCCACCAGCGGATCGCCCAGCCAGCCCAGGATGGCGCCCAGCACGAACGGGGTGAGAATCGGCGACAGCAGCCAGATCACCCACACCGCCATTCCGGCCACGGCCAGGAACTGCAGACGGCGCAGGAATCTGGCGATTTCGGCCAGCGAACGGCCTTCGTCTGGTTGCACGTCCATCAGTTCACTTCGAACACGGCGGCGGGCGGCTTGTCGGACGGCAAGCCAACATTCAGGGCATCCGGATCGGCAGGCGGCAGGTCGGCGGCCACCAGCACCGATTTGTCCAGCAGGCGGCGGAACCCGGCCAGTCCGGTACTCAGTTCCAGATCGGCCTCCAGGCTGTCGGCAGTGGCACGGATCGGTACCACCCGCTTCACCACCGAGATGCGTTCCAGCTGGGCCGCCAGGCGGATGTACTCATCGGTGCTGTCGATCCGCTCGAACCGCACCCGGTAGGTACCGGCCGGTCCGGACCCCGGATTGCGGCGGGCATAGCGTTTCACCAGCGCATCGGCGGTCCCGTCGGCACCGGCCGCCATCGCGCGGCGCGGACTGGAATCGGACTCTGTCCAGCGCGACAGCACCCGCCCGCCGTCGACGAAAATCCAGTCGGTGGTCCAGCCGCCCTTGTCGCGGTACATCTTGCCCACCAGCTGCATCGGCGGCTGATAGCGCGAGGACAGCCGCGCGATGGCAGCGGTGTCGCCACGCCAGATCGCCCCCACGGCGGCCTGTTCGGCCGCACTGCCGCCCGGTAGACCCAGACGGTAACCGCGCTGGATGGCGCGATCCAGCACCGGGCGGGCAGCATTGCTCTGCTGCAGGGACACCAGCCGCGGCCCCTTGCCATCGTCGATGGCCAGCCACAGCACCGGTTTCGGACGCGGCGTGGGCCAGACCGGCAGTCCCAGTTCCGCGGCAATGGCCTGCACCTTGTCCGCATCGAAACGCACGATCAGCGTGGTCTGGAAGGTCGGCGCACCGGTGCTGGGCGAGATGCCCTCGTCCTGACGGTAGTCGTAGCTTTTCACGTAGTCGTCGGCACGGCGCATTTCCTGGCCCACGCCCGGGCGCCCCGCCGCGCTGCGGTCGCCCGACAGCGACCCCAGCACCTGCGCCAGCGCGCGCGCGAAGCCGGTATTGCGCTCGGCCGCACTCTGGCTGTTCACGGGCACTTCCACCTCGAACGGACCCGATGCGCGGGCGATGTCGCCTTCCACCCGTTGTGCGTGTGCCAAGCCCGCACCCAGCGCGAACATCAGGGCCAGCGCCCACCGTAGTACTGCATGCATCGGCTCGTTTCCCGATCCTCGAACCCGCAAATGGTGCCGCACTGCGGCGCCGGCGTCCATCCGGGCAGCTGCAACGGTTAACATCACCGATCATTCCGGCGGATGGGCCCCGTGAACACTCCTCCTTCCCTGACCTATCGCGATGCCGGCGTGGACATCGATGCCGGACACGCCGTGGTGGAACGGATCAAGCCGTTGGTGCAGCGCACCCGCCGGCCCGAGGTGATGGGCGGACTGGGTGGTTTCGGCGCGCTGTTCGACCTGTCCGGCAAGTACCGAGAACCAGTACTGGTGTCCGGCACCGACGGGGTGGGCACGAAGCTGAAGCTGGCCCAGCAGCTGAACCGCCACGACGGCATCGGCATCGACCTGGTGGCAATGTGCGTGAACGACGTGCTGGTGCAGGGCGCCGAGCCTCTGTTCTTTCTCGACTACTTCGCCACCGGAAAACTCGATGTGGACACCACCGTGGCCGTGGTGGGCGGCATTGCCAGGGGCTGCGAACTGGCCGGTTGCGCGCTGGTGGGCGGCGAAACCGCGGAAATGCCCGACATGTACGGCCCCGGCGAGTACGACCTGGCCGGATTCTGCGTGGCCGGCGTGGAAAAAAGCGAACTGCGCGATGGCAGCCGCGTGCGCCGGGGCGACGTGCTGATCGGCATCGCCTCCAGCGGGCCGCATTCGAATGGTTATTCGCTGATCCGTCGCATCCTGCAGCGCAGCGGCGCGTCGCCGGATCACGACGTGGACGGCATCCGTCTGGAGGATGCGTTGATGGCACCCACGCGCCTGTACGTGCAACCGGTGCTGCAGCTGTTGCGCAGCGCGCTGGGTCCGCACATCCATGCGATGGCGCATATCACCGGCGGCGGCATCACCGAGAACATCATCCGGGTGATTCCCGACGGGCTGGGCCTGCACCTCGATGCCGCGGCCATCGCTCCGGCCGGCGTGTTCGCCTGGCTGCAGCGTGAAGGCGGCGTGCCGCTGGAGGAGATGTGGCGCACCTTCAACTGCGGCATCGGTTACGTGTTCGTGGTCGCCGCCGACACCGCCGATGCCCTGCATACGCGACTGGACGGCCTGCAATTGCAACCGCGGCGGCTGGGCAATGTGGTGAGTGCGGATAAGGATACGCAACGCGTCGTCATCCACTGATCGCACTGTTGCCTCGATCGCACCACGCCGATGCCACCATCCGTTCCGTCTCCATCCCGGGCCCAGGCCGACTGCACCAGCCTCGCCATGGCGTTGCTCGTCTACAGCCTGTTGTGCCTGCTGCCGGTGGGACTTCTTGGCCTGGTGTTGGCCCCGGGTATGATCACCGAAAGCGAACTCAACGCCGCCGGTACGCAGACCACGGAAAAGGTCATGATCGGCCGCGTGATGATCGGTGTGGTGGCCGTGCTGCTGCTGACCAGCATCGCCGTGTGGGCACTGCAGGTGTTCGCGGCACTGGCGTTGCGCAAGCAGCAACGCTGGACGCTGTGCATGGTGGTGGCGGTGCTGGTGTCGCTGAATATCCCGCTGGGCACCTTGATCGGCATCTGGATGCCGGTCGCCCTGAACCGCCCCGACCTGAAGGCCGCATTCGGTCGATCCGTGCCGGCAGCGGCATGACATCGCCTCAGCCGCGCATCGCCGTGCTGGCCTCCGGGCGCGGCTCCAACCTGCAGGCCATCGTGGATGCGATCGCTGCGCGGCGGCTGGATGCACGGCTGGTCGGCGTGTTTTCCGACCGCCCGGAGGCAGTGGCACTCGCACGCGTGGACGAAGCGCTGCGCTGGCATGCGCGGCCGCGCGATTTCGCGGACCGGGCCGCGTTCGATCAGGCCTTGGGCGATGCCCTGGCGGCGGTGGCACCGGACTGGATCGTCTGTGCCGGTTACATGCGATTGCTGGGCGCGCGACTCGTGCAGCGTTTCACCGGTCGCATGCTCAACATCCACCCCTCGCTGCTGCCGCTGTATCCGGGCCTGCATACCCATGCCGCGGCGCTGGCCGCCGGCGATGCCGAACACGGCGCCACCGTGCACGTGGTCACCGCCGAGCTGGACGCTGGGCCGCGCATCGCCCAGGTCCGCATTCCGATTCGCCCGGACGAGTCGGCCGAGCAGCTGGCCGCGCGCCTGCTGCCGCACGAACACCGCCTGCTGCTGGCCGTGCTGCGGCTGGCCGTGGCCGGACGGCTGCGTGAACGGGACGGCAAAGTGCAGCTGGATGGTCATCCACTGTTAAATCCGCTGCAGCTAGATTGCGCCGGTGATGATGCGCTCCATGACTCCCCCAACGGCGTCGCCTGATCCACGACACGCCGCCCTGCGCGCAGCGGCAACGCTTGCCTGCGCTTGGCTGTTGCCGTTGTTGCCACTGTTGGCGCTCGCGCAGGCACCTGCTCCGGCTGCCGTGCCGGCGACGGATTCCACGATCGCCATGCCGGTCGCCGCGGAAGGCCAGCAAACGCCTTGGGCGGCAGCGCCACTGCAGCCATTCGTGGCGCGCTACACCGTGCTGCACAACGACCGCGCGCTCGGCACCGCCACCATGCAGCTGCAGCGCAACAGCGCTGACGCCGACCGCTGGCGCATCGACCTGACTCTGCGCGGGAGCGGCCTGGCCCGGTTGACCGGATTGAATGTCGAACAGAGCACCGTGTTCGACGTGCACGATGGCCAGTTCCGGCCACTGGCCCAGAGCACGGTCAAGCGTGCCTTCCTGGCCAGCCGCACGACCACCGGGCGCTACGACTGGGCCTCGGCCACGGCGCAATGGAGCGGCGACGTGAAAGCGGCGCGTCGTGCGCCGGTGGCGCTGCAGCCGGGCGACATGAGCGGCCTGCTGATCAATCTGGCGGTGATCCGCGACGCCAAACCGGGCCAGTCGCTGCATTACCGCTTCGTGGATGACGGGCGGGTGCGCGATCATGCCTACCAGGCCGCCACGCAGACCGAATCCCTGCAGGCGGGCGAACTGGGCTACGACGCCCTGCGCGTGCAGCGCGTGCAGGCCGGCGGCGACGAAACGGTGATCTGGGTGGCCAACGGCGTGCCCACGCCGATCCGCATCCTGCAGCGCGACGCCGACGGCAGCACCACCGACCTGCAACTGATCGAATACCAATGATCCATCCCCCCGCATTCCCGATGACCCAGGAGATCTCCGTGACCACCGCATCCCGCTCCACCCTGTTAGGGCACCCGTGGCTCGCTGCCGCGCTGCTGGGGCTGGCAAGCACCCCCGCACTGGCGCTGAAGCCCTTCACCGCCAATTACACCGCGCATTACATGGGGCTGCAGGCCAATGGGGTGATGCGGCTGGACAAGCAGGGCGAACGCCAATGGACCTACAGCCTGGCGATCAACAACCCGGCTGCCAATCTCGTCCAGAGCACCACCTTCGAGGAACACGGCGGCCAATGGCGTCCCCTCAGCGGCGAGGATTCCTCGCAAGTGCTGATCAAGCGTCGCAACACCACCGCCACGTTCGACTGGAGCAAGGGGGAAGCCCGCTGGAGCGGTGACGTGAAGGACGACCGCAAGGGCCCCATCGCCCTGCAGCCCGGCGACATGGACGCGATGCTGATCAACCTGGCGATCGTGCGCGACGTGCCCGGCGGCAAGCCGTTGAATTACCGCATGGTCGAAAACGGCAAGGTCAGCCCGCAGACTTGGCGTGTCGAAGGCAAGGAAGCGATCGAGGTGGGCGGCACCTCGCACCAGGCCACCAAGGTCAGCCGCACCTCCGGCGACAAGCAGATGATCCTGTGGGTGGTGGACAGCCTTCCGGCCCCGGCCCGGGTCCTGCAGCGCAAGGATGGCAAGGACGAAATGGATTTGCGCCTCGAAAGCGTTCGCTGAGCGATTGTTGAGTATGGTTTGGCGTGGTAACCCCGCGGCGGAATCCGTGGGGTATGCGCTTGCGGCCATGCTGAGAGGTCCGCCACCCTAGGGTAAACCCTAGGTGCGGGTACTGGAGATGACGCTGGAGTGATCACTCTGGACAACACGCCCTAGGGTCTGCCCCACTAGCATCCTGTCCCCTGTATGCCAAGATGACTCCATTACCGACCATACAGGGGAGCGCACCATGGCCTTGACCGCTGACGACTACGGCACCGTTTACGTTCCGCCCCCGCCGCCGCCCCCGCCCCCGCCTCCGCCGCCCCCGCCTCCGCCGCCGGAGGAAGTGGCCAAGAAGCCACCGGAAGAGCAAAAGAAGACCATCCAGGAAATGGATGAGGGGCAGGTCAAGCAATACAACGAAGAAGTCAGCAAGCTGCCACCCGAGAAACAGAAGGAAGTGGCCGACAGCCTGGCCAAGAACACCGGCCCTGAGGAGCAGGCGAAGGTCCGTGACGGTTTCACGGCCAAGGTGTCCGACGACCCCAATGCCCCCCAGGCCGGTGGCAAGCCGGATGATCGCAACGTTCTGGATGCGGCCGTCCAGGACAAGACCTTGACCGATGCTGGCCTGAACGCGGCGCAGCTCAAGAATCTCGACGCCGGCCAGCGCACCACCATGTCGGCGTCGATCGACAAGACCAAGAGCAACGATCCAGCCGTGCGCCAGGAAGGTGTCCGCGAACTGCTGCAGCAGGCCAACGGCGAAGCCGCCGAAATCGCTGCGGTAGTCGTGCCCAAGGTCACCGAAGGCATGGACCTGCCCGGCCCGGTCAAGGACGTCCTGACCGATCCTGAAGCCGTGAAGCAGATCGTGCTGGCTGGAGGCAAGGCTATCGATGCCGCCATGAACGGCGATACCAAGGCCCTGCTGGAAGCCACGGTCGGCAATGAAGACCTCCGCAACGCTGTCGTTGATGCACTGATGAAGCCGGGCTCGGAGTTCAGCAAGACTGCTGAAAAGCTCGGACTGAGCGCGGACGACATCAAGGCCTTTGGCGATGCGCTGCCCAAGCTGGCCGACGCCATCACGGCTGCCGGCAACAATGACTGGAGCGGTGCGCTGACCTCGCTGCGCGACGCAGTGAAGACCGCCGGCGATTCGCCGGCACTGCAGAACCTGCTGAAGGAAACCCTCAGCAATATCGTGCAGAACCATGGCGACAAGCTGCCACCCGAAATCAAGGAGCTGCTGTCCAACGAGACGCTTCGCGAGGAGTTCGCCACCAATCCCGACGTTCAGAATGCAGTCCTGGACCTGATCAGTGGCGACCCGGCCAAGACCTTCGAAGCCGCGAAGACCCTGCTGCTCAACGAAACGGTGCGCGAAGCCGCCATCGATGCGCTGGGCAAGAACGAAGGCTTCCAGAAGATGCTGTCGTCCGCAGGCCTCACCCTGGACGACATCAAGGATGCCGGCGATGCCCTCCCGCATCTTCTCGATGCAGCGAGGGCGTTCAGCGAAAACCGGCCGGCCGATGCGATCAATGCGCTGGGCAAGGCCTACCAGGCTGCTCCGGATGTCTTCAACGCCATCGCCGAGAAGGTCTACGACAAGCTGCCCGCCGACATCAAGCAGGCGCTCAGCGACCTCAACATCGACAAGGAGACCTTCCGCGAAGTCGGTGCCGCGCTGCCCAAGCTCAACGAGGCCGTCACTGCACTGCAGGACGGCAAGTATTCCGAAGCGATCAACGCCTTGCGCGATGCTTTCGATGCTTCGCCCAAGTTGCGCGAGGCCGGTGAGCAGGTGCTGGAAGGTCTGGCCGAGAAATATGGCGACAAGCTGCCGGCCGGCCTGAAGGAATTCTTCGGCGATGCCGAGGTGCGCAAGCAGTTCCTGGAAAAAAAGGACGTGCAGGACGCCGTGATCGGCCTGCTGAGCGGCGATCCGAACAAGGCCCTGGAAGGTGCACGCACCTTGGCTGCGAACGACACGCTGCGCGACAAGGCGCTGGAACTGATCGGCCAGAACGAGCAGGTCAAATCCGCACTGAAGTCCGTCGGCCTGGAACCGAAGGATCTCAAGGATGCCGGCAAGGCACTGCCGGATCTGATCGATGCGGCCATCGCGTTCGGCAACAAGGACTACGAAGCCGCATTCACCGCGCTGGGCAAGGCCACCGAAAACGCGCCGGAATTCGTCGATACCCTGATGGGCAAGCTGTACGACAGCATGCCGGAAGGCGCTCGCAAGATGTTGGGCGACCTGAACATCGACAAAGCCACATTCACGGGCATGGGTGCGGAACTCAAGGATGTCCTGCCGCACTTGGGCAAGGCTCTGGATGCAGCGGAAAACAAGGACTGGGACGGAGCCCTTCTCGCTCTGCGCGATGCCTTCAATGCATCGCCGACACTCAAGGAGGCTGCCAACACGATTCTGGAAGGCCTTGGTAAGAAATTCGACTTGCCGCCGGAAGCAAAGCAGTTCCTGTCCGATCCGCGCGTGCGCGAGCAGTTCGCCAACAATCCGGATGTACAGCAGGCCGTGGCCGACATGGTCAGCGGCGACCCGGCGCGCATGCTGGAAGCCGGCAAGACGCTGCTGGGCAACAAGGACCTGCGTGAAGCCGCCATCGACGCACTGGCCGAGAACCCGCAGGTCAAGGATGCGCTGAATAAGCTCGGCATCACCCCGCAGGACCTCAAGGAAGGTGCCGAAGCGGCCCCGCACCTGCTGGATGCCGCCATCGCCTTCAAGGATGGCAAGGTGCAGGAAGGCTTCAATGCCCTGGGTGCGGCCGTCAAGGCCAGTCCCGGCATCGCCGAGAAGGTCATGGGCAAGGTGTACGACAATCTGCCCGCCGGCGCCAAGGACGTGCTGGGCAAGCTCAACATCGACAAGGCCGCCTTCACCGGACTGGGCAGCGAATTGGGTGACGTGCTGCCGCATCTGGGCAAGGCGATCGATGCCGCTTCCACCAAGGACTGGGACGGCGCGCTCACTGCGCTGCGTGATGCGCTGAACGCTTCGCCAACTCTCAAGGCCGGGGCAGACAAGCTGTTCGAAGGCCTGTCGAAGAACTTCCAGCTGCCGGAAATGGCCAAGCAGCTGCTGACCGACAAGGCGTTCATCAACGAGATCATCAACAACCCGGCCGTGATCGGCTCGGTTGCCAAGATCTTCAGCGGCGAGCAGGCCCAGATGATGGAAGGCGCCCGCGAACTGCTGGGCAACAAGACCATCCGCGACTCGGTGATCGACGCCGTCGCTGCCGACCCGAAGGTCAAGGCCGGCCTGGACAAGTTCGGCATCACCGTCGACGAACTGAAGCAGGCCGGCGATGCGCTGCCGCATCTGTTCGATGCTGCGGTAGCCTTCTCGTCCGATCCGCCGCGCGTCGAAGACGCACTGACCGCCCTCAGCCAGATCACCCAGACCGGCGCCGACGACGCCTTGGCCAAGATCATCGGCAAGGTGGTGGACAAGGTGGTCGAGAAGCTGCCTGCCGACGTGGTCCAGCGCATCAAGGATCTGGGTCTGAGCCTGGACGACCTGAAGCAGGCCGGGGCCGCGCTGCCGCACATGGTCGAAGCGCTGCGGCAGATGCCGGAAAACCCCAGTGCCGCGCTGCAGCACATCGGCGAGGCCCTGAAGGCCGCCCCGGACCTCAGCGCCAAGATGATCGGTGCGCTGGCCGAAAAGCTGCCCGACAAGCCACTGATCGCAGGCGCGCTCAAGTCGCTGCTGACCGATGCCGAGTTCGTCAAGCAGCTGATCAACAACCAGGACCTGCATGGCGCGTTCCAGCAGATTCTCAATGGCCAGGTCACCGAAGGCCTGAAGGCCATCGGCAACAACCCCGCGGTCTTCGAGGCCGCTGCCAACGCCCTGTCGCAGAACAACGAGGTCATGGACCTGCTGGGCAAGGTCGGCATCACCTCTGCCGATGACCTGGAACAGCTCGGCCCCGCGCTTGCCAATGCCATCGAACTGGGCGAATCCATCGCCAAGGGCGAGCCCATCGGCACGGTCATCCGCAAGCTGGGTGAACTGGGCGAATCACTGCCCCAGGGCATCAAGGACAAGATGATCGGCGCCATCGTCGACAAGTTCGGCCTCAAGGAAGAACACAAGACCCTGCTGACCACGGTGCTGGGCACGCTGACCGATCCGGCCGTCGCCGACAAGCTGGGCCTTGCATTCGAACGCTTGGCCGCAGGCGATTTCGGTGGCTTCATCAATGGTCTGGGCTCCACCGTCAAGACCATCTACGACAACCATCCGGAAGCCGCGATTGCCTTCCTCAATGCGCTGAAACATCTGCCCGGTTCGGTCGGCAAGCTGTTCGCCGATCCCGAACTCAACCGGATGGTGGTCGAGACCGGGTCGCTAGACTCGGTGATCGCCGCCATCGGCAAGGTGGCCAAGGGCGACCTGCTGGGCGCGGTGCAGGAACTGGGCAACGCGGTCATGAAGCTCATCACCGCCGGCGAGCACTACAAGTTCAGCAAGTTCGGTGTCGACGTCGAACTGCCGTTCGGCGAGCAGGGAATGAAAGCGGTCGGCATGCTCTTCGAGCGTTTCATCGACGCGCTTCCGGATCGGGTCAAGACCTTCCTGACCCAGAAGGTCACCGAGGTGCTCTCCGGCCTGGCCATGAAGTCCACTCCGGGCATCGGGGCCATCTTCGGTATTGCCAGCTCGGGCTGGGAGTTGGCCCAGACCCTCACCAGCGGTGATGCCGACGGTATCGATATCGCGCTGGATGTTGCCGACCTCGCCGTGAACTGCGCTGGCCTGATCCCGGGTGCCACGGCCATCACCGGCCCGCTCAGCACGATCATCGCCATCGGCGAAGGCGTGAAGGAAGCCGTAGACCTTGTGGGTGACGTGAACAGCTTCGCCAACGAGTTCACCGGCGGTTAAAAGGCTGTTCGACTTGCCGCACAGCGCTGCATCGAATCATCGATGCAGCCAACAACGAGAAAGCCACGGCATCTGCCGTGGCTTTCCTGCTGTCGATCACTGGCCGCCAGGTCAGCCGGCGCGACGCTGATCCCGCCTGGTCAGAGCACACCCCGCTTCTTCAGGAATTCGAATGTCATCGATTCGCGCTGGTCGCGTGTCAAGCCGCCTTCAAGTTCAAGCAGTCGGTCCGGGTCAGGCAGATGCTTGCGTATGCGTTCGTGCACGAAATCCTTGGCCATCGCGATCGACCCTTCGCGGTCTTCTTCCGTCACCCCCGGTGCATTGGCGCGCTTGCTGACTTCGGACCAATCCACCACGCAGGCGGCCACGTTGTCCACATGCACCAGCCAGACAGTCCCGTAGAGTCCCAAGCGATTCCTGTCTCCATACAAGCCATGCAAGGCCTTGCGAAAGTGCGGGGACAGTGTTTCCGCCGACCCCATCAGATCGGCAATGTTGGCCAACAGTGCCTTGCGCGCATCTTCGTCCTTCGAAAGTGCCTTTTGAATGTCTTTGTTGACGACTGGCACCAATTCGGCCTTTCGGAACACGCTGTCGGCCCACGGCGCCGTGTCCAGCAAAGGGGTGTCCAGGATCACGGCGATGCGGTCGGTCATGGGAAAGCTCGCTTGTTTGCAGTGTTTCCAGTATAGCGTCTAGATATGGCATCCTTGTTTGCAGACATGGGCCGCGCCATGGTCAGAGGAAGTCATCCGTGAGTCCGAAATTCCGCTTCCCGTTGCTGGTATTCCTGCCGCTTTCCTTGCTTGCCTGCCAGCGTACGCCCACCGAAGAGGCGGCACTGTCCCCGGTTGCGGAACCCGCTTCCAACATGGTGGAGTCCGAACCTGAAACGGCGATACCGATCAGCCCGCCAGCACAGCCGGAGCCGGCAGCGGATCAGTCGCTGGCAACCGCATTGCCACCTGCTGCAGCATCGGCTTCTGCAACGCCATCCGGCGCGTGGCAGTTCACCCAGTCCCCTGGCGAGACCGGCTTGCAGGAAATCGCCGCATTGCGCAGTACCGATGGCACGGTCACATTGCGTTTCGTCGATGATCCGGCTTTCGGCAAGGATCGCGCCTTCATCGAGCCGGCCGACGGCAACATCGATTGCCCGGTTGGCTGCGCGGTGCGCGCACTGGTGGATGGAAGCGAACACACCCTGCAGGGCTCGCGTCCAGTGACCGAGCCGCCGGTACTGTCGATTCTAAAGCCCGAGAACTTCTGGAAATCGCTGCAGGATCACGAATCGGTATCGGTTGCCTACCCGACCGATGCCGGTCCGCGCGAGGTGCAGTTCCGGCTTGATGGCATCCAATCGGCTCCCGTGTGGAAGTGACGACATGACGCAATGGTCCTACGAAACGCGAACCGTCGACGAAGGCGGCGAGGAACGCATCGCGTCCCTGGCAAGCTTGCTGCCGGTGGACGCAGCCGACACGGGGAACCTCAAACCGGCGCTGCTGCGCTTTCGCGAGCACCCCACGCGTCGCCACTTCGCAACATTCGAACTGGGTTCCGGACATTTCTACTGTCCTGTCGGCTGCGAGGTCACGGTAGCCATCGACGACCGCCGTGCCATGAAGCTGCTGGCGTCGCAACCGGTGGGCGAGCTGGCCTCGCTGCATCTGCACGACCCGCGAGGCCTGTGGTACGAACTGGAAGGTGCGAAGATGCTCAAGGTGACCTTCAAGGCCGAGAACTGGCGCCGCTACACCCTGATGTTCAGCGTTGCCGGCCTGGATCGGCAATGGTTCGACTGGGATGAACAGCTGTACGCCCGCACGTACCGCGAGCAAAAGGCGGCAGCCCAGACGCAGGATTAGGCCTGCACGCCACGGATCATCCCGCGTTCAGTCCACCCGCCGGATCACCGCGCCCAGTGCGGACAGCTTGCCTTCGATGTCCTCGTAGCCCCGATCCAGGTGGTAGATGCGGTCGATGACCGTTTCGCCATCGGCCACCAGTCCGGCTAGGATCAGCGAGGCCGATGCACGCAGGTCGGTGGCCATCACCGGCGCCCCGCTCAGCCGTTCTACCCCGCGCACGAAGGCCGTGTTGCCGTCCACGCGGATGTCCGCGCCCAGCCGGGTCAGTTCCTGCACGTGCATGAAGCGGTTCTCGAAGATGGTTTCGTTGATGATGCCCGCGCCGCTGGCGATGCAGTTCATGGCCATGAACTGGGCCTGCATGTCGGTGGGAAAGCCCGGGTGCGGCGCGGTGGTGATGTCCACCGCGCGCGGCCGTTCGCCGTGCATGTCCAGGGTGATGCTGTCGGCGTCGTACTGCACCTGTGCCCCGGCCTGCTGCAGCTTGTCCAGCACCGCATCCAGCGTGTGGGCACGGGCGCCGGTGGCGGTGATGCGGCCGCCGGTCATTGCCGCGGCCACCAGGAACGTGCCGGTTTCGATTCGGTCGGGCAGCACGCAGTGCTCGCCGCCGTGCAGGCGCTGCACGCCTTCCACCACGATGCGTCCGGTGCCGGCACCCTCGATGTGCGCGCCCATGGTCTGCAGGCATTGCGCCAGATCGACGATTTCCGGCTCCATCGCCGCGTTTTCCAGCACGCTGGTGCCGTTGGCCAGCGCCGCGGCCATCAGCACGTTCTCGGTGGCACCCACGCTGACCATGTCGAACACCACCCGACCGCCACGCAGGCGGCCATCCACCCGTGCGCGGATGAAGCCGTGCTCCACCTCGATGCGCGCGCCCAGCGCTTCTAGTCCCTTCAGATGCTGGTCCACCGGCCGCGAACCGATCGCGCAGCCACCGGGCAGCGACACTTCGGCATCGCCGAAGCGCGCCAGCAGCGGTCCCAGCACCAGCACGGAGGCGCGCATGGTCTTGACCAGCTCGTAGGACGCCACGTGGCTGTGCACCGGCCGGGCATCGAGGGTGATCACGCCGGCCTCGTGGGTGATGTCCACGCCCAGTTCGCGCAGCAGCCGCTCGGTGGTCAGCACGTCGTGCAGCCGCGGCACGTTGCGGATGGTCAGCGGCTGCTCGGCCAGCAGACCGGCGCACAGGATCGGCAACACCGCATTCTTGGCACCGGAAATGCGCACCTCGCCCTGCAGGCGACGGCCCCCTTCGACAATGATCTTCTGCATGGCGATCCTGTGCGTAGGCCGTCAGCGGGCGGCTTCGTCTGGCGTGAGCGCCTTGATTGACAGCGCGTGGATCTCGCCGCCCATGCGCTCGCCCAGCGTGGCGTACACCATGCGATGCCGGGCCAGCGGCAGCTTGCCGGAAAACGCATCGCTGACCACGTGCGCCTCGAAATGCACGCCGTCATCGCCCTGCACCTGCACCTGTGCACCCGGCAGGCCGGATTCGATCAATTGGCGGATGGTGTCGGCATTCATCGGCGCGGCAGTCCCGAAGGCGTAAACTGGATGCTTTCCAGTGTAGCGAAAAAGCGCCAGCCGATGCCCCGCAGCGCCCTCACTCCTGCCGATCCGGCAGCCGGATTCGACTTCGCCGCCTCCGCGCGGCGTGCGCTGCTGCTGGAAGCGGACGGTATCCGCGCGGTGGCGCAGCGGGTGGATGGCGAGTTCACCCAGGCCTGCCTGCGCATCCTGGATTGCCGGGGTCGAGTGGTGTGTACCGGGATGGGCAAGTCCGGACACGTCGCACGCAAGATCGCCGCCACGCTGGCCTCCACCGGCACGCCGGCCTTCTTCATGCATCCCGGTGAGGCCGGTCACGGCGATCTGGGTATGGTGACCGACGCCGACATCGTGCTGGCGCTGTCCAATTCCGGCGAAAGCGACGAAGTGCTGACCCTGCTGCCGGTGCTGAAGCGCCAGGGCAACACCGTGATCGCGATGACCGGAAAGCTTGGCTCCACGCTGGCCCGCGAATCCGACATCCATCTGGACGTGACCGTTCCCGCCGAGGCGTGTCCGCTGCATCTGGCTCCGACCACCAGCACCACCGCAGCGCTGGCGCTGGGCGATGCGCTGGCGGTGGCCCTGCTGGAGGCGCGCGGCTTCACCGCCGACGATTTCGCCCGCTCGCATCCGGCCGGCAGCCTGGGCCGACGGCTGCTGTTGCACATCACCGACGTGATGCACACTGGCAAGGATGTGCCGATGGTGAATGCCGATGTCAGTCTGAGCGAGGCATTGGTGGAAATGAGCCGCAAACGGCTGGGCATGACCGCCGTGGTGGACGACGATGGGCGATTGCTCGGACTGTTCACCGACGGCGACCTGCGACGCACGCTGGACGATGCCCAGATCGACCTGCGCGGCACCCGCATCGGCGCGGTGATGACCCGCGACCCCAAGACCATCGACAGCGATGCACTGGCCGTGGAGGCCGCACGCCTGATGGAAACCCACCAGATCGGCGGCCTGATGGTTGTCGATGCGGAGCGTCGCGTGGTCGGCGCGCTGAACATCCACGATCTGCTGCGCGCACGGGTGGTGTGACGATGGCCGCTTTCCAGCTCGACTTCCCCGACTATCCAGACAACCTCGTGCAGCGGGCGCGGCGCGTGCGCCTGGTCTGCTTCGACGTGGACGGCACCCTGACCGACGGCCGCCTGATCCAGGACAGCGACGGCCGCGAACTGAAGCAGTTCCATGCCCACGACGGCCAGGGCATGGCACTGCTGCGCGACATGGGCGTGTCCATCGCGATGATCACCGCGCGCGCCAGCCGCGTCACCGAACTGCGTGCCGCCGAACTGCGCGTGCAGGCCTACACCGCAGTGAAGAACAAGCTGGAAGTGGTGCTGCGCATCAGCAGGCAGATGGGCATCGGCCTGGAACAGGTGGCCTTCATGGGCGACGATCTGGCCGATCTGATCGCGCTGAGCGCGGTGGGCCTGTCGGTGGCACCGGCCAATGCGCATCGCTGGGTCGCATCGCAAGTGCACTGGAAAACCACGGCGCGGGGCGGCGAGGGTGCGGCACGCGAGTTCTGCGATCTTCTGCTCTTTGCCCAAGGCCATGCACACGCGGTGCTGCAGCGCCTGGGCAACGTCCCTGCGGACGATCGATGAACCCGCGCCTGCTGCTTGGAGTGATCCTGGCGCTGGGCATCGGCCTGGCTGCATGGGCATTGTGGAGCAGCCGCGAGCGTCCGGCCGTGCAGCAACCCGGCAGCGGGCGTTCGGACTACGTGTTGCGCGATTTCGAGCTGATCATGCTGGATGACACCGGCAGCGAATCCTTCACCCTGCGTGCGCCGCTGCTGCAGGAAACGCCGGGCGCCAAGACCATCGACGTGCAGACGCCGCTGTTCCTGCTGCCGGACGAGAGCGGCCAGCCGTGGCATGTGCGCTCGCGCACGGCCTGGGTCAGTGCCGACCAGAACGAGATCCGCCTGCGCGGCGCGGTGACCGCCGACAGCCCGCACGGCGCGGGCGATCCGGTGCGCATGCAGACCGAGGAACTGAACGTTTTCCCCGACACGCGCAAGGCCACCTCGGAGGTGGCGGTGCTGATCACCCAACCCGGTCTTACAATGCGGGGCACCGGACTGCAGGCCGACATGGCCCGTCGTCAGGCCACATTGCTGTCAGAGGTTCATACCACGTATGCGCGCCATCGCTGAAGTGCTGCTGTTTTCCGCCATCGTCGCCGCGACCGGTCCGGTGCTGGCACGTTCGTCCGACCGCAACCAGCCGATGGAGCTGGAAGCCAACCAGCAGACCTGCGACATCAGCGAGAACGGCCAGTGCGTGTTCACCGGCAACGTCACCATCAACCAGGGCACGCTGAATATCGTTGCCGGCCGTGCGGTGATCGACCGTGCCGGCGGCGACCCCAGCCGCGCGGTGCTGACCGGCGGCCCGGTGGTGCTGAAGCAGCAGATGGACGACGGCACGCCGATGACCGCGCGCGCCAGCAATGTCGACTACAACCTCCGCACCGAAACGGTAGTGTTCACCGGCAACGTGGTGATCGAGCAGCCGCGCGGCACCATGACCGGGCAGCAGGTCACCTACAACCTGCAGACCGGCCAGGTGAACAGCGGCGGCGAAACCGGCGGTGGCCGGGTGAAGATGCGCATCATGCCCAAGACCGGCGCTGCTGCAGCCAAGGGCAGCCAGGGCTGATGCTGCAGGCACGTGGACTGCGCAAGCGCTACCGCTCGCGCGAGGTGGTGCGCGATTTCGGCTTGCACCTCGCTCCGGGCGAGGTAGTCGGTCTGCTGGGTCCCAACGGTGCCGGCAAGACCACCTGTTTCTACATGATCGTCGGCCTGGTCGGCACCGACGCGGGAACCATCACCCTGGACGGCCAGGACGTGACCCGCGAACCGATGTACCGGCGCGCCGGACTGGGCATGGGCTACCTGCCGCAGGAGCCGTCGGTGTTCCGCAAGCTGAGCGTGGCCGACAACCTGCGCCTGGTGCTGGAGCTGCGCGCCGACCTGCGTGACCGCGCCGCCCGCGAGCGCGAACTGGAATCGCTGCTGGACGAACTGCAGATCGGCCACGTGGCCGAGCAGAGCGGTGCCAGCCTGTCCGGCGGCGAGCGCCGCCGTGTGGAAATCGCCCGCGCGCTGGCCGCCAATCCGCGGCTGATGCTGCTGGACGAACCCTTCGCCGGCGTGGATCCGATTTCGGTGAACGAGATCCAGCGCATCGTGGTGCACCTGAAGCACCGCGGCATCGGCGTGCTGATCACCGACCACAACGTGCGCGAAACCCTGGGCATCTGCGATCGGGCCTACATCCTCAACGACGGTGCGGTGCTGGCACAGGGGGCGCCGGAGGCGCTGCTGCAGGACCCGGACGTGCGTCGCGTGTATCTTGGAGATGCCTTCCGGCTTTGACCCGCGCGCTGCCCACGCCAATTCCCCCCATGAAACCCAGTCTGCAGATATCGCAAGGCCAACAACTGGTGCTGACGCCCCAGTTGCGTCAGGCGATCCACATGCTGCAGCTGTCCATTCCGGAACTGGAAGCGGAGATCATCCAGGCGGTGGAAAGCAATCCACTGCTGGACTGGGAGGAATCCGACCCGCTGGGCATGCAGGACGATGGCCTGTCCGCGGCCTCGTCATCGACCGACGAACGCGCTGCTGAAGGCGACGGCGACGGCCTGCCGTCGGCAGACGACTGGTCCGACGACGGCTGGGCCGATGGCGGACTGGGTGACTGGGACAGCGATTCGGTTGGATCGCGCCCGTCCGGCGACGACGACACCGCCAGCGCCATCGATTTGGCCACCCACGTCGATACGTTGCACGACCACCTGCGCTGGCAGCTGCAGCTGACCCCGCTGTCGCCGCGCGACGCCGCCATCGGCCTGGCGCTGATCGACGCCATTGACGACGATGGCTACCTGCGCGAACCCCTGGAATCGATCCAGCAGGCGCTGCAGCCGGAGATCCGCGCGGATACCGACGACATCCTCGTCGTGCTGCATCGCATCCAGCGCTTCGATCCGGTCGGCGTGGGTTCGCGCACGCTGGCCGAATGCCTGGCGGTGCAGTTGAAGATGCTGCCGGATGACGTGCCGCATCGCGCCACCGCATTGCGCATCGCCGCCGGCGACCTGGAGCGCCTGCCGCGCACGGCCATCGATGCGCTGGCCCGCGAGCTGGGCTGTTCCGCGGTCGAGGCGCAGGCCGGCCTGGACCTGCTGCGCTCGCTCGACCCGCGCCCGGGCTCCGCGCAGGGCGCGCTGCCCACCGACACCTACGTCATTCCCGATTGCGTGGTGTGGCGGCAGAACAGCGTGTGGCGCGTGGCCCTGGCCTCCAGCCATCTGCCCAGACTCACCATCCATCGCGGTTACGAGCAGATGACCGACAGTGCATCCGGCGCCGATGCCACGTATCTGCGCGGCCGCCTGCAGGAAGCGCGCTGGCTGATCCGCAGCATCGAGGCCCGTGGCGAAACCCTGCTGAAGGTGATGCACTGCCTGACCCGGCAGCAGTCGGGCTTCCTGGAATTCGGGCCGCAGGCGCTGCGTCCGCTGACCCTGCGCGAGGTGGCCGAGCAGATCGGCATGCACGAATCCACCGTGTCGCGCGCGGTGGCACGCAAGTACGTGCGCACCCCGCGCGGCACAGTGGCGCTGCGCGACTTCTTCGCCTCCGGGGTGGACACCGATGCGGGCGGCGAGGCGTCCAGCACGGCCATCCAGGCAATGATCCGCGAACTGGTCGGCAAGGAGAATCCGCGCAAACCGCTGTCCGATGCCAAGCTGACTCAGCAGCTCAACGATGCCGGCATCCACGTGGCCCGACGCACGGTCGCCAAATACCGTGAAGCACTTGGCATTCCGTCCTCGCACGAGCGCGTGCGCATGGGCTAAAGTGCCGACATGAACGCCAACACCCTCCTGGTCTCCACGCAGGTCCTGCTGATCCTCCTTTTCGTCGTGGTGATGGCCTTGTTCGTCAAGGGCTTGATCTCCACGCCGGCCAGGAAAAAGCGGCAACCCGATGATGCGGCCGGGCATGCCGCACAGGGCGACGCTGCGGTGGATGATGGCCACATCGACCGTCCGTGATCCGCACGGCCGGGCGGCCGCATTGGTTCCGGCATGAGCACTGACCGCTGGGACGGGGTGATCTGCGGCGCCACCTTGTGCACGTTGCAGGACGATACCGGCTACGGACTGATCGCCGATGGCGCCCTGGGCTGGAAGGATGGCCGCATCGTGCACGCGGGCCCGCGCGATGCGTTGCCGGATGCGCCAGCGGCACTGGCCCACGAGGTCATCGACAGCACCGGCCTGATCACGCCCGGATTGATCGACTGCCATACGCATCTGGTCTTTGCCGGCAATCGCGCCGGCGAGTTCGAGATGCGCCTGCAGGGCGCCAGCTACGAAGCCATCGCCCAGGCCGGCGGTGGCATCCTGTCCACGGTGCGGGCGGTGCGCGCGGCCAGCGAGGCGGAATTGCGCCACCAGTCCCTGCCGCGGGCGCAGGCACTGCTGCGCGATGGCGTGACCACGCTGGAAATCAAGTCCGGCTACGGCCTGGACCGCGACAACGAAGCCAAGCTGCTGCGGGTTGCGCGCGGCATCGGCAAGACGCTGGGCATCGGCGTGCGCACCACCTACCTGGCGGCGCATGCGTTGCCGCCGGAATTCGCCGATCGTCCCGACGCCTACATCGATGCGGCCATCGACTGGCTGCCCGGCCTGCTGGACCAGGGCCTGGTGGATGCCGTGGATGCCTTCTGCGAGCACATCGGCTTCAGCCGGGCGCAGACGCGGCGGATGTTCGAAGCGGCGCGCGCGCTGGGGCTGCCGGTCAAGCTGCACGCCGATCAGCTCAGCGACGGCGACGGCGCCGCGCTGGTTGCCGGGTTCGTCGGTCTGTCCGCCGACCACATCGAACACGCCACGCTGGCCGGGGTGCAGGCCATGGCCGCGGCCGGCACCGTGGCCGTGCTGCTGCCCGGCGCCTTCCACGTGCTGCGCGAAACCCGACTGCCGCCGCTGGACGCCCTGCGCGAGCACGGCGTGCCCATGGCGGTGGCGACCGACTGCAACCCAGGCACGTCGCCGTTGCTGTCGCTGCGCCAAGCGATGCAGCTGGCCTGCACCCATTTCCGCCTGACTCCCGAAGAAGCCCTGCGCGGGGCCACGGTGCATGCCGCCCGGGCGCTGGGGCTGCGTGATCGCGGCCGTTTGCAAGCGGGTCTGCGTGCGGATTTCGTGCACTGGCGCCTGCAGTCGCCGGCCGAGCTGTGCTACTGGCTGGGCGGCATGCCGGCGCAGGCCGTGTACGCGGCCGGACAGCGCCTGGTCTGACGAAGCGCCACGATCCGCAACGAAAAACCCCGCCGTCGGCGGGGTTTTGCAGACTGCCGGCCAGAACCGCGGGGTCACTCCTTGGCCGCAACCTTCTTGGCCACGACTTTCTTGGCAGCCGGCTTGCTGGCGGTCTTGCTCACGCCCTTCCTGGCGACCGGCGCGGCAGCCGTGCCGGCAGCCTTGGCCACGGCCTTGCTGCGCGCATTGCCATAGCTGGAGTTGTAACGCTTGCCTTTGGCGGTCTTGCGGTCGCCCTTGCCCATGGTGCTTGTACTCCCGAATGGAACGTCATGCGCGGTGTGCGCGAAATGGCCGACGATTGTAGAGGAAAACCGGCATGCAAACACCTGGCAAGGCTAGTGCGCGCAGTCCGGACCGTGCACATGGCCGTGGTTCAGGCGCAGATTGGCCCAGTGCGCCAGCGCCACCAGCACGCCGCCTGCCGTCATCACCACGGCGTGCACGACCGGGGACTGCGCATGCAATGCGGGAATCCAGGCGCCCGCCCACAGCAGCAGCAATCCGGGCACCAGCAGGCCCAACGCCCGCACTTCGCCATGCCCACGGTAGCCCCAAACCAGGCTGAATGCGCCCAGCAGCGTGGCGAACACCACGAAACCGAATTCGAACGCGTCGCTGCCCAGCCAAGCGGCCACTCCCAGCGAAGGCAGCACCGCAATCGCCAAGGGCAAGGCAGCGCAATGCACGGCGCACAGCAGCGAGCCGAGCGTGCCAATGCGGTCCAGCAAACGATGGGTGCGCGGCGGCATGGACGGAGCGGAAAGAATGAATCGCATCTGGGCTTGCAAGCATAGCGGAATCGGTGATGTAATCATATTACAAATCTTCCACCGCTCCTATTTCATTGCGACCATGCCTCGATCACACCGTTCTGGTCTGTCCTGCGCCATCAGCCTGGCCTTGATCTCCCCTATTGCGTTGGCACAGACCGCACCCGTGCCGGACGACCCGCGCCATGACGATGCGGTGCGCACCCTCGATACGTTGGAAGTGCGCGCCACCCCGCTCGGCGACTCCGCCGAGGACCTGACCCGCCCGGTCGAAGTGCTGGCCGGGGAGCGGCTCGACGAAGCCAAGAACCAGACACTCGGCAACTCGCTGTCGCGCCTGCCGGGCATCCAGTCGTCGTTCTTCGGTCCTGGCGTGGGCCGGCCCATCATCCGTGGCTTCGACGGCGCGCGCGTGCAGGTGCTCAGCGACGGCCTCGGGGCCGGCGACGTGTCCACGATCAGCGTGGACCATGCAGTGAGCATCGAACCGTTCCTGGCCGACCAGATCGAGGTGCTGAAAGGCCCGGCGACGCTGCTGTACGGCTCCGGTGCCATCGGCGGCGCGGTCAACGTGGTCGATGGCCGCGTTCCCGAAGCCGCGACGGACCGACCCTTCCAGGGCCGTGCCGAACTGCGCGCCGGCACGGTCAACGATGAACGCACCGGCATGGCACGGCTGGACGGCACCTCCGCATCCGGCCGATGGGTGTTCCATGGGGACATCCTGCATCGCGAAACCGGCGACGTGCGCATTCCCGGCTACGCCGAGAGCGCCGCGCTGCTGGCCGAAGAAGGCGAAACACCCGATCCGGACACCCGCGGCCGGCTGCCCAACAGCGTCGTGCGCACCGATGCCGGGGCGCTGGGCGTGAGCTGGGTGGGCGAACGCGGCTTCATCGGCATCGGGTCCAGCCTGTTCGACACGCGCTACGGCGTGCCCGGACATGTGCACGAGGACGACCATGACCATGTGGGGCATGGCGAAGAAGGCGTGCAGATCGTGCTGGATCAGCGCCGCCACGAGCTGCGCGGTGGCCTGGACGATCTGGGCGCGTTCCGTTCGCTGCGGGTCAAGCTGGCCCGGACCGACTACACCCACACCGAATTCGAGGACGGCGCGGTCGGCACCGTGTTCGACAACGCAAGCCACGAGGGCCGCCTGGAACTGGTGCACATGCCGTGGGGCGGCTGGGAAGGCGCGTTCGGTCTGCAACTGGCCCGGCGCGAGTTCGCGGCCGCCGGCGACGAAGCCTTCGTGCCGGGCACCGACACCCGCGACGCTGGCCTGTTCTGGATGGGCAAGGGCACGTTCGGTGCATTCGACATCGAACTGGGTGCACGCCACGACCGCAACCGCATCACCCTGCGCGATGCGGATGACGATCACGATGCGGCGCGCCGCACGTTCTCGCTGACCAGCCTGTCGGCCGCCGGCCGCTGGAACGCGAACGACGCCCTGCATGTCTCGCTGAATCTGGACCGCGCCCAGCGCGCACCCACCGCCGAGGAGCTGTATTCCGATGGCCTGCACGTGGCCACGCAGAGCCTCGAACTGGGCGATGTCGGGCTGCAGCGCGAAACCGCCGATCGCATCGAGCTGGGCGCGCATTGGCATAGCGGCCCGTTGACCGTGGGTGCGTCGCTGTACCACGTGCGCTATGCCGATTTCATCTACCTGGCCAGTACCGATCTGGAGGTACACCACAGCCCGGTACGCCTGTGGCGTCAGGGCGATGCCCGCTTCACTGGCGGCGAGTTGACCCTGGACTGGGACATCGCCGACACCGCCCACGGCCTGTGGAGCCTCCACGCCTTCGGCGACGTGGTGCGCGCACGCCTGGACGGCGCGGTCGGCACCGAGGCGGTGCGGGTGCACATCGACCATGGCGATCACGCGCACGACCAGATCGCCAACGTCGCCACCGGTGGCAATCTGCCGCGGATCGCGCCCGCACGGCTGGGTGCGCAGCTGCGCTGGCGCGGACAGCAGTGGCGTGCGGCCATCGGTGCAGTGCGCTACGCCAGCCAGGATCGCGTGGCGGCCGACGAGTCCACCACCCCGGGTTACACGCTGGTCGATGCGCATCTGGCCTGGCATCTGGATACCGCTGGCGGCAATGCCTGGGAGGTGTTCCTGGACGGCAGCAACCTGCTGGACCGCGAAGCCCGGGCGCACACCTCGTTCCTGAAGGACCTGGCCCCGCTGCCGGGACGCGGGGTCGCATTCGGGGTGCGCCTGTTCTTCTAAGAAAGGTCCGACCAAGTCCATGATGGACGTCTCCGGGGCCGCGTTCGCCATCGGCGAACGGCAGCGCTCACTTTTGCGTCACACCGTCCAGCCCGGCCCAGCCCGTGCTTGCCCGCCAACAGGAACATGACATGCATGTTTTCAATGCCACCGCTCGTCTTTTCTGCATCGTCCTTCTTGCGCTGTCGGGTCCACTGCAGGCACAGGTTTCCGGAAGGCTGAACTGCGATGTCGACGAGCAAAACGGCGACGGCACATGGATCGCTTCGCGATACCTGACTGTCGACAGGGGCGTGATTGTGGCGGCTCAGGAACAATTCGACTGGAAGCCGAACGCGTCGGCCCAGTCCGATGGCGGCATGGCCATGACCTGGGACCTCAGCTACTGGCCCATGCAGGCTGCCGACCGGAGGCCGGCCGGAATGCGCGATGCGGTGCCCGAAAACGAGGTGGTGGTGGGCCTGCACTTCCGGTTCGCCACCCCGACAACCGGTGACTCACCCAGCTTCCCGCGGCGCAGCAGGTTCCACCTGTATCGGTCCGCCAATCCGCAGGAGGTGTTCATGGACGGCGACACCAGCCTGGCGAATCAGGTCTCCTGGGAGCCGTTCGCCGGCGGCAAGTGGAGCGGCAAGGCGCTGTTCCCACTGGATGCCCTGCTCGCCTTCGGAACCGGACACGACACGCTGGTCTGGAACATCCGCGGCCGACCCGATGACCTCGGCAACACGCACGCGCTGTACGAGGGGATGCTGCGCATCGCGGCCATGCGCGGCAAGCTGGCGGACATCCCGCGCCTGCGCCGCCTGCTGGACAGGAAGCAGGCCGCGTTCGCCACCGAATGCCACGTCCCGGCCATGGCACCACCCATGCCCGGCTGAGAACGCGTCGATTCGCCCCTACCTGACGGTTCTCCGCGGTCGTCGGCATGGTTCAGGCCCGCGTTTGGCCCTTCTCCGGCCTGGCGTCGCATTTTTCAGCCGGGTTCGGCCCTTTTTCGACGGCGCTTCGCACTTTCCGGGCCGCATGCCGTGCTTGTTCGGCCGAAACCGACGCCTTTCAGGCCGATCGCCCCACTGTTTCGCTGGATCGCCGCGCCTTTCGGGCCGAACGCCGCGCGATTCGGGCGGAGTGCCGTACTTTTCGCGCCGAACGCCCCATGATTTGAGCGGAGCGCCGGTCGTTTCCAGCGGAACGCGGCACTGTTTCGGCGGAGCGCCGCACTTCCAGCGCCGTGCATGGCGCTTTTTTCGTCATCACTGGCACTTCCAGCGCCGCGCATGGCGCTTTTTTCGTCATCGATGGCACTTTTCCAGCGGCGTGTCGCGCTTTCCGGCCGGAACACCGCACATGTCCGGCCACGCGCCGCTGTCAGCCGACGATCATCCCCAGTGCCGCGTCGATGCGCGCCAGCGCCGCATCGCGGCCGGTCAGGTACACGGTGTGGCTGATGTCGGGGCTGACCTGGGTGCCGGTGATCGCCACCCGCAGCGGCTGCGCCACCTTGCCCATGCCGATGCCCAGTGCCTCGGCGGTGGCGTGCAGCGCGCCGGACACCGCTTCCACAGTCCATTGCGGCAACTCGGCCAGACGCTGGCGGGCGTCCTGCAGCGGCGCGGCGGCAGCGGCGGTGAGGTGCTTGGCCACGGCCGCATCGTCGTAGTCGGTCAGCGGGCGGAACCACACTGCGGCGCGTTCGGCCATCTCGGCCAGGGTCTGCACGCGGTCGCGCAGCGCCAGCACGATGTCGGCCGGCGTCGGCCCGGCGGCCAGGTCGAACCCGTGTTGCTGCAGGTGCCAGACCAGGTGCTGGGCCACGGCCTGCGGGTCATCTGATTTCAGGTATTGCTGGTTCAGCCAGCCGAGCTTGGCCATGTCCATGCGCGCGGCCTTGGCATTCACGTCGGCCAGGTCGAACAGCGCGGTCATCTCGGCGATGGAGAAGATTTCCTGATCGCCATGCGACCAGCCCAGACGCACCAGGTAGTTCAGCAGCGCATGCGGCAGATAGCCCATGTCGCGGTACTGCATCACGTCGGCGGCGCCGGTGCGCTTGGACAGCTTGGCGCCCTGCTCGTCCAGGATCATCGGAAGGTGCGCGAACGCCGGTACCGGCGCACCCAGCGCGGCGTACAGGTTGATCTGCCGCGGGGTGTTGTTGACGTGGTCGTCGCCGCGCACCACATGGGTGATGCCCATGTCGATGTCGTCCACCACCACCGCGAAGTTGTAGGTCGGCCATCCGTCGCTGCGGAAGATCACCAGATCGTCCAGTTCGCTGTTGGCGATGGTGATGCGGCCTTTCACCTGGTCGTCCCAGCTCACCTCGCCGTTCAGAGGATTGCGGAAGCGGATCACCCGGTTCGGATCGTCGCGCGGGGGATCGCGGCGGTCGCGCCAGGCGCCGTTGTAGCGCGGCTTCTCGCCCCTGGCCATCGCGGCCTCGCGCATCGCATCGAGTTCCTCGCGGGTTTCGTAGGCGTAGTAGGCGCTGCCGTCGGCGATCATGCGCTCGGCCACTTCACGGTAGCGATCCAGGCGATGGGTCTGGTAGATCGGGCCTTCGTCATAATCCAGCCCCAGCCAGTCCATCGCATGCAGGATGGCGTCGATCGCGGCCTGGGTGCTGCGCTCGCGGTCGGTGTCCTCGATGCGCAGGATGAACTGCCCGCCCGCGCGCCGCGCCGCCAGCCAGCAGTACAGCGCAGTACGCGCGCCGCCGATGTGCAGGTAACCGGTGGGGCTGGGGGCGAAACGGGTGCGGACGGTCATGGTGGCCGGTCGTCGAAAAAACGCCGATTGTACCCGTCACCCCAACCACCCTGCCCTAGAATGCGGGCATGACCACGCTGTTCATCGCCGATCTGCATCTGGACGATGCCGAACCTGATACCACCGCCTTGTTCCTGCAGTTCCTGCGCGAGCAGGCGCGCGGCGCCGCGGCACTGTACATCCTGGGCGATCTGTTCGAGGCCTGGGTGGGCGACGACGACCCCTCGCAGGTGGCAGGCCAGGTGGCGGATGCCCTGCGTGGCCTGAGCGAAGACGGCACCGCGCTGTACTTCATCCACGGCAATCGCGATTTCCTGCTGGGCCACGCCTATGCCCGGCGCTGCGCGATGCGCATCCTGCCGGACCCGTCGATCATCGTGCTGGACGGCGAACCGGTACTGATCGGCCACGGCGATCTGCTGTGCACCGACGATGTGGCCTACCAGCAGTTCCGCACGCAGACCCGCGACCCGGCATGGCAGGCGCAGTTCCTGGCGCAGCCGCTGACGGCACGGTTGGCATTTGCACAGCAGGCCCGCGCAGCCAGCAAGGCGCACCAGGGCGAGCTGCGCAGCGCTGGCCGCATGGAGACCATTACCGACGTGTCGGCAGACACCGTGGCGCGCACCTTTGCCCGCTACGGGCTGAATCGGATGATCCACGGCCACACCCACCGCCCGGCAGTGCACGACTATCCCGACGGCCGCCAGCGCACCGTGCTGGGCGACTGGTACGGCCGCCATGGCGCCTGCCTGCGGGTGCAGCAGGGCGAGTGGACGATGCAGAGCGTGGGCGCGACGCTGGAGGGGAATCGGCCGCGGTGAGTGGTGGGTGCGGTCAAGCCCGCAGCCCGAACCACAGGGCCAGCGACACAACGGTCCTCAGCTGCGCACCGAGAACCAACACCAATTGATTGCGTTTGATCAGCTAGGCAGACAGCGCTGATGCGGGACAGGACACAACCAACACCCCGACAGCGACTGCAAGCAGTCTTTCGGGCTCCTTGAGCACATGCATCTGCATGGACAGCGAGCAGGCAAAGACGAGAAAGAACGATGCAGCCAGTGCGATACCCAATCGCTTCCAACAGGGATGTGACGGCGTTTGCGGCATGCGATGTCTCGATCCGTGGCGGTGGGTCGATACGCGATCAGCCGCGCCAACGACCGGTTTGCCAATCGAACCCGCCCCAGGCCCGATCGATGAAGTGCTCGGCATCAGAGGAATCGATCTTCAGTCGATTGTGACGAATCACCATGCCGCAGAACCGCAGCAGCAGATACCGCTCCGGCAGGCTGGGAAACGCAGCCGTTGGCTTGTGCGTTTCCAGATAATCGCGCATCTGTGCAGCGGCGGGGACAAGCGTGTCGAGATCCGTGCATCCGGAAATGTCGATGCCGCGTGTTCGACCGAAATCCAGCACCACGTAGCTGCCTTGGATGCACATGTAGGGATCGATGCGCTCGGTCAGCCAGCGTTCGTACTCATGCAATCCCGATGTCATGGCATCGAGCTCACGGATGCGGCCACCGGTTGCGACGGGGATGCGTTCTCGCCACGACGCGTCGCACGCAGTCGCGTGGCATCGAGCCGGCCGGACGCAGAATCCGCACACAAGGCATCCGGGTCCGCGAACCGGTCGGGCACCGGCCGATCCGGCACGAAATGCTCCCGTGCCGTTCCATCGACATGGAACAGCCGTTCGGTGGGCAGATTCAGGCAACTGCCGTCTCCGAGGCTCGGCAAAGGAACGCATGACGTGGCGCCTCGCAATCCAGCCATGGCAGTACCGGCAACATGCGCGGCCTCCGTCGCGTCGAATCCGACCGCGAGTCCTTCGCCCATGCTGCCGGTCCAGCGTCCAACCAGCACCTCGGCCGTCGACGGCACATGCGGTCGAATGGGAGAAACCAGCTCCTGCCAGCGGCGCGGAATGCCGTGCACACTCCCGTCTGCAGAAAGTTCGTGCAGCTGGTAGGGCCGTTCTTCGGAAACGAAGTGCCCCAGGATGCCCCGTGCCACCAGGCTGTTTCCGCCGCCTGGCGTGTTGCGCAAATCGATGATGACCTTGCGCGATCCGGCTTTCTTCAAAATGTCGGAAAACTCGCCGATCACCGCTTCGTTGCCCAGCGAATCATTGAAACGGATGTAATGGCTGTCGCCCAGATCGCAATGGGTGATGCCACCGGCCTGCCGCGCGAACGGCTCGCCGGCGGGAACCACGATCGTTTCGGCGATGCCGTTCGAATCGATTTCGATGACGGTGGGCTCGCCACGCCGCCCAGCGATCACCGAATTCAGGGCCCAGTGCCGTGCCCGGGGCGATGTCCGGTCGAGGTGACCCTGCAACCGCGCCTCCACCGCGGCTTCCGTGGAGATTCCATTGATGCGGAGGATCACGGCTCCGGACGTGACGGCCTGGAACAGCGGCGGTGCGAATGGCGACACGTCGACCACCACCGCCTTGCCGTCCTGCCACTGCGCCAGAACGGCCGTCTGCGAGGGCACCAGACGATACGAGTCGGACAGATTCGTGTTCAGCTGCAGATGGTCGTCATGAAATTCGTCCGCCAGTTTCTCCAGCAGGACGATGTACTGGCGGTCGGTCAACGCTCCGGAGGCTGCATCCAGGTACTTTTTTCGCAGGATGGCGAAAGCCGCATCATCGAAAGACCGGTACGCATAACCGCGTTCGATGCTGTCCAGCACCCCGACCAGTTCGGTTGTCCGGTTTTGCGCGGGCCGTCCGGCAGCATGGACCGCGGCCAGGCACAGGCCAGCGAACAGCATCCCAAGCGCCTTCGTCAAGGCAGAAAAATGATCGGTTCGCGTCCGCCTCATCTGCTGCAGACCCGATCCCGCAGCGACAGACTCACGGTGCCGGCCGGTCCAGCACCTCCACGCTGTCCGCGCATCCGTGCAGCTGCTGCCCGGCGATGTCGAAGTCGGCGTGGTAGCGATACTCCCGCTCGGACATGCCGTCGGAGCAGACGCCGTCCTCGCGCAGGGTCAGCGAAAACGGCTGGCCGGCATGGGTGCCATCCCACGTGCTGCCGCGTGCGAACGGGGTTTCGCTGGCGGTGAGCACGGTGCCGTCGGGATTGTCGGGGGTCATGTACAGCAAGCGGGTGCCGTCCATGTCCACGGCCCAGAACGGCTCGGTGCCGGTGGCGCGCAGGCGCTGGCCCGCCGTATCGGCTGCAGGTGCTGCGGCAGATGCCGGCGCGGGAGTCGCGGCGGCCGGGGCGACCGGTGGCGTGGTCGGTGCCGGCTGTTCCATTTGCACGTGCGGCTGTGGTTGTTGCGAACACGCGGCCAGCAGCAGACAGGACAGGGGCAGCAGGGTTCGAATCAGCGGCATGGGATGCTCCAGTAGCTGGGGGAGATATCGATCATGCACCCTGCGCCCGGGCCGCGTCCGTGAAATCCCGTGCAGTGGCATCCAGGCTGGCCAGCTCGTCGGCATCGAAACCGGCCCGCAGGCGGGCGTCGCGGTTGAATGGTCCGTGCAGCACGCCGCCGGCGTATTGCTGCAACAGCAAGCGAAAGGTGCTGCGTGGGTCGTGGCCATCGCGCTGGCAAAACCAGCGGTACCAGCGCGATCCGGCGGCCACGTGATCCACTTCCTCGCGCAGGATGGTCTCGAGAATGGCCACCGTGTCCGCATCGCCCAGGCTGCGCAGTTTCGCGATCATGCCCGGGGTGACATCCAGCCCGCGCGCTTCCAGCACGCGCGGCACCAGCGCCATGCGTGCCAGGCCGTCATGGGCGGTTTTCTCGGCCATCTCCCACAGGCCGTTGTGGGCATCGAAATCGCCATAGTCGTGCCCCAGCTGCTGCAGGCGCCGGCGCAGCAGCACGAAATGGCGCGCTTCATCAGCGGCGACCCGCACCCAGTCGGCATAGAAATCGTCCGGCAGCCCGCGAAACCGGTACACCGCGTCCCAGGCCAGGTCGATGGCGTTGAATTCGATGTGCGCCACCGCATGCACGAAGGCAGCCAGGCCTTCCGGCGTGCCGAAACCACGGCGCGGCAGGTCGCGCGGATGCACCAGTCGCGGTCGCGGCGGCCGGCCTGGCATGCGGATCGGCTGCGGTGGCGGTGCCTCGTGCGCAATCGGCAACCGGCCTGCGGCGAACGCGGCGGCCATCGCCGCGGTGTGGGCCACCTTGGCGTCGGGCGTGGCGGCATCCAGGCACAGCCGCGCGGCCTCGAACAAGGTCGGCGCGATGGCGCATGCGGTGTCGGACGGGTCCGGGAGCATGTCCGGCCCGCCGTCAGGCCGGACGTCGCAAGCGTTTGGCGTCGTCGCTGCGCAACTGCTGCAGGCGATCGAGATAACCCGGCTCGATGCCGGTGACGTATTCGCCACTGAAGCACGAGCTGTCGAAACGGCGGCCGGGGCATTTCGGTCCGGCCACCGCGGTTTCCAGATCGGCCAGATCCTGGTAGATCAACCAGTCGCAGCCCAGTGCCTGTTCCACCTCGGCCTCGCTGCGCCCATGCGCAATCAATTCGTCGACCGAAGGCATGTCGATGCCGTACACGTTCGGATACCGCACCGGCGGCGCCGCCGAAGCCAGATACACCTTGCGCGCACCGGCGTCGCGCGCCATCTGCACGATCTGCCGGCTGGTGGTACCGCGCACGATGGAATCGTCCACCAGCAGCACCACCCGGTTGCGGAATTCCAGCGGAATCGGATTCAGCTTGCGCCGCACCGAGCGGGCGCGTTCGCCCTGCCCCGGCATGATGAAGGTGCGGCCCACGTAGCGGTTCTTGATGAAGCCCTCGCGGTACTTCACCCCCAGCACGCTGGCGATTTCCAGCGCCGCATCGCGCGAGGTGTCGGGAATCGGGATGACCACGTCGATGTCGTGATCGGGGCGCAGCCGCAGGATCTTCTCGCCCAGTGCCACGCCCATGCGCATGCGCGCCTTGTGCACGGAAATTTCGTCGATCAGCGAATCCGGACGCGCCAGATACACGTATTCGAAGATGCACGGCGTGTGCGCCACCGCGTCGGCGCAGATGCGGGTGTGCAGGCCACCGTCGGCGGTGATCACCACCGCTTCTCCGGGCGCCACGTCGCGCAGGCGCTCGAAGCCCAGCACATCCAGTGCCACCGATTCGGAGGCCACGGCATAGTCGTCGCCATGCGCGCCGGCACGACGCCCCAGCACCAGCGGACGGATGCCGTGCGGATCGCGAAAGGCCACCAGCCCCAGCCCCAGCACCACGCACACCACCGCATAACCGCCACGCGCACGCCGGTTCACGCCTTCCACCGCGGCGAAGGCGGCATCCGGATGCAGCGCGCGCTGCTGGTCCAGCTCGTGCGCGAACACGTTCAGCAGCACTTCCGAGTCGGAATCGGTGTTGATGTTGCGGCGGTCGGTTTCGAACACCTCGCGGCGCAAGGCATCGGTGTTGACCAGATTGCCGTTGTGCGCCAGGGCGATGCCGTAGGGCGAATTGACGTAGAACGGCTGTGCCTCGGCGCTGCCTTCGCTGCCGGCGGTGGGATAGCGGCAGTGACCGATGCCGATGCGGCCGGCCAGTTCGCGCATGGCGGCCTCGTCGAACACGTCGCGGACCAGGCCGTTGCCCTTGCGCACGTGCAGCCGCGTGCCCTGCACGGTGGCGATGCCGGCGGCGTCCTGGCCGCGGTGCTGCAGCACGGTCAGGCCGTCGTACAGCTGGCCGGCCACGTCCGTCTGGCCCACGATTCCGACGATGCCACACATGGCTGAGGGTCTCCGCTCGGGACTGTCGATTCGGCGTCAGGGTGCCGGCGCATCGACCGGCACGGGCTGGGGCGATGCCGCGTCGGCATGGCCGGGCTGCACAGTATCGCCCGGATCGGCTGACCAGGCGTTATCCAGCGGCCGCAGCAGGCTGTCGCGGTCCGGCAACTGGTCGCGCATCCAGCCGGCCAGCGGCGTGAAAGCGGCCACGCTGGGCGACTTGTCCCAGTCCGGATCGTCGCGCAACGGGGTGAAACCCATCAGCAACACCAGCACCGCGCTGATCGCGATGCCGCAGGCCAGCCCGGTGATGCCGCCCAGGATGCGATCGGCGCTGCCCAGCTCGGCGGTACGCACCAGCAGCCGCAGCAGCACGCCCAGCACCGAGATGGTGACGAACACCGCGATGAAGGTCAGCGCGTAGCCGCCCAGCCACTGCAACGCGGTGGGATTGCCGGCATCGCTCAATCCCAGCGCGGCCGATCGCCCGAACTGGAAGCTGCACCAGCCGGACAGCAACCACGCCGCCGTGGAGGCCGCGATGCCCACCAAGCCGCGCAGCACGCCGATCAGTGCCGCGACTGCCACGATGCCCAGCAGCACGGCGTCGGCCAGATTGAGGTCCATGGGTCGGTCTGCGGGCTCAGGGATGCGGGCGCACGACGCCGCTGACGCCCAGCTTGGCCTGCGCTTGCTGCTGCAGTGCCGTGGCGGCATCGCGATCCAGTACCGGCCCCAGGCGCACCCGGGTCAGGGTGCCCTTGTCGGTCTGCACCTGCTCCACGAAGGCACTGAGCCCGGCGGCGCGGGCACGGTCGCGCAGGCGCGTGGCTTCCTCGGCATTGCCGAAGGCACCTAGCTGCACGGCAAATCCGGTGCCGGCCGCGGCCGGCTTCGCAGCTGCGGGGGCGGGGGCCGGTGCCGGAGTGGGTTTGGGCGCGGGGGCTTCTGCCACCGGCTTGGCGGGCTCCGGTTTCGGGGCGGGAGGCGCCGGCTGCGGCTTGGGGTCGGGCCGGGCCGGTTGCGGTGTCGGCTGGGCGGGCTGGGTCGCAGGCGGTTCGACTACCGCCACGGTGGCAGCTGCGGGGGGCGTTGCCGGTGTCGATGGCGTTTCCGCAGCCGCCGTGGCTGCAGCTGGGGTGGCGGCATCGGCAGCGGCATCCAGCACCACCACCCGCGCGCCCACGTCGTCGCGCACCTGCACCGAGCGCAGCCGCACGGCCTCGGCTTCGGCACGGCTGGCGTAGGGGCCGATGCGCACGCGCCAGGCCGGCTGGCCGTTCAGGGTGGTGGCTTCGCTGTGGCCGGCCAGTTGCGCCTGGGTGAGCTGGCGCACGATCACCTCGGCGTCGTTTTGGCTGCCGTAGGTGCCGAAATGCACCGCATAGGCACCACCGGCGGTTGCCGCAGGCATCGGCGTGCCATCGCCGGCATCGATCCGGGTATCCACCGTGGGCAAGGACGATTCCGGGCGTCCCCCCGCCTGCAACGGCATCACGCTGCCGCCGCCGGCCTGCGGGCTGACCAGCGGCAGGTCGCGGGTTTCCATCGCCACGCCGGGCTCGCCCGGTACGTCCAGCGGGACGTCGGACACGCCGCTGTCCGGTGCAGGACCCTGCACCAGCATCGGCAGGAAGATCACCGCCAGGGCGATCAGCACGGCGGCGCCGATCAGGCGCTGTTTCAGGCGTGTATCCATCGAGTCGCTTGCAGCAGGGGGAATGGGACGGAATCGCCGCAGTATACGCGCCGCATCTGATCAACCCGCATCCAGCCAGGCCATCGCCTCGGCCACGGTGTGGAACGAGCCGAACACCAGCACGCGGTCGTCGGGGCGGGCCTGCTGCAGCACCGCCTGCAGCGCCGAAGCAACATCCACATGAACCTGCGCACTGGCCGCCGCCGTGTCCTGCAAGCGTTGCCGCAGGTCGTCGGCCGTCTGGCTGCGCGGCCCGGACTGCAAACCGGCCAGGTGCCATTGCTGCACGGCATCGCCCAGCGCCTGCACCACTGCCGGCGCATCCTTGTCGGCCAGCGCGGCGTACACCGCCAGCGTGCGTCCCGGCACCGGGTGTTGTCGCAGCCACGCCGCCAGCGCCTCGGCGGCCTGCCGGTTGTGGCCCACATCCAGATACAGGGTGATGCCGCTTCGTTCCACTGTCTGCAGGCGCCCGGGCAAGTCGGCTTCGGCCACACCCCGCGCGAAGGCAGCCTCGCCGACCGGCAACGCGCAGGCCCGCAGCGCCGCGATGGCCACCGCGGCATTGCGCAGCTGCACGGGTGCCTTCAGGTGCGGCATCGGCAAGCGATAGCACGTGCCGACATCGCGCCACTGCCAGTGCGCATCGTCCAGCGGTTCGCAGAAGAAGTCGCAGCCGATGCGCAGCGCCGATGCACCGACGGCATAGGCATGCCGCAGCACGCTGGCCGGTGGGTCGTCATCGCCCAGCACCAGCGGACGAAATGCCCGCGCGATGCCGACCTTTTCGGCGCCGATCGCTTCACGATCGCTGCCAAGCCAGTCTTGGTGATCGAGGTCGACGGTGCTGATCACGGCCACGTCGGCATCGACCCCATTCACCGCATCCAGCCGCCCGCCCAAGCCGACTTCCAGCACCGCCAGATCCAGTCCGGCCCGCCCGAACAGCCACAGCGCGGCCAGCGTGCCGTATTCGAAGTAAGTCAGCTGCACCGATGCGGGACGTGCGGCTTCCACGGCAGCGAAGGCCTGAGCCAGTGCCGGATCGTCGATGGGTTGGCCGTCGATGCGGATGCGTTCGTTGTAGCGAAGCAGATGCGGCGAGGTGTAAGTGCCCACACGCAAACCGGCGGCACGCGCCATCGCCTCGATGAAGGCGACCGTGGAGCCCTTGCCGTTGGTGCCGGCCACGGTGATGACTTGCCTGGCCGGGTGCGCCAAGTCCAGGCCCTTGGCCACCTGACGCACGCGATCCAGGCCCAGCTGGATGCCGCTGGCCGGATGCCGGGCTTCGATCCACTGCAGCCACTCGGCCAGCGTGTGCGGCGATGCGGTCATGGTGGATCTACCTACAGCGCACGATGCACGGCTTCGCCGAACAATGCGGTGTGGTGGCTGCAATCGTTCAGCCGCACCACCTCCAGCCGATCCGCGTCCGGGCCTTCGAGCAGGTTCAGGGTGGTCGGCGCTTGCCGGAAGCCCCACAGCCGCTGCAACGGAATGCCCAGGATGCGGCACAGCAGCACGCGGTTTACCGCGTCGTGGGCGACCAGCAGCACGGTGGCCTCGTCGTCCAGCCCGTTGCAGGCGCGCTGCAATGCCGACCAAGCGCGGTCCAGCACCTGCTGCAGCGATTCGCCACCGGGCATCTGCACGGTGTCGGGCTGTTCGCGCCAAGCCTGCAGGCGCTGGCCGTCGCGCGCGGCGATTTCGCTGGCCAGTAGGCCTTCCCACTCGCCGTGGGCGATCTCGAGCAACCCCGCATCCACTTGCAGGGCGCCAGCACGTGCCTCGCCCAGAGCCAGTTCCGCCGTGCGTTTGGCACGCGACAGCGGCGAGGCCACGGCACGATCGATGCGGGTGTCCTGCAGGCGCTGTCCCAGTGCGCGGGCCTGCGCTTCGCCGACCGGCGACAGGGGAATGTCCTCCTGGCCCTGATAGCGGCCTTCCGCATTCCAGGGAGTTTCGCCATGACGGGCCAGCAGGATGCGCATGCGGCAGGGCACCAGAAGGGAAGGGTCCGGCAGCGTATCAGCCCATCCGCCATTTGCCCATGCCGCACCAGCGGCCGGACATGAATGCGCCACCGTCTCGTTCCGTGATACGGCTCGCGGATTTCATGACTCTCCCGGTCCACAGTGGTCGTGGGCAGGGGATCCGTTCTCAACCTTCCAACCGAGGTATCCAACCCACGACACGTTCCCTCGAGCGCAACGCCTGGCTGATCGGCCTGACTACTGCAATGCTGGCAGCCGGTACGGGCCATGCCATCGTGGTCGGCCCGACCGGGCCCGGCCAGTTCTAAACCTACTTCGATGCCAGCGGCAACGTCACAGCGATCGCGCCATCGACTGCCACGGCAGCAAGACCGGCTGGGGGCGCACCAGCGGCTCGTACCCGGATGGCGTGATGATCTGCGATCCGATCTGGTCATTCGGCCGTCTCCTTCTCCCCCGCCCTTCATTCCATTTAACGCGAGGAGCCAACCCATGTCCCGTTTCAAACTCGTTTCCCTCATCGCCCTGATCCTGGTTGCCGGCATGGCCACTGCCAAGCCGGTCAACGGCTCAATGGGCGTCTATCTGGATGCCCAAGGCAACGTGGTCGGCACGTGGATCGTGTCCTGCGACGGTGTTTTCAGTGCCAGCGGCACGCGCACCTCGAAGATGGTCACCAACGGCCACCTGTGGTGCAACCTGCCCTGATCGGGCCACGCGGCGCCTCCCGCCGCGCTACCTGAGAAAACGGGTCGGCCCGGATCGCTTCCGGGCCGACCCGTTTGGTTCGCTGCTCGGGTCTCAGCGCTTGCCTTTCGGTGCCACGCCCATTTCCTGCAGCAGGTTCGGCGCCGGATACACCTCCTGCATGATCCAGCGCATGTAGCGGCCGTCCACCGAAATCATCCGGGTCATCACCGGATCGAACACCCAGTTCGAGGCCACCGATTCCCAGTTGCCGTCGAACGCCAGGCCCACCAGCCTGCCCTGCGCATCCAGCACCGGCGATCCTGAATTGCCGCCGGTGATGTCCAGATCCGACAGGAAATTCACCGGCACCGTGCCCAGGCGCTTGTCGGCCAGACCGCCGTACCGCTTGGCGGCGATGGCATCCAGCAGCGGCTTGGGCGCATCGAACGGTTCCTGGCCGGTGGCCTTGGCCGCCACTTCCTCCAGTTTGGTGAAGGGCTGCTGCTTGCTGCCATCCAGCTTGGTGTACGGCGTGACATTGCCGAAGGTGATGCGCAGCGAGGAATTGGCATCCGGATACACGTGCTGGCCCTTGCTGCGGCGGTAGTCGGCCACGGCCTGCAGGTAGGTGGCGCGCGGCTGCAGCATGTCGCCGGAACGGGTCTTCCCTTCCGCTTCGAGTTTCAGCAGTGCCGGCATCATCGCCACCGCATAGCGGATGGCCGGATCACGGCTTTTCTCGAAAGCGGCGCGATCGGCATTGAACCACTTGTTGCGCGCCTCGGCCGTGGCCAGTTCGGTCCTGGCCAGATTGGCCGTGGCTTTCTCCACCGCCCGGGCGTTGTCGCCATCCAGCCATTTGTCCAGTTCCGGCAGGCGCTGCGCTTTCGGCAACTGCTGGTAGGCGGTCAGCCAGTAGGTCTGCAACTTGCGGTCCATGTCCGGGTGGTAGCGGCGATCGAACTGCTTCAACGAGCCTTCGATGTTGGCCCAGTCGCGCTGCTGGTAGCCCTGCTCGCGCTCGGCATCCGGCTTGGCGCGCTCGATCGCCAGACGGTACAGGCTGACGGCTGCACCCAGCGTGCCGGTACGATTGAGATTGCCCAGCACCAGATTCTGCTCCTGCCTGGCACGCGCCGCGTTGCCCAGCTCCACCAGGCGGTCATGTGCGGCCAGGCCGGCCTGGCCTTTTTCGCCCTGCTCGCGCAGCCAGGCCAGCACCGCGGCTTCCTCGGCCTGCTTGGTCGCCGACGCGCCGGTGCGCTGGAATCCGGCCAGCTGTCCCTCGTAGTTCTTCATCGTGTTTTCCCAACCCCGCACGGTGTTGGCGTATTTCACCTCGATGTCGGGGTTCTTCCTGCCTTCGGCATCCACCAGCGCGATCAGCTCCTTGTAACGGCGGCTGATCTGCGGATAGGTCCAGCTGGCGGTGTTGTCGAACTCCGACGCCAGTGCATAGCGCGCGGTACTGCCCGGATAACCGGCCACCATCACGAAGTCGCCGGCACGCAGCGGCTTGTCGGCGAAGCGCAGCCAGTGTTTCGGGCGATAGGGCACATTGTCTTCCGCGTAGGCGGCCGGCTTGCCGTCCTTGCCGACGTAGGCACGGTAGAAGGAGAAGTCGCCGGTGTGGCGCGGCCACATCCAGTTGTCGATCTCGCCGCCATAGTTGCCGATGCTGCCCGGCGGTGCGTAGGCCAGTCGCACGTCCCTGATTTCCAGGTTGCGGAACAGGCGGTAGCTGTTGCCGCCCATGAACCCGTATAGACGGCAGCGGTAGCCGGCATCGGCTTCGCAGTCGGCAACCAGTTTCTTCTCGATGGCATCCAGCGCCTGGTTCCGGGCCAGACCGTCGTCCGCGGCAGCGATGGCCGCCCGCACCTGATCGGTCACGTCGCGGATCTCGTCCAGCACGTAGATGCGCGCACTCGGACCGGCCGACAGTTCCTGCTGCCGGGTGGCCGCGTGCATTCCGTCGCGCATCAGGTTCTTTTCCGGCGTGGAGTTCAGCTGGATGGCGCCATAGGCGCAGTGGTGGTTGGTGGCCACCAGGCCCTCCGGCGACACGAAGCTTGCCGTGCAGCCGCCCAGAGACACCACCGCGCCCATCGGGTTGCCGGTGAGATCCGCCAGCTGCCTGGGATCGATCTTCAGCCCGGCCTTCTTCAGCGGCCCGGCAATGTCCGGCAACTGCTGCGGCACCCACATCCCCTCGGCAGCGGACGCGGAGAAAACGGCCAGACACAACGACACGGCAAGCAGACTGGGGCGCATGCGCAACACCTCGAACGGAAAGCGGGCAGTGTAGCTTCCTGCCCGTTGCCGCACCCGTGACGATGGTCATGCCGGCCGCAGCATCACTCCGGCGGCAGATCCAGCTCCCGCAACAGCCGTGGCGCTGGATACACCTTGCTCATCAGCCAGCGCACGTAGCGCATGTCCACGTGGATGGCACGCTTGTAGCGCGGATCGAATGCCCAGCTGGCGCTGACCGCCTCCCAGTTGCTGTCGAAGTTCAGGCCGATCAGGCGCCCGTGGGCATCCAGCACCGGCGATCCGGAATTGCCGCCTGTCGTGTCCAGATTGGTCAGGAAGTTCACCGTCTGGGTATCCAGCGCCTTGTCGGCGGTGCTGCCGAAATCGCCGGCGGCGATCGCATCGCGCAGCGGCTTGGGCGCATCGAACGGGGCGATGCCGGTGTGTTTTTCGATGATGCCCTGGACCGTGGTCACCGGCGCGTAGCGCACGGCGTCGCGTGGCTGCAGCGCGGTGACCTTGCCGTAGCTCACCCGCAGGGTGGAATTGGCATCCGGGTACACCGCCTCGCCACGCGACTGGCGGAACCCGATCAGCGCCGCCATGTAGGCCGGACGCAGGCGCAGCAGGTCGCCGTCGCGGGCCTTGTCGCGATCCTCCAGGCGCAGGCTCATCGGCTGCAGCGTGGCAGCGGCCTTCAACAGGGCATCGGTGGATGCGGCCACGGCCTGCGGCTGCGCCTGCAGCAACGCCAGACGCACGGCTTCATCGCCCAGCGTGGTCTGCGCGTACAACGCTGCCACGCGCGTCTTCGCAGTCGCGGCATCGGCACCGAACACCGCGGTCATCTCCGGCAGATGCTGATCTGCCGGCAGCGCGTAGTACTGGCCCAGCAGATGCAGCACGATGGCCTGCTCCACCGCCGGGTCGTAGCGGCGCTGCAGCTGTTTCAGGAAATCGGCGATGCGCACTTCGTCGCGCTGCTGGTAGCCGGATTCGCGCTGCGCATCGGGCTTGCCGCGTTCCAGCGCGAGCCGCTGCAGCAGCCGTGCGCTGCGCAGCAGCTGGGTCTGGGCGAACAGCGTGGCCAGGATCTGGTCGCGTTCGCGGGTGCTGCGGGCATCGGCCAACAGTGCTTCGACCTGGCGGATGGCGTTGCCGGTGGCATCGGCCTGCGGCTGGGTGCCGAGCCACTGCAGCATCGCCTGCTCGTCGGCGCGGCGGGTGACCACGGCATCGCTGCGGCGCAGGCCATCCAGTTCGCCCTGGGCGCGCTTCAGCGTGTTTTCCATGCTGGCTACCTGCGCGGCATAGCGCACCTTGGCGGCATCGTTGCCGGCGGTGGCACCGTCCACCACATCCAGCAGGCCACGATACAGCGCCACGCGCGCGGGCAGCTGCCATTGCACCTGCTCGGCGAACTCCGACGCGGTACGGTGGCGGAAGGTGCGACCCGGGTAACCGGCCAGCATGGCAAAATCGCCTTCGCCGATGGCCTTCGTGGACACCTGCAGATGTGCCTTGGGCCGGTACGGCACGTTGTCGGGCGAATAGGCGGCCGGTTGGCCGTCCTTGCCGACGTAGGCGCGGTAGAAGGTGAAATCGCCGCTGTGCCGCGGCCACATGAAGTTGTCGATCTCGTCGCCGTAGCTGCCGATGGACTCCGGCGGCGCATACACCAGGCGGATGTCCTTCAGTTCCAGCTGGGTGATGCGGTAGAACTCGCGTCCGTAATGCATGCTGACCACCTCGCAGCGGTTGCCGGGCACGGCCTCGCATTCTGCAATCACCTCCTTGCCGGCGGCATCCACGGCATCGAAATACGCCCGCCCCTCCTTGCCTCGCGCGTCGCGCAGGATGCGGTCGGTGATGCGGTCGAACGCGGTGGTGACCAGCACCCGCGCCGCCGGACCGGCCGACACTTCGTCCGCCTGCGTGGCCGCGTTGAATCCCGTTTCCAGCAGGTTCTTCTGCGGCGTGGAATTCAGTTGGATGGCTCCGTAGGCGCAATGGTGATTGGTGACCACCAACCCGTCCGGCGACACGAAACTGGCCGTACAGCCGCCCAGCGACACCACCGCATTCATCGGATGCCGGGTCAGATCGGCCAGCGTGGCCGGATCGCCCTGGTATCCCGCCGCCCGCATGGCCTTGGCGATCTCCGGCAGCTGCGACGGCAGCCACATGCCTTCATCGGCCGCAGCACGCCACGGCAGCAGTGCCGCGGCAGTGAAGACGCAAAGCAGGAACACGCGCATGGCAACCCCGGGTTGGTTCCGATTGGAACGCACACCTTACCAGCCGCCGCGACGGCTTTTCGTGGGTCACTCCGGCGGAATGGCGCTCCAACCGTCGTAATCGCCACCATGGTGGCGGGCGATGGCCGCCAATGCCTGCGATGCCGCATTCATGCCCTTCAGTTCCGGCACCAGCGTACGCTGCACCTGCAGCTGCCACAGGCCGTCGCCCGGCGAGGGCGACAGGTCCACTTCGGTGTACCCCTGTTGCGTCATGGCTTGCGATGCGGCCTTGGCCGAGGCCTCGGCCTTGAAGGTGAAATAGAAATCCACCTGGTGCGGCTTGCTCAGGTCGGTGCTGATCTCGCGCAGGCTGTCGATGATGCTGGCATCCTGCTGGGCCAGCGCGGCCGCATCCTGGGCGTATGCCGAGGCCGACAGGGCCAGACCGGCAGCAACAACAAGGGCATGGGCAAGCGTCATGGCGATGCGGTTCCAGGCAGGGGCGGGAAGCGGGTCACCCGCAACACTGCAAGTATCGCGCCAACTGCATGAATCAACCCGACACGGCAGCAGCGCCACCGTGCCGCCGGTCGGCGATCAGTACCGCACTTCCGCCACTTCCACCCCGTCCATGCCCGCGGCCAGGCTGCGCGCGTCGCCGCCTTGGGCCAGCTTGATCTTCAGCCGCACCTCGTTGGCCGAATCGGCGTAGCGCAGCGCGTCCTCGTAGCTGATCTGGCCGGCCTGGTACAGCTCGAACAGGCTCTGGTCGAAGGTCTTCATGCCCAGGTTCGTGGATTCCTTCATCACGTCCTTCAGCTTGTGGATCTCGCCATCGCGGATGTAGTCCTGCACCAGCGGGGTGCCCAGCAGGATTTCCATCGCCACCCGCCGGCCCTTGCCGTCGGGCGTGGGGATCAGCTGCTGGGCCACCACGCCCTTCAGGTTCAGCGACAGGTCCATCAGCAGCTGGTTGCGGCGTTCTTCCGGGAAGAAGTTGATGATGCGGTCCATGGCCTGGTTGGCGTTGTTGGCGTGCAACGTGCACAGCACCAGGTGGCCGGTTTCGGCGAAAACGATGGCGTGGTCCATGCCCTCGCGGGTGCGCACCTCGCCGATCATGATCACATCCGGTGCCTGGCGCAGGGTGTTCTTCAGCGCGTTTTCCCAGCTGTCGGTGTCGATGCCCACCTCGCGCTGGGTGATGATGCAGCCCTCGTGCTTGTGCACGAACTCGATCGGGTCCTCGATGGTGATGATGTGCCCGGTGGAGTTCTGGTTGCGGTAGCCGATCATCGCCGCCAGCGAGGTCGACTTGCCGGTGCCGGTGGCGCCGACGAAG
>QFNC01000082.1 GCA_003240695.1 Pseudoxanthomonas suwonensis | reverse complement strand
GCAGGCCACCCTCTCCAACTGCTCGAACAACTACGGGCCCCGCCAGCACGTGGAGAAGTTCATCCCCCGCCAGATCACCAACCTGATCGACGGGATCCGGCCCCGTCTGTACGGCGCCGGCGCCAATGTGCGCGACTGGATCCATGCCGATGACCACTCCTCCGCGGTGCTGGCGATCTTGGACCGCGGGCAGATCGGGGAGACCTACCTGATCGGCGCCGACGGCGAGAAGAACAACAAGGAGGTCGTGGAGCTGCTGCTGCAGATCATGGGCCGTGATGCCGGGGACTACGACCATGTGGCCGATCGTCCCGGTCACGACCTGCGCTACGCGATCGACTCCACCCGTCTGCGCGAGGAACTGGGCTGGAAGCCCGCCTACAGCGACTTCGAGCAGGGCCTGGCCGCCACGGTGGACTGGTACCGCAGCAACGAGGCCTGGTGGCGGCCCCAGAAGGAGGCCACCGAGGCCAAGTACGCAAGGGCCGGCCAGTGAGCGGGGGAGGCGACATGACCGCTGCGACACCTGCGGGCCCGAAGCAGCTGGCCGTCCACACCACCCCGGTCCCCGGCCTGCTGGTGATCGACCTGCCCCTGCACGGGGACGCACGAGGCTCGTTCAAGGAGAACTGGCAGCGCGCCACGATGGTCGCCGCCGGCCTGCCGGACTTCGGGCCGGTGCAGAACAACGTCTCCTTCAACCAGGCCGTGGGCGTCACCCGCGGTATCCACGCCGAGCCGTGGGACAAGTACATCTCGGTGGCCACCGGGCGCGTGTTCGGCGCCTGGGTGGACCTGCGCGAGGGGCCGACGTTCGGCGCCACCTACTGGCACGAGATCACCCCCGACACCGCGATCTTCGTGCCGCGAGGGGTGGGCAACGCCTTCCAGACCCTCGAGGCGCCCGCGGCGTACACGTACCTGGTCAGCGACCACTGGTCCGAGTCCGCGCAGTCGCAGTACACCTTCCTGAACCTGGCCGATGAGACCGCGGCGATCCCGTGGCCCATCCCGCTGGCCGAGGCGGAGCTGTCCGCCAAGGACCGCGCCCATCCGCGCCTGGCGGGCGTCACCCCGGTGCCTCCGCGCCGCACCCTGGTGGTGGGTGGGGGCGGTCAGCTGGGCCGCGCGCTCACCACCCGCTGGCAGGGCAGGGCCGACGTGGACGTGGTGGACCGTGACCGGCTCGATCTGGCACGCGCCGACAGCGTGGCCGCCTTCGACTTCTCCCCGTACCAGGTGATCGTCAATGCCTCGGCGTACACCGCCGTCGATACAGCCGAGACCCCAGAGGGGCGGCGTGACGCCTGGGCGGTGAACGTCATCGGCGTCCGTCACCTGGTGGAGGCCGCTCGGCAGGTGCGGGCCACGCTGGTGCACGTCTCCAGCGACTACGTGTTCGACGGCGCCCGCGAGAGCCATGACGAGGCTGAGGCTCTGAGCCCGCTGGGGGTGTACGGGCAGACGAAGGCCGCCGGCGACCAGCTGGTGGCCACGCTGCCGGACCACTACATCGTGCGCACCAGCTGGGTGATCGGCGAGGGCACCAACTTCGTGCGCACCATGGCGAGCCTGGCCGAGCGGGGCATCGACCCCACGGTGGTGGATGACCAGATCGGCCGCCTCACCTTCACCAGTGATCTTGCCGCTGCCATCGACCACCTGCTCACCGCGCACCCGGAGCCCGGGGTGTACAACGTGACCGCGGGCGGCCAGCCGCTCAGCTGGGCCGCGATCGCCGCCGAGGTGTTCGCCCTGACCGGCCACGACCGCGCCCGCGTCACCCCGGTGCCCACGGCCGAGTACTACGCCGCTCAGGGGAAGGCCGAGGGCGATGGCACCATCGCGCCGCGGCCTCGGAACTCCGTGCTGGAGCTGGCGAAGATCGAGGCCACGGGTTTCGCGGTGAGGGACCACCGGGAGGCACTTCGGGAGTACCTGCGGGGGTAGTCGAGGCTGTGTCACAACGGTTCGCCCCACGAGCCAGCAGTAGCACCGAGTCATGCGGATAGCGGATAAGTGGTCCCCCAGCACGCGGGGATGCAAGGATAAGAGTTATCCGAGCAGTCCATGGGTCTCGGCAGCCGGATGGGGATTATGTGAACGCGTGGGAAGAGCAGGAGTGGCAGTCCTCGGTGCTCTCCGGTGTGCCGCGACGCGATCGACGCTCAGGGGCGTTCATGGCCTTTGTGCCGGAGCGCCTAGTGCAGGCGCCGCTCACCCTGGGACGCGAGACGGAGCACCTCCTGGCGCAGGCTGAGTCCGCCGTGAGATCGCTGTCCGGCCTCAGTGATGATCTCCCGGCGATCTCGAGGTTCCTGCTTCGCTCCGAGGCGATCGCCTCCTCCCGGATCGAAGGCATCGCCCCGTCAGCGCGGCAGGTCGCACTTGCCGAGCTGGGACAGCGGGAGGCCGTGCAGGGGATCAGTGCACCGGCCCAGATGGTCGCCAACAACATGACCCTGGTGCGCGAGGCGACAACCCGGCTCGTTCACGCGCCCCTGGTGACAGTGGGCGATGTTGTCGAGCTGCATCGGAGTCTGCTGCGCGACGAACCGCACCATCACGGGATCCGTATCGTCCAGAACTGGATCGGTGGTTCGGACTGGCATCCGATGGATGCGGACTTCGTTCCACCCTCCCCGGATCGCGTCGCGGCGACGATGGGAGATCTCGTGGACTACATGAACGGCGCCTCCCATGCCCCGATCGTCCAAGCGGCACTGGTCCATGCCCAGTTCGAGACCATCCACCCGTTCACCGATGGAAACGGCAGGGTTGGGAGAGCGCTGATCCACTCCGTCCTCACCAGGAGAGGTCTCACACCGGACTCAGTCCTTCCTGTCAGCCTTGTCCTCTCCACTCTTCGTGAACGCTATGTCGACGGGCTGCAGACGTTCCGGGAGGCCGGTGCGACAGGAACTGCTCGCAGTGGCCGGGAGGAGTGGATCGCCTTCTTCGCCGAGGTGACTCTCCTCGCCAGTGAACAGGCGACCCAGCTTTCCTCGGAACTGGCGGAGATCCGCGACGAGTGGACGGAGCGCCTGGCCGGCTCGCGCCAGCTGCGCGGAGCTCAGCGGGCACTCCGCAGTGATTCGGCGACGGCTCTGATCCTGGCGGACCTGGTGGGCACCCCAGTGCTGACCGTTGATACCGCACAGCGCATCCACGGGGTGTCCCGCGTGGCCGCACAGAGAGCGCTGGATGAACTGCATACCGCCGAGATCCTCACGCGGCGCTCAATCGGCTCCGGGCGCCATGCGTATGTGTCCGGCGACGTTCTCGACCTGATCACCTGGGCCGAGAGGCGGCTGGCCAGCACGAAGTTCGACACCCGCAAGGCGCCACCCCGGCATGGCGTTCCTGCTCCCCCGGAGCGTTGACGGCAGTCTCGCGGATTCGACCTGCACGTTCTGCCCGATTACGATGTGGCACCACTCACACGCCCCCGGACTCCTGGAGCCCGCATGTCCGCATCGGACGGCCCTTCCCCTGCCCATCCTGCCGGCGCGGCCAGCGCCACCGCGCACGCCGAGACCCGCAAGCTCGAACGGACCATGAAGCCCGCGTGGGTGTTCGCGATCGCCCTGGGCTCCGCAGTGGGTTGGGGGGCGTTCATCCTCCCGGCCGAATGGCTCACCGACGGCGGCACCGCCGGCGCCCTGATCGGCTTCGCGATCGGCACGGTGCTGATGGCGATCATCGCCGTCTCCTACGGACTGGTGATCCGGGCCCTGCCGGTGACCGGTGGTGAACTGTCGTTCACCCTGCACGCCTTCGGGCGGTACGCATCGTTCGTGGTGGGCTGGTTCCTGGCGCTCGCCTACGCGTGCATCATCGCCCTGAACGCCTCGGCGATGACCCTGGTGTTCCGGCAGCTGTTCCCCGGGATCATGGAGCGCGGCTACCTGTACACGATCGCGGGGTGGGACATCCACGCCCCCGAGGTGGTGGTGGCCCTGGCGGCCATGGTTATCGCGGGGGCGCTGAACGCCAGCGGTGCGGCGCTCTCGGGCCGCTTCCAGTTCTACGCCTGCGTGATCATGATGGCCGCAGTGGCCGTGATCCTGGTGTGGACCGCGGTGCTGTACCTCAGCGATCCCGTGCCGCTGTACCAGGGCTTCCCCACCGAGGTGTCGCCGTTCGCGGCCATCGCGATCATGGTGGCGTTCGCCCCGTGGGCCTTCGTGGGCTTCGACAACGTGCCCCAGGCCGCCGGTGAGTTCGACTTCTCCCCGAAGAAGGCGATGGGCCTGATCGTCGCGGCCATCTTCGCGTCCGGCGCCATCTACCTGGCCATGATCCTGGTGACCTCGGTGGCGGTCTCGCACGCGGGCGGCTCCTTCGACGGCTCGGTGTGGGCCACGGCCGATGCGATCGCGGCGATGCTGGGCCCGGTGGGCCGCGCCCTGGTGGTGATCGCCGTGACGATGGGCGTGATCACCGGCCTGAACGGCTTCACCGTCTCCGCCAGCCGGATCCTAATGACCATGGGCCGGGCCCGGATGCTGCCGCCCGTGCTGGGGCGGGTCAGCCACCGCTTCGGCACTCCGGTGGTGGCGGTGGCCGCAGCGATCCTGATCGCCTCCCCGTCCCCGTTCTTCGGCCGCTCGGCGCTGCTGTGGATCGTGGACATGACCTCGGTGGGCGTGACCGTGGCCTACTTCGTCACCTGCCTGGTGGCGTTCAAGATCGCCGAGGAGGACGGCTGGTTGCCGGGACGGACCAAGCTGGCGAAGGTGATCGCCATCGTGGGGGCGGTGCTGTCGGTGGGCTTCTTGCTGCTGCTGATCGTGCCCGGCTCCCCGGGCGC
>QFNC01000192.1 GCA_003240695.1 Pseudoxanthomonas suwonensis | reverse complement strand
TCGACGCCCAGGCCCGCCGCGGAGCGGAAGATCGCGCCGAGGTTGGATGCGGTCACAGAGTGTTCTGGAGCGTTTCGGACCCGTGAGCTCAGTTCCTTCCGGTCGACGCACCGATGAACTGAGCATTACGTCTCCGCAGGTCAGGAGGTAAATACGGCCACTTGGTCGTCATTGCCGACCGGCTAGGAGTGTTCAATAAACCCTATGCACCTCACTCCCCCACCCACTGCCATGCTGCGACTGCGCAGCAGCGACCTGAGCTTGGGCTGATGGCGCTCATAGGACTCGTCCAGGTCGGGGCAGACCCCCAGGACGCGAGATTGCAACGGCAAGTGCTCGAGCCGATCTGCTCGCGTCTCTTCGAGGATACAGCATCGCGTCGACGCCTGATCAAGAACCGCCCCGGGCTCCTCGCTGCTGTGACGGAGGTGGGCGACGGCGATGCACTCACCGTGACCCACGCACGAAGCCTGAGCACGAGCATGGTCGACGGGCTCGAGACATTGCTGGACCTCGTTGATCGAGGAGTCACAGTGAAGGTCCTCAAGGGCCTCGCCGCGGGCGAGCACACCGGAGATTCGGAGCTTCTTGCTGACATCCGCGAGCTCCGGCAACTCCGTCGAGAGCTCCAAAGCTCCCGCATCCGGGCCGGCATCCAGACGGCGCGGGAACACGGAGGCAGCCACGGCCGACCACGCACCATTAGCGACGAGACGCAGCGCGAGATTAGGATGAGGAGAGATCGAGGAGAGTCGTTGCGCAGCATCGCCGGAAGCGCTGGCGTGTCGATCGGAACCGCCCACCGCGTGCTGACGCAACGAGGGCCTAGTCAGGGGACGTTGTCCCCTCGGCCGTGAGCTGAGTCGGTAGCTGCGTTGTCGCGTGGTGGAGCAAAAAATAGGAGACGGATGACCGAGGATGAGGCACGCGCGGCAGCGCGGGCATTGCGCCCCATCGGCGGGAGCGATCCGCTGACGCTGGCGGAGCTCGAGCAGTACCTCGCCGCGGCGGCTGACCTGCTGCGCGGCAGCATCGACCAGGCCGACTTCAAGGC
>QFNC01000081.1 GCA_003240695.1 Pseudoxanthomonas suwonensis | reverse complement strand
AGGCCCGACAAGGCGCCACGAAATCTCGTCTTTCGTGTGCTGCATGTCTGCGAGATAAAGCACTCCATTACGCGTACTGTTGATGACGATAACGGCATGGCTTCCCCTTGCCTGTCCAAGAACCGTTCCTGGCTCACCTTCATCAAGTCGAGCCAAGCCCGTCGTTGCGACAAAATGTTCGCCACAAATCCGCTCGCCGTCTTGCATCAAGTAAAGCGTGAATATGCCGCATTCCCGCTCCGGAGCTCTTGGATCGCACTGTCTGGCCGTCCAGACACCTTCAAAGTTGACCGGTTCGCCAGTTGTTCGCTTCGTGGTACCGGCAGCACAGGCGGTCAGGCTGCTGCCTGCGATGGTCAATGCCGCGAGCAGGCTGATCATTCCGGGAACGGAGGCATCCATGTGCATTGCCAAGCGTGAAATTGGGAGCAACCTAGCATGCTTCTTCGTGCGCGGCAAGATGCTGTTCGCAGCATGTCTCGCGCAGGGCGCGCCGATCGTGATGCTTGTCCGAATTGGCGCTGCCTGCCTGTGTCGTCAAGACACTATCAACGGCGATGATCCCTGCATGATCCTCCGTTCCCATGCGCATCTCTTCGATTGCCTGCCAATGCAGTCCGCTCGGCATCATCCGAATGCGAGCCAGCACGGCTGCCCCCCCCTGATGGCTGCGTACAGCGATCACGCCCGTTCCGTCGATGTCCGTTCCGATGATCATTCCGTAATCAACCCGACGCAAGTCGGATAAGGCACTCTCGTAGCTGCCGCAAATCCGATCCCGATCCTGTTCCAACCGGATACGATAATAACCGCACTGGACCCCGGAGCGCTCCCCACACCACTCTACCCACCATGTGCCATTGAAGCTGCGAGGCTGCGCATGAGCCGTCTCGATGCTTCCGATGCAGGAGGCCACGCAGATCGTGAAGAACGATACCAATACGCTGATCGTCTGCGAGGTTGCGGCTTTTTTTTCAGCTGATTGGTTCGGGATTCCCCGCTACGCTGCAAGCGTGAATCGAATTCATAAGCTGTTTTCATCGGCCGACAAGCCCGTTTTCTGCTGCGTCAAGATAGGATTCACACCGCTCGTCTGCGCGCAAGTTTCGGCCAAATCCGGAAGGCATAGATGCATCCTTGACGAATGAGCCAGTGCGTCCTGTGGTCTTTGTTCCACCGTCCCCCGGAATGGCACCGATGTCTGTTCCACGCATGTGCCCTTCACGCATATCAAGTCGAATCAGGTTGGCGTCGGTGCTGGATTCATTTCGCGAAGTCACCAGCATAGCCGAGCCCACTGCCACACCAACAATCACGCCCTGATCGGGCGTGCTTGATGAGGGTGTTGATTTGAAACGTCCACAAATTCGCTCGGCCTCCTGGGCCAGATACAGCGTGAACACGCCGCACTCCCGCTCCGGAGCTTGTCGATTGCACATTCTGCCCGTCCAGACACCTTCAAAGTTGGCCGGTTCGCCAGTTGTTCGCTTCGTGGCACCCGCAGCACAGGCGCTCAGGCTGCTGCTTGCGATGGCCAATGCCGCGAGCAGGCTGACGGTTCGGGAAACGGGCGCATCCATGTTCATCGCCAAGCGGGAGACTGGTGGCAACCTAGCATGCTTCTTCGTGCGCGCCAAGCCAAGCCATGCTCCGGCTACGCGATGAACAGGCAATGATCCGGAACGGTTCGGCATTTCCTTAAATCGACGGCCCCAAGCCACGAGTCAATCCTTTATGGTCTGTTGAGATACCCACCGACTGTCTTTCCAGCAATAGTGGTCCTTGCGATAATTCATCGCGTCGCTGCGATACTCTACTGAAATGCATCCATCTGGCTCGACTGTGATGTCGCCCTCCGGCTCGATCCCCTCGGATTCGACGAACTGCCGGGCGGCAGGCTTGAAGATGTACAGGACTCCTCCAGTGATCGCACTTGCCGACACGGGCATCGTCCTTGCAAGAATATCCGGGTGACCATCAGCATTGTAGTCGCGGATATCGAGCAAGTCCTTGGTCGTGAAGGGTGGCCGGGAGACCAGATCGCCGATGGTCTGAACGCTATTCCCATTTTCGTCGATCACCCGGATTGAATACGTCGAATCGTCAATGGCTCTCGCCTGGAGTGACCACGACGCTTCATCCGGAAAAACGTGAATCGACATCCCGGCGTCACGAACCGAATCGCCGTTCGACGCAGCTGAAGCACAACAAGCAGATGCGCAACCTGCCAGAATGAACGGTATCAGAAAAATGCAGCCGTTGAATCCGGTTCGAATCCATTTCATCCTGATCGACATGTGCTTCACATCTGCTCCGCGGTTCGCGTCTCCGGCCAACGACAATCCTGCCGCAATTGTTCCATTTCCGCACCGACATGTTCGCTGGTATCGCGTTCCAACGCCGCATTCTGCAGAATAATGTTGTCCCATGGCTGATCCCCTCATACAACAGGACCAACAACATGCCATTTCAAGTCACTTGAAATGCGCTCTACCACGACAAGTTCCTTGGAACCCGTGCGACTGTTCGCCACGAACAGGAAGGCCTTGTTTCCGGAGTGGGTGCCCAGCACTGACCCGGGATCACTTTCCTCCAGTTTGCCAAGTCCTGGCGTTGCTGCAAAATGCCGACCACAAATCCGCTCAAACTGCTCAGTCAGATACAGCGTAAATACGCCGCACTCCCGTTCTGGAATTTGTGAATCACATTGCCTGGCCGTCCAGACACCTTCGAAGTTGGCGGGTTCGCCAGTTGTTCGCTTCGTGGCACCGGCAGCGCACGCGCTCAGGCTGCTGCCTGCGATGGCCAATGCCGCGAGCAGACTGACGGTTCGGGGAACGTGGGCATCCATGTGCATCGCCAAGCGGGAGACTGGAGGCAACCTAGCATGCTAGGGAACGTCTGAACAACTCCCCCGTTGCGGGTGACAATAGCGCGACCTGAATTGGATGACGATCGATGCAACTGACGTTCGGTGATGCCGGAGGCCAGGGCCAGCGCAAGCGGACCCGCAAGCAGATCTTCCTGGCGGAGATGGAGCAGGTGGTGCCGTGGAATGCGCTGCTGAAGCTGATCGCGCCGCACTATCCGAAGATGGGCCGTCACGGTTGGCAGCCCTATGCGCTACCGCGGCTTGGCGAAGAACGCGGCGCAGGTGCTGGCGTTGTTCGCGTTGTCGAACCTGTGGATGGCGCGACGACGCTTGTTGCTGCCGGCGGGGTAAATCCGCCTGGTGGACGGGGAAACCCGCCGAAAACCGCCAGAAATGGCGCAAAAGTGATCACATCCAGATCGATCAGGCGCCTTGGCGCTGAAATCCAAGCATCAGAGCGCTTTTATCAGACCTTGCTTAATTCATTGTCTGTTAATCCAGGCTGTACTGCTTCCTCTTGACCAATATTATCAATCATTTTTTCTCTCCTGCATTGCTTCATTTTGGCACTTTTCACCATCTATCCGCGCCATATCTCGATTTTCTTGTCGGTACAAGACAATGTCCTTTCGATAATCATGCCCGAATTTCTGGAACCGCGTCAAGGAACTGCCTTGCCGCACGAAATAGTCCGATTCTGCATCGAACTCCGGACAGAGCGAGTAGCCTGATGCTTCGTCGTGGCCACAGTAGCGGGCATAGAGTCTGTTTCCACGCAATTTTCCAGTCAATTGGCCATCGGATCCTTTGACCATCGTCCCTTCACTCCAGGTTCCGGATACGGAATCGCCAGACTGTTTCAAGGAAATGGTTACAAAGTGCCCGAAGCCGCATTTTTTTCCATATTCCCATGTTCCAGTAAATGATCCGCTGCCTGGACTCTCGACATCCCTGCCACACAGGGCGATGTTCGTCCTGGCCGCCTTGACGATCGATAGGTACCTGTTGGCAAGCGCCGGTGACCATCCATCCACCACCGCATCATCGTCTTTTCCGGCATCTTCTGCGTACGGTGCGAGGGTTGCCAGACACTGCTCATGCAGACCACTCCTGTACTGGGCAATGGCAAGATCATTTCGAATGCCACCTTCTTCTTCCCAGTCCAATGTCGGCAGGCAGTCGGCCAACACCGGCGACAATGCTTCCAGTGCGGGCTTGTAGTTTTTGCTGTCATAGAGCAGCTTGAAAGAGTCACGTGTCTGCTGGATGGCACTCCTACCGCAACCGGCCTTGACATCTAGGTACTTGGCCTCGAACTCACCGTTGTATCCACAGAAATGCTTGCACTCCGCTGGTGTGCGCGCGGACACGTCGATTCCCGAGTCGTCTTCTACAAAATCTACGATGCATGTGGACGTACCCATATCGTCGGTCACAACGCCTTGTCCATTCCGTATCACGCCATCCAGCGTGCACATGTCTTCGCCAGTCACCGACTCGATGGAGAATATCAGGCCGCCCTGCTTATTGGCAAGTCGAAGATGGCCCCATCCTTTCTCTGTGACGTATTCGCCCACCCGTAGTCCACTGCTGCTTGCGGATTGTGTCGCGGTCGTCAAAGCACGGCCGCTGCCAGAAGGCGATGATGACGAGGTTGCCGGTGTCTGTGCCGAGCAAGCAGCCTGGAGCAGCAAGGCAACCATCGCGCTAACGAATGTGTACTTTTTCCACCCGTGCATTACATGCAGCCATCGTTTCTGTTTCCTTCGGTTCGGTGATCGTCAAAGTCAACTCACAATCAACCCGTATGGCCAATTGCACGGGGCCGATCGGACAGAATGCAGATGCTTCTGCTCTTCTTCAGACGAATCTTTCATCAACGACAACTTCGCTGGAATGATGGGAGAAATACCACTTTTGGATTCCGTCACAGGCCCGACAAGGCGCCACGAAATCTCGTCTTTC
>QFNC01000080.1 GCA_003240695.1 Pseudoxanthomonas suwonensis | reverse complement strand
GGACGGCGCCGCAGAGCGGTCACCGACGTCGAAGGCGACCGCCACGGCGCGGGATGAACGGGACCAGACTACCGCCCGGCGGCAGGGAGGTCCCCGGGGCGCCCGAGTACCGGCTCACAGAACGGCGCGCAGGAAGTCCTGGGTGCGCTTGTGCTGCGGGTCGGTGAACATCTGCTCGGGGGATGCTTCCTCGATGATGCGCCCGTTGTCGAACATCATCACGCGCTGGGACACCTCGCGCGCGAACTGCATCTCGTGGGTGACGATCAGCATGGTGATGTCGGTGCTCTCGGCGATGTCCCTCAGCACGCTGAGCACTTCCCCCACGAGCTCCGGGTCCAGCGCCGAGGTCACCTCGTCCAGCAGCAGGACCTCCGGGTCCAGTGCCAGGGCCCGCGCGATCGCGACTCGCTGCTGCTGACCGCCGGACAGCTGTGTGGGCCGCGCATCGTTCTTCCCGACCAGTCCCACCCGCTCCAGGAGAGTCTCGGCCTGGGAGACGGCCTCGTCCTTGGATCGTCCCAGCACGTGCATGGGCGCCTCGATGATGTTCTCGAGCACCGTCATGTTCGGGAACAGGTTGAACTGCTGGAAGACCATCCCGATCTTCTGCGTGTTGGCGCGGCGCTGCTTGTCGCTGAGCCTCGTGCGCTTTCCGTCGACCTCGGCATAGGACAGCGGCTCACCGTCGATGAAGATGTAGCCACCGGTGAGCTCCTCCAGAGTCATCGCCAGGCGCAGGATCGTGGTCTTGCCCGAGCCGCTGGGCCCGATCAGCGTCACGCGCTCCCCCGGGGCCACCGAGAAGTTCAGGTTCTCCAGCACGGTGTGGTCGCCGAACTTCTTGAGCACGTCGCGGAACTCGATGGTGGGGGTGCCTTCGCCCGATGGCGATTGCATCGATGAGTCCGACGGCGCGAATGCGTCCGTCGGTGCAGATGCGTCCGAGGACGCGGAACCGTCCGAGGGGGTGGATGCGGCAGTGGACACGGTGGCCTCCAGTGCGTGGATGAATGAGGAAGAGGAGGTGGCGCTCCGCGGCCCCGTGCGGGGAGCCGCGAAGCGCGGCCGTCAGTAGGCGAGTCGGGTCTCGAGCTTGCGCAGCAGAACCGAGGTGGGGTAGCTGGCGAGCAGGAAGATGATGCCTGCCAGGGTGAACGCCTCCAGGTAGCGGAACGTGCCGGCCCCGTACTGCTGAGCCTGGGTCACCATCTCCACCACGGAGATCGCGAACAGGAACGGGGTCTCCTTGAACATGGAGATCGCGTAGTTGCCCAGGGCGGGCAGAGTCGCCCTGATGGCCTGCGGGATCACCACGGCCCGCCAGGTGCGCAGCCTGGGCAGCGACAGAGCGGTGGCTGCCTCCCACTGGCCCTTGGCGACCGAGTCGATCCCGGCGCGGTACACCTCGGCCATGTAGGTCATGTAGTGCAGTCCGAGCACCACGATGCCCACCGTAAGTGCGCTGAACTGCGAGAACACCAGGTTCGCGAAGACCAGCTGCACCACCAGCGGGGTCATCCGGATGAAGCCGGCCACCGCCATCAGCGGGGCGCTCAGCACACGCGGCAGCACACGCTGCGCGACGGCCAGCAGCAGACCCAGGATCGCCGCGATCAGTGTTCCCAGCACCGTGGCCAGCAGAGTGATCTTGAAGCCGTCGAGCAGCAGCGGGAGGGCTGCCCAGGCGTGGTCCCAGTTCCAGGTCATGCCGTCACCTTGCCCTCGGTCGGAACGACGTCCACCGGACGCAGCAGGCTGCGGGCGGAGTCACGCAGGCTGGGGCCAACGCCCAGCCGGTGCTTGGCCCGGATCTCCAGGGCGTTCATGCCCAGGGTCAGCGCGTAGGCGATGACGTAGTACACGCCCAGCCCGATCAGGAAGGCGTACCAGGTACCGGTGATGCGGCGCAGCTGCTCGATCTGGAAGTAGAGGTCCTGCAGGGTGATGAACGAGACGATCGCGGTGCCCTTCAGCAGCTGGATCAGCAGATTGGTCAAAGAGGGGATCATCAGCGCCCACGCTTGCGGGAAGATGATCCGGTACATGCCCCGCACCGGGGAGAGGCTCAGCGCACTGATCGCCTCGTGCTGTCCCTTGGGGACCGACGCGATCGAGCCGCGCACCACCTCGGCGCCGTAGGCACCGTAGTTCAGCGCCAGAGCCAGCACGCCGCAGGCCAGCGCATCGAGCTGCCACCCGAACAAAGGCAGTACGAAAAACAGCCAGAACAGCTGCACCAGCAGCGAGGTTCCGCGGAAGAACTCGACCACGACGCGGGAGGACACCCGCACGATCGCGTTCTTCGCAGAGCCGGCCAGTCCCAGCACGATCGACAGCAGGAACGCTCCAGCCGAGCCCAGGACGGTCAACAGCAGCGTGACCTTGATGCCGTCGACGAAGAGCGGCAGCCGCCCGATCAGCTCCTCGGTGTTCGTGGTCAACCAGTCCATGGATCACCTCCACGACTCGCCCCGGGGCATGATGCCCCGGGGCGGACGCTCAAGAATCGATCGATCACTGCAGGAGAGACAGGTCGCCCTCGCACAGCAGCTCGGTGGTCATCTGCTCACCGGGCAGCTCGGCCTCGGTGAAGCCGAACTCGCCGACGATCGAGAGGTAGCGCTCCGGGTCGGAGATGATATCGGCCAGGACCTCGTTGTAGGCCTCCAGCAGATCGGTGCTCTCATCACGGAACACCGTGGCGCCGGCACCGTACTGCTTGACGCCGTCGATCTCGGCCACGAAGGACTCGGTGACCTCCACGTCCACATTCGAGTTCTCGGCCAGCCAGTTCAGGGAGATGCCGGTCAGCGCGAACGCGTCCGCCCGGCCACCGTTGACGGCGTCGACACCGTCCTGGGGCCCGCCCACCTGGATGCTGTCCAGGCCGAGCTGCTCGGCGTAGTCGCTCTCGATGGCGCCCGTCATGGTGGCGACCGTCAGGCCGGAGTCCACGAAGGACTGCATGTTCTCCAGGCCCTCGGGGTTGCCGGCCGGAACCATCAGCGCGGTCGTGTACTGGAACTCGGGCTCGCTGAACGAGGCCTCCGCACAGCGATCCGGGAGGATAGACATGCCGGCGCTGATGGCATCGAAACGGTTCGCGTTCAGCCCCGGGATCAGCGATCCCCACTCCGTGTTGACCCCGGTCACCTTCTCGATGCCGAGCTCACCGAAGATCTCCTTGTGCAGCGCCACGGTGGCACCGGTGAGCTCCCCGCCATCCTCGAAGCTGTAAGGAGCCTCGCCCGCGAAGCCGACGGTGATCTCCCCGGCCTCACGCAGCTGCTCGAGCAGGCTACCGCCGGCATCGGCGTCACCACCGCCCGTGCTGTCGCCGCCTGCTCCGGTATCGGTGCGGCTGCAGGCCGCAAGGCCGCCGAGTGCGGCCGCGGACAGGACCAGGCCGCTGCCGCGGAAGAACGTTCGGCGATCGTGCATGACTCTCTCCTTCGGATCGGGGCTGCAGAGTGGCAGGGGGGATCTCCTGCACCCACCCCGCCGCACGCCCACAGCTCTCCCGGATTGTCGGACAATCCGATGTCGGGCTTTCGGAACGCTGTCACGTTACTCCGCAGGAGGAAGGAGTCCACCGCTGCGGCGTTTTCGTGATCGCCTCGTGACATCGACGTGGCGAAGCCCACCTCCGCCGCAGCCGATCGCTGCGCCGCACCACAATGGCCTCCGGCCGCATCGCCACTGTGGACGACGAGGTGGCAGGGCTAGGATGTCGCGGCGTGCGCTAACGGCGGGGAGCGCCCCGACTGCCCGCATGATCAGCCGCACCACCGACCGAGCCCCAGGACTGAGGAGAGGAGAGCGATGGAGATCGACACCCCCCGCGGCACAAGTCAGCCGGCCCCCGCCGTGCAGTCCCTCCGCCGCCCCTCAATCATCGACCAGGCCGAGGTCGAACTGCGAAGAGCCATCTTCGAGGGCACCCTGCGCCCGGGCGACTCGGTCCCCGAAGTGCAGGTGTCCTCGCAGATGGGCATCTCGCGCTCCTCACTGCGGGAGGCCTGCCAGCGCCTGGTGCGCGATGGCCTGCTCACCCAGTTTCGTGGGCGAGGCCTGTTCGTCACCGAGCTCGATCCGCCCGCCCTGCTCGACCTGCTCGACTACCGTCGCGCTGTCGAACTGGAGGCCGTCTCCACGGTGGCGCAGCGTGTGCGCGCCCTGCGGGAGCAGGGGGACGACGATGCCGCGGCCGCTCTGCTGGATCCCGCCCGTCGCGCTCTCGAGGAGCTGTCCTCCTCCCTCTCCGCCGGCGACCTGCTGGCGGCCGGCTCGGCAGATCTCGCCCTGCACCAGATGATCGCCGAAGCGACCGGTAACCGGTTCCTGATCGACGCAATGGGGACGATCATGATCCTCACCCGCCTCGGCTCGTTCTGCGACCCGGCGGGGTTCGGCATCGCCGCCGACCTCCCGGGCCCCCACGCCTCCCTGCTGAACGCGCTGGAGGACGGCGATGCAGCCGCGGCCCGCGCCGCGCTCGAGGCCTCACTGCACGAGTTGTCCTCTCGCCTCCGCACCGGGAAGCACTGGGAACTGCTGCGGGATCCGCACCCATCCCCGCCGCGGGATCCGGCTTTCCCCGTGATCACGGACAGCGGTCCGACGGTCTGACCGCGACCACGCCGTCGCGTCTGCTCGACGGCGCGACCGTCGGGACGCGAGCTCAGCCGCGCGGCGGACGACGAGGGCCCCGGCACGGATCGCCGGGGCCCTGGCAATGGGCGGAGACGAGAGGATTTGAACCTCCGAGGCGGTTTCTCACCACCTACTCCCTTAGCAGGGGAGCGCATTCGGCCGCTCTGCCACGTCTCCTGGTG
>QFNC01000032.1 GCA_003240695.1 Pseudoxanthomonas suwonensis | reverse complement strand
GGGCCCTCCCCGGCGGCGGGCGCCTCGGTCAGCATCTCGACCAGGCGCGGCGCCGGCGCGCCGAAGGGCGCGGCGAGCGGCGGGGCGGGGCGGTGCGGGCGGGCGGAGAGCCGTTCCGCCAGGCCCAGCGGCTCGACCAGTTCGCGCGGCGGCGCGGCGGCGCGGGCGGTCTGCAGGCGGCGGTTCTGCCGCAGCGCCTGGTCGAGCCGCGCCGCCACCTCCTCCGCCTGGCGCGAGGCCGAGCCCAGCTCCTGCGACAGCCGGCGGCAGGCGGTGATCTTGCTGTCGACCTCGGCGATGCCGTCGCGCACCGTCTGCACCAGGCCGCCGGAGGCGCCATCGAGCCGCCGCGAGGCGGCATCGAGCTGGGCCACCACCGCGCCCGCCCCCTCGAGCGCGGCGCGCAGCCGGCCCATGCGGCGGTAGAGCAGCAGGATCCAGCCGCCCTGCGCGGCCAGCACCGCCAGGCCGGAGGCATCCAGGATTTCGGTCAGCGTCATGATGGGGATTCTCCTCGCCCGTCCTGGGCCGCCGCGGCGAGCGAGAGGTCGCCCGGCCAGCCCTTCTCGATCACGCAATCCTCGACATGCAGCACCACGCGCTCGTCGCGCGCGGCCATGGTGGCGCGGCAGACCATCAGCCCCTGGCAGAACACCTCGATGGCCTCGTCCTGCCGGCGGTCGAGCGCCAGCACCGCGCCGGGCTGCCAGGCGGCAATCTCGGCGAAGGGCAGCACGCGGCGCTCGATCACCGCGGTCAGCTCGAGCGGCGCGCGCGGCAGCTCCTCGGCCAGATGGCTGCGCCAGATGGTGTCGCCGCCCTGCTTCTTGCCCAGCACCTCCTGGCTCAGCAGGTCGCGCACCGGGTCGATCGCGGCATAGGGCAGCAGGAAATCGATGTAGCCGCCGCGCCCCTCCATGGTGATCTCGGCGCGGAAGGTCAGCGCCGCCGCGGTCGGCTTGGTGATCAGCGCATAGCCCGGCGTGATCTCGAAGCGCTCCAGCGCGAAGGTGGCGGGCGAGACGGCCTCGAAGGCGCGGCTCATGTCCTGCGCCACGATGGAGACGAACTTCTCGACGAAGGTGCGCTCGATCGGCGTGTAGGGCCGGCCCTCGATCGGCTGCAGCGCGTTGCGCCGGCCGCCCAGCAGGATGTCGACGATCGAGCCGATCAGCCGCGAATCGAGCGCGGCCAGGCAGTAGCCGTCCCATTCCTCGATGCGGATGACGCCGATCAGCGCCGGCAGGGTGATAGTGTCGAGGAAGGCGCCGACGCGCACGGGGCGGATGCGGTCGATCACCACATCGGCGTTGTCGGCGGTGAACTTGCGGCTGGAGCTGGTCATCAGCCGGGCCAGCCGGTCGACGACGATCTCCAGCATCGGCAGCTTCTCGTAGCGCACCGCGCCGCCGACCAGCGCCTCCAGCCCGCGCCGCGGCGGCTCCGGCTCGGCCGCGGGCTCCGGGCCGCCGAACAGGCTGTCGATGTCGCCCTGGCCCATGGCCATGCCGGCGGCGCCCCAATCGGCCATCGGATCGCCCATCGGATCGCCCATCGGATCGCCCATCGGATCGACGGCGGGCTCCTGGCCGTCCGGCGTGTTCGCGCTCCCGCTCACGGCTCAGGCGACCACGAAGCCGGTGATCAGCACGTCGCGCACCCGGCCCGCGCCCAGCATCAGCTCCAGCCGGCGGTGCAGGTCGCCGCGCAGCCGGTCCATGGCCAGGGCGCCCTCGGTCTCGCCGTCGCGCAGCGTGCGCAGATAGAGCACCAGCCCGTCATAGACGCGCGGACTGAGCAGCTCGGGCTGCAGCTCGGCCGGATCGCCGGCGAGTTCGACGGCGAGCTTGAGCCGCAGCTGGCGCGGCCGGCCGGCATTCGGCAGGGTCAGCGTCATCTCGGGGAATTCGAGGAAGGCGGGGCGGGCCGGGGGCGGCGCGGCCGGCGTGGCGGCCGAGCCCACAACCATATTTCGCATCGTCTCCGCTGCGCCCGGCATCAGGAACCAGGCGCCGGCCAGGCCGCCACCCAGCACCGGCAGCAGCAGCAGAGGCACCAGCAACAACCGGCCGCGCCGCTTGCCTCCTGAGGCCGGGCGCGGCGGCTTATCGGATTTTTTCGCATCATTCTCGGCGGCAGAGGCGGACATGGGCGAGGCATCTCCTGGCGGCATTGATTTTTCGCGCGACAAGCGGAGCGACCGCAGATATAAACCGACACGTTCTCGCATGCCATGCTAAAAACACCGGAAGCCGAACTTGCCCGCCCCCCGTCAGGCCCGTGGGCGGACGCGGCGGAAGGTCTGGCCGGCGGGAGACAGGAACTGGATGCCGCGGCCCTCCGCGTCCCGGCGCCACGGCGCCGGCCCCGGGCCGGTCGAGAAGGGACGAGAGAAGGTCGATGCAGCAAATCCGCACCCTCGGATCCGGTTTCGATCTGAGCGGGCTGGGCCAGGGCCTGGCCCGGCTGGGCCCCGCGAAAATCGGCGCCATGGTCGCCGTGGGCCTGGCCGCCCTGCTGGCCGTGCTTCTGGTGGCCCGCTCCGCCCAGGCGCCGCACGGCCTGCTCTATGCCGGGCTGGAGGCGGCCGATGCCGGCCGCATCGCCGCCCGCCTCGAGGAGCTGAAGATCCCGGTCGAGGCGCGCGGCGATGGCAGCATCCTCGTCCCCGCCGAGCAGGTCGCGCGGCTGCGCATGCAGCTCGCGGCCGAGGGCCTGCCCCGCCAGGGCGGCGCCGGCTACGAGCTGCTCGACCAGGCGAGCCCGATGCAGATGACCTCCTTCATGCAGCGGGTGCAGCGGCTGCGCGCGCTGGAGGGCGAGCTGGCGCGCACCATCGTCGCCATGCAGGGCGTGCGCAGCGCCCGCGTCCATGTCGTGCTGCCCGAGCGCGAGAGCTTCTCGCGCGACGCGCCGGCGCCGACCGCCTCCGTCACCGTCACCACCTCGGCCGGGCAGCGCCTCGGCGCCGCCCAGGCGGCGGCGATCCGGCTGCTGGTCTCGGGCGCCGTGCCGCGGCTGCGGCAGGAGGATGTCTCGGTGGTCGATCCCGCCGGCGTGGTGCTGGCCGCCGATGGCGGCCTCGGCGCCGCCGCCGGCCGCATCGGCGAGATGCGGGCGGCGCAGGAGCAGGCGCTGCAGAAGGCGGTGCTCGACCTGCTGGAGCCGATCCTCGGCCGCGGCAAGGTGCGCGCCGTCGCCGCCGTCGAGATCGACGGCGCCCGCGTCGTCGCCCGCGCCGAGACCTTCGACCCGCTCGGCCAGGTGGAGCGCGGCCGGCAGAGCCAGACCGAGCAGGAATCGAGCGAGGACGGCCGTGGCCAGGCGCCGGTGACGGTCGGCCAGAACCTGCCCAACCAGCAGGTCAACAACACCGCCACGCGCAGCGCCACCAGCAACCAGCGCAACAGCGAGACGGTGAATTTCGAGATCTCCTCGAAGATCGAGGAGACCACGCGCGAGCCCGGCGCGGTCAAGCGGCTCAGCGTCGCCGTGGTGGTCGACACCGCGCTGGACGCGGAAGGCCAGCCGCAGCCGCGTCCGAAGGAGGAGCTGGAGCGGCTCGCCGCGCTGGTCCGCTCGGCGGTCGGCTTCAACCCGGCGCGCGGCGATCTGGTGACGGTCGACACGCTGCGCTTCCTGCCCGGCGAGGCGGCCGGCACGCTGGCCAGCGCCGAGACGGGCGGCGCGCCGCTGGGCGCCGCGCACTGGGCGCTGCTCGGCGCCGGTGCCCTCGCCGCCGCGGGCGGCGGGCTGCTGCTGCGCCGCCGCGGCCAGCGCCGCCGCACCGCCGCCCGGCTCGCCGCCGAGGCCGCCGCCGCCGCCGCGGCGGCCGAGAGCATGGACGACGCCATCGCGACCGTCGGCCAGGACATCCAGATCCGCCTCTCCTCGCTGAACGCGCTGCAGGAGATCATCGACCACCGGCCGGAGGAGGCGCTGGCCGTGGTGCGCAGCTGGATCGAGGAAGGCTCGCCGGCATGAGCGCGGCGCGGCCCTTCCACCCGCCCTCGCTGAGCACCCTGCAGGCCGGCGCGGACGGCACGCTGGCGGCGCGCATCGCCGCCGAGGAGCGGCTGCGCGCCCGCGCCCACGAGGCCGGCCGCCTGGCCGGGCTGGAGGAGGGGCTGACGCGCGGCCGCGCCGAGGGCGCGCTGGCCGGCCGGGCCGAGGCCGAGCGGGCGATGCAGGCCGAGCTCGTCCGGCGCGGCCAGACCGGCGCCGCCGCCGCCGCCCAGGCCTTCGAGGCGCTGCTGGCGGCGGGCGAGGCCGAGCGGCACCGGCTCGACGCCGCCCTGCGCGCCGCGCTGGCGGCGGCGCTGGAGACCCTTTTCCCCACCCTTCTGGCCCGCGCCATGGGCGGCGAGATCGTCGCCCTGGCGGCCGAGGCGCTGCGCCTGCGGCCCGAGGCCGGGATCACGCTGCGGGCGCATCCCGCCACCCTGGCGGCGGCGCAGGCCGAGGGCCTGCCCGGCGCCGGGCGGCTGCGCCTGCTGCCCGACGAAACCCTGCCCCCCGGCGCCGCCGAGGCCGCCTGGGACCAGGGCGGGCTGACCTTCGCGCCGGAGCAGCTGCTGGCCCGGATCGGCGCCCTGCTCGGCGCGCCCTCCACCCCCCCCGCCCTGCCCGGCGATCCGCCACAGGAGACCAAGCGATGAGCGACAGCGCCTCTTCCGAGAACCCTTTCCTGACCGAGCGCAAGCCGCGCATCATGGACATCCCGGTGAGCGTGCAGGTGGTGCTGGGCAGCAAGCGGCTGCCGATGGCCGCCCTGTTCAACCTGAGCCGCGGCTCGGTGATCGAGTTCGACCGCAAGGTCGGCGAGCCGGTCGACCTGATGGCCAATGAGCGGCTGATCGCGCGCGGCGAGATCCAGATCACCGATGACGGCCGGCTGTCGATCTCGATCACCGAGATTGTCTCCGCGGCGAGCTGAACCCCTTTTCCCGGAGGCGCGCAGAATGCCGCTCCCCCTTCCCGCCCCGGCCGCGGCGGGCCGCCGCCGCGCCGGCCGCGCCGCCCTCCTGGCGCTGCCGCTGCTGCTGCTCGCCGCGCCCGTCCTGGCGCAGAGCGTCTCGCTCAGCCTCGGCGCCCCGGCGGGCACCCTCAGCGGCCAGGCGGTGGCCAGCGGCGGGCAGAGCCTGACCACCAACATCGTCGGGCTGATCGTCGCCACCACCCTGCTGGCCCTGGCGCCGGGGCTGCTGGTGGTCGCCACCTCCTTCACCCGCATCGTCGTCGTGCTGTCGATGCTGCGCACCGCCCTCGGCCTGCAGCAGTCGCCGCCCAACACGGTGATCGTCAGCCTGGCGATGTTCCTCTCCGCCTTCGTCATGGCGCCGGTGCTGGAGCGCGCCTGGAGCGAGGCGGCGCGGCCGCTGATCGAGGGCAGCATCACCGAGGAGATGGCCGCCGAGCGCGCCATCCTGCCCTTCCGCGGCTTCATGGAGGCGAATGTGCGGGAGCGCGACCTGGCGCTGTTCATCGACATCGCCAAGTGGCAGCCGCCCGAAGGCCGGGCCTCGGGCGCGGCCGAGGGCGGGACCACGGGCGCCGCGCCGCGCCACGGCGTGCCGCTGCACATCCTGGCCGCCGCCTTCATCATCTCCGAGCTGAACAAGGCCTTCCAGATCGGCTTCCTGCTCTTCCTGCCCTTCCTGGCCATCGACATCGCCATCAGCGCGGTGCTGATGGGCATGGGCATGATGATGCTGCCGCCGGTGGTGATCAGCCTGCCCTTCAAGCTGATCTTCTTCGTGCTGGTCGATGGCTGGTCGCTGGTGGCCGGCGCCCTGGCGCGGAGCTTCACCGCGTGAGCGCGCCCCCCTCCGACCCCCGGCCCCGCCCCCGGCGGCGCCGCGCCCTGGCCCGCGCGCTGCGGCACGAGGCGGCCGCCGGACCGCCGCCCTCGGGCGCCCTGCTGGACAGGCTGGCGGCGCTGGCCGCGGCGCGCGGCGCCGTGCCGCCGCCCGAGGCCGATGCCGCCGAGCGGCTGGTCCGCGCCCTGCCGGCCCCGCCGCCGGCCGGCCTGCCGCCGCCCGAGATCCTGCCGGTGCTGGCGGCGCTGCTGCGGCCGCTGCTCGCCCTGCCCCTGCCCCTGCCTCTGCCCCTGCCCGCCGCGACCCCGTACGCCCCGCCCCCGCCCAGCCCGCCGCGGAGTCCCGCCCGATGAAAGCCCCCGAATCCCGCCGCGCGGTGCGCGTCGCCGAGAGCAAGGCCGATCCGCTGGCCGATGTCGCGGTGCTGTTCATGGCGCTCGACGAGACCCGCATCCAGAGCCTGTTCGACCGGCTGGAGGAGAACGAGATCCGCCGCGTCAGCCGCGCCATGGCCAATCTCGGCAAGGTCGATATCGACCATGTCGAGCGCGTCATCACGCGCTTCCGCAACGAGGTCGGCCGCACCGGCACGGTGATCGGCACCGCCGAGACCACCGAGCGGCTGCTGCGCCGGCTGCTGCCCAACGAGAAGGTCAGCGAGATCATGGACGAGATCCGCGGCCCCGAGGGCAAGACCATGTGGGAGAAGCTGGCCAATATCTCGCCCGAGGTGCTGGCCACCTATCTGCGCACCGAGCTGGCGCAGACCGCCGCCGTCATCCTCGCCAAGCTGCCGGCGCAGCACGCGGCGCGGGTGCTGGCGCTGCTGCCCAAGCCCTCGGTGGACGAGATCATCCTGCGCATGGTGCGGATGGACAGCATCCAGAAGGGTGTGCTGCAGGACATCGAGCAGACGCTGCAGCGCGAGTTCATCACCAATCTCAGCCGCAGCTACGAGCGCGACAGCTCGCAGATCGTGGCCGAGATCATGAACCGCGCCGACAAGGGACTGGTCGAGAACCTGATGCGCCAGATCGAGGCGCGCGAGCCGCACGCGGCGGCGCGCATCAAGCGCATCATGTTCACCTTCGACGACCTGATCCGCGTCGACCGCACGACCTTCGCCACCCTGGTCGCCGAATGCCCGGCCGACAAGCTGCAGATCGCGCTCACCGCCGCCAGCCCGGAGCTGCGCGAGCTGTTCCTCGGCAGCATGTCCGAGCGCGCCGCCACCATGATGCGCGACGAGATCGAGAACATGCCCTCGCAGCGGCGCAAGACGGTGGAGGACGCGCAGGCCGACATCATCACCATCGCCAAGCGCCTGGCCGATGAGGGCCGCATCTTCATCCTGGACGAGGATGAGGTGGGCGAGGCCGGCTGATGGGCGGCCGGCTGACCCCGGTCGCGCCGGTGGCCGCCGGCGCGCGCGAGGCGGGGGCGGGCTATGCCGCCGCGGCGCGCGCGCTGAGCGCGGTGCCGCCGGTGGGCGGCGCGGCCACGCTGCCCGGGCCGGCCGAGCTGCCGGGCCTGGACGCGGCGGCGCTGCGCGCGGCGGGGCTGGCCGGCCTGCTGCCCGGGCCGGAGGCGGGCCTGGCCCTGCCGCTGGCGCTCGGGCTGATGCGCGGCGAGGCCCGCCTCTGGCTCGGGCCGGAGCGGATCGAGGCGCTGGCCGCGGCGCTCGGCCTGGCGCCGGCGCTGCTGGCCTGGCAGCTGGACGCGCCGCCGCCGCCGCCGCCGGCGCTGGGCGAGGCGGCGCCCTGGCAGGGGCGGCAGCTGCCCCTGCTGCTGGGCGAGAGGCTGGCCTGGCTGCGGCTGTTCTGGCGGCCCGACCGGCCGCCGCGACGCGGCGAAAAATCATTGAAGGGCGCCGGCATCGCCCTGGCCCTGCAACTCGACCTGCCGCCATCGGGGCGGCTCGAACTGCGCGCGCGGCTGGAACAGGGCCGGCTGGACGCGGTGATGGAGACCGCGCCCCGCCTGCCCCGGCCGCTCCTGGCGGATCTGTCGGAGGGCTTCGCCGCGGCGCTGGCGCGGCTGGGCCTCGGCGGCGAGCTGACGCTGCGGCACAGCGAGGGGGATCACGGCACTTGAAATGCGAAAAACGATGGATGTAGAGAGAGACCTCTCCCAGCAGACGGGCCGGACCGCCGCATGAGCGCCGACGACCACCTGAGACGGCCGATCATCGTGAAGCGCCATCATGGCGAGCACGAGGAGGAGCATGGCGGCCAGTGGAAGATCGCCTATGCCGACTTCGTCACGGCGATGATGGCCTTCTTCCTGGTGATGTGGCTGCTCTCGAGCACCACCGAATCGCAGCGCGAGGGCATCGCGCAGTTCTTCACCGCCTCCAGCATCCTCGACCTGCCGGCCGGCAATGGCGCGCTGGATGGCGGGCGCTCGGTGCTGACGGCGGGCGATTCGCGGCAGGACGCGCTGACCCGCGTCGAGGATGGCGGACTGCGCCGCGACAGCGAGGGCGGCGAGAGCGCCGGCGAGGGCGCGGCCGCCCAGGCCATGGCGCAGGCCGCCCGGGAGGGCGCCAGTGCCGCCGGCGGCGCCCGCGACCCGATCGAGCGGCAGCGCTTCGAGGCGATGAAGGCCGAGATCGAGCGGCTGATGGCCGGCGAGGCGCTGCGCGACCTGGCCCAGAACATCCAGCTGGAGATGACGCCGGAGGGCCTGCGGCTGCAGATCTTCGACCGCGATGGCGCGGCCATGTTCCAGCCTGGCGGCGCCGAGCCGACGCCGCGCCTGGCCCGCATCCTGGAGGTGGTGGGCGGCGTGCTGGCCACCGTGCCGAACGCCGTCGTGCTGGCCGGCCACACCGATGCCGACCGCTTCCAGCGCGGCGCCTACGGCAACTGGGAACTCTCCACCGACCGCGCCAACAGCGCCCGCCGCGCCCTGGAGCGCGCCGGCGTGCCGGCGCCGCGCATCTTCCGCATCGAGGGCAAGGCGGCGATGGAGCCGCTGCTGCCCGGCGCGCCCGCCGATCCGCGCAACCGCCGCATCGCCGTGACGGTGCTGCGCGCCGATGCGGTGGAGGCGGCGCGCGCCGCCGCGCGCCATTCCACCGAGCCGCGGCGGTGAAACCCCGCGCGACCTCCGGCCCGCCGGCAGAAGGCCGGCGCCGGTCCCGAACCGAAGCGGCTGGCGCCCGCCAGCCTTCCCCGTGTCACGCCCGCCTTGAGAGGGACCGCCGATGACCGCCATCAACGCACTCCGCACCAGCACCTCCGGCCTGAACGCCCAGGCGCAGAAGCTGGCCGGCATCTCCAACAACATCGCCAACAGCTCGACCGTCGGCTACAAGCGGGTCGACACGCAGTTCTCCAGCCTGGTCCTCGAGGGCAGCAGCAACGGCTCCGCCTCCCTGACCGGCACCGCGGCGCAGAACCGTGTCGAGATCAGCAAGGTGGGCCAGGTGCAGTCGACCGGCACCGACACCGACATCGCGGTGAACGGCAACGGCTTCCTGGTGGTCAACGAGGGCGCCGACAGCGCCGGCAAGTACCTGGCGACCCGCGCCGGCTCCTTCCGCCCCGACGCCAATGGCAACCTGGTCAATGCCGCCGGCTACTACCTGCAGGGCGTCAGGCTCGGCGCCGACGGCCTGCCGGCCGGCAATCTGGGGGACAACAACCTGGAGAGCCTGACCACGGTGAATGTCAGCGACACCTCGGTCGCCTCCTCGCCGACGACGCAGATGAAGGCCTGGTTCAACCTGCCCTCCGACCAGACCGCCTATGCCTCGCCGCCGCCGAACGAGAACGCCTTCGTCAGCAGCATCGACTACTACGACGCGCTCGGCGGCAGCCAGACCCTGACCTACCGCTTCACGCCGGTGCTGCCCGACGCCGCCGGCACCGACAACACCAATGCCTGGATCCTGCAGGTCTTCGACAGCGCCACGGGCAGCGGCGCCTCGGGCAGCGGCGCCGACACCTACGATGCCAGCCATCTGGTGGGCTCGGTCGAGTTCGAGTTCTACCCGGCGAGCGCCGGCAGCAACCTGGCCGGCACCATCAAGTCGGTGAAGGACGCCACCACCACCCACAGCCGCAACGCCGACGGCACCGTCGCGCAGAGCGCCAGCACCACCATCCTGAGCCCGGCCAATTACGGCCGCGACGGCAGCGATGCGGACGCCGCCGCCGACACCATCCCCGGCCTCGGCCGCTACGACCCGATCACCGGCCGGCTGACCCTGCAGGTCGGCGCCGGGGTGTCCGGCACCGCCACCACCGACCTGCCGATCAACATCGGCGTCCCCGGCAGCGTCTCCGGCGTCACCCAGCTCTCCGGCAGCTACACCCCCGTGGCGATCGAGAAGGACGGCTCCGCCTTCGGCCTGCTCGAGCGCGTCTCGGTCGAGGATGACGGCAAGGTCGTCGCCACCTTCTCGAACGGCCAGAGCCGGGCGATCTACCAGGTCAAGCTCGCCGTCTTCGCCAATGCGGACGGGCTGAACCCGGTGCGCGGCGATGCCTACGAGATGTCGCGCGAGGCCGGCGCGGTGCGGCTGCTGACCGCCGGCGAGGGCGCCGCCGGCACCACCTCGGGCGGCGCGCTGGAATCCTCCAACGTCGATATCGGCACCGAGCTGACCAACCTGATCGAGACGCAGCGCGCCTACAGCTCCAACGCCTCGGTGGTGCGCACCGCCGACCAGATGCTGGAAGAGGCGACCAACCTCAAGCGCTGAGCCCGCGGCGGCGGGCCTCTCCCCGCCGCCCTCCCTCCCTGACGCGGAAGCCGGATCATGAGCCTGCAAGGCGCCCTCTCCACCGCCCTCTCCTCGCTGGCCGCCGAGCAGCGCAACGCCGCGCTGATCGCCAACAACATCGCCAACGCCAACACGGATGGCTATGTGCGGCGCGAGCTGCCGCGCGGCGAGAAGCTGGTGGCCGGCGGCGGCGCCGGCGTCGAGACCGGCGTCGCGCAGCGCGCCGCCGATGCCGCCCTCGCCGCCGCCTCGCGCGCCGCCGACGCGGCCGAGGCCTATGCCGACCGCATGCAGGGCACGCTGGAGGTCTACAACAAGACCGTCGGCCAGCCGGCGGACGAGACCTCCCTGCCGAGCCGCCTCGGCGCCTTCCAGGACGCGCTCGACTTCCTCTCCGGCAGCCCGGACGACGCCGTGGCGCAGAGCCAGGTCCTGGCCACGGCGCAGAACCTGCTCGACACGCTGCACGGGCTCGACGTCGCCCTGGCCGATGGCCGGGCCGCGGCCGACCTCGCCGTGGCGCGCGATGTCGAGACGGTGAACACCGCCCTGGCCAATCTGGCCGAGAACGACCGGCAGATGGCCCAGGCGGCCGCGCGCGGCGCCTCGACGGCCGAGTACGAGGACCGGCGCGACGTGCTGCTGGCCGGGATCGGCAAGGTGGTGCCGATCCAGGTGCACGACAACGGCCCCGGCCGGCTGATCGTGATGACCGATGGCGGCAACACGCTGCTCGACAGCACCACCGCGCACCCCCTGCGCTTCACCCACACGCCGGTGATCTCCGCGACGGCGACCGGCCTGGCCGGCGTCACCGTCAACGGCCAGGCGCTGCGCGTCTCGGAGAGCGGCTCGCTGGCCGCCTCGCTGACGCTGCGCGACAGGACCCTGCCGGGCTTCGCCGCCATGCTGGACCAGACGGCCGGCGCGCTGGTCACGGCCTTCCAGGAGGCCGACACCACCCTCTCCGGCACCGCGGCCGGCCTCTTCACCACCGGCGGCAGCCCGCCCGTGGCGCTCGCCGGCGGCGATGACGTCCGCGGCCTCGCCCGCGACATCCGCCTCAACACGCAGGCCGATCCCGAGCAGGGCGGCGCGCTGTGGCGCCTGCGCGACGGCATGCAGGCGACGAGCCCGGGCCAGGCCACGGACAACAGCTTCGTCCTCCGCGCCCTGTCCGGGATCGAGGAGAACCGCAGCTACGACAGCAGCGGCGGCCTGCCCGGCACGATGAGCCTGCCGACGGCCGCCGCCCAGGTGGCGGGGCTGATGCAGAGCGCCCGCGCGGTCTGGACCGACCGCGCCGAGAGCCGCGCCAGCCAGGCGCTGCAGGCGCGCGAGAGCCTGGCCAACAAGACCGCCGTGAATGTGGATGACGAGACGATGCGCCTGCTGGTCGTGCAGCAGACCTATGCCGCCACGGTGCAGGTCATCCAGGCCGTCTCCGACATGCTGAAGGAACTGTCCGAGATCCGGTGAGCCGGAGCGGAGGGAGAACACCATGGACAACCGTGTTTCGGGCAGCGGCATGGCCATCGGCCGCCAGGCCGACCTGACCCAGATGAAGATCGAGCTGGCCCGGCTGACCGCCGAGATGTCCTCGGGCAGGAAGGCCGATCCGGCGCGCGAGATGGGCGTCGGCGCCGCGCTGCTCTACAAGCTGCACGGCGAGGTGCAGCAGGGCGCCTCGCTGAAGAGCGTCGCCAGCCAGGCCGGGCTGCGGCTGGCCACCATGCAGACCGCGCTCGGCAATGCCGGCACGGTGATGCAGGAGATCTCGACGCAGATCCTGCAGGCCGAGGCGCTGGAGGGCGATGGCTATGCCACCCTGGCCGCGGCCGCGCGCGGCGCGCTCGAGAGCCTCGTCGGCCTGCTGAACACCCGCTTCGACCAGCAGAACGTCTTTGCCGGCACCGACAGCGCCGCGCCGCCGGTGGCCGCGCCCGCCGGCCTGCTCGCCCAGGTGCAGTCCCTGCTCGGCGGCGCCGTCGGCGGCGGCGGCCCGCTCGACGCGGACGAGGCCGGGGCGCTGATGGCCGATGTCCGGGCGCTGTTCGAGGATGCCGATGCCGATGGCGACGGCGATGCCACGACCCAGCCGCCGGCCTTCTACGGCCTGGTCTACGGCGCGGACAGCCGGACCGGCGACGGCCGGCCGACGCAGGTCCGCATCGGCGCCGGCGAGACGCTGAGCTATGACGTCCGCGCCGACAACCAGGCCTTCCGCGACGCCTTCCAGTCGCTTGCCCTGCTCTCCACCCTGGACGCGTCGGACAGCCAGCTCAGCGAGGCGGCGCGGCGCGGCCTGCTCGACCAGGCCGGCGCGCTGATGCGCGGCGCGCAGAGCCAGCTCACCACCCTCTCCGGCGTGCTCGGCATCAAGCAGGCGCGGCTCGAGAGCGTCGCCGAGATCCAGGACAGGGCGATCGCCGCGGCGACGGCGCAGATCAACGACCTCGAGACGGTCGACTACTACACCATCGCCGACCGCGTCTCCGCCCTCGAGCTGCAGCTCAACGCCACCTATTCGGTCACCGCCCGGCTCAATCAGCTGAGCCTGGTCAACTACCTCTGATCACCCCATCCCCGGAGAAACCGTCCATGGCCATCCCCCCCGTCTCCCCCTTCATCCCCCTGGCCCTGGAGGAGGAGGACATCGCCACCTACGCCGCCATGGCCGAGGGGCTCGGCTGCGACACCGAGACCTGCGCCGAGGCCTTCATGCTGGCGACGCCGCTGGCGCGCGAGACGGCGGTGCGCCTCTGGCGCGGCCTGATCCAGGGGCCGGGCGGGGGGCCGAGCGAGAGGCCGGACGAGGCGGCCGGCGGCCCGGCGCGGCGGCTGCAGGACGGCCGCGCGCTCGGCGCCATGAAGGCGCTGCTCGGCCTCGACCCCGCCCGCATGCCGGTCGCGGCGCTGGCCGCCGCCGGCCTGCGCTACAGCGCCTGACGCGGGACGCCCGCGCCATGCCGCGCCGCCCGCGCCGTCCGCTCCGCCTGCTGCTGCTCGCGGCCGCCCTGCCGGGCCTGCTGTCCGGCCTGCTGTCCGGCCTGCTGCCGGGCCTGGCCCAGGCGCAGGTGCGGCTCAAGGACATCGTCGCGATCGAAGGGGTGCGCGGCAACCAGCTGATCGGCTACGGCCTGGTGATCGGCCTGCAGGGCAGCGGCGACCAGCTGCGCAACACGCCCTTCACCCAGCAGAGCCTGGCGGCGATGCTGGAGCGCATGGGCATCAACGTCGCCGATGCCCGGGTGCAGACCAAGAACACCGCCGCCGTCATCGTCACCGCGACGCTGCCCGCCTTCGCCCGCCAGGGCACGCCGATCGACGTGCAGGTCTCCTCGCTCGGCGACGCCAAGAGCCTGAACGGCGGCACGCTGATCGTGACCCCGCTGATGGGCGCCGATGGCGAGGTCTATGCCGTGGCGCAGGGCCCGGTGGTGGTCGGCGGCTTCAAGGCCGAGGGCCAGGCGCAGAGCATCTCGAGCGGCGTCACCACCCAGGGCCGCGTGCCGGGCGGCGGGCTGGTCGAGCGCGAGGTGCCGGTCGAGATGCGCGGCCTCGAGAGCATCCGCCTGGCGCTGCGCGCGCCCGACTTCACCACCGCCATCCGCATCGAGGAGGCGGTGAACGCCCGCTTCGGCGCCACGACCGCGACGGCGCTCGACCTCGGCACCGTCGAGGTGCGGGTGCCGCCCGGCTTCCGCGACCGGCTGCCGCTGCTGGTGGCGCAGATGGAGGGGCTGCAGGTGCGGCCCGAGACGCCGGCGCGGGTGGTGGTGGACGAGCGCACCGGCACCATCGTCGTCGGCGCCCAGGTGCGCGTCGATCCGGTGGCCATCACCCATGGCAACTTGGTGATCCGCGTCACCGAGAGCCCGCTGGTCAGCCAGCCGGCGCCCTTCTCCAATGGCGAGACCACGGTGGTGCCGCGCACCCAGGTGGAGGTGGACGACCAGCGCGGCCGGCGCCTGGCCACCCTGCCGCGCGCCACGACGCTGAAGGATCTGGTGGACGGGCTCAACGCGCTCGGCCTCGCGCCGCGCGACCTGATCTCGGTGCTGACCGCGCTGAAGGCCAGCGGCGCGCTGCATGCGGAGCTGCAGTTCATCTGACCGCCGCGTCCGCCGATGGCCGCCGCAGCTCGGGGCCCGGCCGGGCGGCCGCCGAACCCGTCCGCGCGGCGGCGGCGCCCATTCATCCCGGGCGCCCCTGGCCCTATCCTGCGCCGCGCAACGGAGAGGGGCGGATGGCTGGACAGGATCAGGGGGCCTTCACCCGCACCCCGCTGGGCGACGGCGCCCTGCTGCTGCATCTGCGCCCGGCCCGCCCGCCGCTCGCCTTCCTGGCCAGCGTGGCGCTGCTGGGCGGCCTCTTCGGCCTGCCCGCCCTGGCGGTGCTGATCGATCCGGCGCGGCACGACGCGCTGTCGCTCGGCGCCGCGCTCGGCGCCCTGCTGGTGCTGGGCCTGGCGGCCCTGGCCTGGCGCCGGGCGCGGCGGGGACGGGGGCGGCGCGAGATCCGGCTCGATGCCGCCGGCATCCTCCTGCCCGAGGGGCGCCTGGCCTGGACGGCGCTGCGCGGCCTGCGGGTCGAGGCGCCGCCGCCCGCCGCCACCCTGCCCGCCGCCGCCCTGCCCGGCCCGCACGGCCTCGGCGCCGGCATCGCCGCGCAGCAGCGCGCCTCCGAGGCGCGGCTCTGGCTGGACCGGCGGGATGCGAGCGAGCCGGCGCTGGTCGCCGGCGGCCTCGGCCTGCCGGTGGCCGAGGCGCTGCGCGAGGCCATCCTCGACTATCGCGACCGGTTGCCCGGCCCGATGTGAGGAGATCCGGCGAGAGGAGGTTAAGGCGCGGGGAGATCAGTAGGGGATCACGCGCTCGATCACCTGCTGGCCCCAGCGCGGCCGCTGCAGGTCGCTCGACACGCCGCGCCCGCCATAGGCGATGCGCGCCTCGGCGATCTTCTCCGAGGCGATGCGGTTGTTCGGGCGGATGTCCTCCGGCCGCACCAGGCCGCGCAATTGCAGCTCGCGCAGCTCGTTGTTGACGCGGATCTCCTGCGAGCCGGCGATCTCCAGATTGCCGCTCGGCAGCACCCGCACCACGGTGGCCGCCACCTGCAGGCGGATCTTCTCGTTGCGGCGGATCTTGCCGCTGCCGTTGGCCGTGCTGCCGCCGCCCAGCTCCAGGGCGGGATCGAGCTGGCCGCCGAAGGCGCGGCCGAGCACGCCCTGCAACCCGAAGAGGAAGGGCATCCGCATCGACTGCGCGCTCTCGCGCTCGAGCTCGGTCTTGTTGTCGAACTGGGCGCTGTCGTCGATCTCGATCTCGACGGTCAGCAGGTCGCCCACCGTGCGGGCGCGCTGGTCGCGGAAGAAGGTGCGGCTGCCGGGGCGCCAGAGCGATCCGGCCATGGCCGGGCCGCCCGCATCCGGGCGCGAACGGTTGGCCACCTCGAGCGGGCTGTCCGGCGCCGTGGCCGGCGCCCCGCCGATCTCGCCCGGCGCCGAGATCGGCGGCGGCCGCTGGATATGGCCGAGCGTGTCGCAGCCGGCCAGGCCGAGCAGGGCGAGCGGCAACAGGGCCGGGAGGCGCAGGACCGAGGGGCGAAAGACCGATGGACGAAAGACCGGGGGGCGAAAGACCGGGGGGCGGGGGAACTGGCTCATGGCGCGGCGCGCACCTCCAGCGTGCCTTCCGCCACCACCAGGGCGCGGAAGGTGCGGTTGCTGCCGGGATTGTGGACGCGCACCGCCTCGCCCAGCGCCCCGGCCTCCAGGGCCCGGCCCTCCAGCTCCAGCGAGACGCCGGCGCTCTTCCAGAAGACGCGGACCGGCTGCGCGGCGCGCACCAGGGCGCGCTCGCCGATGTCGCGGGCGCTCAGCGGCACCTGGGCGCGGACGCGGCGCTTGACCTCGAGGCCGATGACCTCGCGCTCCGCCTCGACCAGATCGGCGCGGTCGCGGCGCGGCGCCAGCGCCTCGATGTCCTGCGGCTGCAGGATGTCGCCCGGCAGCAGCGGGCGGGCCGCGTGCCAGACCTCGCGCGCCGCGGCGGACGGGGCGGAGAGCGGCAGCGCCAGGAGCGGCAGCGCCAGGAGCAGGGGACGCATCGGGCCCGGCCTCAGCGCACGTTGTTGGCGGTCTGCAGCATCTGGTCGGTCGCCTCGATCACCTTCGAGTTCATCTCGTAGGCGCGCTGGGCGGCGATCAGCTGGGTAATCTCCTGCACCACATTGACGTTCGAGGCCTCGAGATAGCCCTGCCGCACCTTGGCGTAGCCGGGATCGGAGGGCAGGCCCTGGTTGGGCTGGCCGGAGGCCTCGGTCTCCAGGAACTTGTTGCCGCCGATCGCCTCGAGGCCGGAGTCGTTGGCGAACATGAAGAGGTTCAGCCGGCCGGCATTGCGCTGCTGGCCATTGGCCTCGGTGACGATCACTTCGCCGGCCTGGTTGATCGTGACATCCTTGGCATCGGCCGCGACATTGATCGCAGGCTCCACCGGATAGCCCTCGCTGGTCACCAGCTGGCCCTCGTTGGAGAGCTTGAGGCTGCCGTCGCGGGTATAGGCCATGGTGCCGTCCGGCAGGGTGATGCCGAGATAGCCGCGCCCCTCCAGCGCCAGGTCGTAGCGGTTGCCGGTCTCGGTCAGCGAGCCCTGCAGGGTGATGCGGCTGACCGCCGAGTTGCGCACGCCGAGGCCGACCTGGGTGCCCACCGGCAGCAGCGTTCCGGCCTCGGAGGAGGCGGAGCCGACGCGCTCGGTGGACTGGTAGATCAGGTCCTGGAACTCCGCCTTGCGGCGCGTGAAGGCGGTGGTCGAGACGTTCGCGATGTTGTTGGCGATGACCTCGACATTGGTCTGCTGGGCCTGCATGCCGGTGGCCGCGATGCTCATGGCGCGCATGGGGGAACTCCTTCGTCGCGGGAGGGGATTGCGGCCATGCTCACGGCCGCCCGATGGTCTCGATCATCCGGCGCAGCCGGCTGTCATCCTCGCTGACCGCCTGCTGCAGGCTGTCATAGGCGCGCTGCAGCAGGGTGAGATTGGCCAGCTCCTGCACCGGCTGGACGGTGGAGGCCTCGAGCGCGGCCTGCACCAGCCGCGCCGCGCCCGGCGGCGCCGGCGCCGCGTCGGCGATCTCGAGCAGGCCGTCGCCGGCCTTGCGGAGGGCGCGCGGATCGGTGCCGCGGAACAGGCCGATACGGCCGGCCGGCTCGGCCCGGCCGCCCTCGAGCGTGACCAGGATGGTGCCGTCGGCGCGGATCTCGAGGCGGGAGGCGGCGTCGGGCAGCGTGACGCGGCCGCCATCCTCGCCCAGCACCGGGCGGCCGGCGCTGTCGGTCAGGGTGTTGTCGGCGCTGATCTTCAGCCGGCCGTCCCGCGTGTAGCCGCGGGCGCCGCCCGGCCGCTCGACCGCCAGATGGGCATCGCCGTCGATCGCCAGGTCGAGCGGATTGCCGGTCTGGGCGATGCCGCCCTGGCGGGTGTCGACATAGGTCGCGCGGTCCTGCACGAAGGCCACCTCGCGCCCCGGCACGGCGAGGCGGCTGACATGGCTCTGGAACAGGGTGCGGTCGCCGCGGAAGCCGGTGGTGCTGGCATTGGCCAGGTTGCTGGCGGTGACGTCGAGCTGCTGGCGCAGCGCCAGCTGCCCGGACAGGCCGACGATGCTGGGGCTGTCCATGGCGTCAGTTCCTCTCCGGCAGCAGCTGCTCGATCCGCCGGCTGCGGGCGATGGCGGCGCGGGCGCCGGCGACGCCACGCTCGGGCGGCGCCTCGGCGGTGAGACGCAGCAGGTTCTCAGCGGCGGGCTCGCCGGCCAGCAGATCGGGCGCGATGCCGGGGCGCTGCCGCGCCAGCGCCGCGGCGCTGGCCAGCCGCGCCGCGGCCTCGGCCCGCGGCGATGCCTCGAGCGCCGGGTCGCGCAGCAGCGCGGCATAGGCCTCGGCCGCCGCGACCCAGTCCTGGGCCTGGAACAGCAGGGCGGCACGCTGCTGGCGGTCGGCCAGGTCGGGCAGCCCTTCCAGCGCCCGCGCCGCCTCCAACGGCCGGCCGAGGCGCAGCAGGGCGGCGCTGGCGGCCTGCCGGGTCGCGGTGCCGGGCGGCAGCGGGGCGAGCAGGGCCAGGGCCCGCTGCGCGTCGCCCTGGGCGGCGCCGGCCTCGGCGCGGGCCAGCAGCAGCGCCGCCTCCGGGCGCTGCGCCGTGGCCGGGGTGAGCTGCCGCCCGGTGTCGAGCGCCGCATCGGCCAGGCCCTGCTCCAGCATCAGCCGCAGCGCGCCGAGGCGGATGTCGTCGCCGCGCTCGCCCGGCGTGGCATAGCCCTCGTACTGCCAGTAGAGCGCCAGCCGGTCGGCCGGCGGCGGCAGGCCGCCGTCGCGCGGGGCGAGCAGCAGCCGGCGCAGGGCGCCCGCCGCCAGCCGGGCGCCGCGGCTGTCCATGCCGGGGCGCAGCGCGGCCATGCCGGCGCCATCGGCCACCGCCAGGGCGCCGCCGATATCGCCACGCTCCAGCAGCCGCTCGGCATAGAGCACGGCCGCCTCCTCGCCCAAGGGATCGAAGCGGTAGGTGCGGCTGGCATCCTGCAACAGCAGCTCGGCCTGCTGCGCCTCGGGGCCGGGCTGGCCGAGCCGCAGCGCCGCCAGCCGCAGCCGCGCCTGCTGCGCCGGCAGGCCGCGGGCGCCGAAGCCCTCCACGGCCACGGCGCGCTCCAGATGCTGCACCTCGTCCGCGCGGTTGCCCTCCAGCCGGGCCAGCCGCGCCAGCAGGGCATGGCGCAGGATCCGCTGGTCGGGACGCAGCCCGTCCAGGGTGCGGATGGCGCCGAGCAGGCCGCGCAGCGTCTCCGCGTCCTCCTCGGCCGCATCGGCCAGGATGCCCACGAAGGCGAGGCGCAGATCCGGCGGCAGGTCGCGCAGCGCGCCCCGGATGCGCGGCGCCAGGCGCGACAGGACCGGCCCGTCGCCGCCCAGCGCCGCGGCCAGGCCCTGCCAGAGCGGCAGGTCGGGCCAGGCGCAGTCGGCCGCCTCGGCCAGCAGCGGCGAGGCCGGGTCGATCGGCTGACGGGCGAGCAGGCGGGCCATGTCGCGCGCCCGCTCGAGCCGCGCCCGCAGGAGCGGGCCGGGCGTCTCGGCGAGCGGACCGGACAGCAGCGACAGCGCCTCGCGCGGCAGCTCATGCGCCACGTAGAATTCGGCCAGGGCGGCGAGCTCGGCCGGGCCCTGGTCGGTCCGCGCCAGGGCGGCGCGGCGCGGCGCCAGGCCCTCGGTGAAGCTTCCGTCGCCCTTCCACGCCGCCATCGAGAAGGAGGCGGCCGGGCAGGCCAGGCGCGCCACGGGCGGCATGGGGACCGGATCGGGGGGTGCCTCGGGAGCCGCTTCGGGGGCTGGCGGCGCGGCCAGGGGTGCGGCCAGGGTCGGGGTGGGGAGCGGCGCGGCGGCGGGGGGGGCCGCGCCGTTCAGCAGGGCGAGGCGGCGGGTCATGGCGTCCCGCAGCGCGGCCAGATCATCCGTCTTCAACGGCGGGGCGGCGGCCGGCGCCGGAGCGGAGACGGGCGGGGCAACGGGCGGCGGGGGCGCCGGCGCCGTGGCGGCCAGGGGCACGGGCGTGGGCGTGGCCAGGGGCACGGGCGTGGGCGCGGCCGGCGGCGGGGCGCCGCGCAGCAAGGCCTCCGCCTGGTCGCGGCCGAGCAGGCCGAGGCGCACCGCATCCTCCAGCAGGCGGCGCCGCGCCGCCTCGATCCGTTCGGCCTGCGGCGCCAGCTCCGCCCCGGAAGGGGCGCCGGCGGCGGGGCGCAGATCGACATAGAGCATGCCGTCGAAAGCGCCGCTCTCGGCGGTGCAATCGCAGCTGCCGTGCAGCCGCAGCACGGTCTCGCCCGCGTCCTGGCGCACCGAGACGCCGGCCAGCTCGCGCGGGCGGCGCAGGCCGGACTGGTCGATGCGATAGGCGCCGCGCAGCCGCAGCTCATGGTCCTGGCCCAGCCGGCGCAGGCTGTAGGCGGGGATCTCGCCCAGATGCAGCACGACCCGGCCGCGATCGGCATGCTGTCCGCCGCGCAGCCGCACCGCCAGGGATGGCGCCGCGGCCGCGGCGTCCCGCCCGGCGGGGGGCGGAGCCGGTTGCGCCTGAACGGGTTGGGGCTGAACGGGTGGGGCGGGCGCAGATTGGGCCGAAGAGGATTGCGCCGAAGGGGATTGCGCCGGAGCGGGACCGGCCATCGGCAGGGCAAGGCCGGCCAGCAGAACGGCCCTCGGCAGGGCGGCGGCGCGCGGCATGGGGCTCAGGCCCCCTCGCCGTCGGTCTTGACCCGGCCGGCCTCGCGCAGCTGCTCCTCCATCTGGTCGAAGCTCGGCTGCAGCTTGGAGGGCACCGACTGGCGCCCGACCTCGACGCAGATCTGCGGCGAGAGGTTCTCGAGATAGCTGGTGATCACCGCCCGGGTGACATCGAGCATGCGCCGCTCCTCCTCGACGATGCCCTTGATCCGCGCGGCCAGCGGACCGACCAGGCCATAGGAGAGGAAGACGCCGAGGAAGGTGCCGACGAGCGCCGAGCCGATCATGCCGCCCAGGATTTCCGGGCTCTCGCTGATCGCGCCCATCGCCTTGATGACGCCGAGCACGGCGGCGACGATGCCGAGCGCGGGGAAGGCGTCGGCCACGGTCTGGATCGCCTTGGCCGGCTTGAGGTTCTCCGCGTGGCGCTTGTCGATGGCCGCCTCCATCATCTCGCCGACGCGGTGCGGGTCCTTGTTGTTCAGGGTGATGGTGCGCAGCGTGTCGCAGACCAGGCCGCGCAGCGCGGGCTCGGCGGTCAGCCGGGTGTAGCGGCTGAAGATGGGCGAGGTCTCCGGCTTCTCGATATGCTTCTCGAGCTTGGCCGCGCCCTCCTTCTGATGCGTGCGCAACAGCAGGTAGAGCAGGCAGAGCAGGTCGTTGAAGTCCTGGCTCTTCCAGCGGGGGCCCTTGAAGGCGATGCCCAGCGACTTGAATGTTTTCGCAACGCTGGCGGCATCACCCATGATCAGCAGGGTCATCACGCCGCTGCCGCCGATGATGATCATCTCCGGGCCGATGGCATGGAGGATGACCCCCATCTTGCCGCCCGCGATCAGGTAGCCGCCGAAGATGGCGACGAAGACTCCAAGGATTCCGGCAATCTGGATCATCGCGTTGCAGCGGCCTCGCCTCGTTGCGACAGACGGCCTGCAGGCGGCCGATGCATCCCTCTTATCATTTCGCATGCCTTCGTGCTATGGACATTTTTCGCAAAATGCGGAGTGCCCCATGCCCCAGCCGGTCTCCCTCCAACCCCTGGCCGACCCGGCCGGCCGCGCCACGCGCGAAAGCCTCGGTCGCTACAATGTCGATTCCCGGGTCACCGGCGCGTTGCGCAGCGCCGCCAGCGCCACGGGCGTCGGCTTCGAGGTGCTGGCCGCCAAGGCGGCGATGGAAAGCGGCTTCCGCAGCGACGCCCAGGCCGGCACCTCCTCGGCGCGCGGCCTGTTCCAGTTCATCGAGCAGACCTGGCTCGGCGTGGTGCAGGAGCATGGCGCGGCGCATGGCCTGGCCCAGGAGGCGGCGGCGATCACCCGCCAGGGCAGCCGCCTCACCGTCTCCGATCCGGCGCTGCGCAGCCGCATCCTGGCGCTGCGCGACGATCCGCAGATCGCGGCCAGGCTCGGCGCCGAGCATCTGAAGGACACCGCCGATGCACTGGCCCCGGCCCTGGGCGGCCGCAAGCCGGACGCGACCGAGCTCTATCTCGGCCACTTCCTCGGCCCGCGCGGCGCTACGGCGTTCCTGCGGACCCTGTCGAGCGATCCCGACAAGGCGGCGAGCCAAGTGCTGCCGGAGGCGGCGCGGGCCAATCCGGCGATCTTCCGCGGCGCCGACGGCGCCCCCCTCTCGGTGCGGCAGGTGATGGAGACGCTGCGCGGGCGGGTGAGCCAGACCTATGCGCAGCTCGGCCTCGCCGCGCCGGACGGGCCGCTGAGCCTGACCGTCGCGCAACCGGAGGCGACCACCGCCGCCGCCGCGGCGGCCGAGGCGGATCCCTTCTGGTGGGGCAGCGGCCGCCCGGCCCGGGTGGCGCACGACCAGGAGCAGGCGATGCTGTCCACGCTGGTCGAGGTGTTCAGCCGCATGAACAAGGCCGGCGCGCTGCGCGGCGCGGAGGCCCGGGACCTGCCCGCCGGGATCGTCCAGGCGCTGCGCGAGGACGCCGCCGCGGCGCGGCGCGCCTACGGCCAGGGCTGACGGGCGCCGGTCCACTCCGGAGGGCGCCGGCGGCGCCTTCCCCGGCCGAGCTGTATTTTTTCGCGCGACCCCGGCCGCTTAGGACCGGGTGGCGCGCCGGGAATCGTTCTCCCGCCGGACCTCGGCGCCATGCGCCCGGCCGGCCCTGTAGCACTGGCGCAGCGCCGCCATCAGCAGCGCCCGCTGCCCCGGCACGACCAGCCAGTCCTGCGGCGCGCGGCGCGCCAGCAGATCCAGCCCGATCCCCTCGCCCACCGCCATGGCGGCCGCGTCCTGCGCCGGGCCGCACAGCCCGTCCCGGCGACCCAGCGCCGCGGCCCGGCTCAGCATGGTTTCGGCGAGCTGCTCGGGCGAGGGGTCGACAAGCTGGATCGGCATGCTGCGGTGTCCTTCTGGGAGGGGTCGGTGAGACAAATCTGTAGGATTTCGCGCGGCCTATCAAGCATTTTTCGCATAACGTCGCAAAAGACACTGAGGCCCCGATCATGGAGAAGGCCATGCCATCCCTCCCCCGACCGCTCCTGCCGGCGCTGCTGGCCTGCGCGGCCCTTGGCGGCGCCGCCTGCCTGCCGATGGCAGGCCCGCCAGCCTGGCTCGCCCCGCCTCCCGCCCCCGCCTACTGGCTCCTCACCAGCCTGGCCCTGGCGCCGCTTCCCCTGCTGCGGTCCCGGCGCCGCCGCCGGCACCGGGCGGGGTTGCTCTCCCTCGGCCTGCAACTGGCGCCCGACGCGCTGACCCTGCGGCGCCGCGCGACGCTGCGCCTCGCCCGGGTCACGCCGGCCCGCTGGGCCGCCAGCCAGGACGGCTGGCGGCTGGAACTGGAGCGCGGCGGGGCGCCCGACCTGTCCTGGCGCCTGAGCCTGCACACGGCGGCCCGGGCCGGAGCGCCCTCCCAGGCCCGGGCCGCCAGCCTCGAATCCGTGCTGGAGGCCGCCCGCCGGCTGTGGGGCCCGGCGGCGGACAGGACCGCCCCGGCCGACTGGCTGGAGCATGACCTGGAGATCGCCCTGCCGGACCAGCGCCGGCGCCTCACCATCCTCGCGGAAGGCGGCTATGCCCTGCAGGATGCGGCCGGCTGCACCGCCATATCGCCGGTCCTGGCCGAGCGCCTGCTGGCCGCGTCCCAGGCGGTACCGAGCCGGGCGACGCCGAACCTGACGGCCTGACGGCCTGACGGCCTGACGGGGAGAGCCTGCCATCCCGCCGGCGGGCAAGGGGACGGGCGGAGTGGCGGCGCGAAATCTCTTGCGCTCTATGCGAAAAACGGTCTATGCAGACCAGGCCCGCAAGAGGCGGGCTCAGCTTACCCGGCAGAATGCGAAACTTAC
>QFNC01000191.1 GCA_003240695.1 Pseudoxanthomonas suwonensis | reverse complement strand
GAGCTCATCGGGCTGATGACCGCGGAGGAGCTGATGCTGACCAGGATGGCGGGGACCCCGGAGGCGGCCCTGCCGGACCGGGGATGAGGGGTCTCCGGCCGGGCCGGGGATTCGGCCCCTCGCCGCCCGCGGGCGTCGCCCCTCAACGCGTTGACCGCGAATCAGGAGGCCCGTTCCGAGATCCGCGAAGGGGACCGGGGCGGGCGGATAACCGCCGACGCCGGTCCCGGGTTTCGGCGGCGATCCGCGCCTCAGGGGGCCCGGATCCTTTCGGGGGGTGAAGTCCGGAACCCGATCAGTTAGCGTCCCGCGGATCGAAACAGTCAAGGCTCCCCGAAAATGCGCGCAGCCCTCATCGCCGCGGCCCTGGCCGCGACGGCGGCCCCCGCCTTCGCCAACGTCTCCAAATCCGAGATGGAATGCATCGCCCGAACGGTCTATCACGAGGCCCGGGGCGAGCCCGTTTCCGGCCAGATCGCCGTCGCCGAGGTGATCATCAACCGCAAGATGTCCGGCTCCTTCCCGAAGAACGCCTGCTCGGTGGTCAGCCAGAAGGGGCAGTTCGCCCCGGCCGGCAAGGTCCGCGAGTCCGGCGCTATGGAGCGCGCGCGCCGGGCGGCGCGCGCGGCTGCCGGACCCGGCGACGTCACGAACGGCGCCACGTATTTCCACACCCCCGCGGTGCGGCCGGGCTGGTCGCGCCGGTTCCGGGTCACGGCCCGGATCGGCAGCCACATCTTCTACAGGCCGCCCCGCTGATCCCGGCGTCGCGGCCCTCAGGGGCCGCCGCCCAGGCGTGAGAGCGCGTCCTCGATCTCGCTCAGGGACGGGTCCCTGCGCGCCGCTCGCGGGTCGGCTCCGGACAGGACGCGCGCCCGCCTGGCGGTCTCTGAGACGATCCGGCGCAGGCCGTCGATCGCGTCGCGCCTGGCGCCGGGGCCGAGGAAATGCATGGCGGAGTGGCCTCGCCCGAACCCCTGGCTCACGCTTGTCAGGCGGCAGATCAGCTCCGGCCCGCAGAAGATGTCCGCCGTCCCGTGACGCGCGCCGCGGCGGATGACCTCC
>QFNC01000190.1 GCA_003240695.1 Pseudoxanthomonas suwonensis | reverse complement strand
TCGACCAGCGTCACCTCGAAGCTGTAGCGGGAGGCGCGGTACACGTGGTGGCCGTACTCGATCACGGTGCCGTCGTTGCCGAACAGCTTGCGCTCCATGCTCAGCAGCGCGGCCCCGGGCTTCTCACGGAGCATCTCGGCGTGCTCGCCGTCGGCCACCGTGGCGCCGATGCGCTCGTGGGCGACGGCCAGGCGCACACCCCGCTCCCGCAGGCACGCGTACAGGCCCTGGTCCTTCAGCTGCTCCCGGGTGGGGGCCAGGCGCTCCGGCAGGGTGTTGCGCATGACGGCGAGGGGCTCGTCACCGGAGTACCGCAGTCGCACCAGTTCCAGCACCAGTTCCCCGGGCTCCAGCAGCAGCCGTCCGGCGGCCTCGGGGGAGGGGCGACCCACCCGGTACTCCAGCACCTCGGTGCGCGGCTGCTTCCCCGCGCGCGCCAGGTCGTCGTACAGGGAGGTCAGCGCCACCTGGCGGCTGACGGGGGAGTCCACCACCTGGGTGCCCACGCCGCGCTTGCGCACCAGCATGCCCTTGTCCACCAGCTCCTGGATGCCCTGGCGCACGGTGGGTCGGGACAGGCCCAGGCGCTGGGCCAGGGACACCTCGTTCTCCAGACGGGAACCGGGGGTGAGCACCCCGTCCCGCACCGCCGCCTCGATCCCACCGGCGAGCTGCAGGTACAGCGGGGTGGAGGACGCACGGTCGATGGGAAGGTCCAGCACGGCGCTCATCTCATGGTGCTCCTCTCAGGGCCGGGGCCGGGCCGTGACCGGCACGAAGCCGGGCGTCGTCAGCGCCTGCTCGGCCGCCTCGCAGGTCGCGGCGGCGAGGTACCCGTCCCAGGCGGTCGCCGAGCGCGGGGCGATGTTGGAGCCGTCCAGCACCGCGGCGATCCAGGCCTGTACCTCGGCGTCGTAGGCCGCTGCGAAGCGCGGTCGGTAGTCGAACGGCACGGTGCCGCCCCAGGTGCCGCCGGCCTTCTGCGTGGTCACCCGCGTGATGCCCATGCCGATGGTGGCGATGCCCGCCGAGCCCAGCACCTCGGTGCGCACCTCGTAGCCGGAGTCG
>QFNC01000007.1 GCA_003240695.1 Pseudoxanthomonas suwonensis | reverse complement strand
CAGACCCAATGCGTGTGTGAAGAGTTGTTCCATCCACACAGCCTGCCCAAGGCGACAGCCGCGCACAAGGGGCAATCCACACGGAACGCGATTGATCCACATTTAGGCTGCGTCTTGCCGACGGCGGCCAGATCATTGTCCCGATGCCGGACTCCTTCCATGGCAAGGCGCGTGAGTACGGGGGCAAGCCTCGACATCAAGTCGTCCTGAAGGGAGTGGCAGCACATGATTCATGGGATCGATTGCAGAAGCTGACTTCCGTGGATTCACTGGATGTAATGAAGAACCATGCCATTGCCACGCGCCTGGACGATATTGCGCAATTGCAAGAGGGCTGGTTCGACGGCTCTGCTCTTGCTCCCGATGCCGAAAGCTTGTCCGCCTTTTCAGAGAAACTGATTGCCGAGTACCCGGACAAGCTTCCACTTCCCCTGATCGTCCCCACGCAGGACGGCAAATTACTTCTGGAATGGGGGGCTGAAGGCGATCCTTCGCTGGATATCGACTTGACTGGTGCGACAGCCAGTTTTCATGCCTTTGGTGCAAATGATGTCGATGTGGAGCGTGACTTCACCCTTGAGGCGGATGGTTGGCAAACACTATTCGCATACCTAGGCGAGAACATTAGAGCGCGTCGAGGATGAACGACGAGACGATGTTATTGCGCCAAGTGCATCCCGCATTCTTTCCTGATGGTGCGCTATCCAGTCAAGCCTTTTTTCCGTTCCCCAAGGACGAGGGGATGTTGTCCGTTGATGATGGAGATCAGGTTTCTGGGGAAGCTTCTCATCGGTACTACACCGTGAATCTTGGACTGGAATCTGTCGGTGTCTGGGCTGTTTCCGGCGGCGAAGTTGTGTCCTTGGCACTGGCATATCGTGCCGACCCAGTGGCTGGTAATGATGCGCACTCAGTCATAGACTTCGGTGCGCGCTCCGACAAAGAGTGCCGGAAGCTCGCTAAGCGGCTGAAGAATTTCGCGATTGATCGCGGCAGCGTGTATTGCTCTGCATAGCGGCAACGGAAGTAACCCCATGAACTTCCGCATCGCCGACACCTTCACCACCAGTCTCGCCCGCCTGACCGGCGAGGAGCAGAAAGCCGCCAAGACCACGGCCTTCGACCTGCAGATGGATCCGGCTGGAAAAGGCAAGAGTTTCCACAAGCTCGACCGTGCACGTGATCCCAACTTCTGGTCGGTCCGGGTCAACCGCGACATTCGGCTGATCGTCCACCGTGCCGAAGGCAGCCTGTTGCTGTGCTACGTGGACCATCACGACGATGCCTACGCCTGGGCGGAACGGCGCAAGCTGGAAGTGCATCCGACCACCGGCGCAGCGCAGCTGGTGGAGATCCGCGAGCGGGTCGAGGAAATCATTGTTCCTGCCTACGTGGAAGCGGCACCACAACCCGCCGCACCGGCATTGGCGGGCTTCAGTGCGGAGCGGCTGCTCGCCTATGGCGTACCGCAAGAATGGCTGGACGACGTCATGCGGGCCGACGAGGATCGTCTGCTGGAGCTGGTTGATCACCTGCCTGCCGAAGCGGCCGAAGCGCTGCTTGAGTTGGCGACCGGGGGCACCCCGCCGGTGCCCACGCCGGTCCAGCCGGGCGTGGATCCGTTCCAGCACCCGGACGCTCAGCGCCGCTTTCGCGTCATGGCCGATGCCGAGGAACTATCGCGTGCGTTGGAATACCCGTGGGACAAATGGACGGTATTTCTGCACCCGTCCCAGCGGCAGATGGTGGAGCGGGATTACGCGGGGCCGGCGCGGGTCTCCGGTTCCGCCGGCACCGGCAAGACCGTGGTCGCCCTGCATCGCGCCGTGCACCTTGCCCGCGCCGACGAGGATGCCCGTATCCTGCTGGTCACGTTCTCAGACACGTTGGCGAATGCGCTGCGTGCCAGCCTGTTCCGCTTGGTCTGGAACACGCCCAAGCTGGCCGAACGCATCGACGTGCATGCGATGGACGCGATCGCATTGCGCCTATATGCGAGCGAATTCGGCAAGCCGACCTTCGCGACCGACGAAGACACCAAGGCCCTGTTGAGCTCCGCTACCGCCGAGGTCGATGGCGTACGCAGCGCTGCGGCGTTCCTGCATGCCGAGTGGCAAAGCATCGTGGATACTTGGCAAATCAAGGATTGGCCGGGCTATCGGGACGTGCCACGCCTGGGGCGCAGGACGCGCCTGCCTGAAGCGCAGCGTGCGTTGCTGTGGAAGGTTTTCGAGCAGGTGATCGGGAAGCTGGCGGTGGAGGGAAAAATCACCCAAAACGGCATGTATGCACGGCTTGTCGAGGCCATGGCCAACCGCGAGCATCCCGTGTTTGACTATGTGGTGGTCGACGAGGCGCAGGACATCGGCGTGCAGCAGCTGCGCTTCCTCGCCGCGATCACGGGCGACCGACCCAATGGCCTCTTCTTCGCCGGCGACCTGGGTCAGCGCATTTTCCAGCAACCGTTTTCCTGGAAGGCGCAGGGTGTCGATGTGCGCGGTCGTTCGCGCACGCTCAAGATCAATTACCGCACCTCGCACCAGATCCGCACGCAGGCCGATCGCTTGCTGGGGGCAGATGTCACTGACGTCGATGGCAACGTCGAAACCCGGAATGGCACCGTCTCGGTGTTCAACGGGCCGGACCCGGTCATCCACGGGTATCGCGATCAAGCCGACGAGATTCGGGGCGTGGGAGATTGGTTGCGCAAACACATCAATGCCGGCGTCGCGCCCCATGAAATGGGCGTATTCGTGCGTTCGGCCGATGAAATTCGGCGCGCCGAAGCTGCGGTATTGGCTGCCGATCTCCAGCCACGCGTGCTCGACCGGAATATGGCGACGGAGGAGGGGCTGGTCAGCATCACCACGATGCACCTGGCCAAAGGCATGGAGTTCAAGGTGGTGGCGGTGATGGCCTGCGATGATGAGGTCATTCCGTCGCAGCCTCGGATCGAATCTGCCGGGGGTGAGGTGGAACTGACGGAAATCTACGAGACCGAACGCCATCTGCTCTACGTGGCCTGCACCCGTGCCCGTGATGCACTGCATGTTTCGGCGGTGGATCCGGCATCCGAGTTCCTCGAAGACCTGCTGGGCTGACCAAGGGAAATGCCGGACACCCAAGCTGGGTGTGTCGTTAATCGACCTTCCTCAAGCAAAGCAGGCGGCGTGGAGGAGTGCGACGCTGTCGCAGCATCGGTGCAAGGCAGCGCTGGACTCCCGCCGTGCTTCGACAGGCTGGTCATCGCGATGGGAAGCCAGCGAAGCTGGCGCGCCTGGAGGGATTCGAACCCCCGACCAACGGCTTCGGAAGCCGCTACTCTATCCGGCTGAGCTACAGGCGCGTGGGCCGCCATTGTCCACGATTGTCGTCGCCGACGCGAGCCTTCCGGAAGTCACGTGACCCCGCAGCCCCTGCCATCGCCGCCCCGAACGCCTGCCACGCCGGCAGCGGTGTCGTGGCGCGAGCGCCTGTCGCGCTACTGGCTGCTGGTGCGAGGCGACCGGCCGATCGGCTGGCTGCTGCTGCTGTGGCCGACCTGGTGGGCGCTGTGGGTGGCCTCCGGCGGGGTGCCGAAGGTGTGGACATTGCTGGTGTTCAGCGCCGGGGTGTGGCTGACCCGCGCGGCCGGCTGCGTGATCAACGACTATGCCGACCGCTGGCTGGACGGCAGCGTGGAGCGCACCCGGCATCGCCCGCTGGCCACCGGTGCGGTGTCGCCACGCGAGGCGCTGCTGCTGTTCGCGGTGCTGATGTTGCTGGCGCTGGCGCTGGTGTGCACCACCAATCTGCTCACGGTGCTGCTAAGCGGCGTGGGCGCGTTGCTGGCGGCCAGCTATCCGTACCTGAAGCGGTACACGCACCTGCCGCAGGTCTACCTGGGCATGGCGTTCGGCTGGGGCATCCCGATGGCCTTCGCCGCCGTGCAGGGCACGGTGCCGCCGGTGGCCTGGGTGCTGTACGTGGCCAACATCTTCTGGGCCACGGCGTACGACACCTGGTATGCGATGGTGGATCGGGACGACGACATCCGCATGGGTGCCAAGTCCACCGCCATCCTGTTCGGCGATCTGGACCGTGCCGCCATCGCGGTGCTGTACATGCTGATGCTGCTCGCGCTGCTGCTGGCCGGTCGCCAGGCGCAGCTGCGCTGGCCGTACTGGAGCGGGCTGGGCGTAGCGGCGCTGCTGGTGGCGTACGAATTCCTCATCACCCGCCGGCGTGACCGTGCCGGCTGCTTCCGCGCCTTCCTGCACAACCATTGGGTAGGGATGGCCGTTTTCGCCGGCATCGCCGCGCATTACCTGCTGCTGCCGGTGAGCGTGCCATCGCGTTGATGGGTGATGTCACTCCGGTTCCGGCACGCGCGCACAAACCCAGGCATCCACGTGCGGCACGCCGGCATCGCGCAGCGCCTGCGCTGCGGCCTGCAGGGTGGCGCCGGTGGTCATCACATCGTCGAACAGGGCCACGTGGCTCGGCAGCCGGCTGCCCGTACGCACCCGGAAGGCATCGTGCAGATTGGCCCGCCGTTGCGCGGCATCCAGCCGCGATTGTGCCTGGGTGATGCGTTGCCGCTGCAGCAGGCCGGCACCCAGCGGGATGCCCAGTTGTCGGGCCAGTGGCCGGGCCAGTTCCAGCGCCTGGTCGTAGCCGCGGCTGCGCAGACGCTTGCGATGCAGCGGGATCGGGATCAGCAGCTGCGGCCGGTCGAGGTCGGCGAAACGGCAGGCCAGCAGCGGGGTCAGCACCCGGGTGGCCGCCAGCGTGTTGTGGAACTTGAGCCGCGGCAACAGCCGATCCAGTGGAAAGGCGTAGCGGAACGCGGCATGGGTGCCGGTCAGCGGCGAGCCGTCGCGCGTGCAGCGTGCGCAGGCGGTCGATGCATCGGCCTGCGGCAGCGCACACACCGGACAGGCCGGGCCATGCCAGGGCAGCGCACCGCAGCAGGCGTCGCACAGGTCGTGTTCGACCTGCTCGGGGTGATCGCACACCAGGCAGCGCGCCGGCCAGCACCAGCGGCCCACGGCGGGGACGGACGGCATGCGGAAGTTGACAGCGTTCAGCATACTTTCCAGACTGCTTGGTTGTCTGCCTTCGCACCATCGGAAAATGCCCATGCCTGCCGTCAGTGATCATCCCGCTCCCGCCGCCGCGCTGCGCCACGACTGGAGCCAGGCAGAAGTGGAGGGGCTGTTCGCGCTGCCGTTTCCCGAGCTGATGCAGCGTGCCGGCACAGTGCATCGGCAGCACTTCCGCGCGGACCAGGTGCAGGTCAGCACGCTGCTGTCGATCAAGACCGGCGGCTGTCCCGAGGATTGCGGCTACTGCCCGCAGGCACAGCGCTACCACACCGGGGTGGAGGCGACCAAACTGATGCAACCCGATGCGGTGCTGGAGAAGGCCCGTCAGGCCAAGGCCGCCGGCGCGTCGCGCTTCTGCATGGGCGCGGCCTGGCGCTCGCCCAAGGACCGCGACATCCCCAAGGTCGCGCAGCTGATCCGCGAGGTGAAGGCGCTGGGGCTGGAAACCTGCGCCACGCTGGGTATGCTGGAGGCCGATCAGGCCAAGGCCCTGCGCCAGGCCGGGCTGGACTACTACAACCACAATCTGGACACGGCGCCGGATTTCTATGGCGATGTCATCACCACCCGCGACTACCAGGACCGGCTGGACACCCTGCAGCACGTGCGCGAGGCGGGGCTGAAGACCTGCTGCGGCGGCATCGTCGGCATGGGCGAAACCCGCACCCAGCGCGCCGGCCTGCTGCGCACCCTGGCCAACCTGCCGGCGCACCCGGATTCGGTGCCGATCAATCGTCTGGTGAAGGTGGCCAGCACCCCGCTGCAGGACATGGCCGAGCTGGACGCATTCGAATTCGTGCGCACCATCGCGGTTGCACGCATCCTGATGCCGCAATCCATGGTGCGGCTGTCGGCCGGACGTGAGACGATGAGTGACGAATTGCAGGCCTTGTGCTTTCTGGCAGGGGCCAATTCCGTCTTCCACGGGGACAAGCTGTTGACCACCGGCAATCCCGATACCGACCACGACCGGCAACTGTTCGCACGATTGGGGTTGCGCGCGATGCCGATCGCCGCGGCCGGGCAGGAGGCCTGCAGCCGCACCGTGCATGCGCAGATCACCCGTCCCGCCGACGAGGCCGCGTGAGATGAACCGCCCGCAAGTCGCCGACCGCATCGCGGAAGCTCGAGAGCTGCGCCAGCAGCAGTCGCGGCAACGGCAACGGCGCACGGTCAGCCATCGCGACGGCATGCGCGTGCAGCTGGACGGCCGCACGCTGGTGAATTTCTGCAGCAACGACTATCTGGGGCTGGCGCAGCAGTTCACGGTGATGGATGCCGCGCAGGAGCAGCTGTGGCGCGAAGGCACCGGCACCGGGGGATCGCACCTGCTGGGCGGGCACAGCGCCGTGCATGCACAGCTGGAACAGGAACTGGCCGACTGGCTGCACGCACCGCGCGCGCTGGTGATGGGATGCGGCTATCTGGCCAATCTGGCAGTGCTGCAGGCACTGCTGGGCGAAGGCGACGTGTGCGTGCAGGATCGCCTGAACCACGCCAGCCTGATCGATGCCGCGCGTCTGGCCGGCTGTCGGCTGCGCCGCTATCCGCATGGCGATGCCGAAGGCGCGCTGCGGCAGCTGAAATCCATGCCCGATGGCGCGGCCATGATCGCCACCGACGGCGTGTTCAGCATGGATGGCGACATGGCGCCGCTGCGCCAGCTGGTGGTGGCGGCGCGCCTGCAGCGGGCGCTGCTGTACGTGGACGACGCCCATGGGTTGGGCGTGGTCGGTCCCAATGGCGCCGGCAGCGTGGCGGCGGCCAAGCTCAGCGCCCACGAAGTGCCGCTGCAGATGGTCACCCTGAGCAAGGCGCTGGGCGGCTACGGCGCGGCGGTGGTGGGTAATGCCGACCTGATCGAACATCTCACCCAGGTGGCGCGGCCGTACATTTACAACACGGCGTTGCCGGCGGCGCAGGCCGGTGCCGCCCTGGCGGCGGCGCGGCTGGCACGGCGCGAGCAGTGGCGCCGCAACAAGCTGATGGAACTGTGCGAGCGCCTGCGTTCCGGTGCGGCCCGGCTGGGTCTGCCGCTGCAGCCGTCGGACACGCCGATCCAGCCGCTGTTCTGCGGCAGCGAAACGCATGCACTGGCCATGGCGGCCGCATTGGAGCAGGCCGGCTATTGGGTGCTGCCGGTACGCCCACCGACCGTGCCCGAAGGCACCTCGCGGCTGCGCATCAGCCTGTCGGCCGCGCATTCCGAAGCGGACGTGGATGGCTTGCTGCAGGCACTGGCGCATGCCCGCGACAGCCTGGTCGAAGCCCGGGACGATACCGCGGCCGTGGCATGACCGTGGATGCGATTGCGCCGCGCCGCACGGCGCTGCTGGCCGTTGCCGTGGGTCTGCTGTCGGCATTGTTCTTCACCCTGACCTACGTGCTGAACCGGGCCAGCGCCTCGGCCGGTGGCCACTGGGCATGGACGGCGGCGCTGCGCTACCTGCTGACGTTGCCGATGCTGCTGCCGCTGTTGCCGCAGTTCGGTGGATGGCGGCCGGTGTGGCGGTCGCTGCGGAACAGTCCGGCGGCCTGGTTGCTCTGTTCCGGGATCGGATTCGTCGGCTTCTACGTGCTGCTGGCGTATGCGGCGGCCAGCGGACCGTCGTGGCTGGTGGCAGGCAGTTTCCAGTTCACCGTGGTGGCCGGCATGCTGTGCGCACCGCTGCTGTATCGCGACCATCGGGGTCGCATCCCGACGGCCGCGCTGGGCGTGGCGGTGCTGATCCTGGCCGGCGTGCTGCTGCTGCAGTTCGGTCATGCCGACGGGCCACTGGACACCGCGGCGTGGGTGGCACTGGCCTGCGTGCTGGTGTCGGCGCTGCTGTACCCGTTGGGCAATCGCCTGTTGCTGCTGCATCTGGAGCGCAGCGGCGAGATCCTTACCGCTACCCAGCGCGTGTTCGGCATGACCCTGGCCAGCCAACCGTTGTGGTGGCTGCTGGCGGCCGTGGCCTGGCAGGTGTCGGGACCGCCGCCGGGCGCGCAGGTGGCGTTGGCAGCGGGCGTGGCGCTGAGCGCCGGGGTGATCGCCACCATCCTGTTCTTCCAGGCCACCGGCATGGTGCGCGACAACCCGGTGGCATTGGGCGCGGTGGAAGCGATGCAGGCGGCCGAACTGCTGTTCGCGATCGTGCTGGGTGTGTTGTTTCTGGATGAAGCGTGGCCCGGTGGCCTGGCTGCAGCCGGGGCCGGGCTGGTGGTGGCGGGGATCGTCGCCTTCGCCTGGCTGGTGTCGCGCCAACCCCAGCCGGCAGCGACCGCCCGGCAATTGAACAGCGATCGCGGCGCATGAGCGCCCTGTTTGCCGATGTTGCGGGAACCGGTCCGGCCGTGGTGCTGATGCACGGCTGGGCCATGCATGGCGGCGTGTTCGCAGGCCTTGCCAAGCGACTGGCGCACCGGCACACCGTGTACCGCGTGGATCTGCCCGGCCATGGTCACAGCCGCGACAGTGGCGTGCCGTTGATTCTGCCCGAGATGGTGCAGGCCGTCCGCGCCGTGGTGCCGCCGCAGGCATGCTGGATCGGCTGGTCGCTGGGCGGGCTGGTGGCGCTTCAGGCCGCAGCCACGCAACCCGGGGCGGTGCGGCACTTGACGATGCTGTGCGCCAGTCCGCGCTTTGTCCGGGCACCGGATTGGATGCATGGCGTGTCGCCGGAGGTGTTCGAGGGATTCGCCGCAGGCCTGCGTGACGACCCGGCCGGCACCCTGGACCGTTTCATCGCTCTGGAAGCCGTCGGGTCGCCTCATGTCCGCGACGACATCCGCCTGCTGCGCCAGGCCGTGGCCGAGCGCGGCCATCCGTCTGCACAGGTGCTGGCCGAAGGGTTGCAGTTGCTGAAAACCGCCGATCTGCGACCGATGCTGGCCGAGCTGTCCATGCCCAGCCTGTGGCTGGCCGGCCGCCGCGACCGGCTGGTGCATCCGCAGGCGATGGCGCAGGCAGCCGCATCCGCCCCGCAGGCCACGCATGCGGTGATTGCCGGCGCCGGACACGCGCCGTTCCTGACCCATGTGGATGCGGTGCTGGATGCGCTGTCGACAGCGTGGGCGCAGCAGCCGTGAGTGGCGATTTCGACACCCGCCAGGTGCGTCGCAGCTTTTCGCGCGCGGCCGCCGGTTACGCACACGTTGCGCAGTTGCAGCGGCAGGTGGAAGCCGAGCTGCTGGACTGCCTGGACTACCGCGACGGTCCGCGCCACGCCCGGCCGCCGCCAGCCGTGGTGCTGGATGTCGGCAGCGGCCCCGGCAGCGCCGCGCGCGCCATGCAGCACCGCTGGCCGAAGGCGCGGGTACTGGCCGTGGATCTGGCCCTGCCGATGCTGCGGCAGGCACCGCCGCCGGCCGGTCTGGCACGCTGGACGAAGCGGCATCCGCATGCGCTGTGCGCGGATGCGCGCGCTTTGCCGGTGGCCGACGGCAGCGTGGACGTGCTGTTTTCCAACCTGTGCGTGCAATGGGTGGACGATCTGCCGGCGTTGCTGGCCGAATGGCGGCGGGTGCTGAAACCCGGCGCGCTGCTGCTGTTCAGCACGTTCGGCCCGGACACGCTGCTGGAGTTGCGCGAGGCCTTTGCCGCCGCAGATGCCGCGGCGCATGTCAGCCCGTTCGCCGGCATCGCCGCCGTGGGTGATGCATTGATGGCGGCCGGCTTCCGCGACCCGGTGCTCGACCGCGAGTCCTACGACACCCATGCCGACGATCTGCCGGCCTTGATGCGGCATCTGCAGGCACTGGGCGCCACCCATGCCCTTCGCCGGCGCCGGGCCACCCTGACCGGCAAGGGCCGTTTCGCCGCCGCCGCCACCGCCTACGAGCAATGGCGCGAACCGGCGGGACTTCCGGTCAGCTGGGAAGTGATCACCGCGATGGCCTGGGCGCCGCAACCGGGTGCGCCACGGCGCGAGCAAGGCATGGAGATCGCCAGTTTTCCGGCCACGCGCATTCCCGTGCGCAAACGGATTTAGAGTGCGAGTCGATGCCGGCTTCCCGGCATGCCGATCAGCCCACCGCATGCAGACCAGGCCGCGCATCCGCATTCTGCTGTCGATGGCCGTGGCGCTGGCATCGCCACCGGTATAAGCCGCGGCAAGTGATGATCCGCAGCGGACCGGCCCGGTACACTGCGCCACATGCGCCCGATCCTGCTCCATTTGCGAATCGTGCCGGCCGTCCTGCTGCTTGGCAGCGCCGCGGTGTCGGCAGCAGGCCAATCCGCCATTGCCTCGCGCTGGACCTTCGACCCGCAGCTGCTGCTGGCGCGCAGCGACACGGTGATGCGCAAGGCACCGGAGTCGGCCATCGACGACCTGTTCCAGGCCGTGCGCCACGCTTCCACCAAGCCGGAGGAAATGGCACTGATGTGCGCGTTCTTCGATCCCGGCAGCCGACACGACCTGGCCGCGGTGAATCAGGCAGCCTTGCAGTTCAGTCCCGACAGCCAGCGCCGTTTCCAGCGCGCCACCGACCGCCTGCTGCAGGTGCATGAACAGGAGCCGGACCAGCCGTATGACGATGCGGTGGCCAGGCAGTCGCTGCGACAGGCAGCCGTGGCGGCCGGCATGCTGTTCGAAGGTTTCGTGGCCGCCATCCAGTCGGAAGGACGCGATGCCGCCAGCCGCCAGGCCCGTTGCCGGGCACTGAACCAGTTGCTGGGCACGGTGTCGATGCGCCCGCGCAACGAACGGGTGATGATCACCCGGCTGCTGATGCGCGAGGGGCTGCGACGGATCGAGCGTTGACCGGACCGGAGTGGCCGCGCGGCAGCATTCGCAGACTTTCCATAACTCATTTCCCGAAGGCCTGGCATTCTGCCAGATGGATCGCCAACGGCCCAAGTTCCACGAGCACCGAAGTCGACTTGAATGGTTCAGATCGTATAGCCACTATTCGCAGCCACCCTGCTGGTTATTCCCCGCTGAATTCAACTCTGATTCGCAACAGTGTTGATTGATCCACATATCCCGCTTCCCCCTCCAGCGGCCACCGCAGGATGTTTTCGATGGTCAGCGTGGTCCTGCCCGGCAGCGCAACGGAATCGTTGGATGATCTCGATCCAGCATCGGTGCTGGCACATCCGATGCTGGCCGATACCAAACCTGCGATCATCAATGCTGCAATGGATGGATGCTGCATGGCTCGCTCCATATGGTGGCAGTGTCAGCTTAGCAACTGGCCCGGCAACGGTGTGTGCTTCACGGCTTCTGCCAGCATCTGCAATTGATGCTGTCTGGCACCGCCCAGCTGGAAGCGTTTGAACGGGGTGTCGGGTTCAGTCATGCCGCAAGTCCTCTTCAGGAATGTCGAACAGCATCTCGATGTCCTGGACGCAAAAATGACCAGTGCCGGGATAGTAGCGGTTGCCGGTGGAATAGTACGACACGTAGACGCCTAATCGTCCGCGACCATATTCCCATTCGAAGCCGCCATCCATGGGCGCGGTCATGTCCCGCCCCTCGAATCCGCGCTGCTCCAGCGCATCACGCATGGCCTGCAACGGGTAGGTACAGGTCGGCCAATCGCCGTTGTCGTCGGCGTCCGGCAGCCAGATCTTGACGGCCATGCGGACGTCCTTGTCGTGGTAGGTCAGCAGGTCGAATGCATAGCGCCAGCCTGCCGTGGTATCGCCCGCTATGTATTCCGACACGTTGCTTTGCGGCCGCTTCGCCAGCGGCAACCCGATCACCCGTTCGATGCGGGTCTTGTCCAGGTCCGCCTCGCTGTGCAGGCTCTCGATCAGCGCGAACAGCTTGTCCCACACCTGTTCGGGCGTCAGCACGGGGCCATCGGGTGGTTTGGGGGCGGGCTGGGTGGTTTCGGTCTGCATGGGGAACGTGGGTGGTGTTGCGTTGATGGCGGTGGCGGACGTGTCGACTGGCGAGGCAGCGGGACCAACGCGTGGCTGGTCAGACGAACGAGCGCAGCCGCACAGGAAAAGTCCGGTCAGGGCGATGAGGGGCAAGAGACGCTTCATGGGCCGATGATGGCACGCGCCGGAAACCCGGACATCGGGATGCGATGCCTGGGTTCGACCGGAAACGCACCGTTTTCCGCACCGAACGCATGTTGTTTTACTGGACAGTGTCGCGTTCGGCGCTGCCAGTGCGGCATTGCACCGAATCGGTAACGCACTGCGCGCGTCGAGCGCGGCGTGTCGCCGAAACACCGCGGCCTTCCACCAAAAGCAGGCCGTGCTCCGCATCGACAGCGCGGTGTTCCGCCCGAAACATGCGGCGTTCCGCCGAATCCGTGCGGCGCGTGGCACTCGCGGCGCGACGCTTCGCCAAAAATGCACGGCGTTCCGCACGCAACGTGCGGCGCTTCGGCGATGAAGCGCGGTGCGCCGCTGGAAAAGGGCGGCATGCCGCTGCAAAAGGGTGGCGCTTCGCCGAAAAAGTGCCGCGCTCCGCACTGCAAGTGCGACGTTCCGCCGAAATAGCGTGACAGGCCGCACACAACCACCGGAGAGGCCGGCAGTGCGGCTGCCGTGAGCCCGGTGTGGCGGGGGGATACCCGTATCAGGGCGCCGGTCACGTTCAGGTGGTGCAATGCATGGGCTACCAAGGGCGCCGCTGGCGAAAAAAATCGTCATCCACGTCTCGTGCGGTGCCATGCGGACCGCCCGCCAGGCCACCGCAGGTGTCGCGAACGCCACCGCCACGCCACATGCCGCCGTCTCACCCGCCGCGACCGGCATCGGCGACACTGGCGGCATGCCGTCCGTCTCGCCATTCCGTCTGATCCATTCCAACGCGCTGGAGGTGCTGGCCGGGGTGCTGGCGCACCAGCTGCGCACGCCGGTGGGCGATTGGCTGCAACCGGAAGTGGTGCTGGTGCCGCAACGGGGCATGCAGCGCTGGCTGCAGCAGACGCTCGCCCAGCACGGCGGCATCTGCGCCAATCTGCGCTTTCTCACCCCCGGCGAGTTCGTGGAGCAGGCGCTGGATGCCAACCTGGGGCCGGCGCCGGTCGCCGAGCGGCTGCGTCCGGAGGTGCTGCGCTGGCAGTTGCTGCAGCGGTTGCACGATGCGCCGCCGCCGGCCTATGCGACGCTGCTGCAGACGCCGGCCGCGCAGGAGGACGATGGCCGTCGGGCGTGGTCGCTGGCCTGCGCGCTGGCGGACACCTTCGAGACCTACCAGGCGTGGCGGCACGGTCTGCTGCTGCAGTGGGAGGCGGGGCAGGCGCCGGACGATCCGCAGGCGCAGCTGTGGCGGGCGGTGGCACGCGGCAAGGCGCACCGGGCGCGGCGCATCGGCCAGTATCTGCAGCGGTTTTCCGGCGTCGCCGACGGGGTTCCGCAGGGCCTGCCGCCGCGGCTGAGCGTGTTCGCCTGCCAGAACGTGTCGCCGGACGTGCTGCAGGTGATCGTGAGCCAGGCCCGTGCCGGCGAGCAGCACGTGTATCTGCACACGCCCAGCCGGCGCTTCTGGGGCGATCTGCAGCGCTGGGCCGACCGCTATCACCCGGCCCACGACCACGATTTCGTGGGAGGCCATGCCGATGCGCCGCCGAATCCGTTGCTGGCGTCGTGGGGACAGGCCGGACGCGACGTGATCGCGGTGATGGGTTCCGGCGAGCTGAGCCGCGCCGAGGAGGTGTCCATCGACGCCTTCGACCATGGCGATGCGCTGCCGGCGACCGGCCGCAGTCTGCTGCGCCAGCTGCAGCTGGACATTCTGGACAACCTGGCCCCCGGCCATGCCGGCAGTCCGCCGGACTGGCCACGGCCGGCCCTACGGCGGGACGATGCCAGCCTGCAGTTCCACGCCTGCCACACGCCGCTGCGCGAGGTGCAGGTGCTGCACGATCAACTGCGCGCGCTGCTGGATGCCGATCCGGTCGATGGTGCGGCACCGCTGCAACTGCGCGACATCGCCGTGTTGGCGCCGGACATCGACCGCTACCTGCCGCACATCCAGGCGGTGTTCGGGTCGGCGCTGGGCACCGCGCGGGCGATTCCCTTCAGCGTGGCCGATGCCGGGGCGCTGGCGGCATCGCCCCTGGTGGAGGCCTTCGTGCGGCTGCTGTGGCTGGCGGAGGAGCCGATCACCTTGCCGGGATTGATCGACCTGCTGGCGGTGCCGGCGCTGGCCGCGCAGATGGGCATCGATGCGGCCAGCGCCGAGCGCCTGCAGGACTGGCTGGACGCGGCCGGTGCGCGCTGGGGGCTGGATGCGGACGATCGCGCGGCCCACGGCGGCGATGGCATCGCCTACAGCCTGCAGTTCGCCATCGAACGGCTGCTGCTGGGGCATGCCAGCGGTGCGCCGGCGCAGATCGGCGACGTGGCGGCGTTGCCGCTGCTGGACGGGCAGGCCACCGCGCAGCTGGATGGTTTGCTGCGGCTGCTGGATGTGCTGCGGCAGGCGGCTGCGCTGCACGGACAGGCCACGCCGCAGCAGTGGTCGCAGCGACTGGATGCGCTGTTGACGGCGGCCTTCGGCGAGGAACCGCACACCGCGGCGGATCGGCAGTGGTTGCAGCAGCTGCGGCGCCGGGTGGCGGCGATCGGCGCCAGCGCCGAGCAGGCCGGATTCGCCACGCCGGTGGCCTTCGCGCTGATCCGCCAGCAGCTGCTGGACGAGCTGCAGCAGGGCGATGCGCAGGCGCCGCTGCTGGCCGGGGCGGTCAGCTTCGGGCGGATGGTGCCGATGCGGCTGATCCCGTTCCGGGTGATCTGCCTGCTGGGGCTGGATGCCGGCGCCTTTCCGGGACAGGACGGCCACGACCCGCTGAACCGCATCGCCCAGCAGCTGGACACGCCGCAGCGCCGGGTGGGCGACCCCTCGCGCCGCGATGCCGACCGGTTCCTGATGCTGCAGTTGCTGGTATCGGCCGGACACACCTTCTATATGAGCTGGATCGGGCAGGATCCGCGCGATGGCACGGCCTGCGAACCGTCGCCGCTGGTGTCCGAGTTGCTGCAGGTGGCGGGGCGTTACCACGTCGATCCGGCGGCGGCCGGGGCACTCGTGGTGCGGCATGCGCTGCAGCCCTATTCGCCGCAGGCCTTCGGTGCGGCATGGCCGGATGAAGCGGATGCCGACCCGCGCCGGTTCAGCGGCGATGCGCGCTGGCAGGACAGCGTGCATGCAGAAGCGACATCACGCCGGTCTGCGCCGTTCGTGCCACACGGCCCGCTGCCGGCGCCGCCTGCAACCCTGCCGACGCCGCTGACCCTGCAGGTGCTGCAGCGCACGCTGCGCCAGCCGCAGCAGGCGTTCCTGCGGTACGGACTGGGTCTGCACCTGGCCGAAGCGGCCACGGCATTGGCCGACAGCGAGCCATTGGGTCAGGCGCATGGCCTGCGCGATTGGCAGCTGCGCCAGGCGGTGTTGCAGTCATGGTTGCAGGCAGGGCGACCGCCGCAGCTCGAGCCGCTGCGGCAGCGGTTGCTGGCGCAGGCGTTGCTGCCGCCGGGAGAGGACGGGCGCGCGGGGCTGCAGCTGTTGCTGGCACGGCTGGCACCGTTCGCCGAACTGGCCGTGCAGGCCGGCTGGGACGATGCGCCGTGCAGCATCGGCGGCGAACTGGATTGGGACGATGCACGGCTGCAGCTGACCTTGCAGCCGCTGCATGCGCACGGATTGCTGCAGGCGGTGCTGCGCGACAACGGCCTGGACGGTCGCCACCACCTGCGCCACGGCCTGGAGGCCTTGGCCGCCGCCGCACTGGAACTGCCGGTGTGGCGACTGGCCGTGCCCGCGCCGGGACAGCCGCCGCAGCTGCTGCCGCTCGCCCTGCCGGATGCCCGGCAGGCGCGCGCCGTGCTGCGCAGCCTGATGCGTCTGCACGAGGCGGCTCTGCGCGAGCCGTTGCCGTTCCTGCCCGATGCCGGATATGCATGGCTCTGCGCCGGCGATGCGCAGCGCGGCCTGCAGCAGGCGCGCAGCCGCTGGCTGGGCAGCGCGCATGGCCATGGCGAAGCCGATGCCGCCACCGCACTGGCATTGCGCGGACGCGATCCGTTCGTCGATGGCGATGCCGTCCAGCAGCAGCGCTTTGCCGGACTGGCTCAGGCGATCTTCGACGCGGTGCTGCAGTTCCGGCCGATCGCTGCGGAGTGGTGGGCATGAGCACGCCGGTGGACGCCATCGACCTGGACGGCATCGCCCTGCTGGAGGCCAGCGCCGGCACCGGCAAGACCTGGACGCTGGCGGCCTTGTTCCTGCGCGCGCTGATCACGCGGCGGCTGCGGGTGCCGCAGATCCTGCTGATCACCTTCACCGAGGCGGCCACGCAGGAATTGCGCCTGCGCGTGCGCCAGTGGCTGCAGCAGGCCGCGGCCCTGGCGCAGCAGGATGACGACGCCGCGGTTGCATGCGACGATTCCTCCGACACCGCGCTGCTGCGCCAGTGGCTGCGGCAGGCCCGGCAGCAGGAATCGCAGGCACTGCTGCAGCAGCGGCTGCTGCGCGCACTGCACGAACTGGATCAGGCGGCCATCTCCACCATCCACGGTTTCTGCCAGCGGTTGCTGCGCGATCATGCCCTGCACGCCGGCCTGCCGCTGCACGCGGCCGTGCTGGAGCCGCCGTCGGCCCGCCAGCGTCTGCAGCTTGCCACGGCGCTGTGGCGGCAATGGGCCGGCGATGCCGATGCGGTGGCGTTCCTGCAGCGTCGCTTCGGCAGCGTGGAGGGCCGTGGCGGCCTGGCCGCAGCGATCCCGGCGTTGCTGGCACCGGAACCACTGCGGCCGCTGCCGCCGGCGCAGCTGCCGGCCGATCCATGCGACGTGGTGCAACAGGCCTGGGAGGCCCTGCAGCAGGCATTCCGGCAGCACGGCGCGGCCACGCGCACGGCTTTGCTGCAGGCGATCGCGGCCAAGCAACTGAACAACACCCAGTACAAGGCCGAGCACGTGGAGGGCGTGTGGGACTGGCTGCAGCAGCCCGGCACTGCAGCAGCGCAGACAGCGCATCCCAAGGCAGGGAAATACGTGCCCGCCGTGCTGGCGGCTGGTCGCAGCGCAGTGGCCAGACGGGCCGGGTTCGAACTGGCATCGCCGCTGTTCACGGCGCTGGACGACTGGCTGCAGGCCCAGGCCCGGCTGCAGGCGTGGCAGGCCGCGCGCGAGCTGCAGCAGCTGCATGCGCTGCGACAGGCGGCCATCGCGCTGGATCAGGCCTTCAAGCAGCGATTCAACCGCATGGACTTCGATGACCTCATCGCCCATGCGCATGCCGCCGTCACCGACCCGCAGCACGGACCGGCGCTGGTACAGGCGGTGCGGCGGCAGCACGCGCTGGCCTTCGTGGACGAATTCCAGGACACCGACGCCCGCCAGTGGGCCATCGTGCACGCACTGTTCGGTACCGGCGGACTGGTGCTGGTGGGCGATGCCAAGCAGGCCATCTACCGGTTCCGCGGCGGCGACGTGCACACCTGGCTGACGGCGCGTGCGCAGGCCGATGCGGTGCACGTGCTCGATCGCAATTTCCGGTCGCGGCCGGTGCTGCTGCAGGCCATCGACAGCCTGTTCCGGCACGCCGCCGACGCCGACATGGGGCCGGGCATCGTCTTCCAGCCGGTGCAGCCGGGCGGCCATCGCCACGACACCGATTGGCTGCGCGATGGCCAGCCGGCTGCCGCGTTGCACTGGCACTGCCTGCCGGCGCCGGACGATGCCGACGGCAAGCAGCGCGATTGGTCCGCCGACGACAGCCGCGCACTGGCGGCGATGGCCTGCGCCGATGCGGTCGTGCACACCCTGCAGCAGGCCCGCGACGGCCGCCTGCAGCTGCGCATCCATGGTCACGGCCACCGCCCCGTCGCCCCGCACGACTGCGCGGTGCTGGTGCGCGACCACGCGCAGGCGATGGCCGTGCGCCAGGCCCTGTCGGCGCGCGGCGTGGCCAGCGTGGCCAGTGCCCGCAGCAGCCTGTTTGCCGAAGCCGCTGCGCAGGACGTGCTGACCCTGCTGCTGGCCCTGCAGCATCCGGCCGATGCCGGCCGCTTGCGTGCGCTGCTGGCCACGCCATTGTTCGGACTGGATGCGCCGGCCATCGCGGCACTGGACGATGGCAGCCTCGCGCTGCAGGACTGGCAGCAGCGTGCCGAGGACTGGCTGAGGCTGTGGCAGCAGCATGGCCCGCAGGCACTGCTGACGCAGCTGGCTGCGCAGCAGGCACGCCCGCAGTTGCAGCAGATCGATGGAGAGCGACGCCTGGCCCACTGGCTGCAGCTGGGCGAGTGGCTGCAGCAGGCGGCGCGCCGGCGCCCCAGCCTGTCCGGACAGATCGCCTGGCTGCAGCGCGCCATCGCCACAGCCGATCCGCACGATCCCGATCAGCAACCCAGGTTGGAATCGGATGCCGGGCGCGTGCGCATCCTGACCGTGCATGCGAGCAAGGGACTGGAATTCCCGCTGGTGTTCGTGCCGTTTGCCGGGATCGGCCGCGGCGCCGGCAGGCGGGACGAGCGCGTGCTGTACGGCGCCAGCGACGGCACCCGCGTGCAGCAGTGGAAAAGCATGCATGTCGATGCCGCTTCGCCCGAATGGGACGGCGCCGTGCAGCGCCAGCAGCAGGAGGAGCGCGAGGAGGCCATGCGCCTGCTGTACGTGGGCCTGACCCGCGCAAGCCACGGCCTGTGGCTGTGCAGCGGTCCGCTGTGCGGCCATCGCGACAGCGCGCTGGGCCGGCTGCTGGGGGGCGCGCAACCCGATGCCGCCGTGCGCGAGGCGCTCGGCGAGCAGGTGGTGTGGCACAGCGGCCTGCCCGGGCATCCATCCGCGCGCTTGGCAGCCGCTGCGCCTGGCCGCGTGCCGCCGGCGCGGCAGCCACGGCGGGTGCTGCGGCACGACTGGCGCATCCACAGTTTCAGCCGCCTGCATCAGGCGACGTCGGCCGGCGAGACGGCCCTGCCCGAGCCCGCGCCGGCCGAGGACGATTGGCAGCCCGCGACAGTGCAGGGCGCAGCCGCCGTCGACGCCGTGTCGGCACGTTTTTCCGGCACCCGCTTCGGCAATGCCCTGCATGCCGCGCTGGAACATGCGGATTTCGCCGCCTGGGCCGATGCGGACGGCGAACGGCTGCCGCCGGAGCAGGTCGCCCTGTTGCAGACCGCGCTGCAGGCCAACGGGTACGGCGAAGCCGATCTTGCCACCGGCGTGCCGCTGCTGGCCGATCTGGTCGCGCGCACGTTGCAGGCACCGCTGCCGGAAGGCATGCGCCTGTGCGATGTGCCGGCGATGGACCGCATCGCCGAGCTGGAATTCCACTACACCCTGCACGATGCCGCCAGCGACCGCCTGCTGGCCCTGCTGCAGCAGGCCGGCTGGCTGCAGCAGCGCAGCCGACTGGGCATCGAACCGATCCTGCAGGGGGTGATGACCGGCAAGATCGATCTGGTCTATCGCCACTGCGAGCGACTGTATCTGCTGGACTACAAGAGCAACCGCCTGCCGGACTATCGCCCCGATGCCTTGGCCCGCGCCATGGACGCCGCCGATTACGGCCTGCAGGCGGTGCTGTATGCGGTGGCGCTGCACCGTTGGCAGCGACAGCGCCGCGGCGATTACGTCCTGCAGCGGCATTTCGGCGGCGCACGCTATCTGTTCTGCCGCGGCCTGTCGTTGCAGGAGCCGCTGGCCGGCATCGCCTGCCCGGCGCTGACCCCGGACCTGATCCTGGCGGCGGATGCGTTGCTCGGCACGGCCGCGGAGTCGTCCGCATGACCGCCTGGCAGCAGTTGCTGGCATCCGGAAGGGTGCGCCCGGTGGATGCGGCATTCGCGCGGGTGCTGCTACGGCAGACCCCGCAAGCCCATCCGCTGGCGTTGGCGGGTGCCGCGCTGGCATCGCAGGCGCTGGCGCAGGGCCATGCCGCATTCGACCCCGCGCTGGACGATGGCTCGATCACGCCCTGGCCGGACCCGGCGCAGTGGCAGCAGGCCTGGCGCTCGGCAGCCTGGATCGACTGGCCTGACGATCCGCGCGTGCCCGGCGATCCGCAGCTGCCGCTGGTGGCCGAATTCGGACTGCTGTATCTGCGCCGCTATCGCGAGGCGGAAGTCGGGCTGGCCGGCCATCTGCGCCGCTTGAGCGCCACAAGCAGCCTGTCACGTGCCGACGACCGTCTTGCGTCCATCATCGGCACCCTGTTTGCCGATGGCGACCCGCAGGACCGGCAATGGCAGGCGGCGCAGGCCGCCTTGCGGCATCCCGTCTTGCTGATCACCGGCGGTCCCGGCACCGGCAAGACCACCACCATCGCCCGCATCCTGCTGCTGCACATCGCGCAACGGCTGTTGCACGGCCGACCCGCGCCGCGTATCGCCCTGGCGGCCCCCACCGGCCGTGCGGCCGATCGCATGCTGCACAGCCTGCAGCAGGCCGCGCTGCAGTGGTCGCGCCATCCGTCCATTGCGGCCGAATGGCTGGCGCAGCTGCCCGCCCGTGCCGGCACGGTGCATCGCCTGCTGGGCATGGCGCCCGGTCGCGTGCAACCGCATCACCATGCCGGACAGCCGCTGCAGGCCGATCTGGTGGTGGTGGACGAAGCCTCGATGCTGGATCTGCCGCTGATGGCACAGCTGGCCGCCGCGCTGGCCGACGGCACGCGGTTGATCCTGCTGGGCGATCGCGACCAGTTGCCGTCGGTGGAAGCCGGCAACGTGCTGGCGGCGCTGGACGATGTCGCCGCCGATGCCGCCGAGCATGCCGATGCCGATGCGGCTTCGCCCTTGCATGCGGTGCATTTGCTGCGCAACCGGCGCCAGACCGATGATCTGCAGCTGCAGCCATTGACCGACGCCGTGCGCCGCGGCGATGCGGATGCCGCCCTGCAGGTGCTGGAATCCGGGCAACTGGCCGGCGTGCAGTGGCTGCCGACCGTCACCGACGCCGTGCTGGACCACCCGCTGCTGGCCCCCTGCTGGCAGCTATGGCGCAGCCTGGGCACGCTGACCGATCCGGCCGAGGCGTTGGCCGCGGCAACGCAGGCCAGATTGCTCACCGCACTGAGGCATGGCCCGTTCGGTGCGGCAGGGTGCAATGCCGCCATCGAAGTCAGCCTGGCCGGAATGCAGCATGCGCCGTTCCATCCGGGCCGTCTGCTGCAGATCACCGAAAACAGCCCGCGCCACGGCCTGTTCAACGGCGATGTCGGCATCTGCCTGCCGGATGCCGACGGGCGCCTGCAGGCGTGGTTCGGTCATGGTCCGGCGCTGCGGGCGCATGGCCTGTCGGGACTGCCGGCGCACGACAGCGCCTACGCCAGCACCGTGCACAAGGCGCAGGGCTCGGAATTCGATCACGTGTGGGTGTTGCTGCCGCCGCACGATGCCCGGGTGCTCGGCCGGGAGTTGCTGTACACCGCACTGACCCGCGCACGCCGCAGCGTGTGCCTGCTGGCCACGCCCGACGTGCTGGCAGCGTGCATCCACCGCAGCCAGCAGCGGGTGTCCGGCCTGCGGCAACGTCTGCGCTGAAACTGTGCATCCGGCCACATTCAGGCCACGCCACCTAGGGCACGCCCTAGTTGTTTCACGTTGCCGATCGGGTGAAGGTAAGCCTGTGGCCACAAGGCCCCGCTCCAGTCCCTTTGCCGTCTCCCCGGACGGTCCGTATGCAAGATCGCGATGGCAGTGCCATCCGCTCGTCGAGGAGAACATCCGATGCCAGTCCAGTCCGTCAACAATGCCAGTTACCGCGAGCAGCGGCTCCCCGATGCCGGTCAGTTCGACTACAACCGCATCCAGGGCATCCGCAACAACCCGAATGTCACTCCCGAGTTCCTGCGCGGCGTGGAAGCCATGGCCGGGCGCCTCGGCACCCGTCCGGAATACCTCCTGGCGGTGATGAGCTTCGAAACCGGCGGCAGCTTCAGCCCGGGCGTGCGCAACGGCGCCGGCAGCGGGGCCACCGGCCTGATCCAGTTCATGCCCGACACGGCGGCCGGGCTGGGCACCAGCACCCAGGCGCTGTCGCGCATGAGCGCCACCGAGCAGCTGCAGTTCGTGGAGCGCTATTTCGACCAGCGCTCGAATGCCGGCGACCTGAGCACCCTGGAAGGGGTGTACACCACGGTGCTGCACGGCAGCCCGAAGACCGATCCGGCCTCCACCCTGTTCGCCTCCGGCACCGCCGCCTACCGCATGAACGCCCCCCTGGACGTGAACGGCGATGGTCGCATCACCTCGGGCGAGGCCACCTCGTTCGTGCGCAACAAGATCGATGGTCCCCTGCCCAATGGGCCGGCCAATGGCGGCAGCAGCGGCAGCACAACCGGCACGTCGGGTGGAACCGGCGCTTCGAGTGGAACCCAGCAAACCGGCAGCGGTGGTGCAGGTGGCGACTACAATATCAAGTGGGGCGACACGCTGTCGGAACTGGCCCGCAACTTCGGTACCAGCGTGCGGGCCTTCATGGATGCCAATCCGAAGATCAAGGATCCCGACCTGATCTACGCCGGCGATACCCTGCGCGTGCCGGGCGGCGGTTCAGGCAACGGCAATGGCACGTCCGGCACCCAGGGCACATCCGGAACAACCGGCACATCCGGGACATCCGGTACCAGCGGCACCCAGGGCACGTCCGGCACGGCCTCGGTCACCGGCAACGAGGTGGCCGATCTGGCCGCCTCGTTCCTGGACCGCAACGCCTCCGAACTCAAGAAAAGCGGCGACCTGCCGATGAATCCCAACGTGCCCAACAACGTGTGCTGCGCCAACTTCGTCTCGGCGGTGCTGCAGAAGGCCGGTCTGATCAACCAGCATACCGATCGGGTGTCCGACCTTGCTGCCATCCTGAAGAATCAGGGTTGGCAAGTGGTGCCGGCCTCCCAGGCCCGGCCGGGCGATGTGGCCATCGTCAACAACGGCGGTCATGTGGAACTGGTGCACAGCAACAACAACGGCAATGTCAAGCTGATCGGTTCCAACAACATCAACCCGGACGGTTCGCAGCGCATCAGCTTCGGCAACCCGTTCGGCAACGCCTGGTATCTGTCGCCGCCGCGCTGAAACCGGACCGTGCCGCCGGGCGTCGCTGATTCCCGGCTGCAGTCAAACGCCATCGTCCCGCATTGGCAGGACGGTGGCGTTTTTTCGTGGCGGTGCGGCTGGCACGTCGGCACGTGCCAGTCAGGGCGACGGTTCAGTCGCCCAGATCGAACAGCGCCTCGGGCGCGCCGGTTTGCGCAGGCCAGGCCAGCCAGGCGGCATCGGTGGGACCCACGGCCGATTCCACCACCTGCCAATCCCCGCCTTGGCGACGGCGCAGCAGCGCGATGTACACGTTCGATGCCCCGCCATTGCGCGAGGCCTCGGCCAGCGGCGTGTCGGAAAAATCCGGGTAATGGCCCGAAGCCGATTGCATCTCGGCATACAGGAAGGCCCAGTCGTCGCCCACGTTCAAGGCTTTCACCGTCAGCTGCAGTGGTTTGCCCAGCAGGGTTTCGGCCGGCGCACGCGCCACGTGCAGCAGCGCGCGGCGTTCCTCGCTGCCCGCGGGCGGGGTGTGCAGCACGATGGGAGTGGCGGAAGGATCGGCGTCGTTCGGGATCATGGCAGGGCTCGCGGACAGGAGGAACAGCAGCGCGCAGGGCAGGATGGACGGCACGGCAGCAGGCGCATTGCAGGGGGAATGAACCGCACCTTACACCATGCACGCTGCAGCGGGGATCGCACTAGCCGGTCTTGATGCGCAGATCACGCGCGGTGACGCACGATGATTGCGCATCACGTGCTCTCTCCCGTTTCGCGGGCCGGCCCACCGGCCCGTTCTTGTGTCTGCGCTACCCTATGCGACCGCACCCGGAGTCCATGGACATGAGTGAGCGCCTCCCGCTGTCCCCGCGCCACGGCATCTCGCCCGAACAGGCCGAGGAGGCCGTGCGCACGCTGCTGCGTTGGGCCGGCGACGACCCGGCGCGCGAAGGTCTGCTGGATACCCCGACGCGGGTCGTGCGCGCCTATGCCGACTGGTTCAGCGGCTATGCCATCGACCCCGATGCCTACCTGCAGCGCACCTTCGAGGAAGTCGGCGGCTATGACGAGATGATCGTGCTGCGCGACATCGATTTCGAAAGCCATTGCGAACACCACATGGCGCCGATCATCGGCAAGGTGCACGTGGGCTACCTGCCCGACGGCCGGGTGGTGGGCATCAGCAAGCTGGCGCGGGTGGTCGAGGCCTATGCGCGCCGGTTCCAGGTGCAGGAAAAGATGACCGCACAGATCGCCGGCTGCGTGCAGCGGGCGCTGCAGCCGCTGGGCGTGGGCGTGGTGGTGGAAGCGGCGCACGAATGCATGACCACCCGCGGCATTCACAAACGCGGTGTCAGCATGGTCACGTCCAAGATGCTGGGAAGTTTCCGCGACGATGCCCGCACCCGTAACGAATTCCTCCGCTTCATCGACGCCGGCTTCCGGCGCTGAGGCCCCTGCCGAACCGCTGCTGGACTGCCTGATCGTCGGTGCCGGCCCCGGCGGGCTGACCGCGGCCACCTACCTGGCCCGCTTCCACCGTGACATCGTGGTGGTGGATGCCGGCAAGAGCCGGGCGAGGTGGATTCCCGCCACCCACAACTGCCCGGGATTTCCGTTTGGCGTGGCCGGCTCGGACCTGCTGCACAAGTTCCGGACCCAGGCACTGGCCTACGACGCGCCTATCGAGCACGGCCGCATCGGCAAGCTGGAGCGGCAGGGGGAGGGCGATGCGCGCATCTTCGTGGCCACGGCCGACGATGGCCGACGCTGGCGGGCGCGCTTCGTGATCCTGGCCACCGGCGTGGTGGACCGCATGCCGGCGATGGAACAGCTGGAACAGGGCATTGCCGCGCACACGGTGCGGCTGTGCGCGGTGTGCGACGGCTACGAGGCCGCCGATCAACGCATCGCGGTGTTGGCGCCGGCCGACGCGGCCATCCGCCATGCCCTGTTCCTGCGCACGTTTTCCCGCACGGTCACCGTGGTGCGTTCCGAGCCGGGGCAACCGTCGGCGGACTGTATGCGCTTGGCCGAGGAGGCCGGCATCGCCCTGCTGCCGGTGGCGACGGCGCTGCACGCGCAGGCCGATGGCTGCCGAGTGGACACTGACGATGGCGCCACCCACCGGTTCGACACGCTGTATCCGGTACTGGGCAGCGATGCCCAGTCGCAACTGGCCACCGCACTGGGCGCTGCGGTGGACGACAACGCCGAGTTAGTCGTGGACCGGAGGCAGCAGACCAGCACGGATGGCCTGTATGCGATCGGCGATGTGGTCAGCGCACTGAACCAGATCAGCGTGGCGGTGGGCCATGCCGCCATCGCCGCCAGTGCGATCCACGGCCGCCTGGCACGCCGGTTGCGCGGAAGCGACGGCGCCGGCACGGGCTGATCAGACGCGGTTGCCGACAGCGCCGGCCATTGCCACCATACGCGCCGGCGCGCCTCGTCGTCCTTTCTGCCGCCTAAGAGGTGCCGTCCTGAACGCGATCGCTGCTGCACCGCGCAAGGCTGCGGTGGCCTTCATCTTCATCACCGTACTGATCGACGTGCTGTCCTTCGGCGTGATCATCCCGGTGCTGCCGCACCTGATCGAGCAGTTCGCCGGCGGCCGTACCGATGTGGCGTCGTACTGGATCGCGCTGTTCGGCACCAGCTTCTCGCTGATCCAGTTCGTGTGCACGCCGATCCAGGGCGCGCTGTCGGACCGGTTCGGTCGCCGGCCGGTGATCCTGCTGTCCTGCCTTGGATTGGGCCTTGACTTCATCCTCATGGCACTGGCACCGAACCTGGCGTGGCTGTTCGTGGGGCGGGTGCTGGCGGCCATCACCTCGGCCAGCTTCACCGCTGCCAACGCCTATATCGCCGATGTCACTCCGCCGGAAACCAGGGCCAGGAGCTTCGGCATCATCGGCGCCGCCTTCGGGGTTGGCTTCGTGCTGGGACCGATCATCGGCGGCTGGCTGGGCGGCATCAACCTGCGCTATCCGTTCTGGTTCGCGGCCGGGTTGGCACTGCTCAACGTGGCCTACGGCTGGTTCGTGCTGCCCGAATCGCTGCCGCCGGAGCGGCGCACACCGCGCTTCGACTGGTCGCATGCCAATCCACTGGGTGCCCTTCTGCTGCTGCGTCGGCATCGGCAGCTGTTCGGCCTGGTGGCGGTGATCTTCATCGCCACGCTGGCGCATTACGTGTATCCCAGCATCTTCGTGCTGTTCGCCGACTACCGCTACGGCTGGGACGAGCGCGATGTCGCCTGGGTGCTGGCGGCGGTGGGCATGCTCAGCATCGTGGTGAACGGCGCCCTGGTCAGCCGGGTGGTGAAACACTTCGGCGAGCGCCGCGCGGTGCTGATCGGGCTGGCCTGCGGGATGGTCGGCTTCGCCATCTATGCCGTGGCGGATGCGGGCTGGCTGTTCATGGTGGGCTTGCCGATCAGCGCGCTATGGGCGCTGGCCGGTCCGGCCACGCAGGCGCTGGTCACCAGCCGCGTCGGCGCGGACGAGCAGGGCCGCATCCAGGGTGCGATCAGCAGCCTGTCATCGCTGGCAGGGGTGATCGGCCCGGTGCTGTTCGCCGGGTCGTTCGGCTGGTTCGTCAGCGATCGTGCGCCCGTGCACCTGCCCGGCATTCCGTTCTACCTCGCCGCCGCGCTGCTGCTGGTGGGCTGGTGCGTGGCGTGGCGCTATGCCAGAGCATCGCCAACCGACCATCGGCCACAAAACGACACTCAAAGGGCGACCACCTAGGGTTTACCCTAGTGCCAGCATCCAAAATTTCGATGTAGCGTATGTGTCAATACTCCCCCCCACTAAAAATACACCCCCGTACGGAGACTCTTCCATGAGCGACAGCAGTTCCGACAGCGTAGGCAACGACACCAGCAGCAGTGCCAGCAACAGCGCCAGCCAGGCCAACACCGACAGCCTGAGCGCCGCTGCCACCGAAGCCATTTCCGGCGTGGCCCAGCAAGCATTGGACAGCATTGCCGACATGGTGAGCGGTGCGATTGGTTCCATGGCCGATGCGCTTGGTCTGGATCAAGCCTTCGATCAGGCCGCCGATGCTCTGGGTCTGGACTTGGACATCAAGGACGTGGTGACGGCTGCCGTCATGGGCATGATGACCGGCGGCCTGCCCGGCGCGGTCATGGGTGTTGCGAATGCACTCACCGGCGGCTCGCTGCTGGACGCCGCACACGACATGGTGGAAAAGAACGTGCCGGCGGAATTCCAGGGGCTGGCCAATCTGGCCATCGACGCCATGGCCTCGCGCATTCCCGGTGCGGCCGGCAGCATGAACCTCAACGATCCGCTGTCCGCCATCGCCGGCGGAGCGCTGACCAATGGTCGGGTGCCATCGGTCGACCAGTTCACCAATCTGGCCCGCACCGCCAACGAGTTCCTGGATGTGGCCCGCGGCGTGATGGATGCCGCCACCCGCGGCGACTGGGCCGACGCGGTCGACGCCGCCGCCAGTCTGGATACCGATCTGCGCGAAAACCTGGACATCGCCCGCTCGGTGGCGGCACAGGTCGGCGTGGACCTCGGCGCCGGCCGCGCGCCGGTGGCGCAAGGCGGCCATGGCCCGCTGGGCGATGCAGCCGAGCGTGTTGCCGTAGCCACGGCCGAGTTGATGATGCGTCGCTGAGCTGCGGCCGATCCTGCATCAACGGGGATCGTGGACCGCACGATCCCCAGCGCGTCGCAGGCTGCCCGCCAACCGGGGTGATACCGCTTCGACAGCGGCCTGGAGTCTTTACCCTAGGGTCTGCCCTAGTACCTGTGCAGTGCAGCAACGATTAGCTTCGTTCGTGACAAAACTGTGGCTGGGGTGACGATCATGCTCGATACCGTTCGCGATGCGCTGAATCCGGTCAACGCGGCTCTGCAGGAGCTGCAGCGTGCGCCATTGCCGCCGGCCATCGAGCCCTTCGTGCCGCCGGCATTGCCGCCGATCGTGCCTACCCCCGAACGCCTGCCGGCTGCGCCGGTCGACAGCGACTGGGCCCAGGGGGTCAGCGGCCAGCAAAGCCAGCCCATCGATCTTGAAATGGCCCAGATCAGTGATGCGGTGTACGACCCGTCGCAGACCCAGGTCGGCAACTGGACCCGGGTCAGCGATGCCGATCTGACTGCCGCCGGCATCGATCCGGCGTCGTTCGAGAATGCCGATACCGGCCTGCGCGCCGGCCTGTACACCGACGGCAACGGCCATTACACCCTGGCCTTTGCCGGCAGCAACGACTCCACCGACTGGCTGGTGGCCAACCCGCAGCAGGGCCTGGGCTTCCAGAACGAACAATACGATCAGGCGGTCGCGCTGGCACAGCAGGTGGCCAACAGCCCGTTCGGCAACCAGGGCAACCTGGTCATCACCGGGCATTCGCTGGGCGGCGGCCTGGCATCGATCAGTGCGCTGGTGGTCGGTGCCCCGGCAGTCACCTTCAACGCCTCCGGCGTGCACGACAACACCCTGCGCCAGTTCGGACTGGATCCGGCCACGGCCAAGACCGATGCCGCCGATGGCCAGATCCGCCGCTACAACATCGAGGCCGATCCGCTGACCAATGCGCAGCAGGACACCTGGGGCTTGCGCGATGCCATGCCGGATGCGCTGGGCCATGAAATCGTGCTGGACACGCCGCCTTCGAAGCTGGAGCGACCAGATTGGGATTGGCGCCACCCGATCGAGTCGGGCAAGGCCGAAGGCCAGTACCAGCTGGATCGGCTGGCCGAACCGCACCTGTCCGGCACGGTGATCGACGCCATGCAGCAGCAGCGTCCCTGGGAGTCCTGACCGCGCCTGCCGCCCCGCCGTGGCGGATGCGGATTGCCTCCGCCTGTGCGATGCTGCCGCCATGCCCGCCGCGCTGCTCCGGTTCGTCCAGACGCTTCTGCTGACCCTGTTGCTGGCCGGCACATCCTGCCAACGAGGAGCCGCCATGGATTCCAGCCAGTCCTTTCCCGATGATGCCCGCCTGGCCGAACTGGCCGATGCCGCCGCCCAGGGCGATGAAGCGCGGGTGCGCGGCATCGTGCAGCAGGGCGTCGATCCGAATGCTACCGGCGAGCAGGGCATCAGCCCGCTGCAGTTCGCGTTGCTGTCCGACAGCGTGGAAGGCGTGCGTGCGCTGATTCTGGCCGGGGCCAACCCGAACCGTCCCGGTCTGGGCGGCGCCACCACCGTGCACACGGCCAGCATGATCGATGACCCGCAGTACCTGCAGATGCTGCTGGAATACGGCGCCGATCCGGATGCCCGCCATGGCAAGACCGGCGCGGTGCCGTTGGCGGTGGCCGCCGGACCCCGTACCGATGCCCAGTTCCGCATGCTGCTGCAGGTCGGCGCCGACCCCAATCTGGCCGATGCGGCCGGCAACACGCCGCTGCACGCCGCGGCCATGATCAATGCCGGGCAGCACGTGCGCCTGCTGCTGGAGAACGGCGCCAGCGCGAATCTGCGCAATGCGCAGGGCGCATCGTTCCAGACCTATTTCTTCCGCACGCCCGATTCGCGCATCACCGAAGCCCTGCGGGCCGACCGCAAGGTGGTGGAACAGTGGCTGCTGGAGCACGGCGTGCCGCTGGAAACCGCGGTGCAATGAGCCCCGCCGCCTTCCGTCGGACCTAGGGAACGCCCTAGTACCTGTGCAGTGCAGCAATCCCTAGCGTGGAGGCATCGGTCACATTCATAGAGGGCAGGCTCATGTTGGACGGCATCCGCGACATCGTCAATCCGGTTCTGGCGAAGGCCGAGCAACTGACCCGCCCGTTCATCGAACCCTTCCTGCCCCCGCCGATCGAACCGATCGTGCCGGCACCGGCGCGCCTGCCCGAGCCACCTGCCCAGGCCGGCTGGGCCGACGGCGTCAGCGGCCAGCGCAGCCAGTCCATCGACGTGGACATGATGCGCATGGCCGATGCGGCGTATGACCCCAGCCGCACCCAGGTGGGCAACTGGAACCGGGTCAGCGATGCCGATCTGCGTGCCGCTGGCCTGAACCCGGCCGATTTCGAAGACAGCTCCACCGGTTTCCGTGCCGGCCTGTACACCGATGGCAACGGCCATTACACGCTGGCATTTGCCGGGTCGAACGGGGGCAACGACTGGGTCAAGACCAACATCCCGCAAGGGTTGGGCATGCAGACCGAGCAGTACGACCAGGCCGTGGCCCTGGCGCAGCAGGTGGCCGACAGCCCGTTCGGCAACCAGGGCAACCTGGTGCTGACCGGGCATTCGCTGGGGGGCGGACTGGCGGGCATCGCATCGCTGGTCACCGACACCCCGGCCGTCACATTCGATGCCTCCGGCGTGCACGACGACACCATTCGCCAGTTCGGGCTGGACCCGGCTGCCGCCAAGGCCGATGCCGAGGCGGGCCTGATCCGCCGCTACAACGTGGATGGCGATCCGCTCACCGCCGCGCAGCAGGATGCCCCCGGCCTGAGCAGCATCATGCCCGATGCCCCCGGGCACGAGATCACCCTGGCCGATCCGCTGCCGCCGCTCGAAGCACCGAAGTGGGACTGGCGCCACCCCATCGAATCGGGCAAGGCGCAGATCGAACACCAGAAGGACAAGCTGGAACGCGTGGGTGACCTGCACCGGCAGAGCACCATGATCCAGGCGCTGGAAACCCAGCGGCCGTGGGAAGACTGATCAAGCCGAGCGCCTACGGCGCGTTTTGATGGGACGGGATGCGGGCTTGCTTGCTGGCTGCGTTCCTGGCACGGCACCGGCCAACCGTTGCGTTGCCTTGCTACCCTGTACGGCATGCTGCGCGCCTGTCTGCCGCTTGTGGTTTTGCTCGCCCCTGCCAGTGCGATGGCCGGTGAATCCACAGCCACCACGCAGGAGATCCGGCATCTGTTCTCGGTGCTGGAGGCCTCCCCGTGCCGCTTCCAGCGCAATGGCACATGGCACGACGCCGCCGAGGCCAGCAACCACCTGCGGCGCAAACGCGATTATCTGGCCCGGAAGGGATTGCTGACTTCCACCGAGGCCTTCATCGATCTGGCGGCCTCGCGCAGCAGCCTGACCGGCCAGGCGTACCAGGTGCAATGCGGTCGGGATGCCGCGCTGTCCAGCGCGGCCTGGTTCCGTGCCGAACTGGCGGCCTATCGACAGCCCGCAACCCCGACCAAACCCGGCCCATAGGCCGTCTTCCGAATGGCTCGTCATCCCGCGAGCCACATCCATGCACGGGAGTTCGATATGCAAGGTACCTGTCTGTGCGGAGCCATTACCGTCCATGCCGGCGACAGTCATCGCCAGGTCGCGCTGTGCCACTGCGCCACGTGCCGACGCTGGTCGGGCGGGCCGATGTTCGCCGTGCATTGCGGCACGGATGCGCGTTTCACCGGCGCCGAACCGGGCCGAACGCGGCTCCTGCAAGACGTGCGGCACCCATCTGTTCTACCACCTGCTGCCGGCTGACGAATACATCTTGCCGCCCGGCCTGTTCCAGCATCAGCCCTTCACGCTGACCGAGGAAATCGTCATCGATGAGAAGCCCGCGTTCGATGCCTTGCAGAACGACACCCGCAAGCTGACGGGCGAGCAGGTGTTCGCGCATTTCGCATCCGGACAATGATCTGCAGGCCGCCGACCGTGGCGGCCGATGTCAGGCAGTCGACTCAGGCGGCTGAAGGCGGCCGATCAGAACGAATCCGGCTCCGCCGACGCCTTGCGCCACTGGCTGCGCAGCCACCAGGCACCGAGACCTGCGGCAATACCGGCGACCAGTCCGAATCCACCGGCCGTGGTGCGGTTGCTGCCTTCCAGCAGGCCGGTGCCGCTGGGCAGCAGGCTGGCCAGCATCAGGCCGCAGCCCAGGAAGGCGACGATCGCCAGGATCCAGTACAACCATTGCTGCAGGCCCTGCTCGCCACCGTCCACATCCTGATGGCGGGCGAAGGCATCCGGTTTCACCAGACCCATGCGGGCCAGCCAGTGGTTCATGCGTCTTGGCAGCTGGCGCACGTCGCCGCGCAGGCGTTCGCGTGCCGGTCCGGTACCGGTGTAGGCGCCTTCGCGCTGCATGGCCAGCGACAGGCGGTTGTCGACCGGGATCACCGCGTCGCGGCTGAAGGCGGTGCCCTGCGGTGCCGCGTGGGGATTGATGAAATTGGTGGGGATCACCGTGGGATTGTTGACCATCGGCGAGCCCTGCGGCATGGCCAGGGCATTGGGCTGGGCGACGCTGGCGGCAGCCAGCGCCGCCGCCGAGGCCTGTGCCGCGGTACTGCCGGCGGCGGCAGTGGCAGCGCTCGCCGAATGGGCATTGGCTGTTTGCTGCACGTTGGCCGCTTCCGGGCGCAATGCCGTGGCCAGTGCCTCGCCGCCGCGCGCGGCCTGCGGCACCGGCGTTGCGGTTGCGGTCTGGGTTGCCGAGGGAGTTGCCTGCGCGGATGTGGCAGCAGCGGAATGGCTGCCCGCAGCCTGCTGCGCTTGGGGTGTGCCTTGCAGGCGCGCATCGCCATGGGCATTTGGATTCGCATTGGCGGCCGGGGTGTTGGCAAGACCGGCGAAATGCTGCGCCACATCGCCCAATTGCCGGGCAATGCCTGCCGGAACCGCATCGCCGCCGTGCGACAGCATGCGCGCGACGGCGACGCCGCTGGGCAGTTCCATCGGCCTGTTCAGCGCATGCGCATCGGGGCCGTCGGCGGACGCATTGCCAGTGACCGTGTTCGAATACGCTTGATGCACGGCCGAACCGGCCTGGGTGGAGCCGCTGCCGCCGGGACGGCCATGCTGGGCCGCATCGCCGTGATCGCCGGCATTGCCATAGAAATCACTCGACAACACACCCGGAATCGAGATGCCCGCTTGAGGGCCATTGCCGTTGATGGCTTGGTTGATCAGACCAGGCGCACTGTCTTGGCCGTGGCCATGGTGAGAATGGGGACCGCGAATCTCCATGAAACACCTCGCCTGGAATCGACATACCCATTGGGGGTGATTCGCACGCTAGTGCAGTTCTCGCCACTGCAACACTAGGGCAAACCCTAGGGTGCGGTTGCATTCAGCCGCCATTTTGCCGGCCGGCCGAGGGGCGAAGTGGATCGCGGTGCGGCCGACAGGCAAAAAAAAACAGGCCCGAAGGCCTTGAGGTGGAAGGCAACGATGCCTTCGAAAGATCGCACCCAAGGGTGCGCAGGTCGTGGCACAGGTCCGGAGGTGGATCCGGATCATTCAAGACTAGCGCCTTGCTGGAATTGATGCAATACCTTCGAATCAATCCGCATCTGATTGATCTGAATGGATCATTGGCTGTCGCGCAGCGCGCGTCTCTTGGCGGCCCGACGCGTGTCGCGTGGCAGATCGTAGTGATTGTCGAACGCGGCCGCTTCCCAGCCCCCATAACTGGGATTGGGCAGCATCCACCAGCGTTGCCCGAACCAGCCGCGCTGTCGATCCAGCAGTTGCTGGCGTGCAGCCGTGGAGTTGGGCGACACGGCAGCGAAGTCGCTCAGTTGATCGCCCACCTGCAGCAGCACCCGGTACTGGCGCGACACGAGCCTACGGCGACAGGTCTTGTCGCTGCCCGTGCCCGGGCAATCGGCCACGGCCATGCCCTTGCCGAGAAACACGCTGTCGTCCTTCACCGGCAGGCCCTGTGCACGCAGGTTGGCCAGCGTGGCCTCGCGCTGCGCAACGGTGCGGTTGGTGAGATAGAGGATGGTGATGCCCTTGGCGGTGGCGGCGCGGGCGAAGTCCTGCACCCCCGGAACGGGCGTCGCGGCGCGTTCGGCCACCCAGACATCCCAGCTGGCATCGCTGTATTCGCTGCCGTCGCGCACCTGCCGGGCCTGGTAGGGGCTGTTGTCCAGCACGGTTTCGTCCACGTCCATCACGATGGCGGGCGGCAGGCCGGCTGCCGGGCGGTCGCGTTCGGCAGGCAGCAGGGCATCCCAGTCAGGATCGGCCAGCGCGGCATCCAGCTGCGCGGTGGCTCCGCGGTACACGCTGATGCTGGATGCCTGGTACTCGGCCGAGGACTGCATCCACAGCACGGCATTCAGATTGTCGTCGGCGGGGACGGTGTCGATGGCCGGCCCGGGTGCCACAGGTGCGGTGGCGCGGCAGCCGGCCAGCACCAGGGCAACGATCAACAGGCCGGCGGACAGCGGTCGGGTCATGGCGATGCAGAACGTGGATGCGGACGGCGAGTGTAGCGGCTGCCGGCCGCAGGTGCGTGGTACGTGATCAGTCGGCAGGGCGGTAGCGCAGGCCGTGCAGACGGGTGGAAGCGCCATCATCGCCCACATCGGTCCACGCGATGTGCGCCACGCCGTCGCGCAGCAGCAGCTGCGGCAGGCCGGTCGCCAGCCCACGGCCGCGCAGGCGGGCGATTTCGCGTTTCTCCCGTTGCTGTGCCAGATCGGGGCTGTAGCGGGCCAGCCACAGGGTTTGCGCCTGCCGGTCCTCGCGCAGCCACAGCAGCCAGGCGTTGGCGTGATCCACGGCGACCTGGACGCGGCCCAGGACCGCATCGCCCACATCCACGGTGACTGGTGGATCGAAGGTACTGCCGGCATCTTGGCTGCGCGCCAGCCGCACGGCACCTACACCATCCGCAGCGGTGTACCAGCCGGCCAGCACGGTGTCGCCGCTGGCGGCCAGTGCCGGTCCGTTCACCGGGCAGGCAGTCATGCGCCAGCCGTCGGCATGCACGGGCGTCGGTGCAGCCCAAGCCGTGCCATCGAAGCGGGTCACGTGGATGTCGCGGATGTCATCTGCAGTGCGGCCACGGAATGCCAGCACGGCGCCTTGGGTCGTGACCGCTGCCGCGGTGGCGCAGCAATCGCAGGCGATGGGGGCCACGGTCTGTTCGCCCGGGCTGTTCAAACCGGCATCGAACACCGCACTGTGCAGCGCAGTGACCGGTGCGGATGCGCCTTCCGATGTCGCGGAGCCATCCAGCCAGGCCACGCCCAGCTGGTTGGCGCTGTGCGGCCACAGCGACACGAAGCCGTGTTCCGCCGGCGAGCCATCGGCATGCACGCGCACCGGCGGAGCCCAGTGCATGCCGCCGTCGCGCGAGTTGCTCAGCAGCACGTGGTAGCCGCGACCCTTCGCGGCCTTCTGCAACCAATGCACCCACAGGGTGTTGTCGGCCGTGGCCAGCACATGCGGCGTGTCGGCGGCATGGGTGACGAACGACGAGCCCACCGCCACGGTGCGTGTGGCCTGCCAGTGGCCATTGCGGTCGAATTCGGCCAGTTGCAGCCGGGTGCGCTGGCCGGGGCGGCTTTCCAGCCAGCTCAGCAGCACGCGACCGTCCGGGGCCAGGCTCAGATCCGGCTGCCCGGCGCCATTGCCGGCAGGCAACACCCACAGCTGGCTGCCGGTCACGGTGTCGGTGGGCGTTGCTGCAGATTGCGGCGACGGACGCGTACACGCGGCGATGCCGGACAGGAAGGCGGTTGCAACCAGGATTGATTGGATGGCGATGCGCATGCCCGCAGCCTACGCCATCCCAGGCGTCGCTGCCGACGGTTTCACTCGGTGGTGGTGCCGTCGAAATGCTCCTCGGTTTCATCGGCCTTGGTGGGCTGCAGCACCCCGTCGCGATGTTCCGGCGGCCCGTACAGCGTGTACAGCCGCAGCGGCGTGTGCCCGGTGTTGATCACGTTGTGCCTGGCGCCGGCCGGCACGATCACCCCGAAGTCGGCCTTGATCGCATGGGTCACCCCGTCGATCAGCACCTCGCCATCGCCCTTCTCGAAGCGGAAGAACTGGTCGTGGGTCTCGTGCACTTCCTCGCCGATCTGCTCGCCCGGCTGCAGTGTCATCAGCACCAGTTGCAGATGCTTGCCGGTGTACACCACGCGCCGGTAGTCGTCGTTGTCCTCGGTGGCTTTCTCGATGTCGTCCACATAGCCTTTCATGTTGCACCTCGCTGGCAGGAATGTCCGCGTCGTTTCACCCCATGGTGCCGCGAACGCCGGGATTCAAGCCCTGTGACGGCATTCGTGCGATGCTGGCCGCATGCCGGTCACCATCGCCCATTTCCATGATCCGTTGCAGGCCCGCATCGTGTTGGGGCGGCTGCAGGCCGAAGGCATTGCCGCGACACTGGGCGACGAAAACGTATTGCTGGCCAACTGGGAGTGGCGGCTGGCCGTGGGCGGCGCACGCCTGCGCGTGGACGAGGCCGATGCCGAGCGTGCACGTGCCGTGCTGCATGCCATCGACAGCGGTGCGTTCGCGCTGGTCCATGAGGAGGACGCCGATGCTGCAGCGACCGGGGAACCGGCCGATCGCGAAACCGCGTCCAGCCGGCTGGCGTGGCTGGCGCTGATGCTGTTCGGCATTCCGTTGCCGTGGCGGCGCAGGGCGGGGCAGGACAGGCGGGCGATGTGATGTCCGCTGCGACGTCGTGAATGCATGCGTCACGCTTGACCAGGGGCGGTGCCACGGGCATCCGCCACCGCGCGCCGCATCGCCGCGATCACCTGCGCGTAGTCCGGCTGACCGAAGATGGCCGAACCGGCCACGAAGGTGTCGGCGCCGGCCGCGGCAATCGCGGCGATGTTGTCGGGTTTCACCCCGCCGTCGATTTCCAGCCGGATCGGCTTGCCGCAGGCGTCGATGCGCCCCCGCACGCGACGCAGCTTGTCCAGCGTGGCGGGAATGAACGCCTGCCCACCGAAGCCCGGGTTCACCGACATCAGCAGCACGTAGTCCAGATCGGCCAGCACCTCGTCCAGCACGTTCACCGGCGTGGCCGGATTCAACACCAGACCGGGTGCGCAGCCTTCGGCGCGGATCAGCTGCACCGTGCGGTGCACATGGCGGCTGGCCTCCGGATGGAAGCTGATGTGGCTGGCGCCGGCGCGGGCGAACATCGGCACCAGCGCATCCACCGGTTCCACCATCAGGTGCACGTCGATCGGCGCGCTGATGCCATGCTTGCGCAGCGCCTCGCACACCAGCGGGCCGATGGTCAGGTTGGGCACGTAATGGTTGTCCATCACGTCGAAATGTACCCAGTCGGCGCCGGCGGCCAGCACCGCCTGCACCTCATCGCCCAAGCGGGCGAAATCGGCGGACAGGATGGACGGGGCGATCACGGTCGGCTGCGGCATGGCGTTCGGATACTCAGCTGGATGGCGGCGGCCGGCGGCGCAGGCTGCGGATTCGGTCGTAGGCGGTGTTGATGCGGCGGGTGCGTTCGTGCGCGTCGCGCTGGCGCGCAGGCGTGTCGCGGGCGAAGCGGTCGGGGTGGTTCTGGCTGATCAGGCGACGGTAGGCCTGCTCGATCTCGGCATCGCTGGCGCTGGCTGGCACGCCCAGTTCGGCGTAGGCGGGATCGTCGGGCGCGCGCCATTCGCGTGTTTCCGGTTTGGCGGCCGTGGCCGGTGCACGTCGCAGCCAGCCTGCATCGACGGCATGGCCCAGCAGCAGCCCCAGCAGCGCGCCCATGGCCGGATTGGCCCGCACCATCAGGATGCCCAGGATCACGCCGATCAGCTTGCCGGTGATGCGATTCATGCCGGCGAGTGTAACCGGCACCTGCACGGGTTCTGCGTACACTGGTGCGGTCTTTCGCGGAGCCCGCCGGTGACCACCACGCTGCTGCAATCCGACCTGCCCGGCCTGACCCTGCACCATCGCGGCAAGGTGCGCGACGTGTACGACCTCCACGACGGCACCTTGCTGATGGTGGCCACCGACCGGCTGTCGGCATTCGACGTGGTGCTGCCCGACGGCATTCCGGGCAAGGGTGAACTGCTGACCCGCATCAGCAACCTGTGGTTCCGGCGCACCGCGCATCTGCTGCCGAACCATCTGACCGGCATCGCCGTGGACAGCGTGCTGCCGCCGGGCACCCATGCGGCGCGGTATCGCGAACGTTCGGTGGTGACGAAGAAGTTGCGTCCGCTGCCGGTGGAAGCCATCGCCCGCGGCTACCTGGCCGGCAGCGGCTGGAAGGATTACCAGCGCAGCGGCGCGATTGCCGGCATCGCCCTGCCGCCGGGCCTGCGCCTGGCCGAAGCCTTGCCGGAGCCGATCTTCACCCCATCCACCAAGGCGGCGGTGGGCGATCACGATGAAACCGTGGATTTCGATGCGGTGGTGCGGCTGATCGGCCCCGAGCTGGCCGAACAGGTGCGCGCTGCCACCCTGCGGCTGTACGCATTCGCGCGCGATGCCTGTGCGCAGCGCGGCCTGTTGCTGGCCGATACCAAGTTCGAATTCGGGCTGGACGACGTCGGCGTGCTGCACGTGATGGACGAACTGCTGACTCCGGATTCGTCCCGCTACTGGCCGACCGATGGATACGTGGTCGGCCGCCATCCGCCCAGTTTCGACAAGCAGTTCGTGCGCGACTATCTGGACTCGCTGGACTGGGACAAGACCCCGCCCGGCCCGCATTTGCCGGCCGAGGTGATCGCGCGCACCCGCGAGCGTTATGCCGAAGCCTGGTCCCGACTGTCCGAAGGCGCATCGCCATGACCGATCCCGACACGACCAATACCGACGCCGACGAACGCCCGATCGACCGCTGGTTTGCCGGGTACTCGCGCGACCACCGCAATCCGGTCAACCAGGCGTTGCACGTGGCCTGCGTGCCGCTGATCCTGTGGAGCCTGATCGCGCTGCTGTGGACGCTGCCGGTGGCCGGCAGCTGGTTGGTGCAGGGCTTCTGGGCCGGGTTGGCGATGTTCCTGGCTTGGCTATATTGGTACCGTGCCTCGCGGCGGCTCGGGCTGGGCATGCTGCTGGTGCTGGTGGGCATGGCCGGCATGACCGCGCTGCTGGCTAGGCTGCTCGGCATCCGGCCGCTGTTCTTCCTGGCGCTGGCGGTGTTCATCGCGGCCTGGGTGGGGCAGTTCATCGGCCACAAGCTGGAAGGACGGCGGCCGAGCTTCCTCACCGACCTGCGCTACCTGCTGGTCGGCCCGGCCTGGGTGCTGGCCAAGCTGTATCGCCGGCTGGGCTGGACCTTCTGAACCGCAGGCAGTCGGGTATTCTTCCGTCGCGCGTGGGCGGCATGTCGCCGATGCGGCTGCAGCCTCGGCAATTCTGCGGTGGCCAGACCATGCGCGCCTCATACGACTTCGTGGGCAGCCGCAGCTGTCGGCCGGGCGTGGATTGCAGCCCGTCACCGTCCATCCATGCGGGACCGTACCGGGATGGATCGACAACATTGCGTTGCAGCCCTGCCTGGGGGCCAGCCCCGCATCCGGACGCTACACTCCGTGCCGCCGCAGCCATCGCCCGCCACTTCGGCGGCGCTGACGTTTCCGCACGATTGCACGCCCATGAACGCGACATCCACCCCGGGCCTGCATGGCCGCGATCTGCTGCTGGTCTTCGCCATCATCCTGGCCTGGGCAGGCAACTTCCTGACCTCGGCGCTGGCGCTGCGCGAGATTCCGCCGTTCCTGTTCACCGCGCTGCGTTTCGCGCTGCTGGCGCTGCCGCTGCTGTTCCTGCTGCGGCGCCCCGCATCCGGGCAATGGCCGCGATTGATGGCCGTCAGCCTGTGCGTGGGCGTGCTGCACTTCGGGCTGAGCTTCCTGGCGCTGAAGATGGCCGGCAACCTGTCCTCGCCGGCCATCGTGATGCAGAGCTACGTGCCGATGACCGCGCTGCTGGCCTGGTGGTGGCTGGGCGAACGCTTCGGCTGGCGCACCGGTATCGCCATCGCGCTCAGTTTTGCCGGCGTGCTGGTGCTGGGGTTCGATCCGCTGGTGTTGCGCAATCCGGCCGCCCTGGGCGTGATGCTGGTCTCGGCCTTGTTTCTGGCGATCGGCACCGTGCTGATGAAGGGGCTGCGTGACCTGACCGTCTGGAGCCAACAGGGCTGGATGGCGCTGATCAGCCTGCTGCCGCTCTTGGCCATCAGCCTGTGGCGGGAACCGGGTGCCATCGCGCAACTGGCCCACGCATCGCCCGTCGCCTGGATGGGCGCACTGTATGCGGACTATGCGTCCTCGCTGCTGGGCCATGGCGTGTACTACCTGCTGGTGCAGCGGCATCCGGTGGCGCAGGTCACGCCGTGGCTGCTGCTGGTGCCGGTGTTCGCGGTGGGCCTGGGCATTGCGTTCTGGGGCGATCGGCCCGGGGTGCAGCTGTGGATCGGCGGGGCGATGGTGCTGGGTGGCGTGTTCACCATGGCCCTGCGGGCGTTGCAGCGCAGTCGCAGCCTGATCGTTCCCGAAGAGATTTGAGAAGCCGACAAGGGGAGTGTGTGCGGCCGGCGATCAGGCTGCCATCGCGCTGTCCTGCAGCAGCACGCTGCGGTAGCTCAACGCTTCGGTGAGATGTGCGGTGCGGATCGTGTCGCTGTCGGCCAGATCGGCGATGGTGCGGGCCACGCGCAGGGTGCGGTGGATGGCACGCGCCGACAGGTGCAGGCGCTCGATGGCCTGATCCAGCAGGCTCTGGTCGGCATCCTGCAACAGGCAGGCACGCTGCATATCCGATGTGGTCAGCAAGGCATTGGATTTGCCCGACCGCGCGCACTGCCGCGCGTGCGCCGCCTGCACACGCTCGCGCACGCTGGCGCTGGACTCGCCTGCGGCGCTGCCGGGACGCAGTTCCACGGGCAGCACCCGCGGCACCGACACGTGCAGATCGATGCGATCCAGCAACGGTCCGGAAATGCGGGCGCGATAACGGGCGATGGCTTCAGCGTGGCAGCGGCAGCGACCGGACGGGTCGCCGGCCCAGCCGCAGGGGCAGGGATTCATCGCCGCCACCAGCTGGAAGCGGGCCGGAAATTCGCTTTGCCGCGCCGCCCGCGAGATGGTGACCAGACCCGATTCCAGCGGTTCGCGCAGCACTTCCAGCGCACGCCGCTCCCATTCGGGCAGCTCGTCCAGGAACAGTACGCCGTTGTGGGCCAGCGAGATCTCGCCAGGCCGCGGCTGGCTGCCGCCGCCCACCAGCGCCACCGCGCTGGCCGTGTGATGCGGCGCGCGATACGGTCGCTGGCGCCAGCTGGCCGGATCCAGCCCGCTGCCGCTGACCGAGGCAATCGCCGCGCTTTCCAGCGCCTGTGCTTCGCTCATGTCCGGCAGGATGCCGGGCAGCCGCGACGCCAGCAGGGTCTTGCCGCAGCCCGGAGGACCGATCAGCAGCAGGTGATGGCCACCGGCCGCAGCGATTTCCAGCGCCCGCCGCGCATGCGCCTGACCGCGCACATCACTCAGATCAAGCACGGTCGGGGCGTGGCTCGCACTCGGACCATACGCCTGCGCCAGCGGTTTGCGGCATTGCAGCCCGGCACACACTTCCAGCAGGGTCCGGGCGGTCAATGCCGTGCCGTCGCGGGCCAGCGCGGCCTCGGCGCCGTTGCCGGCAGGCACCACCAGGGTGCGGCCGGCCGCTGCCGCCGCCAATGCCGCCGGCAGCACGCCATCGACATCGCGCAGCAGGCCGGTCAGGCCCAGTTCGCCCAGGAATTCGTGGTCGCGCAGTGCATCCAGCGGAATCTGCCCGCTGGCAGCCAGGATGCCCAGCGCGATCGGCAGGTCGAAGCGGCCGCCGTCCTTGGGCAGGTCGGCCGGGGCCAGATTCACCGTGATCACGCCGACCGGGAATTCGAACTGCGCGCAGGTGATCGCCGCCCGCACCCGGTCCTTGGCCTCGCGCACCGCCGCTTCCGGCAGTCCGACGATGGACATGCGCGGAATGCCGCCGCCCAGGTGCACTTCCACCGTGACCTCGGGGGCATGCACGCCGACGCGGGCGCGGGTGTGGACCAGGGCGAGTGACATCGCGGCTGACCTAGTGGGTGCCGCCGGTGCCGCTGGTGTCGCGGCCGGCCTGCAGGCGGGCTTCCAGCGCCTCCAGCTGGCCCTGCAGGGCGTCGAGTTTGCCGCGGGTGCGCTGCAGCACCGCGCGCTGCACGTCGAACTCCTCGCGCGTGACCAGATCCATGCGCGACAGGCCGGCCTGCAGCACGGCCTTGAAGTTCTGCTGCAATTCGTCGCGGCCATCGCGCAGCCCGGGGGGGACCAGGTTGCCGAGGCGGCGGGCGAGGTCGTCGATTTGACTAAGGTCGATCATGGGCGGTCCTGGCAGTGGTGCGGATACAGCATCGGGCAGTGTCGAACCCATTGCAGCGGATGAATGCCGCGACTGTCCATCAGACTAGTCTGATTTGGACCGGCGGCCGCGGCGGCTGCTTTCTGCGATCATGCCGCCCATCGGATGCAACAGCGAGGCCCGCGATGAAGATGGTGATGGCGGTGATCAAGCCGTTCAAGCTGGATGAGGTGCGCGAGGCACTGGCCGAGGCCGGGGTGGCCGGCATCACCGCCACGGAGGTGAAGGGCTTCGGTCGCCAGAAGGGCCATACCGAACTGTACCGGGGCGCCGAATACGTGGTGGATTTCCTACCCAAGATCAAGCTGGAAGTGGCAGTGGCCGACAGCCAGGTCGATGCGGTGGTGGAAGCGATCATGCAGGCGGCCGGCACCGGCAAGATCGGCGACGGCAAGATCTTCGTGTACGCGCTGGACCGGGTGGTGCGCATCCGCACCGGCGAGCTGGATGCCGATGCGCTGTAGCAGGCCGGCAGCCTGCATTACCACTTGAACAGTTCGTAATAGGTCTGCGGCGGGTTGTCGCCGGCCTTGTCGACCAGGCCATCGCCATCGCGGTCGTACAGGTAGTAGGTGGGGCCGCGCGCCGGCACCACTTTCACCGCGCGCATCTGCCCGGCCACCCGGTATTCGGTGATCACATCGCCATTGGGCATGGTGCGCACGGCTTCCTCGGCATCGGCAGGGATGCCGTCGGGTCGGGCGCCGGTGCTGGCGCAGGCCGCCAACAGCAGCAGCATCGGGAGGGAAAGCGGCAGTCGGGACATGGCAGGTTCTCGCAGGCGTTGCCGGCCATTCTGGCAGCTGCGCCGCACGGATGGGTGATGAAGCCCGGCAGCGGTCGGCTGCGTAGAATCGGCACATGAAACGATTCGTGCTGATCGACGGTTCCAGCTACCTGTTCCGTGCCTTCCATGCCCTGCCGCCGCTGTCCAACGCGCAGGGCGAACCCACCGGAGCGCTGTTCGGCGTGGTCAACATGCTGCGCGCGCACCTGAAGGACCAGCCGGAGCACATCGCCTTCGTGCTGGACGCGCCGGGCAGGACCTTCCGTGACGACCTGTATCCGGACTACAAGGCCAACCGGCCACCGATGCCAGAGGACCTGCGCGCCCAGCTGGAGCCGCTGCAGGCCATTGTGCAGGCGCTGGGCCTGCCGATCCTGCGGGTGAGCGGCGTGGAAGCCGACGACGTGATCGGCACGCTGGCGCTGCAGGCGCATGCGCGCGGCATCGACGTGCTGGTGTCCACCAGCGACAAGGACATGGCGCAGCTGGTGCGCGCCCGCGACGGCGACGGCCCCGGCATCGCTATGGTCAACACCATGAGCGGCGGTCGGCTGGATTCGGATGCGGCGGTGCAGGCCAAGTTCGGCGTGCGTGCGGAGCAGATCGCCGATTACCTGGCGCTGGTGGGCGATGCGGTGGACAACATCCCCGGGGTCGCCAAGTGCGGGCCGAAGACCGCGGCCAAGTGGCTGGGCGAATACGGCACGCTGGACGGGGTGATCGCGCATGCCGATGCCATCGGCGGCAAGATCGGAGAGAACCTGCGCGCCGCGCTGGCACAGCTGCCCATGGGCCGGGCGCTGGCCACCATCCAGACCGATGTCGCATTGGAGCAGTCGGTGGACGATCTGGTGCTGCAGCCGCGCGACACCGATGCGCTGCGCGTGCTGTACACCCGCTACGGCTTCAACCAGGCCCTGCGCGAGCTGGACGGCACCTCGGACATGGCATCACCCGCCAGCGCGCGCGAACCCGGATCACCCGGCAGCGGCCGCGTGCAGGCACCGGTATCGGTCGAAACGCAGACCGTCGATCCCGCGTTGGCTGCGCCCGGTCACTACGAGACGATTCTCGACCGGTCGCAATTGGATGATTGGATCGCTCGCCTGCGCCGTGCCGGCCGCTTCGCGGTTGACACCGAAACCGATTCGCTGGATCCGCTGCAGGCGCGGCTGGTGGGCATCAGCCTGTCCGATGCGCCGGGCCAGGGTGGCTACCTGCCGCTGGCGCACGATTATCCCGGCGTGCCGTTACAGTTGGGCATGGATGTCGCCTTGGATGCGCTGCGTCCGTTGCTGGAAGACGCGCGCATCGGCAAGGTGCTGCAGAACGGCAAATACGACCTGCACGTGCTGCGCCGCCACGGCATCGTCCTGCAGGGCAGGCTGGACGACACCCTGCTGGAAAGCTTCGCGCTGGATGCCACCCAGCGCCACGACATGGATGCGATGGCGCTGCGGCTGCTGGGCTATCGCACCATTGCCTACGGCGACATCACCGGCAAGGGCAGCAAGCGCATCGCCTTTTCTCAGGTGGCGCTGGACGATGCCACCCGCTATGCCGCCGAGGACGCCGACATCACCCTGCGCCTGGACCGGGTGCTGGATGCGCGCCTGCAGGCCGACCCGCCGCTGCTGCAGGTGTACGCCGAGATCGAGCGCCCGCTGCTGCCGGTGCTGGCGCGCATGGAGGCGGCCGGCGTGCTGGTGGATGCCGCCGAACTGAAACGGCAATCCACCGACTTGGGCAAACGCATGCTGGCGCTGCAGCAGCAGGCCACGGCGCTGGCCGGGCGCAGCTTCAATCTGGATTCGCCCAAGCAGCTGCAGGCGATCCTGTTCGAGGAACTGGGTCTGCCGGCGGTGCTGAAAACCCCCAGCGGCCAGCCGTCCACCAACGAGGAAGCGCTGGAAGCCATCGCCGACCGCCACGCGCTGCCGCGGGTGATCCTGGAGTACCGCGGCCTGGCCAAGCTGCGCAGCACCTATACCGACAAGCTGGTGGACAGCATCCATCCCGACACCGGCCGCGTGCACACCAGTTACCACCAGGGCGGCGCGGCCACCGGGCGGCTGTCCTCCAGCGATCCGAACCTGCAGAACATCCCGATCCGCACCGAGGACGGCCGCCGCATCCGCCGCGCCTTCATCGCCCCGCCCGGACGCGTGCTGCTGGCCTGCGACTACTCGCAGATCGAACTGCGGATCATGGCGCACCTGTCCGAGGATCCGGCGCTGCTGCGCGCATTCGCCTCGGGCGAGGACATCCACCGTGCCACCGCCGCCGAGGTGTTCGGCAAGGCCATCGACGCGGTGGAACCGAACGAGCGCCGCGCCGCCAAGGCGATCAATTTCGGTCTGATGTACGGCATGAGCGCCTTCGGCCTGGCACGCCAGCTGGGCGTGGACCGCGGCCAGGCGCAGGATTACATCGCCCTGTATTTCAGCCGCTATCCGGGCGTGCGCGATTTCATGGAACGCACCCGCCAGCAGGCCCGCGAGCACGGCTTCGTGGAGACCGTGTTCGGTCGCCGCCTGCAGCTGCCCTACATCCGCCACGGCAACCAGACCCAGCGCGCCGGCGCCGAGCGTGCCGCCATCAACGCGCCGATGCAGGGAACCGCGGCGGACATCATCAAGCGGGCGATGGTGTCCATCGACACCTGGCTGCAGCCGCATGCGCAGCAGGCGCGGATGCTGCTGCAGGTGCACGACGAACTGGTGTTCGAAGCCGATGTTGACTTCCTGCCGACCCTGCGCGAAGGCGTGGTGGCGCGCATGGAATCGGCGGCGCAGCTGCGCGTACCGCTGGTGGTGGATGCCGGCACCGGCCGCAATTGGGATGAAGCCCATTGATGCGGATTCCGATGTGATCGCGTTCCCCTTTTTCCGTTCAGGATCAGTGGTGTGCGAGATTTTGGCCGCCGTTCATCGGCGCAAATAAACCGCTTCTGAATTCATCGGTTTTTTAACCGTTTTTTTCACGAACTTTGCATGCCGGCAGTGGTCTGATGTCACGTAACGGATGCAACGTCCGTTGCCGATCGCGCTCCCTCCCCTGAGTGCGATCACCGGAACGGGAGCTCCCTCCCCAGAGACCCGTTCCCCGAAGCCCCGCCGGCCCTCCCCTGCCGCGGGGCTTTTTTTATGGCGGGTCCGAAAACCGATGACGCAATGCGGTTGCGCAACTGCCACTGCCGTGTGCAGGTCGGACTGCCGATCATTGCGCCGCACGCAGGCGCGGCTGCAGTGGCGGCAGTTTCATCGCGGCACGGTACAGCGCATGCAGGGCCGCCACTTTCTGCACATACGCCTGGGTTTCCCGGTACGGCGGCACGCCGCCATAGCGCGCCACCGCACCCACGCCGGCGTTGTAGGCCGCCGCGGCACGCGTGTAGTCGTTGCCGTAGCGCCGCAGCAGCCATTGCAGATGGCGGGCGCCGGTCTGGATCGACTGGGTGGCGTCGTGCGGGTCGGTCACCCCGTATTGATTGGCCACCTCGGGCATCAGCTGCATCACGCCCTGAGCGCCCTTGGGGGATACCGCCGCTGCATCGAATCCGCTTTCAGCATGTGCAATCGCGCGCAGGAAGGCATCGTCGACCTTGGTGGCCTTGGCAGCGGCGCGGAACGCCTGGGCATGGCGATCCAGCCGCGGCGTGCCGACCTGGCCCAGGCCTTCATGTGCCGGCGATTCTTCCGGGGTCTGCACAGTGAACTTCAGCACCGGCGTCGACCCGGGCAGATTGCGTGTGGAATAAACCGTCGCGCTGTCCTGCTGGCGTTGGTACAGCGTGCCCTGCACCAGACCCAGCTCGCCCCACAGATTGGGCACGGCGGCGGCATCATCGGCGATCTGTTTCGCCTCGCAGCGCGATCCCGGTTCCGGGGCGGTGGCCAGGCTGACGGTGTTGTCGCGCACGCAGCGGTATACGGTGCGGGCCTGCGCCTGCGGCAGCAGACTCGACACGCCCAACAGCAGGCACAGCACGATCATCCGTTTCATCCGCACAGCATGCCCCCGCATGAATGAATCACGGCGGTGCAAGCGGTTAGCGCGTCTGGATCAATGTGTTGCACAAGGCGCCGCGGCAGGCGCCGGTGGACAGGTCCAGCAGCGCGGATTGGCCGGCATCGCCGCGCGGATACGGAACCCCGCTTTCCACCAGAAACACCATCGGACCCAGGGCGTGCATGCCACCCGGCCACTGGAAGGCGCGTTCGACCACGAAGGTGCGAGAGTGCAGGCCAGCCGGCATCTGCAGCTGGCCGGTGCTGGCATCGGCCTGGCCCGTGCGTGCGGCGATCCAGCGGCGCAGATCGTCGTTGCCGGCCGGACGGATCAGACCGCCGCGCAGGGCTTCCTCCAGACCACGCTGGCCATCAGCCAGCAATGCCGTGCCAACCGCGGTTTGGGGGGGCACGGGCTGGTCGATCGATGGCGAGGCGAACCGGGCCGTTGGCGTGGCCTCCATCGCGTCCGCGGACGGCAGCATCGCTTCCGGACGCCCACTGACCACCGCCAAGGCACTGCCCGTGGGTGCTGCCGGCGCAGTCGTGGCCGGATCGATCGGTTCTGCCGAGGTCAGGCGCGGCATCATGGGCGTGGTGCTGTCGAGCGGAGGCAGGTCGTCGATCGGCACCATCGGTTCGCCGGCAGGGGCGGTGGTGGCACCCACAGGCCGCGCGGGTGGCGCGACCACCGGGCGCGGCAGCGCCTGCGGCACCTCTTCCACGGAGCTGGCCGCAGCACTCGCCGTGATCCATTGCGGACCGTCGGCGCGCCGTTTGGCATCCAGCGCGTACACGCTGAGCAGCAGCACCAGTGTGGTTGCAACGGCCCACCAGCCCTTGCCGGCAGCCAGCGGAGCTTGGGGGAGGGGAGTGGCTGAAGGGGAGACCGCCATGGTCGGGCACCGCATCTGAATGATGCGTCGAGTGTGGAAAGCGCCGCGTGGCGACCGCGTGCAGGTCAGGCGTCGCGTTCAGTCAGGGTTTGCATGCGCTTCAGCCGCGGTGCAACCACCGGAATGGTCACCATGGTGCTGAGCACCGCCATCAGCAGCAGCGCCGTGAAGGTGGCGTTGGTGACGATATGCTTGTCCAGCAGGATGTTGACGAAGATGATCATGATCAGCGCCTTGGTCTGCAGCAGCCAGCCGATGATGCCGGCCTCGCCCGGCTGCCAGCGCAGGATGCGCCCGGCCAGATGCACGCCAGCCAGCTTGCCGACCACTGCCGCGACCAGCAGCACCCCGGCCACCGCGAACACCGCCACGCCACCCACGTCCCATGCCGTGCGCAAGCCCGTGGACAGGAAGAACACCGGCATCAGCACCAGCAGCACGTGGTGGCGCAGCAGATCCATGTGCTCCTGGTCGAACCAGTCCGCATCCATCACCGCGCCGGCCAGGAACGCGCCCACCATGTAGTGCAGGCCCGACCAGTCCGCGCCCAGCGCGCACAGCGCCATCCAGATCACGGCCACGTACCAGCGGTCGCGCTCGGGCAGGCGCCGCATCAACCTGCGGAAGGCCACGCAGGCCAGCGCGAACACCATCAGGAACGACAGCTGCCGGCCGACCCGATCCCACTGCATCAGGATCAGTGCCAGCACGCCCCAGATGGCGATGTCGTCGAGGCTGGCGTAGCGCAGGATGCGCTGGCCGATCGGCTGTCGCAGGATATCGAGTTTTTCCATCAGCAGGATCAGGATCGGCAGCGCGGTGACCGCGCACGACATGCCCACGCCAAGCACGAACTGCCACGGTCGCGCCTCGCTGCCCATCCAGCCGGGCATGGCCAGCAGACCCAATGCCACCGCACTGCCGGCCAGCAGCGGCACCCCCAGCGCCAGTCCGGCGGTAATGCCGCTTTCGCGCCGGTGTGCCCACGCCTTGCGCAGGTCCAGTTCCACCCCGGCAATGCACACGAACAGCATCACCGCCCACCAGGCGATGCCGTTGAGCGACTGGATGACCTCGCGATTGAACACGAACGCGTAGTAATCGGGAAACCAGCGTCCCAGCACGCCCGGGCCCAGCACGATGCCCAGGAGGATCTGCACCACCACCAGCGGCGCCCAGTAATCGGTGCGGCACAGCCGCCACACCAGGTACGGCACCGCGAAGATGATCAGCATCGCGATCAGAAAGATCTCCGTGGTGGTCATGGGGTGCGACATGCGGTTGCCCGGTGGCGACAAAGCCGGGCATTATCGCGCACCCTCGCGGCGACCCGCAGTGTCAGCCTGCCGGACGGGTCGGGACCGCCGGCCGTTCCGGCAGCGGGATCCACTCCGCGTTGTCGGCATCGGGCAGCTTCATGCGGCCGGCAGCCCAGTCGGCCTTGGCCTGCTCGATGCGCTCGCGCGAGGACGACACGAAGTTCCAGTCGATGTAGCGCGGCCCGATCGGTTCGCCACCCAGTGCCATCACGATCGACGGTTCGGTGGCGCGGATGCGCGCATCGCCTGCCCCCAGCACCAGCATTTCGCCAGCCTGCAGCGGCTGGCCGTCCACCTCCACCGCGCCCGCGGCCACCTGCACCGCCCGTTCCGGCGCCACGCTGGCCGGCAATTCCACCTGCGCACCCGCCTGCAACTGCCAGTGTAGATAGAACAATGGCGACTGCGTGCGCACCGGCGACTCCACCCCGAAGGCACGCCCGGCGATCACGCGCAGCTGCATGCCGGCATCCTGCAGCAGCGGCAGATCGGCCCCGCCGATATGTTCGAACGCGGGATCGCATTCCTCATCCGCCTCGGGCAGGCCGATCCAGGCCTGGATGCCGTGCATGCGGCCACCGTGCGCACGCAGGGTCTCGAAGCGTTCGGAATGGGTGATGCCGCGACCGGCCGTCATCCAGTTCACTTCACCAGGGCGGATCGGCTGCTCACAGCCCAGGCTGTCGCGATGCATCATTTCGCCGTCGAACAGATAGGTGATGGTGGCCAGGCCGATGTGCGGATGCGGCCGCACGTCCCACTCGCGCGGCAGTCCGACCGGCATGTCCAGCGGGCCGATGTGGTCGAAGAACACGAACGGCCCGACCATGCGCCGCAGGCGATACGGCAATACCCGGCCGATAGCGAATCCGCCGCCCAGGTCGTGGCGGCGCTGGGGAATCCGCAAGGTGCTCATGTGCAGTCTCCAGCGGTTCGAATGGGGATTGCAGCACGATCGCCGCCGCGGTGGCGTCACGGCAGTACAACACAGCGTACGCCACGCTGCGGGCAACGCTGTGTTGCAGACCTTTCTATTCCTGCCATGATCCCGATATCCCCTTGATGAACGCAACATCCCAGCCAGCATCGTCTGTGCGCCTGCCCAGCACATATCTGCCGCACGGCGCCGGCCCCTGTTTTTTCATGGATTGGAATCCGCCCGACACCTGGCAGCGCATGGGCGATTATCTGCGCAGTCTGCTGGCCACGCTGCCGCAGCGTCCACGCGGCATCGTGCTGGTATCGGCACACTGGCTGGCCGATGCTTTCACCGTGACCGGCCATCCGCAGCCGTCGTTGCTCTACGACTATTCGGGATTCCCCGCCCACACCTATGATCTGGATTATCCGGCAGCGGGCGATCCGGCACTGGCGGCCGAGGTCGTGGCCCGACTGCAGGCCGCAGGATTGCCGGCCAACGTCGATGCCGATCGCGGCTTCGACCATGGCGTGTTCATTCCGATGAAACTGGTCGTGCCCAAGGCCGACATCCCGATCGTGCAGTTGTCGCTGTCGAACACGCTGGATGCCGACCTGCATCTGCGTGCCGGTGCGGCACTGGCGGACCTGCGCGATGCCGGCATCTGGATCGTCGGCAGCGGCATGAGTTTCCACAACATGCGCGGCTACGGCAGTCCGGCCTTCGCGCCGGTATCCGACACTTTCGATCAATGGCTGACCGATGCCGTGCAGGCCGAACCGGCACGCCGAAACATCCTGTTGCGCGAGTGGGAAACGGCACCGGCCGCGCGCCTGTCGCACCCGCCGCGCGCGGAGGAGCATTTGTTGCCATTGCATGTCATCGCGGGTGCCGCCGGCGATGCGACCGGCCACAAGGCATTTTCCGACCGCGTGCTGCACACCACGATTTCCGCGTTCCAGTTCGGATCCTAACAGCAGCCTGCGGCAAATGGTCGTCGGGAAGATCGTCGACCGATCAGGTCGAAAACGACCTTCGTGCAAGCATTTGCCTTGCCCCGACGGTTCTGACATCGTCGGCAACAACTTGTTCCATGGAAGCTGACGCGATGCCCGACTCGATTCCGGCCTCGAGATGCAGCAGCGCGATGCTGGCAGGCCTGTTCGGCTGTCTATCGGCGGCCTGCAGCGCCAATCCCGATGCCAGGCCAGCCGATAGCCAGGCGGCGCCTGAGGCCGAACACGCAACGCAAGTCGCGACGGAGGTGAGCGCCCCCGCGACGACGGAAGCGGAAGTGGCGCAGGCCCCAGCCTGGCCGCGCGTTATTCAGTGCAATTTCAATAGGGAAAGCGGAGAGCACAGCAGGTGAATCCGCAGGGCAATCTGATTCTGTTGGCCCATTCCCCCTTGCGCGAATACTCGGCCACCGCCGCGGTGCCGGTGTACGTGGCCACGGCCAGTCCGGCCGAGGCCAGCCTGCGCGAGCTGGAGGACGTGAAACAGCAGTATGCCGAGCGCGCCCTGGCCTGCCAGCAGCAGCGCGAGCGGGCCAATGCGCAGGAGCAGTTGCACGGGCCACGGCCGCTGGCATTTGGGTGACGGTTGACCGATCCGGGTCGGTGCAGGCAGCCGGGCACGTCGTCCGCCTGCACGCCCCCGGAGGGATCAGCCACCCTTGGCCAGGACCGGCACTTCCTCGTAAGGCTGCACCACCACCCAGCCGCTGCCGCTGAACTTCATCTGGATCGACTCGCCCGAGGTGCGGCCGAACAACGCACCGAGAGAGATGTCGGTGGCCATCTCCACCTTCACGCCATCGGACCAGGCCACGGTGGCGTTGGGATCGGTGAACACCTCGCCGGCCTCGCCGCCCACCGGCAAGGTGAGCGGTTCGTAGTGCGAGGTGATGGCCACGATGCCGTGACCGGACAGACGCACGTTGAACAGGCCGCCCGACAGCGCACCGGCCACGCTGCGCATCATGGTGATGCTGTGCTGGATGGTGCTTTCAAAGGCGAGCACGTCGTTGCCGTTGACGAAGATCGCTTCGCCATTCAGCCGCAGCAGGGTGATCTTCTTGCCGGCATCGGCCAGGTATACGCGGCCCTGGCCTTCCATCTTCATCAGGGTCATGCCCTCGCCGGACACGGTTTTCTTCAGCAGATTGCCAAGGCCCTGTTCCATCATCCCCTGCCGGGAAAATTTCACGTTGCCCTTGCGCGCCACCATGGCGCCGGCCTTGGACCATACCAAGCCGTTCAGGCGCACTTCCAGCAGATGCTGGCTTTCCAGCTCGAACGGGCCGGCATTGTCGTCGTCCTCGCGGGTCTTGGACAGGAATTCGTCCAGGGTCTGTACGGTGGTCATGGCTAGTGGTCCTTGGTGGGTGGGACATCGGTTTGGCGGATTATCGGCATTCCCGCCGCTGCTGCCTACAGCAGACCTTGGCGCTTGATCGACAGATATTCCTGCACCAGTGCCGGTGCCAGCTGTGCGGAGGTGACGTCGAGCACCGGTACGCGATGGCTGCGCAATTGCTCGTGCACCGCGGCACGGCGCTGCAGGTAGCGCGCCGTGGCCCCCACGCGCAGGGCGTCGGTCAGGTCGTTGACATCGGCGTCCAGCGCGGCATCCAGCACGGACTCGCGCAGGCTGGCCACCACCACCAGATGCCGGCTGCGCAGCAGGTGCACGGCGGCCAGCAGTTCGTCGGTGTCCTCGTCGCGCACGTTGGTGATCCACAGCATCAGGCTGCGGCGGCGCTGCCGCAGCGCCAGTTCGCGCGCGGCAGCCGGATAATCGGTGGCCACCGGCTGCGGCTGCAGGTCGTAGCTGTTGCGCAGCAGGGCGTCCAGCGCCGCATCGCCGCGCATCGGCGGCAGCCAGCGTGGCTGCTGGCCGCCCACGTGCAGGCCCACCGCATCGCCCTGGCGCAGGGCCAGGTAGCCCACCACCAGCGCGGCATCCAGGGCGTGATCGAAATGGGTGGTGTCGCCATCGCGGGCCAGCATGCGGCGGCCGGCATCCACCACCAGCAGGACCTGCTGGTGCTTCTCGTCCTGGTATTCGCGCGAGATCAGCTTGCGCGCGCGCGCGGTGGCCTTCCAGTCGATCTGGCGGATGCTGTCGCCCACGCGGTATTCGCGCAGCTGGCGGAAATCGGTGCCCTCGCCGCGCTGCCGGGTCATGTGCGCGCCCACCAGCCGACTGGCGTGCTCGGCCGTCATCAAGGCCATGCGGGTCAAGGGGGCGAAATTCGGAAACACCCGCACGGTCTGTGCTGCGCCGCTGATGCGCGACTGCCGCCACAGACGCAGCGGCGAATCGATCAGCAGCTGCACGCCATCGAAACGGAATTCGCCACGCTCGGTCGGCCGTGCCCGGTAGGCGAAGGCCGATAGGGTGCCCTTGCGCAGGTGAAGGCGTCGCGGCAGGTCCTGCACCTGCCAGCCGGACGGATGCAGGTCGTGCACGCGCAGGCGCATGCCGCGCGCACCTGGATCCAGCTGCAGGCGCACCTGCGTGGGCATGCCGATGGCCAGCGTGTCGGCCATCTCGCGCACGGCGTCGGGCGTGGGCAGACCGCGCAGCAAGGCCCAGTCGACCAGGGCCAGCAACAGCAGGCCGGCGCCGATGGCATGCCACAGCCGGACATCCAGCCAGCCGAACACGAACAGCAGCCCCGACAGCGCCCACACTGACAGCAGCACGATGAGCAGCGTGCCGGGTCGCGCAAGGCCGGTCGGGCGCAGGCCGGACGGGTGCGCGCTCACTTGCGCGGCGCCTCCACCTTGGCCAGCAGCGCGTGCAGCACGGTGTCGGCATCCTGGCCTTCGATCTGCAGTTCCGGTGCCAGCACGATGCGGTGCCGCAGCGCCGGCTTGGCGATCTCGCGCAGGTCGTCGGGGGTGACGAAATCGCGCCCCTGCAGCATCGCCTGGGCCCGCGCCGCCCGCACCAGCGCCAGACTGCCGCGCGGGCCTGCGCCCAACGAAATGCCAGGCCAATTGCGGGTGGCGGCGGCCAGACGCACCGCATAGTCGATCACCGCATCGTCCAGCATGAGTTGCGCGGTGGCCAGCTGCATCGCCTGCACCTGCTCGGGCGAGGCCACCGGCGTGATGCGGTCCAGATCGAACCCGGCCCCGACCTTGCCGCGGCTGATTTCGCCCACCATGCGGCGTTCGTCCTCCAGCGAGGGATAGCCCATCAGCACCTTCAGCAGGAAGCGGTCCAGTTGCGCGTCGGGCAGCGGATAGGTGCCTTCCTGCTCCACCGGATTCTGCGTGGCCAGGGTCATGAACGGCGGGTCCAGACGGTGGCTGGTGCCTTCGATGGTGACCTGCTGCTCCTGCATCACTTCCAGCAGCGCCGACTGGGTCTTGGCCGGCGCGCGGTTGATCTCGTCGGCCAGCAGCAGGTTGGTGAACACTGGCCCGCGGCGGATGCCGAAACGCTCGTTCTTGGGGTCGTAGACCGCATGGCCGCTGACGTCGCTGGGCATCAGGTCGGGGGTGAACTGGATGCGCGCGTAGCTGCAGCCCAGCGCCTGTGCCAGTGCGCGCACCAGCAGGGTCTTGCCCAGCCCGGGCACGCCTTCCAGCAGCACGTGGCCACCCGCCAGCAGGCTGACCAGCACCTGGTCCAGGATCGCTTCCTGGCCGATGAACACCTCGGCCACCTGCTCGCGCAGCGCCTGCATACGCTGTGCGGTGTCGGCAGGGGTCAGCACCGGGATGTCGGCGGGTTCGACCGGGTTGGCCGTGGGCTGGTCGAGATGGAATTCCGTCATAACTGTCGTCTCATGCGGTTGAGCAGGGCGATCCGACGCTGCAGATCGGCGGGGTTGTCGGGCAACGGCGGCACCAGTGCGGCCTGCACCTCGGCCACCGGCGTGCCCAGATGCTCGGCGATCGCCTGTGCCTGCGCGCCGCCGTCGAGTGCTGCGGCATAGGGGACGCGCTGCCGCAACCGGTCGAAAAACTGCTCGCGAATGGCGCTGTACAACAAGCGGCTCTGGCCATGGCGATGCAGCAGTCGGCCACTGGCCTGCACATGTTCCAGCAGCGAGCGGCGATCCGGCCTGGGGCTGGGCAGCCACGGACCGAAGCGCTGGCTGCGCGCGAACATCCAGGCCAGCAATGCCAGCACGCCCGGGACCCACACCGGCCAGCCGCGTTCCAGCAGCGTGCGCCACAGCGGCGGCATCTGCGCGTCGTAGATCAGGTGCACGCGCCCCTGTCCGTAACCGGGGCCCAGCAATTGCCGCGCGAACACGGCATGGCCGGGCCGTTCCAGCTGGTCGTTGTCCACCACATCCAGCGTGGTCAGCACGTCCACCGTTCCATCGCCATGCGCCACCCGCACATAGGGCACGAAATCGTCTTCGGTCACCCATCCGGCGAGCACCTCGACATCGTCGGCAACTTCGGCGGTGACCGTTCCGCACAGTTCCACGTTCTGGGTCGGCTGCACCGACAGGGCATGGCAGGCGTACTCCCCGCCGTAGGGCAGCACGCCGATGCGCGACAGCAGCGTGCCGTCGTCGTCGATCGTGTCCTCGAGTGCCACCGACGGCAATTCCACGATCAGGTGACCGCCATCGCGTACCCACGCATCAATCGCCTCGACGTCCGCACCGGCCATGCGCCGCACGTCGCCCCGCAGCACCAGGGTGTCGGAGCCACCGAGAGGGCGCATGTCCAGCTGCAGGCGGCGCCGCGAGTGCACCGGAATGCCGGCATGCTCCAGGCTGCGCTTGAGGGCATACAACGGGTTGTAGGTGGCTTCGCCACGTGGCGGCAGGGTGACTTCCTTCTCGCCGCGTTCCAGATGGCTGGCCACGTACCAGATGACCACGCCCAGCAATGCCAGTGCCAGCATTGTCAGGATGCCGATGCGCCAGATCCGGGCCGTCATGCGCGCCATCCGAACCGGGCAGACGCCTGGCGAAGCAGCGCATCGAATCCGTCGCCGTCGGGCAGGCGCTGTGCATACGCCGCGTATTGCCAGGCCCGCACCACCGCGGTGAAGGCATCCCGATCCTCGGACTCCGGCAGCCTGCGCGAGAGCCGCAGGCATTGCGCCTCGGTCGCGCCGGGCGGCAGTTCGGTCTGCACGCGCGTTGCCATTACCTGCACGGCGGCCCGGTACAACAACGCCAGTGCTGCGCGCGGCCGTCCCTGCGTCCACAGCGCGCGCACCGCAGCAGCGACATCGTCGGGAATGCGCTCGACATGCGGCGCCGGTGCCTCGTCCACCGGCTCCGGCTCTGGAGCCGGCGGCCGTCGTTCCAGCAAGGTCGACCACCAGTGCCGGGTGAACCACAGCAGGGCGATGAGACAGCTTGCCACGATGCACCACATCACCACTTCGGCCATCAACCCGAAGCCGCCGGACAGCAGCTTGGAAAGCCAGCCCAGATCCGCGGAGGCTTCATCTGACCGTTTGTCCCGTTTCTTGTCGCTGCCCTGCCATGTCCACTCCGGTTGCATCTGCCTGGGACGCAGCAACGGGTCGCGGTAGGCCTGGTCGACCGCATTCTGGAATGCGGCATCCCGCTCGGTCGGCTCGAACACGGCGTCGAGCGCCACTGCGTCGCCGCTGGCAGCCTCTGCCTTGCATGTCGGTGCGGATTCCGCTGCCGGCTCCGCCGCCGATGCCGGTGCCACCGGCAGCAGCCACAGCAGCGCCAGGACCAGGACTCCGCCCTGCGCCAGGGCGCGCAGGCGCGCACCCATGCGCCGGAATGCCAGTTCGATGTCCCAGGCTTCCAGATGCACGCGGCTGTTGAGATAGATGCCGAAACCCGCGGCGATGTAGAACGGCTCGATCAGGCCGTAGGTGACCCACAGCATGCCGGCAAGCAGCACCCACAGCCAGTCCGGCGGTTGTTCGCTCAGCAGTGCATAGGCGGCGCGGGTCGACTCGCTCAGGTATTCCACCGGCACGAACATCGGCGCCAGCAGGATCAGGCCGAGCAGGATCACGAATTCGAAATGCATGCACAGCAGGGTGAGCGCCGCACCCACGCTGCCGCCGTGGCCATGGATCGCACGCTTGCGCGCGGCCAGACGTTCGCCGCGCACGCCTTCCAGCAGCGCGATCGGCAGGGTCAGGGCACGGTTCAGGCCGAATCGGCGCCAGGTCAGGTCGGCAAACAGCTGTTCGCGCCCCAGGCGCACGCAGGCCAGTGCGCTTTCGCGCACGCCGGGCACATCGCCGAAGGCGGCCCGCGACAGCACATGCAGCGGAATGCGGTCGTACAGCGGTTTCAGCCACCACAGCAGTACCGACATCAGCAGCAGCGGCCACCCGTCCACCAGCCAGGCCAGCAGCAGTAGCACGATCCACAGCGGCAGGCTGGCCAGGCACCAGGCCCGCCACACCACGCCGGCATGCCGGCGCAGCAGCGCCGAACCCAGCTCCATCGCTTCCCACGACGAGCGCGGCCGCAGCACCACGGCGATGCGGTCAAGCTGCATCGGGATCACCCCATCCGCCGCGCCACAGCCACAGCCCCACGCCCAGCCACAGCACGGCCGCCACGGCGTACTTGATCCAGGCCGGCATCCAGCCGATCGACGACCAGAAGGCTTCGATGAAGGCCGCCACCAGCAGCATCGCGAACACGCCCGCACACAGCAACCCGCCGCGACGCCCGGCATGGATCAGAGCATCGCGCCGGCGCCGGTTGCCCGGCAGCAGCAGATGCAGGCCCAGCTGCAGCCCGGCGCCACCGGCGATAACGATGGCGGTGAGTTCGAAGGCACCGTGTCCGCACACGAAGCGCCAGAACGGATCGCCATACCCGGACGCCTGCAGGTGGCCGGCCACGCCGCCGATCACCAGACCATTGATCAGCAGCACCACCAGCGTGCCGAAACAGGCCAGCAGGCCACTGGCGAAGGTGCGGAAACCAATGCTGATGTTGTTGAACACGTAATGACCGAACATCGCCAGGTCGCTGCCGCTGTCGCGGCCGAGACGCGTGTGATCGGCGGCCGGGTCGTACATGCGTTCGAATTCGGCCAGCTGCTCGGGTGGAAACAGCGCGTAGGCCAGTTCCGGTCGCAGCACGATGGCAACGAAGGTGGCCACCAGCGGCACCGCGAACAACAGCAGCGAGGCCAGCATGCAGCGCCATTCCGCCCGCACCAGTGCAGGGAAGCGACGGCCGAGGAACTGCACGATCGCGCGCGGGTGCAGCCGCGACGGGCGATACAGCACGGCATGGCCGCGCTGCATCAGGCCCTGCAGGCGATCGAGCAGCGTGGCGCTGTAGTTGCGCCGGCGCGCAAGCGACAACTGGTTGCACAGGCGCCGATACGCGGCCGGCGCTGCGTCGTCGCTCAACGGCACCGAGTCCGGCTGTGCCGCAACCGGCTGCGTGCGGGTGATGCGGGTGCGCTCGCCGCGCAGCTGCAGCCATTGCTCGAAGGCGTCCCATTCGGCGCGATGGCGGGCGATAAACTGTTCCTGCCGCATCAGCGCCCCAGCAAATGGCTTGCGGCTGCATGCAGCTGTTCGACCTGCTGCTCGGGTGCGCCGGAGACCAGCTCACCCGCCAATCCGGCCAGTTCCAGCCTGCGTTCGCGGGTGAGCAGCGCCGCGCGCTCGCCGAAACCGACCACCGCGGCCTGCTCGTCCAGACGCAACGCCGGCAATGGCACTGCCGATGGGAGGTTCGGCGGATGCGTTGCCGTTGCCGTGGCCGGCAGCGTCCGCGTCTGCACATGCACCACCAGGGTGTCGGCCACCAGATCGCCCAGGCGCCGGCCGGCCGGATCCAGCAGCGAGCAGACCAGGCCGACCGCATAGCCGATCGGCAGCATGTCCACGGCGCGCAGCAGGTTGCGCACGAAGCTCTCCTGCCAGCCAACCGGCCCGCCATCGGCACGCACCGTGCGCAGGTTCAATGACCGCTTGCCGGGGGTCTGGCCGTTGTTCAGCACCTCGAACAGCACCGGATACAGCCACAGCAGCACGAACACGCAGATCAGGTAGATGCCCATGCCGGTATTGCCCAGCAATCCCAGGATCGGCATGCTGATCATCAGCACGGCCACACGGATCGTGGCATCGATCGACCAGGCCAGCGAGCGAAGCCACGGCCCTGCCGCCGGCAGGCGCAGTGCCACGCCTTCAGGCGTGTATACCTCGCGCACGGTGTCGATCAGGGGCGCGGGCTCGGCAGTCATGGGGTCAGGCCCGCACCACCAGCGTGTCGGCGAAGCGGTCGTGCAGGCACTGCTGCTGCGGATTGAAAAAGATTGCCAGCCGATCCACGAACCAGAACAGCCAGCCCACCAGCGGGATGCAGCAGATCAGTGCGGGCAGCCCGTAACGGCGGCCGACCAGGGGCCAGAAATCCGGCATCATCCCATTGCTGCGCACGATGTGGATGCCGGTGATGCGTTTGCCCAGTGTCTGCGCGGAGCGGGACAGCGCACGCAACTGCCAGGCGATGACCGCCAGCAGCCACAGGCCCGGCACCCAGGACAGCAGCTGCAGCGGCCATGGCAACCGGCCGCTGCCGTCATCCATCATCAGCAACGGAATGCCCACGGCCACAGGCAGCGACCACAGCAGCGCCATGTCGATGCAGAAAGCCGGCAGCCGCTTCGCACGTCCGGCCAGCACGAGCTGTGCCGGCTGTCGAGCCGTCGAAACGGAGATCGGCATGGTTTCGGCGATTTTTCTTCCAGTTTGCTGCATGAAGACGTCAATCTCCCTTGTCCCTGAGCAACGGGCGCGATGCTCCCACGCCACTGTACCGTGGCCGCATGGCGGTTGGAAGGCACTCCGAACAGGTTCACGCGACCGCCGCCTGGAGGTACGCATCCTTCAGGCGCACGTAGTGGGCAGCCGAATACAGCAGTGCCGCGATCTCCTCCTCGCTGAGGGTCCGCACGCAGCGCGCCGGATTGCCCAGCCACATCTCGCCGCTGCGCACCACCTTGCCCGGGGGCACCAGCGCGCCCGCACCGACGAATCCGTTCGGCTCCACCACCACCCCGTCCAGCACGATCGCGCCCATCCCGATCAGGCTGGCATCGCCGATCCGGCAGGCATGCACGATGGCCTTGTGGCCGATGGTGACATCCGCGCCGATCACGGTGGCGAAGCCGCCCAGTTTCGCGTGCGGGCCGTCGTGGCTGACGTGGATCACGGTGCCGTCCTGCACGTTGGTGCGGGCGCCGATGCGCACGAAGTTGACATCGCCGCGGATCACGGTGAACGGCCACACCGACGTATCATCACCCAGCTCCACGTCGCCGATCACGCTGGCGCACGGGTCGATGTAGACGCGCTGCCCCAGCCGGGGCGATTGGTCACGATAGCGGCGCAGCTTGGTCATCGCGCGATTCTACCGATTGCGGCCTACACTGCCCGGATGGACAGCCACGACCCCGCACTCGACACCCCCGTCACCGAGCTGATGCCGACCCTGCAGCGCCTGCGCACTGCCTGGCAGCAGCACAGGCCCGATGCCCGCCAGCGCCGCGACGACCTCCAGCGCCTGCATGCCGCGTTCAAGGCGCGACTGGACCAGATGGCCGAGGTGATCTCCGCCGATTTCGGCGGTCGTTCGCGCCACGAAAGCCTGTTGGCCGATGGCATGACCGTGCTGAACGAGATCGCGCACCTGCGCGGCCAGCTGCGCAGCTGGATGCGGCCACGGCGCGTGGGTGCCGGCTGGCGGTTGTGGCCGGCCCGGGCCCAAGTGCGGCCGCAGCCGGTGGGCGTGGTCGGGGTGATCTCGCCGTGGAACTATCCGGTGAACCTGGCCCTGATCCCGCTGGCCACCGCCATCGCCGCCGGCAACCACGTCCTGCTCAAGCCGTCCGAGCACACCCCGCGCACGGCGCAATGGCTGCGCACCCTGCTGGCCGAGGTGTTTCCGCCCGACCGCGTGGCCGTGGTCACCGGCGGTCCCGACCTGGCCGCCGCGTTTTCCGGATTGCCGCTGGACCATCTGGTCTTCACCGGATCCACGGCGGTAGGGAAGAAGGTGATGGCCGCGGCAGCAAAGCACCTGGTGCCGGTCACCCTGGAGCTGGGCGGAAAGTCCCCGGCGATCATCTGTCCGGATTATCCGCTGGACAAGGCCGCGGCACGGCTGGCCACGGGAAAATGGTTCAATGGCGGCCAGACCTGCATCGCTCCGGATTACGTGCTGGTGGATGCCGCGCGGCGCGACGCCTTCATCGACGCCTTCATCGCCGAAACCCGGCGCCGCTATTCGCAGGCCAATGCCGGCGATTTCACCAATATCATCCATGCCGGTCAGCAACGTCGATTGTTGGATTATCTGCAGGATGCCCGCCAACGCGGCCTGACCGTGCACACCATCCTGGAAACCGGCGGGCCCGATGCCGTGCCGCCCAGCGTGGTGGTGCAGCCCGGCAACGACGCGCTGGTGATGCAGGAGGAGATTTTCGGACCGATCCTGCCGGTGATCGGCTACGACGCGCTGGACGACGCGATCGCCTTCGTCCAGCGGCGCGACCGCCCGCTGGCCCTGTATCCCTTCAGCCATGACCGCGGCACGATTGATCGCATCCTGTCGCAGCTTCTGTCCGGCGGGGTCACCGTCAACGACACCCTGCTGCATTTCGCCGCCAACCGGCTGCCTTTCGGTGGCGTGGGGCCCAGCGGCATGGGTGCCTACCACGGCCGCGCCGGATTCGACGGCATGAGCAAGCTGCTGCCGGTTCTGCAGCAATCGCGACTGGCCGCCAGTGACAGGTTGAAACCGCCGTATGCGAACGTGGATCGGCTGATCCGCCTGCTGCTGCGCTGACTCTGGCATTACGAAAGGGCAGGGATGGGCGATCAGGTGTAAATTCGATAAGTGTCTTTTGCAATAACAAGCCTTGACTAAGGGTCATTAGCATGATCTACTCCGCCTGTCGTTCAGCTTCTGGCTTGTCTGGCGACGATCATTCAATTACTGGAGAAATAAAAGATGAAGGCTTTGATTCGTAGCGTCACACTCACGACTGCGCTCGCATTATCTTCAATGGTTGGAATTACCGCTTCGTCGGATTCTTTAGCCTCGGGCTTGACGTACTCAGGAACGACGTGTCAACCCTACAATCATATGTGGCAGTTGTGCACGTACACATATTACGATCCTGGTTCCCAGACTTGGGTGTCAGAGCAGTACTTTGCGCCATATCCGAATCAATATGATACTATTGACCCCTAATTTGAACCTGTTTTCAAACTAATTTGTTTCTCGCTTCCAAGCTTGCCGTCATGTTATTGGGGGCAAGCTTGTTTTTTGAGGGTTGCCTGAAAAAACCTGAACAAGGCAACATTACAACACGACAGGTAGTGCTGGTGCTCGCTAATGAGCGAGCGCCTGAAGAAGTAATGTCCAGATCGGCGCTTTGCTCAGACCTTTTCTTGAGAATTTCGCGCATGAAAATCGCCAGCTGGAACGTGAATTCGCTCAACGTGCGCCTGCCGCACGTGCTGCGCTGGCTGGACGAGGCCGCACCCGACGTGCTGGCATTGCAGGAAACCAAATTGGAGGATGTCCGGTTTCCGGCACAGGCCTTCGCCGATGCCGGCTACCACGTGCTGTTTTCCGGCCAGAAAACCTACAACGGCGTGGCCCTGCTGAGCCGCCTGCCTGCCGGCGACGACCTGGTGACTGCCATTCCGGGTTTCGACGATCCGCAGAAACGGGTGATCGCCGCCACCATCGGCGGCATCCGCGTGGTGAATCTTTACGTGGTGAACGGCGAAGCGGTCGGCAGCGAGAAATATGCCTACAAGCTGCGCTGGCTGGCGGCGCTGCACGACTGGCTGGCGGATGAACTGCGGCGCCATCCGCAGCTGGTGGCGCTGGGCGATTTCAACATCGCCCCGGACGATCGCGACGTGCACGATCCGAAGCGCTGGCAAGGGAAAATCCTCTGCTCCACCCCGGAGCGGGATGCGCTGGCGGCACTGACACGGCTCGGTCTGCACGATGCCTTCCGCCTGCACCATGCCGATGGCGGCCACTACAGCTGGTGGGATTATCGCCTGGCCGCATTCGCGCGCGGCTGGGGGTTGCGCATCGACCTGCTGCTGGTCAGCGAAGCGCTGCGCGGTCGCTGCACGCAATCCGGCATCGATGTGCAACCACGCGGCTGGGAGCGCCCCAGCGACCATGCGCCGGTCTGGCTGACACTGGATCAACCCTGATCCCACACCGGTTGCTTGCGGACCATCCATCCCCGCAAACCATCCCCGCAAAATGCGGAACGCCCGGCATCGACCGGGCGCTCCGTCCATCACTCGCGATCAGGCTAATCAGCGCACGCGCTTGCGCGTGAACAGGTTGATGATGGCCAGCAGGATCACCGCACCCACCAGGGCCATGCCCAGGCTGACGGCATTGAACGCACCATCGTTGATGCTGCCGCCGCCGATGCCCAGCGCACCGCCCACGATGCCGCCCAGGAACGCGCCGACGATGCCGACGATGATGTTGAGGAAAATGCCCTGCGAGGCATCGCGCTTCATGATCAGGCTGGCCACCCAGCCGATGATGCCGCCCACCACGATCCAAATCAGGAAATTGATCATTTCGTACCTCCGGTTCTGCAGTTGAATATCGGGACTGGAAAAATCGCTCCCCTGAACCAGGGGCAGGGCCAGTGTCGCCGCAGCATCGTGACGGCCGCGTGTCGGGATTTGCTCGGATGGCGACAGGGTTCGCGTTCTCGCCCGTCCGCAACAGCAATCGTTCAGTGCTGTGAATTCCACATCAAGGCGCGCGATCCTCCGTGAAGAGGATTTCACGATTCCAGCAGCCGCAGCACCTGCTCGCGGGGCAGTTTTCCGCTGGCATTGCGCGGCAGGGCATCGACCTGTTTCAGCGGACGCGGCAGAAAGACGGCATCCAGTTGGGCGCGCAACGCATTCATTATGACGGTTGCATCCACTCCGGGAGCGACCACCGCGGCGGCCACGCGCGGCACCGACCCGTCCCTGGCAGGCAGCTGGATCGCAACCGCATCCTGCACGCCGGGAATCCGCAGCAGTTTGGCGGTGATGTCGCCGAGCGATGCGCGCTTGCCGGCGATGTCGATCAGGTCGGACTGGCGCCCCTGCAGCCGGAAACGGCCATCGGCCTGCAACGCGAGGACGTCGGCAATCGCCACGGGCGCGGGCAGATGCGACGCATGCACCACGCTGTGATCGGCATGGGCGTCGAACCGGATGCCGGCCAGCGGCGTCCATGCGGTGTCCACAGCCGTTCGCCGGCTGGCCGTGATCAATGTTTCGGTGGAACCGAACAGTTCGCGCACCTCGCAGCCGAAAGCGGCTTCGGCCGCCAGTGCCAGTTCCGGCGCCAGCGGCGCGGTGGAACAAACGATGCCGGCCAGTGGCGGCCATGCCATCGGCACCTGCATCAGCGCTTTCAAATGCACCGGCGTGGTTATCAGCAGGCGCGGGGCGTTCAATGCGTGCAATGCGGCGCCCACTTCTTCCGGAAACAGCGGCCGACCCGCGTGGATCGCCACGTCGGCCAGCAGCGGCCACATCACCGCCAGTTCCATGCCGTACATGTGCTGCGACGGCACGGTGGCCACGGCCTGGGCATCGGCATGGTCCGGCCACAGGTCGCGCAGTGCGGCGTGATTCTGCGCGGTGCTGCGGCGGAACATGCCCAGCGTGCGCACGTGTACCTGCGGCACGCCGGTGCTGCCGGAAGTGAATCCCTTGACCAGGGGTGCATCGGCTGGGACACACGGCATCTCGCCCGCCGCTTCGGGCAGGCATGCCGGCAGCGGCCAGGTATCGGGATGGTCCGCATGCGCCGCATCGGCCAGCACATAACCCGGGCCGTGCACCGCCAGCGCATGCGCCACGGCTTCGGGTGCCCGGGCTGGCGGCAGCAGCGTGGTCTGTCCGCGCAGAGCTGCAGCGCACAACCCCACCAGGAAACGGTAGCGGTCCTCGCACAGGTTCACCACGGCGCGGGAATTCGGCAATTGCGCGGCCACGCCGTGCACATGGGCGATGAAATCGCGCACGCGCTGCTGCCGGCCGTCGGATACCACCAGCAGCCGCTCCGGATCGCCCTGCACCAGCGGCAGCAGGCGCGGCTGTGCAGATGACGGGTCGGGGGATGCGGCCATGCGAGACGGGAACCGATTGGCGAACGGGCGACCCGATAGCTTACGCTGCCGCGCATGCCTGCCGAAGCCAATTCCCTTGCCGGTCCGCAGCGGATCGGTCCGATCCGGTGGCAGCGGCTGCCGTACCGCACCGGCGAAGCCGCCGAACCGACGGTGCGGTACTGGCTGCAAGCGGTGTTCGATCTGCCCGCCGATGCCACGGTGTTCCGTCGCGATGTGCATGGCCGCCCGCGCATGGCCGCTCCGGACTGGGATGCCAGCTGGAGCCACAGCGGCGACGGCTTGCTGGTGGCTGCCGGCCAAGGGGTGTGGCTGGGAGTGGATCTGGAACGCCAGCGCGCCCGCCCGCGCGCGCTGGAACTGGCGCGCCGGTTTTTCAGCCCGGCCGAGGCCGACTGGCTGGCCGCCTTGCCCGCGGAGCGGCAGCAGCCGATGTTCGTGCGGCTGTGGTGCGCCAAGGAGGCGCTGCTGAAGGCGCATGGCCGCGGCATCGCCTTCGGTCTGCATCGGCTGCAGTTCGCCATCGACGCGGACGACCGCCTGCGATTGCTGCACTGCGATCCGGCACTCGGTCAACCCGGGCAATGGCAGCTGCACGAAGCGGCTCTGCATCCCGGTGAACGCGCCGTGCTGGCCTGGCGGCCGACTGCGACGCCGCCGACTCATGAATAATGTGGCGATGACCGCTTCGCCCGCCTTCGACCCCGACATCTTGTCGCCGCAGCTGCAGGCCGGTCTGCGGCAGATGCGGCTGGATGTGGCGCTGGCCGGGCCACTGCTGGCCTATCTGGCCCTGCTGCACCGCTGGAACGGCACCTACAACCTGACCGCCGTGCGCGATCCGCGGGCGATGGTGTCACGACACCTGCTGGATTCGCTGACCCTGTTGCCGGCGCTGGACGGCATCGCCGATCTGGCCGATCTGGGCAGCGGCGCGGGACTGCCGGGCATCCCGCTGGCCATCGCCCTGCCCGGATTGCAGGTCACGCTGGTGGAAAGCAACGGCAAGAAGGCCCGTTTCCTGCGAGAGGCGGTACGCCAGCTGGGTCTGGACAACGTGCGGGTGCTGGCCAGTCGCATCGAACAGGTGGACGAACCCGGCCGCCATGCCGCCATCACCGCACGCGCGCTGGCCACGCTGGCTGACATCCTGCAGCTGGGTGGGCACCTGCTGGCGGCGGATGGCGTGTTGTTGGCGATGAAGGGCGTCTGGCCGCAGGCCGAGCTGGATGCCCTGCCACCCGATTGGCAGCTGCTGGATGCCCGCCCGCTGAGCGTGCCGGGCGAGGCTGGCGAACGCCACCTGCTGCGCATCGGCCGCGTGTGCGACGCCGACAGGGCATAATGCTGGTTTCGCCGACCGGCCCTGCCGGTCGCCCTGCAACCGACACCACAGACGCGGAGCCGATGGCCCGGATCATCGCCATTGCCAATCAGAAGGGCGGGGTCGGCAAGACCACCACGGCGGTCAACCTGGCCGCGGCGCTGGCCCGCACCCCGCAGCGGGTGCTGCTGATCGATCTGGATGCCCAGGGCAATGCCACCATGGGCAGCGGCGTGGACAAGCGCGAACTGTCCGCATCCACCTGCGACGTGCTGCTGGAGGAAACGCCGATCGATCAGGCCATCGTGGCCACGGCCGAAGGCTACGACCTGCTGCCCGGCAACGCCGACCTGACTGCCGCCGAACTGGAGCTGATGGACGCCGACGGCCGCGAGCAGCGCCTGCGCCGCGCGCTGGAGCCGCTGCGGCCGCGCTACGACTTCATCCTGATCGACTGCCCGCCGGCATTGTCGCTGCTCACGCTGAACGCGCTGGCCGCCGCCGACAGCGTGCTGGTGCCGATGCAGTGCGAGTACTACGCGCTGGAAGGCCTGAGCGCACTGGTGCAGACTATCGACGCGCTGAAGACCCGGTTGAATCCGGCACTGGAGCTGGAAGGCATCGTGCGCACCATGTTCGATGTGCGCAACAACCTGGCCAACGCCGTGTCGGCGGAACTGGCGCAGCACTTCGGCGACCAGCTGCTGCGCACCATCATTCCGCGCAACGTGCGCGTGGCCGAAGCGCCCAGCCACGGCCAGAGCATCGTCGGCTACGACCGTGCCAGCCGCGGCGGCGTGGCCTACCTGGGCCTGGCCGGCGAACTGCTGCGACGCCAGCGCGAACGCCAGGCCGGAAAGCCTTCTCCCGCACCTGCCACGGAATCCGCCGCATGAACGCGACCCCACCTCCCGCCGCCGGCAAGAAGCGCAGCCTGGGCCGCGGCCTGGAAGCCCTGCTGGGACCGAAGGCCGCCGCCGAAGCCCCGGTGCTGGAAGCCACCGCGCAGGACGCCCTGCGCCAGCTGCCCATCGACGCGCTGACGCCTGGCAAGTACCAGCCGCGGCAGCGCATGGACCACGAACGGCTGCAGGAACTGGCGGCGTCGATCCAGGCGCAGGGCGTGATCCAGCCGATCGTGGTGCGGCAGGTCAAGGGCCCGGCCGGGGTCACCTACGAAATCATCGCCGGCGAGCGCCGCTGGCGTGCCTCGCAGCTGGCCGGCCTGCGCGAGGTGCCGGTGGTGTTGCGCGAGGTGGACGACCGCACCGTGGTGGCGATGGCGCTGATCGAGAACATCCAGCGCGAAGACCTGAATCCGCTGGAGGAAGCGCAGGCCCTGCAGCGGCTGATCGACGAATTCGACCTGACCCATGCCGCCGCCGCTGCCGCGGTGGGGCGATCGCGCGCGGCAGTGTCCAACCTGCTGCGCCTGCTGGAACTGCCGGCCGCGATCCGCGAATTGGTGGAATCGCGCGCGCTGGAAATGGGCCATGCCCGCGCGTTGCTGCCACTGGGCGAACAGGCGGCAGTGGCGTTGGCGAAACAGGCGGTCGAGCAGGGCTGGTCGGTGCGCGAGATCGAGCACCGCGTGCAGCTGCTGGGCGCCGGCAAGGTGGCCGCAGGCCACCGCAGGAAGGCCAAGGCGGCCACACGGCCTGCCGCCGACATCGCCACGCTGGAACGCGAACTGGCCGAGTCGCTGGGCACCCGGGTCAACGTGCTGCACGGCCGCGGCGGCAAGGGCCGGCTGGTCATCCACTACAGCGATCTGGACACGCTGGACGGCGTGCTGGAACGCTTGCGCGGTCCGCAACGCTGATCCCGCGCCTCACGATGCCATTCCGCCTGCATCACGCCACCGCGAGTCATCGCGCATGAGCGACACGCCGCAACTGTCGGTGGTGGTGCCGGTGTTCAACGAACAGGACAACGTGGCGCCGCTGGTGGCCGAAATCGTGGCCGCGCTGCGCGGCCTGCTGCCGTTCGAGATCGTGTATGTCGATGACGCCTCGCTCGATGCCACAGCGCAGCGCCTGCGCGAGCTGAAAGCCGCGACGCCGGAATTGCGGGTGCTGCGCCACACCGCGCAAAGCGGCCAGAGCACCGCCATCCGCACCGGGGCGAAGGCCGCGCGTGCGCCGTGGATCGCCACGCTCGACGGCGACGGCCAGAACGACCCGTCCGACATCCCCAAACTGCTGGCGCAGCGCGCGCAAGCCGATGCGCAGATCAAGCTGTTTGCCGGCTGGCGGGTGAACCGGCAGGATTCGGGCAGCAAGCGCTGGGCCTCGAAATGGGCCAACGCGATCCGCTCGCGCATGCTGCGTGATGCCACCCCCGACACCGGCTGCGGCATCAAGCTGTTCGAGCGCGAGGCCTTTCTCGATCTGCCCTACTTCGACCACATGCACCGCTACCTGCCGGCACTGATGCAGCGGGCCGGCTGGAAGACCGTCAGCGTGCCGGTGCATCATCGCGCGCGCGGCAGCGGCACATCGAAATACAACAATCTGAATCGGGCGCTGGTCGGCATCCGCGACCTGCGCGGCGTGGCCTGGCTGATCGCGCGCAGCAAACGCACCGGAGTGGAGGAGCTGGCGTGATGCCGGCCACCGCGTTGCTGGCAGCCGGCGCGGCCGGCAGCGCATTCATGCACACGCCCCTGTCCTGGCTGGAATGGTCCGGCCTGCACATGAGCCCGTGGAAGCTGATCGGCTGGGTGGGCGCGCTGATGTTCGGCTCGCGCTGGGTGGTGCAGTTCATCGCCAGCCGGCGGGCGAAGAAACCGGTCATCCCGCGGCTGTTCTGGTACATGAGCATCGTCGGCAGCGTGATGACGCTGAGCTACTTCATCTGGGGCAAGAACGACTCGGTCGGCATCCTGCAGAACCTGTTTCCGATGTTCACCGCCGGCTACAGCCTGTACCTGGACATCCGCCACCGCGGCTGGCATCGCGACCGCGCCGGCCACTGACCATAGCGCTGGCTACAATCGGCCTTGGTCCGATTCAATGCAACGATGATGATGAAACCGCTTGCCCTCGCCATCGCGCTGGCCGTGTCGGGCATGGGGAACACGCTCGCGCAGCCCGCGGCCATAGCCGCAGCGACCGCGCCGGCGTCCGATGCCGATGCCGCGTTCCGCCAGCTGTACCAGTCCGAATGGGCCTGGCGGCAGCAGCAGTTCCGCAGTGCTGAAACCGCCGAGGGCGTGTCCACCGCCGACCGCCTGCCGGACGTGTCGGCCGCCGCCTGGGCCACGCGGCTGGCGTATTGGAACGACGTGCTGCACCGCTTGCAGACCATCGACCCGACCCGCCTGTCGTCGGCCGAGCGCATCAACTATCTGGTATACCGGCCGCAGATCGAGAATCTGGCCGCCAGTGGGCGCTTCCGCGATTACGAGATGCCCTTCAACGCCGACAGCGCGTTCTGGTCGGACCTGGCCTTCATCGCGCGCGAACCGCTGCGCACGGCCGACGACTACCGCCGCTACGCGGCCCGCCTGCGCGATGTGCCGCGATTCTTCGATCAGCACATCGTCAACATGCGGGCCGGGCTGGCGCGCGGTTTCAGCGTGCCGCGTGCGGTGCTGGATGGCCGCGACGGCTCGATCGCCGCCGTCGCCGAACTGGTCGACGTGGAACAGGCCGCGCTGTACGCTCCGTACCGACGCATGCCCGCCGGCATCCCCGCTGCCGAACAAGCGGTGTTGCGTGAAGAGGCCAGGCTGGCTCTGCGCGAGGCGGTGATTCCCGCCTACGCCACCCTGCTGCGCTTCTTCCGCAACGCGTATCTGCCGCAGGCACGCACCACCCTGGCTGCCGAAGCCATGCCCGACGGCGCCGCCTGGTATCGGCAGCAGATCCGCGACTACACCACGCTGGATCTGACCCCGGAGCAGATCCACGCCATCGGCCTGCGCGAAGTGGCCTCGATCCAGCAGGAGATGGATGCGGTGATCGACCAAGTCGGCTTCAAGGGCAGCTTTGCCGACTTCCTGCAGTTCCTGCGCACCGATCCGCAGTTCTACGCCAGCACGCCGCAGCAACTGCTGGAACGCGCCGCCTGGATCAGCAAGCGGGTGGATGGGGAAATCGGCAAGATCATCGGCACGTTGCCGCGCGGGCGCTTCACCATCGTGCCGGTGCCGGACGACATCGCCCCGTTCTGGACCGCCGGCCGCGGCGGCGCCGACACCTACTGGGTCAACACCTACGACCTGCCGTCGCGGCCGATGTACAACCTGCCGGCGTTGACCCTGCACGAATCCGCGCCCGGGCATGCGCTGCAGGGCGCCCTGGCCAAGGAGCAGGCCGGACAGCCCGAGTTCCGGCGCAAGTCCTACATTTCCGCCTACGGCGAGGGCTGGGGGCTGTACAGCGAGTGGCTGGGCGTGGAAATGGGCATCTACCAGACGCCCTACGAGGAGTTCGGCCGCCTCACGTATGCCATGTGGCGTGCCTGCCGGCTGGTGATCGACACCGGCATCCACCACAAGGGCTGGACCCGCGGCCAGGCGCTGGCCTATCTGCGCGAACGCACCGCGCTGTCCGAACACGAGGTCACCACCGAGGTGGATCGCTACATCTCCTGGCCCGGGCAGGCGCTGAGCTACAAGCTGGGCGAGATCGCCATCCGCGACCTGCGCCGGGAGGCCGAGGCCGCACTGGGTTCGCGCTTCGACGTGAAGCGCTTCCACGACGCGGTACTGGCGCAGGGCTCGGTGCCGCTGCCGGTGCTGGAGAGCGAAATCCGCGGCTTCATCGCCCGCGAGCAGACCACACCGGCACTGCAGGAGTCGGCGCCAGCGGCCCGTTGACGGCATCCTGCTTGCATTCGCGCGCTCTGTGCAGCATGATGCCCGGCTCGCTGCGTCCGGCCTGGTCCGGATCGGTGCGGATCACGCGCGATGCCGCCCATCTGCAGCGATCACCCGTATCGCGCGGCCACCTGCTCAGGCAGGCGGTCGGAGCCGATGCCCCCCGGGCCACGGGGGGCGCCACGATGCACGAAGGTGCGTCCTTGAGGAGTCGACATGTCCCGCGAATGCCAAGTCACCGGCAAGCGTGTTGCCACCGGCAACAACCGCTCGCACGCCAACAACAAGACCCGCCGCCGCTTCCTGCCCAATCTGCACGAACGCCGCTTCTGGGTGGCTTCGGAAAACCGATGGGTGAAGCTGCGCGTTTCCACCAAGGCCCTGCGCACCATCGACAAGAACGGCATTGATGCCGTGCTTGCCGACCTGCGTGCACGCGGCGAGAAGATCTGAGGAGTCACCGACCATGCCATCCAAGCGCGACAAGATCCGCCTGATTTCCTCCGAAGGCACCGGGCACTTCTACACCACCGACAAGAACAAGAAGAACACGCCCGGCAAGATGGAAATGAAGAAATACGATCCGGTGCTGCGCAAGCACGTGATCTACAAGGAAGGCAAGATCAAGTAAGTCCCGATCCTGCCCGGCCGCAACACCACGACACCCGCCGCAAGGCGGGTGTCGCGTTTGCGGCCTCGTGTTCCGTACGAAGACTCGGGCATCCGCGACGTGGGCAGGGGGCCGGGGCGCTCCGCGCCATTCGACACCCGGGCTTCGCTGGATCAATCCTTGCGCCGCAGCACGCGACCATCGACAGTCATCGTCCAGCCGTCCGCGTCTTGCCGCTTGCGCGCGCCCAGCACGGATTCGCACGCCACCAGGCCGGGCCGGTACAGCACCCGCAGCGCATGGTGGATGAAGGCCAATTCGAACAGCCGCCAGCTTTGCCAGAATCCGTTGAACACGTCGATGAAGACGAACCGGGCCACGGCCCTCTGCCCGCAGGCGCCGCAGTGCGGTTCCGAACGGACCGTGCCGCAGATGCGGCACACCGCTTCCTCGAAATGGGCGGCATCCAGCGGCGCGTCGGTTTGCGCCATGCGGATCGCACTCTCCTTCGGTACCAGCCCGTGTAGCATGTTGCGCGCGGTGGTGTGGATGCGGGCGCGCAAGCGCGCGCTGCGGCTGGCGGGTAAGTCGGGCATGGCAGAGTCGGCGGCAGTGGTCATGGCTGGATCGGCGGGGTTCACAACGGTCACGCAGAACGCCGGTGCACCCTGACACGCCCCTGCGCCATGCCGGTTCGACAGCGCCGGTGGCCATGCCCGACAATGATGCGATGCGCCATCTCAATCCACCGCAACGCGAGGCCGTGCAGCACGTCGAAGGCCCGCTTTTGGTGCTGGCCGGGGCCGGCAGCGGCAAGACCCGGGTGATCGTGGAGAAGATCGCGCACTTGGTGCAGTCCGGTCGCTACCCCGCCAAGCGGGTGGCCGCGATCACCTTCACCAACAAGTCGGCGAAGGAAATGCGCGAGCGTGTGGCCAGGCGCCTGCCCGGCGATGCCGGCGAGGGTCTGACCATCAGCACTTTCCATGCGCTGGGGCTGCGCATCGTGCAGATCGATCATGCCCGGTTCGGCCTGAAACGCGGGTTTTCGATCTTCGATGCCGACGATGCCGCCGGCCAGTTCAAGGACCTGATGCCCGGTGCCAAACCCGACGCGGTGCAGGCCACCCAGGCACTGGTGTCGCGGGCCAAGAACGCAGGCCTGTCGCCGGAACAGGCCCTGCAGGCCGCCGGCAGCCTGCGCGAGCGCGAAGCCGCTGCGCTGTACGCGCGCTACCAGGCGCGGCTGGCGGCATTCAATGCCCTGGATTTCGACGACCTGATCCGGCTGCCGGTGCAGCTGCTGGAAACCGATGCCGAGGCGGTGGCCGGCTGGCGTGAGCGCATCGGCTATCTGCTGGTGGACGAAAGCCAGGACAGCAACGATGCCCAGTACCGGCTGCTGCGGGCACTGGCCGGGCCGGCGGGGCAGTTCACCTGCGTGGGCGACGACGACCAGAGCATTTACGCCTGGCGCGGCGCCAATCCCGAGAACCTGGAGCAGCTCGCACAGGACTATCCCGCACTGCGCATCATCAAGCTGGAACAGAACTACCGCTGCAGCAACCGCGTGCTGCGCGCCGCCAATTCCTTGATCGCGCGCAATCCGCACGTGCATCTGAAGCGGCTGTGGAGCGAGCAGCCCGACGGCGAACGCATCCGCGTGCGCGAATGCCGCGATGGCGAGCACGAGGCGGAAAAAACCGCCGCCGACATCCAGTTCCTGGCGCAGAAACACGGCGCGCCGTGGAGCGACTTCTGCATCCTGTTCCGCGGCAACCACCAGAGCCGGGCGCTGGAAAAGGCCCTGCAACTGCTGCGCATTCCCTACCACCTGTCCGGTGGCACCGCCTTCCTGGAGCGTGCCGAGGTGAAGGACACCCTGGCCTGGCTGCGGCTGCTGGTGAACCCGGATGACGATGCGGCGTTCCTGCGCGCAGTGCAGTCGCCGCGCCGCGAGATCGGCGCCAGCACCTTGGCCAAACTGGGAGAACTGGCCCAGCAAGCGCAGCTGCCGCTGGCACGTGCGGCCGAATCGGTGGGACTGCTGAAACAGCTGCCCGCGCGCGCGGGCAACGCCCTGCATGGCTTCAGCGACATCGTGCAACGGCTGCGCAGTGATGCCCAGCGCCTGTCGCCGGCCGATGTGGTGCGGCGGCTGGTGGAGCAGTCCGGGTTGCTGGCGGCGCTGCAGGCGCAGTGCAAGACCGAGCAATTGTTCGCGATCCGCCGCGGCAATCTGGAGGAGCTGGCCGACTGGTTCGATGCGGCAAAAGCCGGCAAGGGGAGCGGTCTGGGCGATCTGGCCGCGCAGCTGGCGCTGGTCTCGCGCGCCGACCGCGACGATGGCGGCAACCAAGTGCGGCTGATGAGCCTGCACGCGTCCAAGGGGCTGGAATTCCGCTTCGTGTTCATCGTGGGGCTGGAGGACGGCACCCTGCCGCACGAGGCCAGTCTGGACGAAGGTCGGCTGGAGGAGGAACGCCGCCTGCTGTACGTTGGCATCACCCGCGCCAAGGAGCAGCTGTGGCTGTCGCACGCGCGCGAGGCCACCCGCTGGGGCAGCAAGCAGCGCCTCAAGCCCTCGCGGTTCCTGGACGAACTGCCCGCGGCCGAACTGCAGCGCGACGGTGCCGATCCGCAGGCCGATGCGGAACACAAGGCCGAACGCGCCCGCGCCGGCTTTGCCGACATCCGCGCCCTGCTGCAGGACTGAGCCCTATACTGGCGGCATTTCCCGCGCGGAGACACCCGCATGCCGCTGCATTCCGCCACGCTCGAAGCCGCCGCCCAACGCTGGTTCGGCAAGGCCGCCGGCGCCCTGACCGCGGTGGAGCGCAACGTGCTGCAGCACCTGCTGCATCGTGACGCCATCGCCGAGGACGCACCGCATTCGACTGCAACGGAAGCGTCCTCGCTGGGCAACCGGCTGGCCGATCAGGTGGCCCGCTTCGGCGGCTCGTGGACCTTCATCGGCCTGTTCGCGCTGGTACTGGTGGGCTGGGCGGTGCTGAACACCATCGCCCTGCGGCATCCGTTCGACCCGTATCCCTTCGTCTTCCTCAACCTGATGCTGTCGATGCTGGCGGCGGTGCAGGCGCCCATCATCATGATGAGCCAGAACCGGCAGGCGGCGAAGGACCGCGCCCAGGCCGACAGCGATTATCAGGTCAACTTGAAGGCGGAAATGGAAATCATGGCCCTGCACGACAAGCTGGACGCGCTGCGGGTGGACCGCCTGGAAGCCTTGCTACTGCAGCAGGCGGAACAGATCGCCGCACTGCGGCGATTGCGGCACGCATCGGGGCCCTGACATGCAGACAGGCGGCCGTCGGGCTGCCTGTCGGTACATCGGAACAGGTTTTCCGTCGGGTCGATCAGCGGAACAGCTTGCCGTTGACGGTATCGCCTTCGAAGATGCTGTTGTCCAGCTGGACGCCATCGACCTGGCCCTCGAACCGGTCTGCGCCATCGCCACCTTCGACTCGGGCTTCGCCGCCAAGCACGGCATCGATCAGGCGCTCGCGTTCGCCACGGTTGTCGACCACGGTGATGGTGTCATCCCCCTCGCCACCGGTCACGCGCATGTTGCGGGCCTGATCCGGCGTCAGTTCGTGGCGCTCGCCGTTCACGGTCACCGTGGCCGACCCATCCTGGTTACGGGTGACCTGCACCCAATCATCGCCCTTGCCGGCATCCACCACGGTGCGGATGCCGATCTGGCCCTGAACGTCCAGGCGGATTTTCTTCGCGCACGGTGGCTTCGCCTTCCAGTCCCGGCCAGCCACCGGTCGGCTCGGGCAGACAGTCGCTGATGATGCCATTGGGGCGATCAAAGCCGATGTCGGGCAGTTCGAATCGGCCCGGGTCGATCTCGATGCCGCCGCCGGGCAACTCCAGGTCGCCGGGATTGATCTGGATGTCGTCCTCGCCTTCCAGCTTGGGCCAGCCGCCTTCGGGCTCTGGAGTGCAATCGCCGATGATGCCGGCCGCCTGGCTGCCCGCGTCCTGTCAGGCCTGGTTGACCTGGAAGCGCTGCATCATGTCGTCGGGGAAGCAATCGGTGGCGCCATTGTGGCCGCTCACGCCGTTATCGATCCGATCGATGATGTCGTCTGCGAAGCAGTCGGTGGCACCATTGTCGGGCGTGCCCCAGCTAGGGAATACCCCAGTACCATGACGTACGGAAAAGTGGTTTTTCTTATGGTTGCAGCAGGATGCGCACACTGCGCACTGCATCATCCCGACCGCTGACTCGGATCAGACCGCGTGTTTGCGCCGTGTCCGCCGTGCGGACCGCATCGACCGCGATGCGCTGCGCGCGCAGCGCATCGGCCACCTGCTCGGCGCGCGCCCTGGCCAGCGCCGGCGTGCCGCCGTGGCCTTCCACCGTCACGCGGTCGACCTGCCAGCGTTGCAGTGCCCACACCGCCGTATTCAAGTCGTCCGATGCCGGCAGGGTGCTGCTGTCGTCGTCGAACACGATCCACGGCAGCGCCTGGATGGACGGGATCAGCCGGAAGCGACTGTCCGGATGCGCGGCCTGCACGCGCTGCTCCAGTGCACGGGCCTGTGCCAGCGTCCAGGCAGATCGGGACTGCAGACGGAATTCCCAGCCATCGCCCACCGTGCGCAATTCACCGATCGCATCGACCAGCGTGGATTGCAGCGCCATGCGTGCCTGTGCCGCAGCAGCCTGGCCTGCACGCTGGTCCGCACTGGCAGTTTGCAGCGCCTCCACGCTCCGACGCAGTTCCGACAGCGTGGTGGCTTGCCGGGCGGTGGCGGCGTCGTCGGCAGTCAGCACTTCCGCCAGGCGCAACTGCACCGGACGGTCCAGGCTGCGGCGCAGACGTTCGGCCAGCCGCTCCTGTTCGGCATTCCCCACATGCCGCGGCGTCATCAACACGGCATCCACCACCACGCCGCGATCGTTGCCTTCGACGGTCAGCGCCGAAATGCGTCCGCCCACCGCGGCAGCAGCCCGATTCAATTCCTGGCGCACGGCAACCTCGACCTGGGCTTGCAGGGCGATGCGCTTCAGCGACAATCCCAGCGGAATCGCCAGCAGCACCAAGGTCAGCACGATCAGGGTCGCCTGCAGTGCAGTCTGCTTCGGCGTGTCCCGGCCGCCGAAGCCGTACAGGCGTGCCACCACCGTCACCGACAGCGCGATCGCCAGCGTGTTGGTCAGCAGCAGCATCCACGCGCCGCCGGCCACGTTCCAGTTGCCCAGCGCCATGCCGTAGCCGGCCACTGCCAGCGGCGGCATCAGCGCCGTGGCGATGGCGACGCCGACGATGGTTTCGCCCTTGCGGCTGACCGTGGCATAGCCGCCGGCCAGTCCGGACAGCACCGCCACGAGCAGATCGAATAAGGTGGGCTGGGTACGGGCCAGGATTTCCGGCGTGGCCTGCTGCAGCGGCGACAGCCACACGATCGCCATCGCCACCGCCAGGCCCAGCAGCAGCCCGGCCACCAGCGTGATCAAGGCACTGCGGATCGAACGCAGGTCGAAGGTGGCCAGACCCATGCCCAGTTCGATGATCGGGCCCATCAGCGGAGCGATCAGCATCGCGCCGATGATCACCGCTGCCGAATTCTGCAGCAGTCCCAGCATCGCGATGCCGCAGGACATCACCACCATGAAGGCGTAACGCGGACCCAGGCGGCCGTTGTCGAACACCGCCTCCAGCACCGCGATGCGGTCCACCCCGTCGATCAGCCGGGTCTGGCGCCAGTCGCGCAACCAGTGCCACAGCTGCAGCGGGGAAAACGAAGACGATGCGATTGAAGTCATCTGGGCTTGAGGGAATGCGCGACGCACCGCATCGTGCCAGCCGACCGGTAGGCGGTGCGTGTGCACCGCGATGCGCCTACACGTCGGGGTCGTCGGGCCAGCCCTCGCCGCTGCCGCGCAGGAACACCCGGTCATCGGCCAGCACCGTGCCGGCGGGGACGGCCGGCTGCTCGGCCAGTTCGGCGTAGATGGGACGGAAATCCGGCGCGGTGGCATCCATCAGCTGCTGGAAGCTGTCGATGACGAAATAGGTCTTCTGGTAGCTGTCGATGCGATAGCGGGTGCGCATGATCCGGCGCAGGTCGAACCCGATCCGGTTGGGCGCGGCGCTGTCCAGGCAATGCACGCTTTCGCCGGCCGAGGACACGATGCCGCTGCCGTAGATGCGCAGGCCGTCGGGCTGGCGGATCAGGCCGAATTCCACCGTGTACCAGTACAGGCGGGTCAGATGCACCAGTGCCTCCGGACCGATGCCGTGCGCCTTCACCCCGCCGCGCCCGTAGGCCTGCATGTAATCGGCGAATTCCGGCAACATCAGCAGCGGCACATGGCCGAACAGGTCGTGGAACAGGTCCGGTTCCTCGATGTAATCCAGCTGGTCCGGCCGCCGGATCCACCAAGTCACCGGGAAGCGCCGGTTGGCCAGGTGGTCGAAGAAGTCCAGCTCGGGCAGCAGGCCTTCCACGCCGATCAGCTGCCAGCCGGTGGCCTGGCCCAGCACCGTGTTCAGTTCGGAAAACTTCGGGATGTGGTCCGGGGTCATGCCCATCGCGTCCTGGGCCTGCAGGAAGGCATCGCAGGCGCGCCCCTGCAGCACCTCGCGCTGGCGCCGATACAGCTGCTGCCATACCTGGTGATCGACCGCGCTGTAGTCATCCCACGGCTGCTGGACCACGCCGGTGGCATACACGGGCACCTTGCCCTTGTCGGTGACGATGTTCTCGACGCGCCGCGGTGTGCTGTTCATGCCACGAGTGTACGCCCGGCGGGTGCGACTTACCTGAGTGCGCGCAGATAGTAGCCGGTGTCGCCCTTCAGCGTGCAGCGCGATGCTCCGGTGCTGCGGCAGCGCACTTCCACCTGCTGGCCTACCTGCGGCAGCGCATTCGGCTGACCCCAGACCGGATTGTTCAGGCGCTCGCCGCTCATGGTGGTGACCAAGATGCCATCCACTGTGGCGGTGCACACCCCATCGACATAGCAGCCGGTGTCCACGGCCTGCACGGTGCCACGGAACTGGCGCACGCCGGATGCCGTTTCCGAGGCTGTAGCGGCAGGTGCTGCAGCACCGCTGCTCCTGCAACCGGCCAGCAGCAGCAACGCAGCGGCAACAAAAAAGGGATGTGTACGCATCACGCACCTCGCGGTCGATCGGGACTCATGGAGCAGCTGCCCGCTCGGCCGGCGGCAGGGGAACCTGTGCGAACGTGGTGCCGAAGAAATCCCCAGGTTTCCACTGCGGCGGCTGCGCCGCATCGGCCACCTGCTGTCCGATGCGCGCAGCCAGGCGGGCCAGCCGCGCGGCATCGTCCCATGCGATGGGGAGCGTCATGTCGTCGCTGGGTTGATGATAGTTGTCGCGCATGAACTTGCGCTGTGCCAGTTCGGGATGGCGCTGGCCGTCGGCCGAGACCACACCGCCATCCAGATACAGCGCCGGGATGCCGCCTCGCACGAAGGCGTACTGGTCGCTGCGGATGAACACCACTTCCTCCGGAAACGGGTCCGGTGACAACATCACGCCCTCGGCTTGCGCCGCCTGTCGCGCCGTCTCGCCCAGACTGGAGTGCTCGCCGCCGATCACAACCACATCCTTGCTCGGCGCCAGGAGGACCGGCATGTCGAGATTGATGTTGCCCACAAGCGTGCGCCCGTCCGGCGGCTGTCGCACCAGCCAGTGGGCGCCCAGCAGGCCCTGCTCCTCGCCGGTCAACGCCACGAACAGCAGCGAACGCTTGCGGCGTGCCGGTTCGGCAGCCAGCTGGCGCGCGGAATCCAGCATGATTGCCACGCCGACCGCGTTGTCCATTGCGCCGTTGTAGATGGCATCGCCATCCATGGCATGTCCCTGGCCCAGGTGATCCAGGTGTGCGGTGTACACCAGATGCTCGTCCGCGCGATGTGGATCGCTGCCCGGCAGTACCCCCACCACGTTGCTGGACATCATCGGTTCGATGCGGCTGGGTGCGGCCAGGTCCAGCGTGATCGGCAAGGGCATGGCCCGCAGTTGTCCGTTCGCCAGCTGCTGCACCAGCTGTGCCACGGTGGTGCCGCTGTTGGCAAACAGGGCATCGGCGGCGGCGGCACTCACGCTGGCCACCACCTGCAGTTCGGCAAATGCATCGATCGGTCGGCCGTCGGCATCGCGCAGGCTCATCGCGGCGCGTTGCCAGTTGGCGGCTTGGCGCTGCCACGGCTGCAGGGCTTCGTCCATGGCCGTATTCACGAACACCGCGCCCACAGCGCCGCGCTGGACCAGCTGCCGCAGCTTTTCGCGCTGGCTGCTGATGTAGGCACGGCGATTGTTGTCCAATCCGGCCGGCGCCCCGGAAAACAATACCGCGATCTTGCCGCGCACATCCACGCCGATGAAACTGTCGTGGCCGGTCTCGGGCGCCACGGCCGCCTGTCCCACGAACACCGCCGGCGCCCGCACGTGCGCATCTGCCGCAAGGAAGTTGACGTTCGGCAGATACTGCTCGGCAAACACCAGCGACTGGCGGTTGCCATCGGATCGGACAATGTCGAAGCGTGCCCCGGCCTGCAGCCGCGTGCCACGCAGTAAGGGCACTTGCTGCAGCCAGCCACCGTTGTCGCCGGCCGGTTGCAGGCCGATGGCGGCCATGCGCCTGGCCACGTAGTCCGCGGCCCGGTCGTAACCGGGCGTGGCGGTTTCGCGGCCCTGCATGGCATCGGCTGCAAGTGCTTCCACGTCCGGGCGCAGCTGGGCTGTCGATGTCGTGGTGCTGGAGGCCGGTTGCGATGCAGCCGGTCGCGGAGCCGATGGGGTGCGATCGCAGCCGCTGGCAACCAGCAGCACGGCGATCAGCAGAAAAGGGTTGCGCATGACATCGGAAACGGTGGAATGGCGAACATGCTACACGGCTGCCGCCGTGCAATCGCTCGATCCCGGGGAAGGTCTGAACAAGTCCATCCTGGACTTGGCGTCCTCCGAATGATTCAGGGGATCCCTAGGGTTGTCCCTAGCTGAATCCGCAAAGGCAACCGGCCTAACATCAAGGGACCACGCAATGGAGCACTCGCTCATGTCCATCCTTTCCGGAATCGGCGCCTCGCGACCACCCGTACAGCTTGTGCAGGAGCCGCCCGCTCCTGGCAACGCCCAGAGCAATGGCGAACTGAAGGTCGGCACCTACAACCTGGCCGCCGGCAACAAGGACCACAAGGACAATGCCCCGGAAACCACTGCGCATCTGGCCGACAAGGTGGTGAATGACGGCCTGGATGTGGTTGCGCTGCAAGAAGTCGATGTGGACACCGATCGCCTGGAAGGTGACCTGCCGGATGGCATTACCGATTACAACGAGTACGTGCTCGCGCAGGTATCGGCGGAGGAAGCCGGCCTGCAGGAGCCGATCACCTACGAGCGCACCGAGTCGGCCGACGGCACCGTGACCATCACCGGCAGTGACGAAGACCATCGCAGCAGCAAGGTCACCATCGCGCCCGAGTACTACACGGCGGAAGGCGAACCGACGGAAGCCGGCAGTTCCGACGCCGCGATCAAGGTCTACAACGCTGAAATGCAATCGCCCGAGGGTGTACGCGACTACACGATCGTATACGGTGCATCTTGGGATGTCGGAGGTGGAACCTACGGCAATGCCGTGCTGCTCGGGCCGAATGCCCCATTGCAGCGAATGGATGATGGCTCCATCGACGTCAAGCTCCACGACTTGGGCGCGGATGACCCGAAGGGCGAGAATCGCACCGCGCTGGAAGTCACCATCGAGGCAGGCGGTGAAACGGCGACCGTGTTCAGCACGCACCTGTCGGCGGGAAAAGACGGGGCTGACGCCCGCCAGACGCAATATGACACCCTGGCGCGGCTGGCCGAGGCATCCGGCGACAACACGATCCTGCTGGGCGATTTCAACAGCAGGGGCGAGGGCACCATCGGCCCGCTGAGCGGCGAAAACGACGACGAAAACGATCCCGGATTCTGGCCGAGGGGCAATCCCATCGATCGCATCTACGTCAGCGACGACGTGGATGCCAGCGGCCGCGAGCGCGTGGAAGGCGGTGGTTCAGACCACAGCCTGATCACCTGGGATATCGATCTGAACGGCTGATCCAGCCGCCGTTGCGACCAGGTCGCATGGTCATGCCGCAGAATCTCCGGCACCTGCCATCCGGAGCCGCTCGCATGCCGCCATCGCCCGTCATCACCCCCTCGCGCGGCGAGCGCATCGCCGTGCTGGCGGTAACCGGCCTGGTGCTGGTGTGGTCGGGCATGATCGCCACCGACCGCCTCACCTGGCTGCTGGAAGTGGTGTGGGTGCTGCTGGCGGTCCCGCTGATCGCCTGGAACTGGCAGCGCTTCCCGCTGACCCGGCTGCTGTGCTGGCTGCTGCTGGCGCATGCGCTGGTACTGATGTACGGCGGCGCCTACACCTACGCCAAGACGCCGCTCGGCTTCTGGCTGCGTGATCTGCTGGACTGGGAGCGCAATCCGTGGGACCGGCTGGGCCACTGGATGCAGGGCTTCGTGCCAGCGATCCTGGCGCGCGAGCTGTTGCTGCGCTGCACGCCGCTGCGGCGGGGTGGCTGGCTGGTGTATCTGGTGCTGGCGGCCTGCCTCAGCTTTTCCGCTTTCTTCGAACTGATCGAATGGTGGAGCGCGCTGCTGCTGGGGGCCGATGCGGACGCGTTCCTGGCCACCCAGGGGGATGTGTGGGACACGCAGTGGGACATGTTCCTGTGCCTGTGCGGCGCGGCCACGTCGCTCGTGCTGTTCTCGCGCCTGCACGACCGCCAGCTGGGCCCGACCGTGTTGCGGCAAGACCAGCCGAAATTGAGATGATTCAATCCTGACGGCTGCGGAACGGCAGCACGGTGCCGCGCTCGGCGTTGCGCAGCGCGTCATCGCGCGACTCGCGCTGCCACAGCACCGGCACTTGCTCCGGCGACGACAACTCGAGTTCGCCCTCGGCGTCGGACGCGTCTTCTTCCAGTTCCCAGCTGTAGCGCTGTCGCGGGGCCATCGGGTCGCTGCGCCGGAACAGCACCGCTGCCAGCACGCCACCCAGCGCACCACCCAGATGCGACTGCCACGACACATCCAGTTCGCGCGGCAGGATGGTCAGCAGCATGCCGCCGTAGAACAGGAATGCCAGCAGACCGGCGGCGATGGCAGCCCGGTCGCGGCGCAGCAGCCCCAGCGTGAACACCAGGAACGCCAGTCCGTGGGTGACGCCACTGGCGCCCAGATGATGCGAACCCGGCTCGCCCAGCAGCCACGCGCCCAGCCCCGACAGCAGCCACAGGATCGGCAGCGCCCGCAGCGTGGCACGCGGATAGACCCCGCCGGCCAGCGTGCCCAGCATCAGGATGGCGATGCCGTTCATCAGCAGGTGTTCGATGGAACCGTGCAGCAGCGGTGCACCCAGCAGGCCAGCCAGTCCGGGCGGCGACCACGGCTGCACCATCCACCCGCTCAGGTCGATGAGGCCCTGCAGCGCGAACAGCGCGCACAGCGCCAGCACCGCGGCCAGACTGGTATTGAAGGCACGTCGCCAGCGGCGCAGGTCGCGGTGCCGCTGCTGCGGGCCATCGGGTGCGGGCACATGGGACTCCGGCGAAGGCATGGCATTGCGATGGGGCCCGCAGTACCGTTCGACAAGGGCCGGCAGTCGGATGCGTGATCGCCAGCGCGTAAACTGCCGTACATGAACGAACCCCTGCCCATCGTGCATCTGAAGAATGCATGGAATTCGACCCACCCCTGGATCTTCCAGCGGCTAGTGGACAAACCTGCGCAGAAACCCAGGCCCGGCAGCCTGGTCGCGGTGCATGGCGTGGATGGCGCCTGCATCGGCACCGGTTTCTACAACGGCCATTCGCGCATCGCCCTGCGCATGCTGGAAAGCGATCCGGCGGTGCCGGTGGATGCGCAATGGTTCCGTGCCCGGATCGCCGAGGCCGTGCGGCTGCGACGCGAGGTGCTACGTCTGGATGACGTGTCCAATGCCTGGCGCGTGTTCCACAGCGAGGGCGACGGCATCAGCGGACTGGTGATCGACCGCTACGACGATCTGCTGGTGGTCGGCTTCTTCAGTGCCGGCGCATGGCGGCACCGCGACATCGTCTTCACCGTGCTGCGCGAGCTGTTCCCCGGCTGCCGGTTCCACAGCTTCGCCGACGCACACGTGCAGAAGCAGGAAAGTTTCGACTACCGCGACACCTTGGGCACCGAGCCGGCCATCATCATCGAGCACGGGGTGAAGTTTCGTGCCGACCCGGCCGGTGCGCACAAGACCGGTTTCTTCGCCGACCAGCGCGACAACCGCGACTGGCTGTCGCAGCGCTGTGCCGGCCAGCGCGTGCTGGACCTGTGCTGCAATACCGGCGGCTTCGGCGTGTACGCGGCGGTGCGCGGTGCCAGCGAGGTGGTGGGCGTGGACATCGACCCGGCGGTGCTGGACATCGCCCGCGGCAACGCAAAATTGAATGGATTGAACGGCAAGACGATGCCGCGTTTCGTGCAGGCCGACATTTTCCCGTGGCTGCGCGATGCCCAGGCCAACGGCGAGCGTTTCGACGTGGTGATCCTGGACCCGGCCAAGATGACCCGCGACCGCGAGCAGGTGATCCCGGCGCTGAAGAAATACCTGGACATGAACAAGGCCGCGCTGGGCGTGGTGAAACCGGGAGGCCTGTTCGCCACCTTCAGCTGCACCGGGCTGGTCAGCGAGGAGCAGTTCCTGGACATGCTGCGCCGCGCCGCGTTCTATGCCGGACGCACGGTGCAGGTGCTGAAGGTGGCCGGTGCCGGCCCCGACCATCCGTGGCTGGCGCAGGTGCCGGAAAGCCGCTACCTGAAAGCGGTGTTCTGCCGGGTGGTGGATTGAATGAAGCTGATCGTGCTCGCACAGTTGGCGTCGCTGCTGTACGCGTTCTCCGGAGTCACGTTGATGATGGTTGTGGATGCTGAGCCAACGTGCTTTCTCCAGGAGACGTGCGCGGCGCGTCCCTGGATTCTGCTGATCGCGATGCTGGCATTCGGACTCGCCGTGATCGGGCAAACCATCGCGTCGCTGCCATTCCTGCGCCTGTTGCGTGGCATGCGTTGGGCTGGATTACTGCTGCCGGCCGCCGCCATCACGCTCCTGAATCTGCTGCTCAGCGCACTGCTCTTCGCGTTGTTCGATCGGTTCGTACCGGTTGGTGCCGGTGAACCGATGCTGATATCGGCATTGTCTGCTGCCATCAGCTGCATCGCGGTGCTGGGCTGGCTGCGCTGGCGCCAAAATCGCAGCGCATTCGCTGCGACCGACCCGTCCACGCCATGACCCGTCGCGGATGCTGCGACCGCTAACCGTATCCTGCCTGCCATGTCGCCCGATCTGCTCCCGTTGCTGCTGATCCTGCTGCTGGCCGCGGTGGCCATCGCCATCGTGTTGCTGGTGGTGCTGCTGCGCCGTCGTCCGGATGCCGCGTTGGCAAGCGTGCGCGAGCGGCTGGAAGACACCCTGCGCGAGGAACAGCGCAGCGGCCGCGGCGAATTGCGCGAGGTGCTGGAAGCGCTGGCGCGCACGCAGGCGGCGCAGATGGAAACCTTCGGCAGTCGGCTGGCCGACCTCGACCGCCAGCATGCGGAGCGTTTCAGCGGCTTCCGCGATGCGCTGGGCGAAGACACACGGGCGGCACGCAGCGAAGCCGGCGAGATGCAGCTTCGCCACAACACCGCGCTGACCGCGCGCGTGAACGAGCTGACCGAACGCACCGACAAACGGCTCGACGAGTTCCGTCTGGCGATCGGCGATGACGCGCGCAAGGCCCGGCAGGAAGGCGCCCAGCAGCAGCGCCTGTTTGCCGAATCGCTGGGCCAGAAACTGACCGAGCTGACCACGCGCAACGAGCAGCGCATGGGCGAGCTGCGCGCTACGCTGGATGCGCAGCTCAAGGCCCTGCAGGCCGACAATGCGCACAAGCTCGAACAGATGCGCGCCACCGTGGACGAAAAACTGCAGAGCACGCTGGAAACGCGGCTGGGTGAATCGTTCCGGCTGGTCAGCGAGCGGCTGGAAGCGGTGCAGCGCGGCTTGGGCGAGATGCAGCAACTGGCCTCGGACGTGGGCAGCCTGCAGAAGGTGCTGAGCAACGTGAAATCGCGCGGCACCTTCGGCGAAACCCAGCTGGGCGCCTTGCTGGACGACGTGCTGACTGCCGATCAATATGCCGCCAACGTGGCCACGCTGCCGGGCTCCGACCAGCGCGTGGAATACGCCATCCGCATGCCCGGCACGCAGTCCGGCTCCCAGGTGTGGCTGCCGATCGACGCGAAGTTTCCGCGCGAGGACTACGAACGCCTGGTGGATGCCCAGCAAGCCGCCAACATGGAAGCGGCCCAGGCCGCCGGACAGGCATTGGAACGCCGCCTGCGCGACGAGGCGAAGAAGATCCGCGAGAAATACGTCGCCCCGCCGCACACCACCGAGTTCGCCCTGCTGTTCCTGCCCACCGAAGGGCTGTATGCCGAGGCGTTGCGCCGACCCGGCCTGTTCGATGCGCTGCAGCGCGAACAGCGGGTCACCTTGGTCGGGCCGACCACGCTGCTGGCGGTGCTCAATGCCCTGCAGATGGGCTTCCGCACGCTGGCCATCGAGCAGCGCTCCAGCGAGGTGTGGCAGACCCTGGGCAACGTGAAAACCGAATTCGGCAAGTTCGGCGCATCGCTGGATGCGGTGAAGAAGAAACTGGTCGAAGCCAGCAACAAGATCGACGAAACCGGCGTGCGTACCCGTGCCATCGAGCGCCGGCTGCGCGGGGTGGAAGCACTGCCGACCGATCACGCCCCGCAGGCGCTGCCGGATCTGTCACCGGATGACGGTCGTGAAGAGACGTCCTGATCGGCCGGCGGGTCGCTCTGCCAGTCGAGCCTTGGCAAACGGGATGGTCAGGGTGAACTCGGCATCAGCTTCAGCAGTCGCGCGTCATCGCCGTCCTCCAGCAGCCACACGGCGCCATCCGGGCCCTGTTCCACTTCGCGGATGCGCTCGCCCATCGCGTAGCGACCGACTTCGGTGGCACTGGCGTCGCCATTGATGCGCACCCGTACCAGAGCCTGCGACGACAGCCCGCCGATCAGCGCCTGACCGCGCCATTGCGGGAACAGCGCGCCGTTGTAGAAGATCAGTCCGGCCGGCGAAATGACCGGGGTCCAGCTGATCGCCGGCGCATGGAATTCCGGCCGGGTGCTGTGGTCGGGAATCGGGGTGCCGTCGTAATGGTCGCCGTTGGAGACGATCGGATAACCGTAGTTGTCGCCACGCACCACCAGATTCAGTTCGTCGCCACCCTTCGGTCCCATTTCGTGGTTCCACAGCCGACCCTGGCCGTCGAAGGCGATACCGAGCAGGTTGCGGTGCCCGGAGGTCCAGATCTGCGCCGTCACCCCGCCCTGGGTGGCGAACGGATTGTCGGCCGGCACGCTGCCGTCCTCGTTCAGGCGCACGATCTTGCCCAGGTTGGATGTCATGTCCTGGGCCGGATCGAATTTCTGCCGTTCGCCCGAGCTGATGAAGAGATGCGCGCCATCGGGTGCAAACGCCAGGCGGTGGCTGTAATGCCCGTCGCCGGTGACCTTCGGCTCCTGGCGCCAGATCACCTGCAGATCCGACAGGACGCCGCCGCCGGTGGCATTGTTCACGCTCAAGCGCGCGCGCGCCACCGCAGCCCCGCGCGTGTTGTTGCTGCCGGCTTCGGCATAACTGAGATAGATCCAGCCGTTCTGCGAAAAACGTGGATGCAGGATCACGTCGCCCAGGCCGCCCTGGCCGGCATAGGCCACGGCGGGCACGCCAGCGATGTCACCGGCGGTGCGCGTGGTCGGATTGAACAGTTTCAGCTTGCCGGATTTTTCGGTGACCAGCAGTCGCCCATCGGGCAGGAAGGTCATCGCCCAGGGTTCGTCGAAGGTTGCCCAGGATTCGGCGCGGAATGGCTTGGTGGTTTCCACCGGATCCGGCGAGGGCGGTGCGGATGGCGGTGGCGTGGTGATCGGAGGTGAACCACCACCGCCGCCACAGGCGGCCAGCAGTGCGCTGGTGGTCAGCAACAACAGTCGGGATAAGGGCAGCATGAGGAAAATGCTCGCAGGCGGGGGAATGCCCGAGTCTATCCGTGATGCCGTTCAGGCCGCGAGAATCCGCATCAGGCCGCTGCAGTCGGCGACTCGGTGGCATCGGGTGGCTCGCCCCGCGCAACCACGCTGGTGGCGGTGAGATCGGCGGTGACGTTGCCCAGCGTGGCGAACACGTCGGGGATGGTGTCCACGGCCAGCAGGATGCCCATCGGTTCCACCGGCAGTCCCATGGATTGCACCACCGGCATGTTGGTGGCCATGAAGCTGACCTGCCCCGGCAGGCCCACCGATCCCATGCTGATCACCACCGCCAGCGCCGCGCCGGTTGCCAGCTGCAGGGCGCTCAGTTCCACGCCGTAGGCCCAGGCGATGAAGGCGGCCACGCCGACGTACTGTACCGGGCTGGTCAGGCGGAACAGCGACACTGCCATCGGCAACACCAGCGAAGCCACCCGCATCGGGTAACCCAGCCGTACCCGCGCGCTGTCCAGCATCGCCGGCAGCGAGGCCAGCGACGACTGGGTGCTGGCGGCGATCGCCTGCGCCGGCGCGATGCCGCTGATGAAACGCCGCAGCGGTTCGCCACCGGCCAGCCGTGCCACCGGGTACATCAACACGGTCACGGCCAGGAACATCACGCACTGCAGCAGGATGTAGTAGCCCAAGGCTGTGAGCACGTTCAGTCCCACCGTGGCGGTGACCGCCAGCACCAGTGCGAACACGCCCAGCGGCGCGAGCAGCAGCACCCAGCGCACGATCACGATCATGGTGTCGGCGATGGCATGCACCAGTTCCAGCAGATGCGCGCGGCGTGCGGCTTCAATGCGGGTGAGTGCAAAGCCGAAAAACAGCGAAAACACAACCAGCGGCAGCATCGCGCTCTGCGCCGCGGCGGCAATCGCGTTGCTGGGCACGATGCCGGTGAGCCAGTCGGCCAGTCCGGGCGACGTGGCCGGTACGGCGGTGGGGTCCAGGTCGCCGCGCAGCGCGTCGATCATGCCCGGATCGCGCGGCAGCAGCGACAGGAAGGCCGGCGCGAACACCGCTGCAAAACCCGCGGACAGGCCGAGCAGCAGCAGGAACACCACGATCGCCTTGCGCGCGATGCGCCCGGACGCGGCGGCATCGCTGGCGGTGCTCACGCCCAGGATGACCAGCGCGCCGACCAGCGGCACCACTGTCATCTGCAGCGCGTTGAGCCACAGTTTGCCCACCGGGCGGGCGATCTGCGCAACGCCTCCGGCAGCCGCCGGTGCCCATACCGCCAGCAGCAGCCCGATCGATGCGCCCAGGGCCAGGGCAGTCAGCACGCGGCTGGTGGCGGACATCGGCAAGGCTCCGGTGGAATCGGTTGATGTGGATGTCAGTGCACGGCCGGCAACTGCCAGTCCGCGGCCAGACGCCGCCACTGTGCCTGCGGCAGCAGCACGAACACCGGTTTGGCCAGCGGCTGCAGCCATTGCAGCAAGGCCTGCATGGCCGGTTCGGCCATCGCGGTGCAGCCGGCGGTGGCCACGCCCGGTGCCTGCCACAGGTGCGCGAAGATGCAGCTGCCGCCGGCCGCCACGTTGCGCGGATTGTGGCCGATGGTCAGGCCCAGCTTGTAGCGTTGGTCGCCATCCACGTGGATGTCGCGGCGCATCGGTTCGGTGGACCCTGCGATCGCGGCCTCGCCCACCTCGCGGGTATCCACGATGCGGTTGTACAAGGGCGATGCGGACACGTCGATGCACCAGTCCTGCGCCTCCATCGCCACGTAGGGCATGGCGGTGGCGACACGGTCCGCATAGCCGAAGGCGGTGCCCAGTGCGAACACGCCCGCCGGCGCCCGGCCATCGCCCTCGCGTTTCTGCGGACCATCGGATTGCGCCGGATGCAGGCCCGTACCCCAGCCGGTGCCGCTGCGGCCCACCGTGACCGGCACGGCCTCGCCCACCGGCCGCCAGCGCGCATCCGCGCCGCGCTCGAAGCGTTGCAGCGTGCCGTGGTCCGCATTCCAGTCCGCCACGCTCACCAGCACCAGCTGCCGGGCATCCTGCCATGCGGCGTCCGCACGGACGGGCGACCGGGTTGCGCAGGCGCTGAGCAGGCTGATCAGCAGCAAAGCCATCAGGACGGGTGCGGCACGCATCGACATGAACGGAATCCGGTTTGCGCGGAGGAGCTGGCATGGTAGCTCGAGCCGCACCCGGTTGCGCCGCCGCATTATCACGACGCGGTCACGCTGCGGTTAAGCCAACGTAACTTTTACATCTGCATCGCGGTGCAGATTCAGACAGCGGTGTGCATGCTCCGTCCCCGTGACGCGACCATACGGCTTCCCCGAACGCTTCCAACGGTTCGCGCACGCTGCAACTTGTCCGTTCGTTTCATTCCCCCGATTGGAGTTTTCTTGATGACCATTCGCACTGCTTTCGCCGTTCCCGCCCTGTCGCTGCTGCTGGCCGCGCCATTCGCCCAGGCACAGGATCCCGATGCCGCGACCACCGCGTCCGAACCGGCTGCACAGGTCGAGCCCAGCGAAGCCGCCACGCCAGCCGCCGCTGCGCCGGCCACCGAAGCCAAGCAGGTCACCTGGGCCGATCTGGATGCCGACGGCAACGGCCAGCTCAGCAAGACCGAGGCCGAGGGTGTGCCCAGCCTGAAGCAGGTGTTCGACACGGCCGACAGCAACGCGGACGGCAACCTGACCGCCGAGGAATACAAGGCCCACGTGGCCAAGAGCGGCACGGCTCCCGCCGCGACCAAGCCGCAGAGCTGACGGCTGCGTCCGGTCCGCAGCGGCATCGCGCCCCCGGACCATCATCTGTGCAGGGCGGCCCGCGTGGTCGCCCTGCCGTTTTGTCTGGAACCATGCTGCCTGCACCGCAGCCGCTACACTCTGCCGCATGACCACGATCGACTGGGTCGGTTTCGATGCCGACGACACCCTCTGGCGCAGCGAGGACTACTACCGCCAGGCACAGGCCGATTTCGAGCGCATCCTGGCCGATTACATCGACCTGCCCACGCTGAGCGCCGAACTGCACGCGGTGGAAGGCCGCAACCTGACCCTGTTCGGCTACGGCGCCAAGGGCATGACCCTGTCGATGCTGGAAACCGCCATCCAGGTCACCGACGCGCGCATCAGCGCCAACGACCTGCAGCGCATCGTCGAGCTGGGCAAGACCATCCTGCAGCACCCGGTGGAACTGCTGCCGGATGTGCGCGATGCGGTGCTGGCCATCGCCGCCGAGCATCCGGTGGTGCTGATCACCAAGGGCGACCTGTTCCATCAGGAACAAAAGACGCGGTCTGTCGCGGGGGCGGTCAATGACGATAAGCCATTGACATATAAGGATTTCGGTGCGAAATGGCGCCGATCCAGACGCCGCTCATGTGGTCCTGTACGGCCTGATGTGGTCCATTCTTGCCCCGATTTTGCCCCGATTATGGAGGCCGCATGATCCAGATGGTCGGGTTCGATGGGGACGACACCCTATGGCGCAGCCAGGAGTTCTACGACCAGGCGCAGCTCGATTTCGAGGCGATCATCGCCCGCTACATCGATCTGGATGTAGCCGGGCTGCGCGCGACATTGCTGGCGACCGAGCGCGGCAACCTGGCTCAGTATGGCTATGGCGTGAAGGGCATGATCCTATCGATGGTGGAAGCCGCCATTGATCTGACCGGAGGCCGCATCGAGGCCAAGGACATCCGCACGATCATGGACATGGGCAAGGATCTGCTGGTCCACCCCGTCGAGTTGCTACCCGGTATCGCCCAGGCAGTTGAAGACGTCTCACGGCGTTATCGTGTTGTCCTGATCACCAAGGGAGATCTCTTTCACCAAGAACGCAAGGTGGCGCAGTGCGGCTTGACCGCGTTCCAGCGCATCGAGATCGTCTCCGAAAAAGACATGGGCACCTACCGCAGGCTGCTGCAGGAGTTCGAGGTCTCACCCGAAGCGTTCGCCATGGTGGGCAACTCCCTGAAATCGGATATCGCACCCGTGGTCGAACTGGGTGGGTGGGGTGTGTACATGCCTTACCACGCCACTTGGGAGCACGAGTTGCTTCCCGAATACGACGGCGGTGGCCGTGTCGTGGAGGTAGACGGCGCCGACAAGATCAGTGAGGCTTTAGAAAAAATGACGCAGGGGGCCTGATGTCCCAACGCATGATCGATCTGTTGATCTTGCAGTACCCGGGCAAGACGCATTTGACGGCGGAAGAAACTGCGAAGGTGCTGAACCAGAACCCCTATACCGTCCGCGAGCGGATGCGGAACGGGGAGCTTCCAAAAGCCACGAAGAACAACGGTATCTGGGAAATCTCCATCCCCGATCTGGCTGAGATTAGGGAGCCCACGAAGAAGGCTCCTCAGGTCCCCGCTACCCCGGTGGTCGTGGGCGGTGCCCGTCGGCGCAAGGCAGCGGTGATGACCTTCCTTCGGGACAGGTTCTGGGCTGGCCCGAGCGTTGGGCGACGTCGAGACCGCCGATGCGCTGGACGGTCGCGCCCAAGCCGAATACGACGAGCAGGTTCGCCTCTTCCCGTTGGAGCGTGCAGAGCGGCGCAGGGCGGGTTTGATGGCGATTGCGGTTCAAGCTCACCCGTTGGAGCCCGGCGACGACGAGCCATCCGGCTTGTAGCCGGCCCTACCCAGGGCGATCATCTCAAGTGCTGATAGTGCGAGCTAGTATCAGGAACTAAGCACGACCATTTGGCGTGTCTCGGGCTTGCCTGAGACGCCCCGTCGTCTCATGCGCCAGCTAGAATGGCACTCCATAGATATAGGGGACCGGTGGGTTGAAGATCGAGGACATCGCCAGGGGCCAGCGACTGCTAGGGGTGGACCCCGCTGGGCCCGTGGAAGTCGTGGCCGTAGCGCCCGGCGGGCAGGATGCCATCACCCTCGTGTTCCGCTCCCCGGCGGGGGTTATCGGTGAGCGGATGCTGTTCCGGGACGACGAAGCGTCCCTGGCTGAGGCCACCGCAACCCGCCCCTGGTCCTTCGCCGCTGACGGCGAGGCCTTCCAACTGGCTGCCGAAGCGCTGCGCATCCGCTTCGCCCACCTGTTCGACCCGATGATGGCCGTCCACACCTCGGACGTGGAGCCGCTGCCGCACCAGATCTCGGCGGTGTACGAGGCGATGCTGCCGCGCCAGCCGTTGCGGTTCGTGCTGGCCGACGACCCCGGCGCCGGCAAGACGATCATGGCCGGACTGCTGATCCGTGAACTGATCATGCGCTCCGACGCGCAGCGCATCCTGGTGGTGTCGCCGGGCTCGCTGTCCGGCCAGTGGCAGGACGAACTGCGTGACAAGTTCGGTCTGGAGTTCACGCTGTTCAGCCGTGAGCAGCAGGAGCTGTCGGCCAACGGCAACGCCTTCACCCAGACCGACCGGATGATCGCGCGGCTGGACCAGCTGGCACGCAACGATGACCTGAAGGAGAAGCTGCGCGCCTCGCACTGGGACCTGGTCATCATCGACGAGGCGCACAAGTGCGCTGCCAGTTTCTCCGGCGGCGAGGTCAAGAAGACCCAGCGCTACGAGCTGGCCGAACTGCTCGGCTCGATCTCGCGCCACTTCCTGCTGATGACAGCGACCCCCCACAACGGCAAGGAAGAGGACTTCCAGCTGTTCATGGCGCTGCTGGATGGCGACCGCTTCTACGGCAAGTTCCGCGAAGGCGCCACGCGCGTGGACGTGTCCGACCTGATGCGGCGCCTGGTGAAGGAAGAGCTGCTCAAGTTCGACGGCACCAAGCTGTTCCCGCCGCGACTGGCCTACACCGCCAACTACGATCTGTCTCCGGCCGAGGAAGCGCTGTATGCGCATGTTTCGGACTATGTGCGCAACGAGTGGAACCGGGCCGAGCAACTGGATGGCAAGCAGCGCAATAGCGTTGGCTTCGCCCTGACCATGCTGCAGCGCCGCCTGGCATCCAGCCCGGCTGCCATCCATCAGTCGCTGTTGCGCCGTCGCAAGCGGCTGGAAGAGCGCCTGGAGGAAGCCAAACTGATCGCCCGTGGCAACCGAGTCGGGGAGGATCGCCCCGTCTACGGCAAGGTGGTGGCGATCGATGTCCCGGACGACCTGGACGAGGCCGAGGACGAGCTGTCACCGGAGGACTTCGAGAACGTCGCCGACCAGGCGGTGGAGCAGGCCAGCACCGCCGACACCCTCGCGGAGATGGAGGCCGAGCTGTTCACCCTGCGCTCGCTGGAAGCCGAAGCCAGGGCGCTGTACGACAGCGGTCACGACCAGAAATGGCGCGAGCTGTCGCAGATCCTGCAGGACAGCGAGTTGATGTTCGATGCGAACGGCAACCGTCGCAAGATCATCATCTTCACCGAACACCGCGACACGCTGAACTACCTGGCCAGCAAGATCGCTGGCCTGCTGGGCCGGCCGCAGGCCGTCGTCCAGATCCATGGCGGCACCAACCGCGACGAGCGTCGCCGCGTGCAGGAGGAGTTCCGCCAGAACAAGGACGTCCAGGTGCTGTTGGCCACGGACGCGGCAGGCGAGGGCGTGAACCTGCAGAACGCCAACCTGATGGTCAACTACGACCTGCCCTGGAACCCGAACCGGCTGGAACAGCGCTTCGGACGCATCCATCGCATCGGCCAGCGCGAGATCTGCCACCTGTGGAACCTGGTGGCGGACAAGACGCGCGAGGGCGCGGTATTCCAGCGCCTGTTCGAGAAGATCGAGATCGAGCGCCAGGCGCTGGGTGGCCGCGTGTTCGATGTGCTTGGCGAGGCGTTCACCGGCAAGCCGCTGAAAGACCTGCTGTGGCAGGCCATCCGCTACGGCGAACGCGAGGACGTCCAGCGCGACCTGTTCAAGGTGATCGACAACAGTCTGGACTCCGAGAAGCTGAAGGAGATCTTCCGGCGCAATGCGCTGGTGGACAATCACATGGGCTTGGACGCGCTGCATGCCATCAAGGAAGAGATAGACAAGGCCGAGGCACGCAAGCTGCAACCGCACTTCATCCGCGCCTTCTTCCTGAAAGCCTTCGAGCAACTGGGCGGCGATGCACGTCTGCGTGAGAAGGGTCGCTACGAACTGCCGCACGTACCAGCGGCGATCCGCGAGCGCGACCGCCGCATCGGCCAGACCCGCCAGCCGGTGCTGCCGAAGTACGCGCGCGTGTGCTTCGAGAAGGGCGACATCCGGCTGCTCAACAAGCCGATGGCCGACCTGATCCATCCGGCGCACCCGCTGATGGGCGCGGTGATCGACATGACCCTGGAAGCGCGCCTGCCGGCCTTGAAGCAGGGCAGCGTGCTGGTTGATCCAACAGACATGGGCACCGAGCCGCACCTGTTGCTGATGGTGGATCACGAGGTGCGAGAGGGCACGGGCAATGCCGAACGCACAGTGTCGCGCGAGGTCCAGTTCCTGCGGATTACGCCGAGCGGCGAGGCCACATTCGCAGGCTGGGCGCCGCACCTGGATCTGCGTCCGGCCACCGAAGCGGAGACTGACCAGGTCAAGCCCCTGCTCGATGCGGCATGGCTCGACCAGGGCCTCGAACAACGTGCGCTGGAATGGGCCGGCGGGCAGCTGGTGCCCAAGCACCTGTCGGCCGTGCGCGACCGCCGCTTGCGCCACATCGACAGGGTCAGCCAGGCCGTGCATGAGCGGCTGACCCGCGAAATCAACTTCCTCTCCCATCGCGCCATCGCGTTGCAGGAGGAAGTGCGGGCGGGCAAGCAGCCCAGGGTCCAGCCGGAGAACCTGATCCGCCGCGCCGAGGAGCTGACCGCGCGACGCGCTGCGCGGCTCCAGGAACTGGAAGCCCAGCGCCATATCGTGCCGGCCACGCCCAGGATCGTGGGAGGTGCGTTGGTCGTGCCGACCGGCTGGTTCCAGACCTGCCAGCCTGCCGCCACACCGGCGACGCACAGCATCGATCCGCTGGCGCGTTCGCGCATCGAGCAACTGGCGATGGAAGCTGTCGCTGCGGCAGAACGCGCAATGGGGTTCAGCCCCCGCGACGTGTCGGCGGAGAAGTGCGGCTGGGACATCACCTCGGCAGTACCGCCGACCGGCGACACGCTGCCCGACGACCGCCTGATCGAGGTGAAGGGTCGCGCCAAGGGCGCAACAATCATCACCCTGACCAAGAACGAAATCATCGCCGCGCTCAACAAGCCCGACCAGTACTGGCTTGCCATCGTCCTGGTCAACGAGGACGACAGCACCGAAGGCCCGTATTACCTGCAAGGCCCGGTGTCGCAGGCGCCGGACTGGGCGGAGGTCAGCAAGAACCTGGAGCTGGCCGAACTGCTGGCCCGCGCCACGCGACATGGGGATGGGGCATGAGCCTTGTGGCGGCACGGCGTGCTGCGCCAGAAACAGAGACGCCCGCACTAGGCGGGCGTCGGGCCGGAGATGCTATCGCCGGCGGGGCTGGCTTTCATGGCCTGCGAGGCCACAAAAGAGAAACGCCCCTTGCGGGGCGTCGGGCCGGGGATGCTATCCCCGACGGGGTAGGCGCATTGTTGTCAAGGTTTGACGGCCTGTCAACTGGTAAGGAAGCCAGAACATGAACAGGGTAGTGGGCTACATTGACGGCTTCAACCTGTTCTTCGGCCTGCGCGATAGCGGCCTGCGCCGCTACTACTGGCTGAACCCGGAGCTGCTGATCCAGAACCTCATGAAGCCCTGGCAGACCTTGGCCGGGGTGCGGTATTTCAGCGCCCGGATCAGCCCAAGCCCCGGCGACCCGGACAAGCATCTGCGCCAGCAGACCTACCTCGAAGCCGTGGAAACCCTGGCTGGCGTCGAGGCGATCTATGGCCACTACCTCAGCAAGCCCAAGCAGTGCCGTGCGTGCGGTGCGCAATGGCAGCAGGCTGAGGAGAAGATGACCGATGTGAACATTGCGGTGCGCCTGCTGGCCGACGCCATGGACGATGCTTTCGACACGGCCATGATCGTCTCGGCCGACAGTGACCTGGTGCCGCCGGTGGAAGCCGTGCGTGCGCGCTTCCCTGCCAAGCGGATCATCATCGCCAGCCCGCCCGCGCGCCATTCCGTCCGGCTGGCCGCTGCAGCCAACAGCAGCTTCACCATCGGCCGCAAGAAGCTGCAAGACAGCCAGCTGCCCGACCACATCACCAAGCCGGACGGTTTCGTCCTGAGCCGTCCGGCGTCCTGGAACTGAACTGAACCGCATGCATCCCATCAAGACCCCCAAGAAACTCATCGAAGTCGCGCTGCCGCTTGACGACATCAACGCGGCTGCGGCGCGCGAGAAGTCGATCCGGCATGGCCATCCCAGCACGCTGCATCTGTGGTGGGCGCGGCGTCCGCTGGCGGCGGCGCGGGCGGTGCTGTTCGCGCAGATGGTGAACGACCCGGGCTACGAGACCGGCAAGGGCTTCACGCGCGGGGTGAACAAGAAGGACGCCACGCGCGAGCGCGAGCGCCTGTTCGACATCATCCGCGAGCTGGTGAAGTGGGAGAACACCAACAACGAAGAAGTGCTGGAACGGGCACGGGCCGAGATCCGCAAGAGCTGGGAAGAGACCTGCGAACTCAATAGGAAGCACCCGCAGGCGGCCGAGCTGTTCAACCCGGCCAAGCTGCCCGCCTTCCATGACCCGTTCGCGGGCGGTGGTGCCATTCCGCTGGAAGCGCAACGGCTGGGGCTGGAAAGCCATGCCAGCGACCTGAACCCGGTGGCGGTGCTGATCAACAAGGCGATGATCGAGATCCCGCCGAAGTTCGCCGGGCGCAAGCCGGTGGGGCCGGTACCGGCCGGCGAGAAGCAGGCGAAGATGGCGGAAGACTGGTCCGGTGCGCGCGGCCTGGCCGAGGACGTGCGCCGCTACGGCCACTGGATGCGCGAGGAAGCGCAGAAGCGCATCGGCCATCTGTATCCGCAGGTGGAGATCACCGCGGAGATGGCTAGGACCCGGCCGGACCTGAAGCAATACATCGGCCAGAAGCTGACCGTCATCGCCTGGCTGTGGGCGCGCACGGTGCGCAGCCCCAACCCGGCGTATTCCAGCGTGCAGGTGCCGCTGGCGTCCACCTTCCTGCTGTCCACCAAGGCGGGCAAGGAGGCCTGGGTGGAGCCGGTGGTGGAGGGCAGCAATTATCGGTTTGAAGTGCACGTGGCCGATGGCAAGCGCAAGCCGCCGGCCAGTGCCAAGGCTGGCACCACGGCTGGCAAGCGTGCGGCGTTCATCTGCCTGATGTCGGATGTCGCGGTGTCCTACGACCACATCCGCAGCGAAGGCAAGGCTGGTCGGATGGGTCAGCGGCTGATGGCCGTGGTGGCGGAAGGTCAGCGCGGCCGTGTGTATCTTTCGCCCGATGAAGCGATGCAGGCGCTGGCCGAAAGTGCCACGCCCGAGTGGAAGCCTGAGACGCCGTTGCCAGACAACACGCGCGATTTCAAGACGCCGAACTATGGGATGGATACGTTCGGTGACCTGTTCACCCCGCGCCAGCTCGTAGCACTGAACACCTTCTCCGACCTGGTGGGCGAAGCGCGGGAGAAAATCCGCGCCGACGCGGTGAACAGCGGCATGGCCGACGACGGCCGCGGACTGGATGCCGGCGGCACTGGCGCGACGGCGTATGCGGAGGCGGTCGCAACCTACATGGCACTCGCGACCGACAAGAGTGCAGATTACAACTCGACGATCTGCGGCTGGATCAGCGGCGGGGAGACGTTACGCAGTACCTTTGGACGTCAAGCAATCCCAATGGTGTGGGATTACTGTGAGGCAAATATCACAGGCGAAGCGACTGGCAGCTTCGCTAGCGTGATTGGTCAGATGGAAAAGGCGTTGGCACTTGCGCCTGCTATTCGTACTGGCCGGATCATTCAATTCGATGCACAGCGTGTCAGCATCGAGAACAAAGTTGTTTCGACTGATCCGCCTTACTACGACAACATCGGCTATGCCGACTTGTCCGACTTCTTCTACGTCTGGCTACGTCGATCCGCTCGAGCAATCTTCCCTCGACTTTTCGCGACCGTAGCCGTTCCGAAGGCCGAAGAGCTGGTGGCTACGCCGTATCGCCACGGCGGCAAGGAAGGTGCGGAGCGATTCTTCCTGGATGGTATGACCGCCGCTATGCACAACGTCGCCGACAAGGCGAACGGCGCGTTTCCGGTCACCATCTACTATGCCTTCAAGCAATCCGATACTGACGGAGACGGCACGGCTTCGACAGGGTGGGAAACTTTCATTCAAGCCGTGATCACGGCAGGTTTTGCCATTCATGGCACTTGGCCGATGCGGACTGAGCGAGAGAACCGCAGCATTGGTATCGGCACCAACGCGCTGGCCTCCAGCATCATCCTGGTCTGCCGCCGACGCCCGGATGACGCCCCGCAGATCCCGCGCCGCGAGTTCCAGCGTGAGTTGAAAGAAGTGCTGGGTGAGGCGTTGGAAGCCATGCTTGGCGGCGCCGATGGCGCGTCGCCCATCGCACCGGTGGACTTGGCTCAGGCCGCCATTGGCCCCGGCATGGGCGTGTTCTCCCAGTACGCCGCCGTGCTGGAAAGCAACGGCGAACCGATGAGCGTGAAGACCGCGCTGATGCTGATCAACCGCCAGGTGGACGAGGTACTGGGCGGCGAGACCTTCGACGCCGATACCAACTTCTGCCTGGGCTGGTTCGACGAGGTCGGCTTCGGTACCGGCGCCTTCGGCAATGCCGACGTGCTGGCCCGCGCCAAGGCCACCAGCGTCGACGCCGTGAAGGCCGCAGGGGTCGTGGAGTCTGGATCGAACAAGGTGCGCCTGTTGAAGCCGGATGAATACCCGGAAGGCTGGGACCCGCAATCCGACAACCGCACCCCGGTCTGGGAAGCGCTGCACCAGCTGATCCGCGCCTACAACCAGGGGGGTGAGAGCGCCGCCGGCATGCTGCTGGCGCGCATGCCGGAGAAGTCCGGCGACATCCGCCGCCTGGCCTACTGGCTCTACAACGCCTGCGCAGAACGCAAGCGCCTGCCGGAAGAAGCCCGCGCCTACAACGAACTGATCACCGCCTGGCACGCCATCGAAGCGGCCAGCCACGACGCCGGCCATATCAACGTGCAGGGGAGCTTTGACGTCTGATGGGGCACAATGCTTCCAATGCGGAACACATCATGTCACGTCCCTTTTGCGGGCGGGAGATTGCACTATGTCTGAGTTGATTCAAAGCATTGAAGTCAAAGGGTTCCGTGGTTTCAAATCGTTGGAAATCCCGACCTTTGGCAAGGTCAACCTGATTACCGGGAAGAACAATGCCGGCAAGTCCTCCCTGCTGGAAGCCATCCGGATTCTGGTGACGCGAGGCTCGTTGGATACGTTGCAGGCGATCCTCAACTATCGCGAGGAAACCAATGAGTACGCCGATCCCGAGCGTGACTTGCTCGCGGTGGACTTTGGGCCGTACCGGAACCTGTTTACTGGCTTCCCGGATTTCAGTGCCGGTGCCGCCAGCTTCTCGATCGAAGCCTCGGGGCGGATTTCCTCTGGATTTTCGTCGCTGGCGGTCAAAACAGCGTGGGCAATCCGGCATATGGATCCGGATCGGGGAAGTATCAGTTATGAGGCAACACCGGATCTGTTTGGTGATCTGGAGGGCGTGCCTGCGCTGGAAATGACCGCAGGAGAACGGCGGCGCATCGTCCCGCTCCATCTGCGCGGGATTGCGCGGCGGGTGACTGGGCTGAGTCCATTTGGCGATGGTGCTACTGACGCATTGCGGTCGGTGTATCTGGATCCTTTCAGTTCTCGTTCCACCGGCCAATTGGGGGTGTTGTGGGATGCGGTTGCCTTGACCGATGTTCAAGCCGAAGTGCTGAAGGCATTGCAGCTGATTTCGCCCGATATCGAGGCGGTTTCGATGGTGGGGAGTGGAGAGGCAAGGGGGCGTCCACGCACTGCCATCGTCAGGAGCAGCCGGTTTGACTCGCCGGTGCCGTTGCGTACCTTTGGCGATGGGGTGAATCGGCTATTTGGCATTGTGCTGTCTTTGTGCAATGCGAAGAACGGCGTTCTGTTGGTCGACGAATTCGAAAATGGCTTGCACCATTCCGTGCAGGCATCCATCTGGAGCACGATCTTCCGTTTGGCCAGCGACCTGAATGTGCAGGTGTTTGCCACTTCTCATAGTGAAGATTGCGTGCATGCTTTCCAGCAGGCAGCGGCAGAGAGTCCGGAAGATGGCGTGCTTGTGCGCTTGACGCGCCGGGGCGACCAGGTGTTCCCGACGGAATTCGATGAAGACGAGTTGGCCATCGCCACCCGGAACGATATCGAGGTGCGCTGATATGGCCGGAAAACGCGTTCTGCTGGTCGAGGGGAAAAACGACGAGCACGTGGTAAAGAACATTTGCGGACGTTTGAATCTTGGCCAGATTGACGAGATTCGTCCGAAATCCGGGAAAGATCCTTTGCTGGATGTGCTGCCGGTTGAGTTGAAGGGCGCGTCCGACGGTTCGGTTTCCGTCATGGGTGTGATTCTGGATGCTGACGAAAACCTGCAATCGCGCTGGCAGTCCGTTTGTGGCCGACTGGTCGAGGCGGGTTATCAGAACGTACCTGATGTGCCCGCTGAGGATGGCACCATCTTGTTGCCCCCAGCCGGATCAAAGCCGCTGCCAAGATTCGGCATCTGGGTGATGCCGGACAATCGAGTGCCGGGCATTCTGGAAGATTTCCTCAAGTTCCTGGTCCCCGATGGTGATGTGGTTCTGGCGCATGCCGAACAATCGCTGGACAACCTGCCCGATAAAAGATTCAGAAGCTTGGACAGGCCAAAGGCATTGATGCACACCTGGCTGGCGTGGCAGGAAGAGCCCGGAAAACCTTATGGGCAGGCGATCACTGCCCGGTATCTGGATACGGACTTACCAATGGGCAAGTCTTTTTCTGCATGGTTGGAAAAGGTTTTTTTCGATGAGTAGCCTCAAGCCCTGGCGTGAAGTCGCCATCCCGCACGAGGATGTCCACCGTGGCACCTTCGTGCGCGCCGAGTTCGCGGCGGACATCACCCGCGTCCATGACGGCTCCGCTACGCCGGAGTACCAGGACCCGGTGCTGTTCTTCCAGCGCACCTTCATCACCGAGGGCATGGGCGCCTTGCTCACGTCGGTGGCCAAGCGGTTGGCCGGCAAGGGGGGCGATCCGGTCATCCAGTTGCAGACCGCCTTCGGTGGCGGCAAGACCCACACCATGCTGGCGGTCATGCACATGGTCGGCGGCAAGGCGCCCAAGAGCGACCTGGCGGGCATCCCGCGCCTGCTCGACGCTGCGGGTGTGCTGGACCTGCCGGTTGCGAGGGTTGTGGTGCTTGATGGCGTGAAGCTGTCGCCCAGCATGCCGCGGCGCGTGGAGGGTCATACCCTGCGCACGCTCTGGGGTGAGCTGGCCTGGCAACTGGGTGGTGCCGAAGCCTATGCGGCCCTGGCCGACGCAGATGCCACCGGCACCAATCCGGGCAAGGACCTGCTGGCGGAGCTGATCCGCAAGGCCGGCCCCTGCGTGATCCTGATCGACGAGCTGGTGGCCTACATCCGCCAGTTTGAAGAGGGCAGGTCGCTGTCGGGCGGCACCTACGATGCCAACCTGACCTTCATCCAGGCGCTGACCGAAGCTTTGAAGGCTGCACCGCAGGCCGTGCTGCTGGCGTCCTTGCCGGAGAGCGAGCGTGAAGCCGGCAGCGAGCGCGGTGTCGCCGCGCTGCATGCGCTGGAACACTACTTCTCGCGCGTCCAGGCGATCTGGAAGCCGGTCAGCACCGAAGAGTCGTTCGAGATCGTGCGCCGTCGCCTGTTCACCGAGATCCGCGACCAGGACACCCGCGATACGGTCTGCCGCGCTTTCGCCGACTGGTACGTGAAGCACAAGGACGAGCTTCCGGGGGAGGCGCAGGAGGGGCGCTACTACGACCGCCTGCGTTCGGCGTACCCGATCCATCCGGAAGTGTTCGAGCGCCTGTATCAGGATTGGTCGGCATTGCCGAACTTCCAGCGCACGCGCGGCGTGCTGAAACTGATGGCGCGGGTGATCCACCGACTGTGGCAGAGCGACAACAAGGACCTGCTGATCCTGCCGGGCAGTCTGCCGCTGTACGACGCGGAAGTGAGCGCGGAACTGACCAGCAACCTGCCGGTGGGCTGGGACCCTGTGCTCTCGCGCGACGTGGATGGCGAGCGCAGCGAGCCGGCCTTGTTGGAGACCCAGGAGGCGCGGTTCGGGTCGGTGCAGGCGTGCCGCCGGATCACCCGCAGCATCTTCCTGGGCAGCGCGCCCGTATCGGGCAACGAGATGGCGCGTGGCGTGGAGACCGAGCGGCTGATCCTGAGCTGTGTCCAGCCAGGTCAGGCCCCGCACGTGTTCAAGGATGCGCTGTCGCGCCTGAAAACGCGGCTGACCTTCCTCAACGAGGGCAACAACCGCTGGTGGCTGGATGTGAAGCCCAACTTGCGGCGCGAAATGGAGGACCGCAAGCGGCGCTTTCAGGATCCCGCGGTATTCGACGAGGTGGCCGATGTGCTGCGCAAGGTGTTGGGCGGAGGTTCCATCGCCAACCACCATGTATTCACGCCTGCCGCAGACGTGCCGGATGACTTCGAGCTGCGCCTGGTGGTGTTGTCGCCGAATACGGGCTGGACCCGCGGGGCCGGCCCGAACCCGGCACGCGATGCCGCGGCGGCAATCCTGCGTGATCGCGGCGGGCAGCCGCGTGTGAAGCAGAACCGGTTGCTGTTCCTGGCGGCAGACGCTGATCAGGTCAGCCACCTCAAGGAAACCGTGCGCGCGCTGCTGGCCTGGCGCAGCATCGAAACCGATCTCAAGGAGACACGGATCACCCTGGATAACATCCAGGCCAAGCAGGTCAGTCAGAACAAGGAGCAGACCCGCGACACCGTGCTGCGCCTCGTGCGCGATACGTACAAGTGGCTGGTGGCGCCCTCGCAGAGCGTCAACCGCAAGGACGGCATGGTCGGCGAGATCGAGTGGGAGGCGCAGGCGCTGAACCCGGCCGCCGTCGGGCTGGGCAAGGAAATCGACCGAGTGCTGGCAGAGAACGAGTGGGTGATCACCCAGTGGGCACCGGTCAACCTCCACTACCTATTGAAGGCGTGGTTCTGGAAGGACGGCGCCGTAGACGTGAAGGCGTTGGACGTGTGGCAGAAGTCCTGCAGCTACCTCTATTTGCCGCGCCTGCGCAACTCGGACGTGATGGCGCATGCCATCGCTGCCGGAGCATCCAGCCGTGACTTCTTCGGCTTGGCCAGCGGCAAGGACGGAGAACGCTATCTCGGCTTCACCTATGGCGATGCGACCTCGCCCTTCATGGACGTGGCGCTGCTGATCGAGCCAGCCAAGGCTGCGGCATACGAGGAGGCCACGCGGCCACCTCCGCCTGTCCTGCCGCCCGAACCAGGCCCGACCCCCGATCCGGATGCCGAACTCAATCCGGATATGGTTCCGCCGCCACCGCCAGGACCGACCGCCACGAGGCCGACGCACTTCTGGGCATCGGCAGAACTTGATCCGGTCGGCGCGTCCCTGAGGTTTGCCAGCATCATGAAGGAGCTGGTCGAGCTGTTCAGTGCCCGCCATGGCACCCATGTGGTGATCAAGGTGGACATCGAGGCCACCGACAGCCGCGGCTTCGACGAGACCACCGTGCGCGCGGCGAAGGAGAACAGCCGCGTTCTGGGGATTTCGTCGGCGGATTTCGATTGAGGGGAGGTGCAGATCCTGCGCCTGGCGCAGGATCTGCATCAAGGGCATGTCTGGATGGATAGGTGATCCATGGCCAAGTCGGGTGATGGCAAGACAACGAAGCGCGAAGTGCCTCGCAAGTCGGATACCGACCATCGCTACGATGGTCGGTCGAGACGAGAGTACGCCGAGGAAGGTTGCGAAGAAACCATCGAGTACCTGAAGGGGCTGGGTAGAACGTTTCGCAATGGTGTCGCCGACATGAAAGCCGTGCATGCGGCCATTGAGGCTTTGCCCCCGACTGCTGTATTCACAACCAAGGTGGCGGACTTCTGGCTAAGACTAACCAGGACTCAAGGGCAGCGACGGCGGCGGTTGCAACCGCCGGAGAGTCCGTACAAAGACAACGCCGACGACAGCAAGATGCAGGAGGCGTCCAAGAGGGAGCTGCAAACTTGGGACGAGCTGAGGGTCGCGCTGGATTCGGCCGAGAAGTTCTTGCCCGCAGGATGCGGGCCATCTGCTGGATCGCTGGATCAGCTGGGCGCGACGCTGTCGGTTGCCGGCGTTCAAGCGCATCGCGGCCACAGTGCGTGCGCATCGGGTCGCCATCCTCAAACACTTCCGCAGCGGCCTGAGCAACGGGTTCATGGAAGCGATGAACGCCCAGATCCAGGCCGCCAAGGCCCGGGCCAAAGGGTACGCCACCGACCAGACCCTCATCGCCATCAGTTATCTGCTGTGCGCCAGG
>QFNC01000079.1 GCA_003240695.1 Pseudoxanthomonas suwonensis | reverse complement strand
GCGCACGGGCGCAGCGCAGCGGAGAACGGGCGACACCGCCGGGGCGTGGGTTGACAGGTCGGGGTCCCCGGCCAGCCACCATGAGAAGGCGCGCGCCCCCTGCGGTGACCCCAGCAGCATCTCAATTGGTTTAGCAAGCACTGCTGGATGCCTGACAACTTGAGACAGACTTGCCGATGCGTCGAGTTGCTGCCGCTGGTTGATCAGCAAATCGTCGGCACCGACATGGCCTTGCCGAGCTAACAGCGTTCGCCGCCCCGCTTGCGCGGCATCATTCTTCTGGGACCTGCACCTGCGGGCCGATGCGAGCCGGACGGCAGCTGCACGATCACCGACACCAGTTTCCCGGTGCACATTATTACTGCAGGAATCGCACACCTCGGGAGGCGTCGAGGCGGGAACTTCCTCCGCGCGGCCTCACGACCTTTCAGTTGTGGTGACGTGTTGGTCCTTGAGTTTGGGTCGGGCTCAGCTCGCTTAGGGGTGGAGGTGCGCGATATCCCAGAGTGTGTGACGTCCGTCGGCCTGCACATGATGGTCTGCGACACGAGGACCGAGCTCGGGGTTGAGGTCGAACCCGTCGCGCTCGGCGCGACTTATGAGCTCGTCACGGAGATCCGCCAGCAGCCCACGACCTGTTTCGTCCAAATGAGTGACGTGCATAGTAATGAGCACGAGTCGGCCGTTGGCGAGAACAAATCCGTCGACAATTCCGGCGTCGAGCAAGTAGTCGGCCGGGCCCACGTCGACTAGCCGCATTCCTGGATCGCCAATTGCCACCCGAAATTCGGTCACTGTGTCGACTCGTTCGGGCTTGGCGATCCAGCGGACCCTCTCGTGGTCCTCCCATCCTGAGGTCGGCGATGGCCGGACGTCTTCCGTCGGCACCATGAACGTGATGAGGTGCGTCCACCCTGGAACGAACGGTGCGGGCCTGTCCCATGCGCTGATGCGCCGGTTCTGAGGATCGGGCCGCCGGGCCCATTCGGCGCCGGGGTGGTCGACTGAGGACAGGTGAAATATGTAGCGCCCGCTCTGGTGGAAGGAAAATTTAGCCAGGTCCTTCCATGTCCGGATCGAGGCGTAGACGTCGAGCTTGCCCTTGTTCGCCCAGACACGAAAGACGCTGGAGCACTCGCCGGGCCGGCCGACGGCGAATCTGGCCGCGGTGCGCTTGGTGACCGGTCCGAAGGTGAGGATCGGCACGCTAGCGGGGGTGAGTGTGCGGACGGTCGCCCTTCGCCTGTCCTCGGAAAGGTCGAAGATAAGCCCAGCCGAGACGATGTCACCAATGGCGGTGCGCTCGTTCCTGTTATGGGGCATAGCCCAGGATAGTAAGTCGAGATCGGTTCTACGCGAGGCGCATCGAGCGCTGCAGGTCGTTATCAGGGTGCGAACTCCACGAGGAACCAACCTCGGGATGCTCGGAACGTTCCCCTAGCGAAGGGGTTACTGTCACACCTTCTTGCCATGATGGCTTCATGAACAGAGTGCAGCTGGACCTGTGCCTACAGGGCGCTGACCTGCTGAAGGGGCACATGCGCGACTCGACCGCAGCCTCGATTACGCCATCAGGAGACAGGACCAGGCAGCAGTCGACGCTGCGCTCGACCCACTGGTTCACATCGGGTCAGCGCTGATCCGCAAGCTTGCGCTCGTATCGGGGACCAACGGCGCCGCAGCCTTCGCAGCCGTGCTTGCGCGGTGCGACCCGGATTATGCCGACGAGTACGAGATCCTCCAATCTCTGCTGTCGACCGTCATCGCTGGCGGCATTCCCGATCCCATCACCTGCAATACCGCGCTGCTAGCCATCGCTGCGCAAGAGGTTGGTGCCAACGCGATTGAACTCATCGCGAAAGCGACCGGCGCGCATCCACTTAAGGTCGTGGGCGGACTGGCGAAACTTCTCAACGAGCAGGATCCGTCGGTACAGCTAACCGACAACGCTTCGGCGACTGCGGCGCTGACCGTGTACGCCCTCGATCCGGCGATGTCTGCGAGCAGGGAAGGCACCGCCAACCTCGTCGTGCGGTTGACGGGTCGGGTCGCCGACGAGTCCTTCTCGGTCGCGCGGTCCCTGCACGAGGGAGGCGAGATCGATGCTGGGCTCGCTTACAGCGGCCTCGCCAGAGTCGCCATGACTGCGACGACCCTGTCGGCCGGCGTCATGGGGATGATCGCCGACAGCAACCATTACGCATGGTTGGCACTGCTGCGGCAGGTGGCCGAGTGCGAATACCTGCTGTGAAAGTTCAGCGCGGATCCAGCCAGCGTCATGGACTGGCTTGGTTCCAGCCGCGAGGAGCGAGAGGCCCGGTGGAAGCCGTCGCGGCTCTACTCCGACGAGGACAACGACTTCCGGCGCAAAGACTATTCGCTCCACTGCGAGTTTGGTGGCCATCCCACGCCAGACGGCACGCTAGCCGCGGGCCAAATCCTCACTCCGGAGCAAGACGCTACCCAGACGGCCAACGGTTACACGCACCTACTCCAGCACCTCCACTCCATCTTCGAGTTCGCAGTGGCGTGTGCCGACGGCCTCGACGAAATACACAATCGTCCGCGCACCGTTCCCGAGGACGCCCGGAACGAGTACGCCGAAGCTGTGACGCTGCACCTGAAGACTGACAAATTCGGGCCAGCGACAGCGCACTTCTCATCCGTTGCCCTAACCCTGGGAATGCGCCGTGGAGCCACGAGGCTCCGGAGTCAGCGCGTCAGTTGTTTCGTGTCGCGCAGGAGGATCGAACCATCGAAACGGCGAGCGGTAGTCGGTCCGTCGTGTGGTAATCCAGGCCCTGATCGAACTCGCCTGGCATGGTTGTCTACGTCCGACTGATCCCACCGACACCGCAAGATCTAACCAGAGGGGCACTGCCCCCTCTCGGCACGCGAGCAACTGCACCGCCGGGCTGAGCAGTCTGGAGGCCTCGGGTGGCCATGCCCTGGAAGCCCTTCGTTCAGCCGCGAAGCTCGAAGCCATACCCGAGGCCACCAGACAGCTCAGCCCCTCGATGCAACCAGTAGCAGCACCGGCGAAACTTTTACGCAGCGAGGGGTTTTCGCGAAGTGATGGCATACTCCCGTTCGTCGCGGAGCATCGCCCACAGGACGTTCACGCGGCGTCGAGCCAGTGTGATGACAGCTTGGGTGTGCCGCTTGCCTTCCGCGCGTTTCCGGCGGTAATAGGCCTCAGAGTTGGGATCGTAGCGTGCGCTGAGTTGCGCTGAGATGTAGAAGACGCGCATCAGCCGTCGATCGTATCGTCGCGGTCGGTGGAGGTTCCCGCTGACGCGACCAGAGTCTTTGGGTACCGGAGCCAGCCCGGACATCGCCGCAAGCCGATTGGCATTCTCGAAAACCCCGATGCCGCCGCCGGTTGCGGCGAGTAATTCCGCCCCGAGCAAGGGACCGAACCCTGGCATGGATTCGATGACCTCGGCGTATCGGTGTTCACGGAACACCTCAGTGATCTGTCGGTCAAGGTCGGCAAGTTCACCCTCTATATCGAGGATGCAGCGAGCAAGTGACGCGACCAGTCTGCCTGCGACCGCTTCACCGGGAACAGTTACCGATTGCGAGTGTGCGGCACGAATCACTTTATCCGCCAGTGTCGCTGACCCCCGAACCTTCCGCTTCTTCAGCCAGGCCTCGAGGCGTGACTGGCCCATTCGCCGGATCGCGGCAGGCGATTGATAGCCAGTAAGCAAGATCAGCGCGGCTTTGCTGTTGGCTAGATTCAGTTCGCGCTCCAACGCTGGGAAGCACTCTCCCAGCAGGGCACGCAGCCGGTTGATGTTGCCCGTGCGAGCACGCATCCGGTCGTACCGGTGACTGGTGAGCATGCGCAACGCTGCCGTGACGTCGTCCGCCGGCGCGAACGCGCGCAGGTCTCTGCGGATCCGCGCCTGGTCGGCGATGATGGCGGCGTCTTTCGCATCGGTCTTGCCTTCACCTCGGTATCCGGCAGCGGCGTGATAAACGACGCGGCCAGGAATGTAGACGACGCGTTGCCCATTGGCCGCAAGGGCCGCTAGGACCAACCCTGCTCCGCCGCAGTTCAAATCGATAGCCCACTGAACGTCCGTCGCCAACGCACAGACGTCAGCAATGAGCTGCAGCAGCTCGGGTTCGTTGTTGACGACCCGGCGCGAGAGCAACCGGTCTCCGTCCTCGCTGATAACCACGCAATGGTGCGCGGACTTGCCAGCGTCCACTCCCGCCCAAACCTTCGTCACTCCACCATGTCCCTTCAGATCGACCCAATATCGGTACCTGAACGACCGTGCCGACGTGGCCTTACTCAGCGATCTTGTCGCATCTCTCAATGAGCGGTTCTGGTCGTCGAAGGTACCGGGTGGCCATGCTGCTGAAGACCTCTCACGGTCGCGAAGCTCGAAGCCATGCCCGGTGCCCTCAGGCCGTTCGAACCTACGACGCCGCAGGCGCGAACCGGCTGATTTGAACAGTAAGGCGAAGCTCGGGCCGCCAGGTCCGACACGGGCTGAGGGGTGGGGGGATGAGAAGCCTGGCCAACGACACAACCAGGGGAGATGGTGTCGGGACCGGGGGGAGTGGTCCCAGGACCGGGGGAATGGTCCGGTTGGCCAGGCTCTCGATGGGCACGTTAGCAGGACGAACTGACATTGCCCATCTGAGCGGCCCACGTCGGGCGAAGCGGGACAGGTTGTCTCACCTACCCCGCTCCGACTGCCTTTAGTTGATGTCCGCCAGGACGTTGTAGCGGGTCGGGGTTAGGCGTCTTCGAGGACTTTGACGGTGGACAGGTCGGTGTTTGCCCAGGCGCAGCGAGGTGTCGGGGGTGATGGCCCGCTTGCCGTGGATGATTTCGTTGATACGCCGGGGCGGGACGTTCATCAGATCGGCCAGTCGCCGCTGCGACAGGCCCATGGGCTGCATGTAGTCCTCGAACAGGACGACACCGGGATGGATCGGGGGGTGGGCTGTGGTGGTCATGATGGGCGTTACCTCTGATCGGTAGTCGTTCTTTGGTGTGTTGGTGTGGTTTTGGGTTAGTGGTAGTCGACTATTTCAACGTCGGCGGGTCCGTGTGCAGTCCAGGTAAAACAGATTCGCCACTGCTGGTTGATGCGGATGCTGTGTTGCCCGGCCCGGTCGCCTTTGAGCGCTTCGAGTCGGTTCCCCGGCGGGATCCGCAAATCTGACACCCGGTCGGCGGCGTGCAGGGCCAGGAGTTTGCGGTAGGCGCGCTGTTGCAGGTCCGGGTCGAACTTCTTGACCACTTCCCGCCGCCACACCTTCTCGGTTCGAGAGTCGTGGAAGGACTGGATCACCCCTCTAGGGTAACGCGTACCGTTACAGGGGTCAAGTGGTGGATGGTCTCGGGTCGGGCGCTGGTCGACCGTGCCAACGCAGGCGGGGGGGCAGGTGGCGCCCACCTG
>QFNC01000006.1 GCA_003240695.1 Pseudoxanthomonas suwonensis | reverse complement strand
GTGCCCGAAGCCAAGGTGCGCGAATTCCAGGCCAAGCGCGACCAGGTGATGGCCGTGATGGACGCCATTCCCGGCATCGTGTGCCCGCGCGCGCAGGGGGCGTTCTACGTGTTTCCCGACGTGAGCGCGTACTACGGCAAGTCGCATGGCGACCGCGTCATCGGCAACGACATCGACCTGTGCAATGCGCTGCTGGACGTCAAGGGCGTGGCCTGCGTGCCGGGCTCGGCGTTCGGCGAGCCGCGCGGGTTGCGCATCAGTTACACCTGTCCCACCCCACAGCTGCAGCCGGGGCTGGACCGGTTTGCCGAATTCTTCGCCGAGCTGCACTGAGCCATGAATCTGCGCGCGTGGCTGGTGATCAGCCTGGCGATCACCGCAGTGTGCATCTGGCGGCTGGTCACGCCCGCGCCGCTGCAGCAGGACGATCCGCGCCTGCACACCGGCACGTCCGACATTGTCATGCTGGCCGCCGACTGGTGCGGCTATTGCCGCAAGCAGCAAGCCGCATTCGAAAAGGCCGGCGTGCGCTACACCTGGCTGGACGTGGAAACCGCCAAGGGCGCCGCCGCCATGCAGGCCGTCGGTGGACGGGGCGTGCCGGTCACCATCGTCGGGCAGGAGGTGGTGCACGGTTACCAACCGCAGCGCCTGCATGCGCTGCTGCAGCCGCTGGGTTATCCCGACGTGTTCCGCTGAGTCGCGTCGATTCGCATTGTCCGCTGTCTTCCCCACATCGTGTCCATGAAATGAGGAGTGTTCGATGAAATCACCCGTCCGCGTTGCGGTGACCGGCGCCGCCGGCCAGATCGGTTATGCCCTGCTGTTCCGCATCGCCTCCGGCGAAATGCTGGGCAAGGACCAGCCGGTGATCCTGCAGATGCTGGAGCTGCCGCTGGACAAGGCGCAGGCCGCGCTGAAGGGCGTGATGATGGAGCTGGAGGACTGCGCGTTCCCGCTGCTGGCCGGCATGGTCGGCACCGATGATCCGGAAGTTGCGTTCAAGGACGCCGACTACGCTCTGCTGGTCGGCGCCATGCCGCGCGGCCCCGGAATGGAGCGCAAGGACCTGCTGCTGAAGAACGCCGAGATCTTCACCGTGCAGGGCAAGGCGCTGAACAAGGTGGCCAGCCGCAACGTGAAGGTGCTGGTGGTCGGCAACCCGGCCAACACCAATGCCTACATCGCGATGAAGTCCGCGCCCGACCTGCCGGCGAAGAACTTCACCGCCATGCTGCGCCTGGACCACAACCGCGCGCTCTCGCAGCTGGCCAACAAGGCCGGCGTGCCGGTGGCCGACATCAACAAGCTGGTGGTATGGGGCAACCACAGCCCGACCATGTATCCCGACTACCGCTTCGCCGAAGCCGGCGGCAAGTTTCTGAAGGACACCATCAACGATGCCGAGTGGAATGCCAGCACATTCATCCCGACGGTCGGCAAGCGCGGTGCGGCGATCATCGAGGCGCGGGGCCTGAGCTCCGCCGCATCCGCCGCCAACGCCGCCATCGACCACATGCGCGACTGGGCGCTGGGCAGCAACGGCGAATGGGTGACGATGGGCGTGCCGAGCGACGGCAGCTACGGAATTCCCGAGGGCGTGATCTATGGCTTCCCGGTGACCACCGCCAACGGCGAGTACACGTTGGTGAAGGATCTGCCCATCGACGACTTCAGCCGCGCCGCGATGGACAAGACCCTGGCCGAGCTGGAAGAGGAACGCGCGGGCGTGGCGCATCTACTGTAAAGCGAGTGAACTGTGCCGCCGGATTGGAGGGGAAGGCGCTTGCCTTCCCCTCCGCGTTTGGACCTGCATGGCGTGGTCCGAAGCCGTGGCCTTGCGACGCAGCAGGATCGCCATGATCATGGACCGATGCCGGAACCCACCAAGGTCATTCTCCGTTTGCTGCATGTGGATGCCGGGATTCTGGTCGTGGACAAACCGGCCGGGCTGCTGTCGGTACCGGGGCGATCGGCCGAAAACCGCGACTGCCTGATCACCCGGCTGCAGGCGCTCTATCCCGATGCACTGACCGTGCATCGTCTGGATCAGGTCACCAGCGGGCTGATGGTGGTGGCGCGCAATGCGGCGGTGCAACGGACATTGAGTCAGGCCTTTGCCGAAAGGCGCGTGGAAAAAACCTATCAAGCCATCGTGCAGGGCGTGATGGATGCCGACGGCGGCCGCATCGACCTGCCGCTGATCTGCGATTGGCCGAACCGGCCCCGCCAGAAGGTGGATCGCGAAGCGGGCAAGCCCGCCGTCACCGACTGGCTGGTGCTGGAACACGATGCGCTGCGGCGACGGACACGGCTGGAATTGAAGCCCCTGACCGGCCGCACGCACCAGCTGCGCCTGCACCTGGCCAGCATCGGCCATCCCATCGTCGGGGATGTGCTGTATGGCGCCGCGCCGGCGGAGCGCGTGATGCTGCATGCGGCGGAACTGGCGTTCGCGCCTACCGACACGCAGGAACGCTTGACGTTCCATTCGACGCCACCGTTCTGAGCACGCGCAAGCCTCAATCGCCGTAGAACCGGAGACCCCCGATGCCGGTCAGCATGCCCGCTTGCGGCTGCCGCCACCAGCCCACCAGCCCGAAGCGCGTGGCCACCAGCACACCCAGTTCGCCGTCCGGACCGCTCTCGGTCGACGCGAGCAGCACATGCACTGCAGTTCCCTGGGGCAGGTCGGCCACGATCTCGCAGCCACCGCGGCAGCTGGCGAGCCTGATCCGCTGTTCGGTCTTGCTGTGCAGGCCCACGTATCGCACGGCTGGGCGACAGGCATCAGCGCATCGCCAATGGGGACGAATTTCCGCCGCACCGGAAAGAAGCCATTGGCTCGCCTGTCGCTGTAGACGGCGCCGTTGCCCGGCACCCAGAACGATTCTCCGCCGAGCTGCGCCACGCGGGTGTGCTTGCCAGCGCCGTTTTCGCGCACCACGTCGGATGCCGGATCGGCGCTGAGACCGGCCGAACATTCGAACACGTACCAGGGCGATCCAGGCGCAAGACGCGTACGCAGGATGCGTGCCGGATCGTCGTGCTTCATGCCTGGACGGCTTTCCAGCACTTCGGCCAGGTCGGAGCGATAGCGGATGCTGACCCCGATGTCTTCGTTGCCGAGCGTCTTGAGGTTGGGAAGCTGTCATCCGGTGCCCGGTCGAAGCGCGTTCCGGGCTGATCCTCGATTTGCGTGGGCACAGCGGGTTGGCCAATGCGAACGCGGCCGTAATCAAGAGACAAAGCCAGCCAGTGGACCCCACGGTGCGATGAGCGGCAGGCATGGATCGTCCGTGGTTGGGTTGCGAGCAGCGGATTGCAGCGTCAGCCGGGCAAGCGGGGGCATGCACGGTAGAATCGGACTTTTCGCAGCCGTCATCGCCCATGTCCGACACAGCCCTGTCCGCCGGATCCCGTTTCCGCGCCGCATTGACCGAAGAGTCCCCGCTGCAGGTGATGGGTGCCATCACCGCGTACGCTGGATTGATGGCCAAGCGGGTCGGCTACCGTGCGCTGTACCTCTCCGGAGGCGGGGTGGCGGCCAACTCGCTGGGCATGCCGGATCTCGGCATCTCCACCATGGAAGACGTGCTGATCGACGCGCGCCGCATCGTGGATGCCACCGGCATGCCGCTGCTGGCGGACATCGATACCGGCTGGGGCGGCGCCTTCAACATCGCCCGCACCGTCCGCAGTTTCGAGCGCATCGGCGTGGCCGCGGTGCACATGGAAGACCAGGTGGGACAGAAGCGTTGCGGACATCGTCCGGGCAAGGAGGTGGTGTCGAAAGCAGAGATGGTGGATCGGGTCAAGACCGCCGTGGATGCGCGCAGCGACGCCGGCTTCGTGATCATGGCGCGCACCGACGCCGCCGCCGCGGAAGGCATCCACAGCGCGATCGACCGTGCGGTGGCCTATGTCGAAGCCGGCGCGGACATGATCTTCCCCGAAGCCATGCAGACCCTCGACGACTACCGCCGCTTCAGGCAGGCCGTGCAGGTGCCGATTCTGGCCAACCTGACCGAGTTCGGCAGCACGCCGTTCTTCACCACCGAGGAATTGCGCCAGGCCGGCGTGGACATCGCCCTGTACTGCTGCGGGGCCTACCGCGCCATGAACAAGGCCGCGCTGGGCTTCTACGAGGCCGTGCGCCGCGACGGCACGCAAAAGCACGTGATCGACCGGCTGCAGACCCGCGCCGAGCTGTACGATTTCCTGGACTACCACGCCTACGAGGACAAGCTGGACGCGCTGTTCGCCGACCGGCGCGAAGACTGAGGCGCCCCTTCGCCGGATGCTGCGGACCGGGACGGTACAATCGCCGCCTGTTCCGTCGCAAGGGCCGCCGATGAGCGCTTCCGCAAGCCATCCATCCACCATGCGCGCGCTGGTCAAGCGCGAAGCCGGCAAGGGCATCTGGATGGAGCAGGTGTCCGTTCCCGCACCCGGCCCGAACGAGGTGCTGATCAAGGTGGAGAAGACCGCGATCTGCGGCACCGACCTGCACATCTACCTGTGGGACGAGTGGAGCCAGCGCACCATCCAGCCGGGCCTGGTGATCGGCCACGAATTCGTCGGCCGCATCGCCGAGCTGGGTCCGGGCGTGTCGGGTTACCGCATCGGCCAGCGGGTCAGCGCCGAAGGCCATATCGTCTGCGGGCATTGCCGCAACTGCCGTGCGGGCCGCCAGCACCTCTGCCCGAACACGGTGGGCATCGGCGTGAATCGCGATGGCGCTTTCGCCGAGTACATCGTGATGCCGGCCAGCAACCTGTGGCCGATTCCAGACCAGGTGCCCAGCGAGCTGGCCGCGTTCTTCGATCCCTACGGCAATGCCGCGCACTGCGCGCTGGAATTCGACGTGGTCGGCGAGGACGTGCTGATCACCGGCGCCGGTCCGATCGGCATCATTGCCGCCGGCATCTGCCAGCACATCGGTGCGCGCAACGTGGTGGTGACCGACGTCAACGACTACCGCCTGAAACTGGCCGCCGACATGGGCGCGACCCGGGTGGTGAACGTGGCCAACACCCAGCTGAAGGACGTGATGGCCGACCTGCACATGGAAGGCTTCGACGTGGGTCTGGAAATGAGCGGCAATCCGCGCGCCTTCAACGACATGCTGGAGTGCATGTACCACGGCGGCAAGATCGCGCTGCTCGGCATCCTGCCCAAGGGCGCCGGCGTGGACTGGGACCGGATCATCTTCAAGGGACTCACGCTGCACGGCATCTACGGCCGCAAGATGTACGAAACCTGGTACAAGATGACCCAGCTGGTGCAGGACGGTTTTCCGCTGGGCAAGGTGCTGACCCACCAGCTGCCGATCGGCGACTTCCAGAAGGGCTTCGAGCTGATGGAAGGCGGCAAGTCGGGCAAGGTCGTGCTGAGCTGGAATTGAGGACTGGATGATGTCACTGACGCAACGCTACGCCGACACCCTCGAAGAGATCCGCGACGCCGGCCTGTTCAAGTCCGAGCGCATCATCGCCAGTCCGCAGTCGTCCGAGATCGAACTGGCCGATGGCCGCAGGGTGCTGAACTTCTGCGCCAACAATTATCTGGGTCTTGCCGATCATCCGGACATCATCGCCGCGGCCAAGGATGCGCTGGATTCACACGGCTTCGGCATGGCCAGCGTGCGCTTCATCTGCGGCACCCAGGACCTGCACAAGCAGCTGGAGGCGACCATCGCCCAGTTCTTCGGCACCGAGGACACGATCCTGTATGCCGCCTGCTTCGACGCCAACGGCGGCCTGTTCGAACCGCTGCTGGACGAGGGCGATGCGATCGTTTCCGATGCGCTGAACCACGCTTCCATCATAGACGGCGTGCGCCTGTGCAAGGCCAAGCGCTATCGCTATGCCAACTGCGACATGGCCGAGCTGGAAACGCAGCTGAAACAGGCCCGGGCCGATGGCGCGCGCACGATCCTGATCACCACCGACGGCGTGTTCTCGATGGACGGCTTCATCGCCCCGCTGGACGAGATCACCGCATTGGCACGGAAATACGACGCGCTGGTGCATATCGACGAATGCCATGCCACCGGTTTTCTCGGTGCCAGCGGTCGCGGCAGCGCCGAAGTGAAGGGGGTGATGGACCGCATCGACATCTTCACGGGCACGCTGGGCAAGGCCATGGGCGGCGCGCTGGGCGGCTTCACCACGGCCAAGCGCGAGGTGATCGAACTGCTCCGCCAGCGCTCGCGACCCTACCTGTTTTCCAACTCGCTGCCGCCGCACGTGGTCGCGGCCGGCATCAAGGCCTTCGAGATGCTGTCGGCTGCCGGTGATCTGCGCGAGCAGCTGGCGGTGAACACCGCTTATTTCCGAGAACAGATGACCGCGCGCGGTTTCGACATCAAGCCCGGTGTGCATCCCATCGCCCCGGTGATGCTGTACGACGCGCCGCTGGCACAGCAATTCGCCACGCGGCTGCTGGAAGAGGGCATCTACGCGATCGGTTTCTTCTTCCCGGTAGTGCCGAAAGGCCAGGCGCGCATCCGCACGCAGATGAGCGCCGCGCACACCCGCGAGCATCTGGATCGCGCCATCGATGCCTTCACCCAGATCGGCCGCGAACTGGGTGTGATTGGCGCCTGAGCGGTTTGCGGATGTGGATGCGTTCCGGACAACCGTTCCGGGCCGGCGCGCGAGGCTGCTGAAATCCGTGCGGACCGGCGCCTGCCGGACATTGGCATGCCGTCCCGACTGGGTTACGCTGCCGGCACGGTCGCGCAACCGGTGCGACAGGACCCATCGGGGGGGGCATATGCGCACACGGGTGATTCGAACCGCAGCCATGGGCGTGATCTGTCTGCTGGCAAGCAGCGTGCTGGCGCAGGACACGCTGGCCATCGCCTCGCGCGATGATTTCGTCGACCGGCAATGCGTGCCGGAGATGCGTGCCGTCCGCGGCGAGACCGTGGCCAAGGCCATGTGCGAATGCGGCTACCGCAACCTGGACGAGCACCGCGAGATCACCCGCCGGCAGTTCGATGCGGCATTCTCCCTGTGCGTCATGGAATACGACTACGACCAGGCTGCCTTCCTGGCGAAATACCGCATGCCGTGATCCCTGCGTGGCCCGATGCGGGCGCATGCGACAAAGTGCCGGAGCGTCCCTGCTCCGGCAACCCGCCCGAATGCGGTTCGCGGCGTCCCTGTCGCAATGCGAAAACGATGCGACGCGGTTACAGGTCGCCTTCCGCCCAGTTGCGTTCGGCGGATTGCGGCAGCGCCGGGGGAACGTGGCCGTTGCCGCGGTCGTCCAGCGCGATGTCGCGCACGTTCTTCTGCACGGCCACCGATCCGAACAGTGCCAGCAGGTAGGACATGGCGTAGAAGCCTTTTTCGCTGTGCGTGATGGCGGCATTCCACAGCCCGATGGTCAGCAGGGTCAGGCAGATGACCACTGCCGTCCAGCTCAGGCCGTGATAGAGGTTGGTCACCGGCAGGCCTTCGTTGCGGTCGCGCACGCTTTTCTGCAGCGACACGGCCGCGAACAGGCCGAACAGGATCAGGGTGAGGTAGTAGCCTTTCGCGTTCAGCGGCATGCTGGCGTTCCACAGGCCGGTGCAGTAGGCGGTCAGGCCGATCAGCAAGGCGGTCCAGGATGCGCCGACGAAGGCCGGCGTGGGGCGCGTGGCGGTGGTGGACGGTGTGGATGTCATGGGTACGGCTCCTGTGCGGGTGTTGCGCCCTGAAGGGCGCCAGTGCCGGCGACATCGTCGGCACGGAACCACCCTGCCGGTCCGCCCGGCCGGAATCAACATTCATCGACGAAGTGGCCTATAGTTGGCTGGTCTGGTATCGGAATCGTCGACTTGAGCCTGTCCGTGGATCTGGTGGATGCGCTGAAACGCTGCCTGCGTGCGCAGGGCATCGGCTACCGTGAATTGGCCATCCGGCTGGGCCTGAGCGAGGCGGCGGTGAAGCGGATGTTCTCGCTGCGGGCGATCAGCCTGAAGCGCATGGAAGCGATCTGCGAGGTGCTGGATCTGGGGCTGTCGGAACTGGCTGCCGAGGCGGAGCGTGCGCGTCCCGAGCTGTCGGAACTGAGCGAGGCGCAGGAACGCGCGCTGGTGGCCGATCCGCCGCTGCTGCTGGTGCTGTTCCTGGTGCTGGGCCGCTGGCGGCTGGAGGACGTGCAGAGCCGCTTCCGCTTCAGCGAGGTGGAATGGATCCGGTTGCTGGCGCGGCTGGACCGGCTGGGCATCATCGAACTGCTGCCGGGCAACCGCGGCCGTCCGCTGACCTCGCGCAATTTCCGCTGGCGCCGCAACGGACCGATGGAAACCTTCTTCCGCGAGCAGCTGCTGCAGGACTATTTCGCCGATCCGTTCGACGGCGAGCAGGATGCGCTGTACCTGCTGATCGGCAGCCTCAGTCCGGACGGCGTGCAGGCCCTGCAGGAGCGGCTGCGCGAACTGGCGCGCGATTTCGACGCCCTGCTGCTGCGCGATGCCACCCTGCCGGCCGAGCAGCGCGTGGGCGTGGGACTGGTACTGGCGCAGAAGCCGTGGGTGCTGCGCAGCTTCCACCAGTGGCGGCGTGCGCATGTGGCGGAGGAGGGGTGAATCAGGCAAGTCGGTCTGATGGCACCTTTGTGCCTGGGGAAGCCTTGCCGGATTGTGGAATGGACTGGAAGGGAAATGTCTGACGCCCGGGTCAAGCCGGATCGACGTGAACGAATGGTTGGGCGGCAACCGGGTCAGATGCTGTCTTCACGATGCGCTTCCCAAACCTTCGATGCTTCGCTGTGAGAATCGACACCCTTGAAAAAATCTTTCGCGAGGCCTTCGCAATCCGGTTCTTCCGTCTCGTCGAAGCCGAGAAATTTTGGTCGGTGAACGGCGAATCCGTCCGCGGACGAAGCATGACGGTAGGGTATGGCCATGAACAGCGTTTGGTTGTCCTTCCTGTAGTTTCGGATCTCCAGGAAGATCGCATCCGTCTTCCCGCAAGGCAGCGTGATGTGGCCGTCGTAAGCAAGCACGCCCTCTTGGTTAACGGACTTTACAGCTTCACTTGGTACGGCTCAGTGGGGGCAGGTCAGACGTGGCCAACGACGTGGCCATCGAGGACGACAAGAACCGCGCGATGATGTTCAGGGCTTCGGCATGGCCGGTCCTGGCATCCTGGGCGGCTCGATGCTGCTGCTATACGAGGGGGCGATGACATTGTTCATCGGCTTGGGTCCGATCTTCATCCTGATGTTGCTGTTCGAGTCGACCAAGCAGATGTTCTGGAAGTGGCTGTGGTACGGTATAGGCACGCTGTTCTCGATGGCGGTGCTGGCGGCGATGGTGTCGCTCAGCCTGGACGTGGTGTGGCGTGTGGCAGCCAAGATGTGGGGTGATGCGGTGCTGGGCAGCCTGCTCGGTGTGCGGTTCAATGACGGCATGAGCAGTGTTGCGATGCAGCAGGGCGGCCTGGGGATGATCCTGTCGGTGCTGATCATGGGCACCCCGCCGATCGCGGCGATGTTCTTCCAGGGCACGCTGGCGAACTTCGGCGGCTACAATGCAATGGCCCAGTTCGCCAGTGGCGGTGCGGCTGCATCGGCGATGCGTCCGGATGGCCGCGGCGGGATGATGCCGATGAGCGGGGGAGTGGTGAATCAGGGGCAGCCACAGGCAACGCAGCGTGATCAAGGGGCTGATAGGGTCGGGACTAGAAAACCTGCTCCTAATGTATTTGATAACCAAGCCAGTCGAACTGTGGGGAATTCAGCACCTGCTCAGCCCGAACATGTGATACCGCAGAAGACGGGGAAGTACACGCCCCCACCTTCTTCTTGAGATGAGGTTAGCGTTTATGGTTCGCATGTCCAGTAAATCTGCCATTTGGTTATCCTTCTTTCTGCTGAGCGGTAATGTGGCTGCGCAATGTGGGATGGGCATACCTTCTGCAGGAAACCCGAATTGTGTACCGCCGGGTATGCCCGGATCACCCTATGTCACCGCTCCGCAAAACAACAGCCGGCAACCTGTATATCAGCAGCCAATCATCATCAAGCATGAATGGGCGGACCGCTGGGGGGCCATGGTGGTAGATAATGTACACCCAGTAACAGGATTCTCTACAGGTGCTCCATCGAAAAACGATGCCATGCGTTTAGCGAAGGCAGACTGCCTTAATAAGGGTGGGGGGGAGTGCGATAACCTATTTGCGTATCGGAACCAATGCGCAGTCATGATTGCTGTAAAAGGGGGGGGGGTATATTACCGTTCTGCTCCTTATGCAGAAATCGCGGAAGCTGATGGCATGAAGATTTGCGCCGATAACAAGGAAACGTGTCGAGTCATCTATTCGAACTGCAGCCTGCCTGAAGCAGTACCCATTCGCTGACTATCTTTCTGGAATCTTGATTCATGGACGTCAGGTCCCTCACGAGTTGCGTTTTCACCGTCATGCTGTGCGCCTGCCAGCAGCCGCCCTTTGCTGATCAGGCGCAACAGGCCTCGCCATCCACGGTCGGCAGCACGTCGGCCCCACAATCCATTCCCGCACAACCCGAAGGACGTGCCATGCACAATACCGATTCATCGCCGGCTGCAGCTGCCAATGCGGCCTTGGACTCCCAAGGCCGCCTGTCCCTGACCATTGGCGACTTGTCTCTGCAGCTGACGGCATCGAATTGCACCGAATTCGTCGACACAGTGCAGCATTGCGATGGCGGTGCCACGGTCGCGATTCGCGGCCCGCAGGGCATCGCCCAGTCGCTGCAGGTCGACACCATCTATGTCAATTCCGCGGCCACCGCCTACCGCGGTTCGCTTGCCCAAGACTATCAGCAACACGGCTACACCTTCGTTCTGGGCGACCTGAACGGCGACGGCCGCGACGATCTGATGATCGCAACCGGTCGCGAAGGTGGCTATGGCGGCCGTTCCTACGACGTGTTCCTGTTCGAACCAAAATCCACAACATTCGTCCGCAGCGAAGCAATGACGGAGTTGATGAAGGGCGCCAATGCGCCATTCTCGGTGAACGCCGATGGCAGTTTGGCACTGTCCTTCACCGACGGCTGCTGCCTGCATGTATTCGAAACGTACAAGGTGCACGGTGGTGATGCCGTCCTGGTCGAACGCGTCAGCGAGGACAGCACGGATTCCAAAAAACCGGTCACCAAGATCGAACGCCTGGTCGATGGAAAACTGCAGGAGGTGCCTTCGCCTTGAATCGGCCTGGCGCGGCCAAACCGGGCGCAATCTGTCCCGGTCAGGCAGTCGCGCGACTCGATGATGGCGCTGGTGGTGCAGGGGTTGCGTGCCACGTTGATCGTGATGCTGGCCACCAGCATGGCCAGCGGGGGCTCGCAGCTGTACTGGACGCTGACCGACGGGATGGGCGAGGGCTTAGAACGAACCGCGCATTGGACATGATCGTGCCCTAATAGGTTTACACCGCAGCCGCCTGCTGCAGCGCCTGCAACTGCGGCCAGCGCTTCCGCACCGCCGCGCTGATCCCGGCGGCATCCAGGCCGGCCTCGGCCAGCAGCTGTTCGCGGCTTGCGTGGTGCTGGAAGCTGTCGGGCAGGCCCAGGTGCAGGATCGGCAGGACGATGCCGGCCTCGCTGAGCAGTTCGGCCACGCCGGAGCCGGCGCCGCCGGCCACCACGTTGTCTTCCAGGGTCACGAAACCCTCGTGGGTCTTCGCCAGCTCCAGCAGCAGCGCCCGGTCCAGCGGCTTGACGAAGCGCATGTTGACCACGGTCAGGTTGAAGTCCTCGCCCACCTGCTGCGCCACCGGCACCAGCGCGCCGAACGCCAGCAGCGCCAGTCCGGAGCCGCTGCGCTTCACCTCGGCCTTGCCGATCGGCAGCACCTGCAGCGTGGGCTGCACCGCCACGCCGGGACCGGTGCCGCGCGGATAGCGCACCGCCGCCGGGCCGTGGTGCTCGAAGCCGGTGGTCAGCATCTGCCGGCATTCGTTCTCGTCGGCAGGCGCCATCAGCAGCAGGTTGGGCACGCAACGCAGGAACGACAGGTCCAGGTTGCCGGCATGCGTGGCCCCATCCGGGCCGACCACGCCGCCGCGATCGATCGCGAACAGCACGTCCAGTTTCTGGATGGCGACATCGTGCACCAGCTGGTCGTAGGCGCGTTGCAGGAAGGTGGAGTAGATCGCCACCACCGGCTTGGCGCCTTCGCAGGCCATGCCCGCGGCCAGGGTGACGGCATGCTGCTCGGCGATGGCGACATCGAAATAGCGGTCGGGGTATTCCTGGCTGAAACGCACCAGTCCGGAGCCTTCGCGCATGGCCGGGGTGATGCCCAGCAGGCTGCCGTCGGCGGCGGCCATGTCGCACAGCCAGTCGCCGAACACGTCGGTGTAGGTGGGTTTCTTCACCGCACCGGGCTTGCTGACCACGCCCAGATCCGGGTCGAACGGCGAGACCGCGTGGTAGCCGATCTGGTCGCCTTCGGCGCGTTCGTAGCCCTTGCCCTTGGTGGTGATGACGTGCAGCAGCTGCGGTCCATTCAGGCCTTTCAGCGTGCGCAGGGTAGCCACCAGCGCGGCCATGTCGTGGCCGTCGATGGGGCCGGTGTAGTGGAAGCCCATTTCCTCGAACAGGGTGGACGGCACGAACATGCCCTTCCAATGTTCTTCCCAGCGGCGCATGAAGCGGGCCGGGGCGGCATCCTTGTCGCCGAGCAGCTTCTTGCCGCTTTCGCGCAAGGCATTCAGGGTGCGATTGCCGCTCATCCGGCCCAGCATGCGGGTCACGCCGCCCACCGCCTCGCTGATCGACATGCGGTTGTCGTTGAGGATGACCAGCACGTCGGGTTCGTCGTCCATGCCGCCGGCGTGATTCAGCGCCTCGTAGGCCATGCCGGCGGTCATCGCGCCATCGCCGATCACCGCGACCACCTTGCGCGGATCGCCGCTGCGGGCATTGGCGATCGCCATGCCCAGTGCCGCGGAAATCGAGGTGGACGAATGGCCGACGCCGAAGGTGTCGAATTCGCTTTCCTCGCGCTTGGGAAACGGGGCCACGCCGTCCTTCTGCTTGACCGTGTGGATGCGGTCGCGCCGACCGGTGAGGATCTTGTGGGGGTAGGCCTGGTGGCCGACGTCCCAGACGATGCGATCCTCCGGCGTGTCGTACAGGTAATGCAGGGCGGTGGTCAGTTCCACCACGCCCAGGTTGGCACCGAAATGGCCGCCGGACTTGCCCACCGATTCGATGAGATATGCGCGCAGCTCGTCGGCGACGGCGCGCAGTTGCGATTCGGGCAGGCGGCGCAGGTCGGCCGGAGTGTCGATCCGCGACAAAAGCGGATAGCGCTGGGTGTCGATCATGCCGGCATTGTAAGTCCGCCGGCCGTGAGGCGTGTGTGCCTGGCGCGAAGTGATCAGCGCCCGCGCAGGCGCGCGAACAGCCCGCCCGGGGCGCGCTGGGCATCGCCGGAGGACGCGCTGGATTCCACGACCGTTGCGTGGCCGCAGACCAGGGCCGCATGGATGAAGTCGGCGGCCTCGGTCTCGGGCACGTTGGCCGCTTCGGCGATCTGCGCCAGAGTAGCCGGCCCGCGCAGCATCGCGGTGGCGATGCGGAAATGGCGGGGGAATTCACGCTCGCTGGCTTGCCAGCCCGGCATGTGGAAACGTGTGTCGGGCTCATGGCCGGCCGGCAGGCGGCCATGGGCATTCAGCAGCGCGCCGTACCAGCGCAGGCGCGCCAACGACTGCGCCGGTCCGGACCTGGCGATGGCCGCGTCCCATGCTTCCGAATCGAGTGGCTGCAGCTCGGTCAGTGCCACCGGTTCGGTGAAATAGCCGGCCAGCGGCTTCAGCGTGTCCGGGCCGTGGTAGAGGCCCGCATCGCTGTCGATCCACACTGCAGGCGCGGAACCGCGCTGGAAGCGGTAGCGGCCACCGGCTGAGCCCGGACGCAGCCAATGGGTCAGTGTCGGTGCTGCATCGGCATCGGTGCTGGACAGCAACGGCATGACGGTTGCCGCGTTCGATGGGGCAGGGGCGATGCTGGCCGCGACATCGATCACGGCATGGCCGTCCTCACCGGACACCATGCCGGCGTCGGCGGCGATTTGGCGCAGCAGCGCGTGCAGGTCCGCTTCGGTATAGTTGCGCGGCAGATGGTATTCGGCGTTGGTGCGCGGTGCGCTGGTCAGGCCCACCACCAGCGTGTTCTGCCCGTGCAGGCGGATCCAGCTCATCGGGCCGTAGACGCTGTCCATGTCGACGATGGCGTGGGTGGCAGGGTGCGCGTCATCGGCCAGGCCGATCGGCAGTTCCAACGTCTGGCACGCCTGCAGGAACTGATCGCGCAGGCGCTGGCCATAGCTGGAGTCGAGACCGACGAAACTGACCCGGGGATTCATGCGCGTGCGCAGCCAGGAGGAAGCTGGATTCTACGTCAGTCCATTGGAATTCACAGGCCTGAATGGCGCGATCGCTGGAGCCGCGCTGAACGCCGGTCGCAGCAGTCGGTCAGCTCGCGATGCGGGGCGACGGCCGCGGCAGTTGCGCCGTGAGGAAGGCCATCTGGTCGGCCAGGATGTTGCGGTTGCTCAGCAGCAGGTGCTCGATCCAACTGGGCCGGTAGGGTACGGCGAGCAACGGCATGCCGGCCTGCTGCGGGGTGCGCCCACCCTTGCGCGAATTGCATGGAAAACAGGCGCTGACCACATTTTCCCAGATATCCCTGCCGCCGCGCGAGATCGGTTGCACGTGATCGCGGGTCAACTGCAGGCGGGAAAAGGTGCGGCCGCAGTACAGGCACAGATGGCAGTCGCGGGCGAACAGGGCCGTGTTGGTCAGCCCGGGAGTGGGGTCCATGCCCTGCGGCCGCACATGCCCGCGCGAGGCGATGATGGGATGGATGTGCAGCCGGCTGCGCGTGCCGGTGAGCCGCGACAGGCCACCGTGCACGGTCAGGCAGGGCTCGCCCAGGGTCCACGATACGGCATCGCGCGCGTACAGGCAGGCGGCGTCCTGCCAGCGGATCCAGTCCAGCACCCGGCCGTGCGCATCCAGCGACAGCAGACGCAGTCGTGGGAGCGCCGTTGCAGGTGCATCCGGCGGCGGCAGAGCGGTGCCAGCGCCCGTGGGTGCGGGGCTGGAAGAACGCCGGGTCGCATTGCAGGTGGCCATCGGGACACCAGCTTATACGGCATCGATGACAGCTTGCATAGGGTCGATGCCGACGCCGGATCGAAGCGGCATCGAACCGTGCCCGCGCGGGCGCTCAGCTGGCAGCGTCGAAGTGGTCCGCGTCCAGCGCCATCAGCGACGCACTGCCGGCCTGGATGGCGGCGGCATGTGTGTGCGTGCGCGGCAGGATGCGGCTGAAGTAGAAGCGTGCGGTGGCGCGCTTGGCATCCTTGAACGCCTGCGACAGGTGCGGCGCGGCATCGGCGGCGGCGACGGCGCGGGCCCACCAGTAGGCCAGCACCACGTAACCGCAGTGGAACAGGAAGTCCCACGATGCCGCACCGGCTTCGTCGGGATTCTGTGCCGCCTGGGTGCCGATGTGCAGCGCCAGTTGCTGCGACTGGGCCGCCGCGGCCTGCAACGGCTGCAGGAATTCGGCCAGGTCGGCATTGCCGGCCTGTTCGCGGAAGAAGGCTTCCAGCATGCCGCCGAACACGCGCAGACCGGCACCCTGCAGCTGCAACAGCTTGCGGCCGACCAGGTCCAGTGCCTGCACGCCGGTGGTGCCTTCGTACAGGGTGGTGATGCGGGCATCACGGGCCAGCTGTTCCATGCCGTGCTCGGCGATGTAGCCATGGCCGCCGAAGCATTGCTGGGCGTGATAGGTGCATTCCACGCCCCATTCGGTCAGGCAGGCCTTGACGATCGGGGTAAGGAAGCCCAGCAGCTCGTCGGCCTGGCGGCGCTGGTCGGGCGTCTGCCCGTGCAGCACGGTATCCACCAGCCCGGTGGCGTGGTAACCCAGCAGGCGTCCGCCTTCCACCAGCGCCTTCTGGGTCAGCAGCATGCGCCGCACATCGGGGTGCACGATGATCGGGTCGGCCGGCTTGTCCGGGTATTTCGGTCCGGTCAGGGCGCGCATCTGCAGCCGTTCGCGCGAGTAGCGCAAGGCGTTCTGCCAGGCACGGTCGGCCAGCGCAAGGCCCTGCAGGCCCACGGCCACGCGTGCGGAGTTCATCATGGTGAACATGGCATGCAGGCCCTTGTGCGGCTCGCCGATCAGCCAGCCCTTGGCATCATCCAGATTCAGCACGCAGGTAGCCGAACCATGGATGCCCATCTTGTGCTCGATCGCACCGCAGCGCACGCCGTTGGCCTCGCCGCTGCTGCCATCATCATTCGCCAGCCGCTTGGGCACGATGAACATGCTGATGCCGCGGCTGCCGGCCGGCGCGTCTGGCAGGCGCGCCAGCACCAGATGCACGATGTTGTCGGTGAAGTCGTGTTCGCCGGCGGTAATGAAGATCTTGGTGCCGGTAATCCGGTAGGTGCCATCATCCTGCGGCACGGCCCGGGTCTTCAGCAGGCCCAGGTCGGTGCCGCAGTGCGGTTCGGTGAGGCACATGGTGCCGGTCCAGCGGCCGTCCACCAGAGGCTTGAGGAAAGTCTCGCGTTGCCAGTCGGTGCCGTGCTGCAACAAGGCCTCGGTGGCGCCGTGCGACAGCAGCGGGAAGTTGCCCCAGGCCAGATTCGCGGCATCGATCATCTCCTTGATCGGTGCACCCAGTGCATGCGGCAGATTCTGCCCGCCGTACTCGGCCGGCGCAGTCAGGCTGGCCCAGCCGTTCTCGACGTACTGCGCATAGGCGTCGCGGAAGCCGGGCGGGGTGGTGACCGCACCAGTGGCCGGATCGAAGCGGCAGCCCTCGCGGTCGCCCACGGCATTCAGCGGGGCCAACACGGTTTCGGCAAAGCGCGCGGCCTCGTCCAGCACCGCGTCCATCAGGTCGCGATTGGCTTCTTCAAAGCCCAGCGCCTGCACCTGTTGGTCCATCTTCAGCACGTCGAACAGCGCGAAACGCATGTCGGAAAGCGGGGCGGAATACTGGCTGCTCATGACGAAGTCCTGTGTGGAATGGGATCGACCGCCGTACGGTGCCGACCGGAGAAGCCTACGGGCTGGGATTGGAGCGATGAATCCACTCAGCGCAGCACGCCGGGCAGGCCGGGGACTGGACTCAGCCGGCTGTCGCGCTTCACGTCGAAACTGCGCTGCTTGCCGGATTCCGGCGTGGCCTGCACGCTGCCTTCCAGGCGGTAGTCCACCGCCCGGTTGGCGGCCAAGGCATCGGTCAGCGCCATGCGCGCGGTGGCGGCTGGTGCATGCGCGATGCTGACCACATCCGCCGATTCCGGGCCCACGCGCAAGGCCGGCGCGGCCTGCACGCTGCCCGCGGACTGACCGGCGATGGTCAGCGCCAGTTCCACCCGATCGAATTGCATCGGAATGCTGCTGTAGTTGTGCAGGCGCACCTCCACTGTCCAGCTGCCGTCCGCGCGCACGCTCAGCTGCTGGATGCTGGCCGCCGGTTCGGACACCCGTCGCACCGGACCGGTGCTGCAGGCGGCAAGCACTGCGATGACGAGGACGGGAGCGATGCGGAGCAATGCGTTCATGCGCGGCGTCGGAAGCGGGAAACGCCCATGGTAACGCGGCCGCGGGATTCAGCGCTGGCCGGTCATCAACGGAAACGGGTTGATCGGCGTGCCGCCGGACCAGGCCTTGTCCGGTCCCAGCAGGAACACCGCGAAATGCAGGTGCGGCGCATCCGGGCTGGCATTGCCGGAACTGCCGACATAGCCGATCACCTCGCCGCGCTTCAGCTGCCGGCCTTCGACGATGCCGGGTGCATAGCTGTCCAGGTGCGCGTAGTACAGGCAGTACTTCTGCCCGGGATCGAACTGGTACAGGGTGATGCCGCCGCGCTGGCTGTTGAACAGCTTGCGCACGAAGCCGTCGGCTGCCGCGTACACGGCGGTGCCGCGCGGGGCCATGATGTCCAGCGCTTCGTGCTCGCGTTCGGTACCGCGCTTGTCGTGGAAGGTGTCGGTCAGCTGCGCACGGGTGATGCCGGCCACCGGCAGCATCAAGTCGATCGTTGCGGCCGCGGCCGGTTGCGCGGTGATGGCCGTGGCCGAGGGTGCCAGCACCTGCGGCGGCGCAAGCGTTCCCGTGTCCGGTGCCAGCGGTTCGCTCTGGATGCGTGATGCCGTGGGAACCGCCACCCCGGCTGCGTTGCCGGGTTGCACGGTGGTGTCCGCGGGTGCGGACGCGACCGCTGCCGGCGCCGTCGCGACCGTGGTGGCAGCCGCCGGCGGCGGCGTGGCCGGAACGTCGGGCTGCGGCGCGGGCAGCCCCTGACGCACCATCAGGAAATACACCACGTTCGCGCCGACCAGCAGGCCAGCCAGAAACAGCAGCACACCCTTCAGCATCGGTCATCGCCTCGCGCGGAAAACCCGGTTGCTGCATTGTGGCAGTCACCGCTGACGATTTGCCACCGCGGCAGGGTGACCGCGATCACTCCTGCAGGATGGCCTTCATGCCCGGCGACACGGCCTGACCCACATGCAGCACGCTCCAGTTGGTCAGCCGGATGCAGCCGTTGGACTGGGTCTTGGCGATGTTGGCCGGCTCGGGCGTGCCGTGGATGCCGTAGTGCTCCTTGCTCAGATCGATCCAGGCCAGACCCACCGGATTGTTCGGACCGGGCGCGATGGTCGCCTTGGAATGCTTCGGATTGCCGTTCCAGAACAATGTCGGGTCGTAGTTGAACGGCGGATTCCTGGCCACGCCGTTGATGGTCCATTCGCCGATCGGCAGCGGATCGTGCTGGCTGCCCGACGAAGCCGGGAAGCGGGCGTAGGTCTTGCCGGCCGCATCCACCAGATTCACCGACGAATCGGCTTTCTTCACCACCACCGTGGCGGCCTTGGCCGGTGCCGCCAGGCCAAGCACGTTCGGCACCGCGATCTGGGTGCCGGCCGCGGACAGGTTCTTGCCCGGGTTCAACGACTTCAGCAGTGCCGGCGCGGCGTGGAACTTCTCGCCCAGTCGCTCTTCGACCGAGCCGTAGCCCAGCGACTCCAGTTTCGCCTGCTGCATCATGTCCTTGGGCACGCGCACGAACGGCCCGGCCACGTCGGCATCGGTGAGCGTGTACAACACCAGTGCCGGCGTGCCCTCAGCGCCCAGTGCCTGCCAGGTCGCGGCATCCAGTTCGCCGGTCGAGGGCAGGCCCTTGAAGGTCTGGAACGCGGCCACCGCACGACGGGTGTTGGTGCCGCCCTTGCCGTCGATCTCGCCCGGGGAGAACCAGTTGCGATCGAGCAGCACCTGCGCCCGCAGCACCGCATCCTTGGCCAGCGTGGCGTCGGCCGGCGCGGCGGTTGCAGGCGCTGGTGCAGCTTCTGCCGGCGCGGTCGGCGTTGCCGCAGGCGGAGCTGCCGGCGGCGTTGCAGTGGCCGGCGGTTGTGCGGGCGATGGCGCTTCAGTCGCGGCAGTCGGCTCGCCGGTTGCAGCCGCAGGCGTCGCCATGGCCATCGTGGGTGCGGTCGGTGCCGGCGGGGTGGACGCAGCCGTGGATGCGGATGTCGTCGCGGCATGGATAGCCGGCGTCGAGGATGGCTGCATGGCTGCCAGATCCGGACTCGGGCTGCGCGCGCAGGCGCCGAGCAGGACGATGGCACCGATCACGGCGAGCGCCAATGGCTGGCGGGCGGGAATGGCGGTGGCAGAACGTGGTGACATGGCGAGCTGCTCTCGTATGTGGCGACAGGTTGTGCGCATGGTGGCTTGGCAGGAATGCCACGACTCGTGAAGGCAAGCGATCCATGCCGGCTGCGATTCAGCGACGAAAACAGCGCGTGACGATGTCTGCATGGCCGTCGCCGGCTCGGCCGGTGAGACGCCGCGGTGCTACCGTGCCGCCTCCGAACCCGCATTCAACACAGATCCACATGTCCGCCAAGCCATCTGCAGCCAGCCGTCCGCGCAGCGCATTCGTGTGCACCGAATGCGGGGCAGAACACCGCAAGTGGCAGGGCCAGTGCGAGGCCTGCAGCGCCTGGAACACGCTGGCCGAGATCGTGCTGGAGAGCGGCAAGGCGCCGGCATCGCGCCGTGGTGGCTGGGCCGGGGCGGTGGATGCGCCGCGCATCACGGCGTTGCAGCAGGTGCAGCACAGTGAAACCGAACGGGTGTCCACGGGCATCGGCGAGTTCGACCGGGTGCTGGGCGGTGGGCTGGCCACCGGCGCGGTGGTGCTGATCGGCGGCGATCCGGGCATCGGCAAGTCAACGTTGCTGCTGCAGGCGCTGGCGGCGATGGCGCCGAGCGTGCCGGGCCTGTACGTGACCGGCGAAGAATCGCTGGGCCAGGTGGCCGGTCGCGCCACCCGGCTGGGACTGCCGCTGGACGGCCTGCAGGGCCTGGCCGAAACCTGCGTGGAGCGCATCCTGCAGCAGGCGGTGCAGGCGCGGCCGCGCTTCATCGTTGCCGACTCCATCCAGACCTTGTGGACCGAAACGCTGACCGCCGCGCCGGGGTCGGTCAGCCAGGTGCGCGAGGCCGCGGCGCGGCTGGTGCGCTATGCCAAGGAAACCGGCACCGCCGTGTTCCTGGTCGGCCACGTCACCAAGGAGGGCGGCATCGCCGGGCCGCGGGTGCTGGAGCACATGGTGGATGCGGTGCTGTATTTCGAAGGCGATGCCGGCAGCCGCTTCCGGGTGCTGCGCGCGTTCAAGAACCGCTTCGGCGCGGTCAACGAACTGGGCGTGTTCGCGATGGGCGACCGCGGCCTGCGCGAGGTGGCCAACCCGTCGGCGATCTTCCTCACCGGCGGAAGCACCGGCCAGCCCGGCAGCTGCGTGCTGGTGACCCGCGAAGGCACCCGGCCGCTGCTGGTGGAAGTGCAGGCGCTGGTGGATGCCTCGCACCTGTCCAATCCGCGCCGGGTGGCGGTGGGGCTGGAAGGTAATCGCATGGCCATGCTGCTGGCGGTGCTGCATCGGCATGGCGGGGTGATGACCGGCGACCAGGACGTGTTCGTGAACGTGGTCGGCGGCATCCGCGTGCAGGAAACCGCCGCCGACCTGCCGGTGCTGCTGGCGGTGCTGTCCTCGCTGCGCGACCTGCCGCTGCCGGAGAAAACCGTGGCCTTTGGCGAAGTGGGGCTGAGCGGCGAGATCCGCCCGGTACCGAACGGCGAGGAACGGCTGAAGGAAGCCGCCACCCACGGCTTCCGGCGGGCCATCGTGCCGCGGGCGAATGCACCGAAATCCGGACGCATCAAGGATCTGGAGGTCATCGCCGTGGACCGTCTGGCGGACGCCATCGAACAGGTATAAGCTGCACGCGGGGGGAAGGGAAGCCGACAACGCACGGAGCAGGCTTCCGCCTGTCATTCGTCATCATCACCAGGGAGTCCACCATGTCATCCATCATCCGTTTGCGCCGGCCCCGGGGTTGGTTGCTGTCCATTGCGATGGCCACCGCGGCCACTTGTGGCCTGCTCGGAACCGCCCACGCGCGCGATGTTCCAGCCCCGCAGCAGCGGGCCAAGCCGGTCACCGATTATCTCGGCGTGCCCGGGCCGATCCAGTTCGACGGCACGTCCTACCGGCTGGCGTGGTCGCACTTCGGCGGCACCCAGATCAAGCAGGAATACGTGCCGGCCGGGCAAAGTCCCGACAACTACCAAAGCATGCTGATCCTGGACGTGCTGCTGACCGAGGCCACGCCGCTGCAGATCGCCAGCCACATGGCCCAGCAGATCAAGGACCGAAAGGCCAGCGATCCGCTGGCCAATCAGGAGTTGCTGGCCAGCGAGGACACCGAACAGGTGCTGCTGGATTTCCTGCTGTCGCAGCCGCAGGGCGAGGACAGCACGATCATCGAGTGGAACGGCTATCGCTACGTGCGGCTGCGCGCGGATACGGTGGGTACGCTCGCCATCAGCCGCCGCGTGCAGGGCGGCGATGCGCAGCTGCGTCCATTCCTGGAAGCGCTGAAGACGCAGCGGGTGAAGGACATCAAGACGCTGGCCAGCATGCCGCTGCCGGACATCCGCCTGCCCGGAACCTCGCCGACGGCTCCCGCCGCAACCGATTGATCCTCGCCACGCCACCGTCTGCCATCACGCCATCGCCGATCACACAGGGGACACCATGACCGCCAAGACAAATCCGCCCGTCCCGAAGCAGACGATCACCGGCGAGAATGACACCGTCACGTTGAAGATCGGCGACCAGTCCATCGCCATCGACACCGACACGATCAAGTACAGCCGCACGGTCGAACCGCCGGCGCTCGGCCCGGTGTCCGGCAGCGCGAAGGCAAGCGCCTCGAAGGAACAGAAGGACGGTCGCGACATCTATACCGCCAGCGTGGCCATGGAAGGCGCCATCAGGTTGTCGGGCAAGCTGCCGCTGGCCTACGGGCTGCAGCTGACCGCTGAAGGCGAGCTGTCGCGGCAAGGCAAGGTCCAGTTCCAGCTATCGGTGCCCGAAGGCGTACAACCGGGCAACATCAATCCGTTCGATCCGGCCAGACTGCCGAAGGGCGTGATCATCACCCTGGACCAGAGCGAAACCAATGGCCGCAAGGGCGAACTGGGCCTGCAGCGCGGCGGCGTGGGCGTGAACGTGACCGGCGAGCGCGAAATCAAGGAAGGCTCCAGCGTGTCGGTCAAATCGCTGGGTGGTGGCCTGGTCGAAGTCACGGCCGGCAACAGCAATGCGGTGAAGCGCACGGCGGGGATCGGCATCAGCCTGGGCGATCACTTCAGTGCTTCTGCATCCAACGGCGTGGACATGCAGGGCTCGGTGATGCGCACGGCCACACTGGATCTGAACACCAGGGAAGGCCGTGCGGCCTACGATGCCATCCTGTTCAAGGGCACGTTCCCGGAAAAGAGCGATCCGGACAAGGGCATCAGCAACGTGCGCCTGATCAAGACCTACGGCAAGGATTTCCTGCCGGACTGGGAACTGAAAGCCGGCGATTACACCCGGACCAGCCAGAACGATCCGCACACCTTCCGATCGGCGGTGAGCACCTACAATCCGAACAACGGCATCACCGCCTACACCCACGTGATCGAGTATCCCGGGCAGGTCAAGTTGACCATGCAGCGGCAGTTCAAGGATCAGGTGGAAATCGTCGACAACCGCAAGTACCAGTTCGAATTGCCGATCCGCAACGCCGCCGATTTGAAGGCTTTCCAGGCGCTCAGCTTCAGCAAGGGCGAGGACAAGGCCATCGACCAGCTGTCGGAGAATGGGCCGTTCCCGATCACGGTGAAGCTGACCCTGTCCGAAGGGGACATGCGAAAGATGATTGCAGTGGCCAAGGATGCCGAACGCAATGCGGTGGATTTCGGCAGCATGCCGGCGACGATGTCGTCATCGGCTTTCAAGGCCGGAGATCCCCGCGTCTACATGGGGCAGGATATCGGCGCTCGCTCGCTCGCTCCGCACTACGGTGCCAACAATGTGTCGGTTGGACCGGCGGACAAGGCCAGCCTGGCATTCGCGCAGGCGCTTGCGCGCAACATGACGGTCGGTTCCACAGGCAACCTCACCTTGTCGGGCACCATCACCCAGTTCAACCAGGTGACCGGCCTTCACCGCATCGCCGACGGTGCCGATGCCGACAACCGCTACCAGATGCACGATGGCAAGGACCTGGCCACGTTGCCGGGATCGGCGCAGGTGGTGCAGCCGTCCGGATCGGCCCGGTAAGGATTGATCGGCATGGTCGATACCGTCAATCCATTCCTGGTGATGTTGCAGCAGGCCGGCGTGGCCCCGGAGGTAGAGGTGGTGAAGGATGGCGATGCGTCCGCGTTATCCAGCCAAGGCAAGGCTCAGCGCGATGATGTCGCGCTGGATGATCTGGTCCGCGCCCGCGTGGCGTCGGCGTCGCGGCGCATGGAAACCGCGATGCTGGACGGCTTTGCCGGCCGCTTCGAGCAGCGGCTGCAGCAGCAGGTATGGCCGCGCCTGGAACAGCTGGAGGCCTCGCTGGCCAACTCGGCCAATCGTGCGAGTACCGCAGGCAACACTCTGTCGCAGCAGACCGACCGGCTGGTCACCATCGGCACGGCGGCGTGGTGGCGGATCATGGCGGTGGCCGTGGCGGCCTGCATCATCGGCGTGTTCGGCAGCGCTTGGCTGATGTGGAGCAACCTGCAGCAGGCCGAAGCGGCGCGCATGGATGCCGCGCGCTCGCGGCTGCTGTCGAGCATCGTCATCGGCGAGTGCGGCGGCAAACCCTGCGTGCAACTGGACGAGACAGCCAAGCGCTGGGGCCGCGACCGCGATTACGTGATCCTGAAAACCGTCACCGCCGGTACGCAACCGACTGCCGAGTCGTCGAAATAGATCTGCGCCGGCGCGTGGCGACGGAGCGGCTCAGCTCCGTCGCAGCACCAGTTCCAGCACGAAACCGCTGCCGAAGAACGCCAGCGCCAGCAACGCCATCGCCGTCAGCGTCCAGCGCACTGCCACCGGGCCGCGCCAGCCCAATCGCCATCGCCCCACCAGCAGCGCGCCGAAGGCCAGCCACGACAGCACGCTGAGCACGGTCTTGTGCACCAGGTGCTGGGCCATCAGATCGTCCACGAACAGCAGTCCGGTCAGCAGCGTGGCGGTCAGCAGCGCGAACCCGGCACCGATGGTGCGGAACAGCAGGGTTTCCAGCTCGGTCAGCGGTGGCAGTGCCCGCAGCCAGGTGGACAGGCGGTGCTGGCGCAGGGCGCGTTCCTGCAGCCACAGCAGCACCGCCAGCAGTGCCGCGATGGCCAGGGTGGAATAGGCCAGCAGCGCGCACCAGGCATGCAGCTGCAGGCGCCAGTCGGATGGAGGGGACGATGCTGCATCCGAGCCGTTCAGGCCGTAACCGAGCAGGCATGCTGCCGCAAGCGGATACACGATCACGCCCAGCGCCGGCATCCGCCCCAATGCCGCATACGCTGCGGTCAGCAGCGCCATGCACAATCCGGTCAGCGACAGCGAAGCGAAGAAGTGCAGATCGAGCCGGCCATCGCCGCGCCAGTCCTGCACGTGCAGCCAGGCATGCAGGGCCAGAGCCAGCGCCACCGGCAGCCACGCACGTCTTGACCGACTGCGCCCGGCCCGCACATCGCCCACCAGCAGTGCGGTGGCGAGCAGGTACAGCGCGATGGCGATGAGAACCGGTGTCATCGCGCCAGTGTCGCATGCCGCGGTGCAAAAGCCAGCAGCCGCTATACTTTTCGGTCCGACGTCTCTTCTGCCGTGGTGCCCGATGTTCGAATCCCTGACCCAGCGCCTGTCCGGCACCATCAACCGCCTGCGCGGCCGCGGCCGGCTGACCGAGGAAAACATCCGCGAAGCCACGCGCGAGGTGCGCATCGCGCTGCTGGAGGCCGACGTGGCCCTGCCGGTGGTACAGGCGCTGATCGAGCGCATCAAGGTGCGCGCGGTGGGGCAGGAGGTGCTGAAGTCGCTGACGCCTGGCCAGGCGCTGATCAAGGTGGTGCGCGACGAGCTGACCGCGGTGATGGGTTCGGCGGCCACCGACCTCAACCTGAGTGTGCAGCCGCCGGCGGTGATCCTGATGGCCGGTCTGCAGGGCGCCGGCAAGACCACCACCGTGGGCAAGCTGGCGCGACATCTCAAGGACAAGCGCAAGAAGAAAGTGATGGTGGTCAGCGCCGACGTATATCGCCCGGCGGCCATCGAGCAGCTGAAGACCCTGGCCGAGCAGACCGGCGTGCTGTTCTTCCCGTCCGATCCGTCGCAGAAGCCCGAGGCCATCGTCAAGGCCGCCATCGACGATGCGCGCAAGACCTATGCCGACGTGCTGATCGTCGACACCGCCGGCCGCCTGTCCATCGACGAGGCGATGATGGCCGAGATCAAGCAGTTGCACGCTGCGGCCAATCCGGTGGAAACCCTGTTCGTGGTCGATTCCATGACCGGCCAGGATGCCGCCGTCACCGCCAAGCACTTCAGCGAGGCACTGCCCCTGACCGGCGTGGTGCTGACCAAGACCGATGGCGATGCGCGCGGTGGCGCGGCGCTGTCGGTGCGCTATGTCACCGGGCGGCCGATCAAGTTCATCGGCACCGGCGAGAAGACCGACGGGCTGGACGTGTTCCATCCCGATCGCGTGGCCAGCCGCATCCTCGACATGGGCGACGTGCTTTCGCTGGTCGAGCAGGTGGAAGCCAGCGTGGACAAGGACAAGATGACCCAGCTGGCCGAGAAGGTGGTCAAGGGCAAGAAGTTCGACCTGAACGACATGAAGGAACAGCTGCAGCAGATGCAGAACATGGGCGGTCTGCACGGCCTGATGGACAAGCTGCCCGGCGTGGGCCAGCTGCCGCAGGACCTGAAGAACCAGATCACCGGCAAGGAGATTCCGCGCATGGTGGCGATCATCAATTCCATGACCTTGAAGGAACGCCGCAATCCGGCTCTGCTGAACGGTTCGCGCCGCGCCCGCATCGCCCGCGGCTCGGGCATGACCCCGGCCGACGTCAACAAGCTGATGAAGCAGTACCAGCAGATGGAAAAGATGATGGGCAAGCTCAGCCGCGGCGGCATGCGCGGATTGATGCGCGGCATGCGCGGGATGATGGGCGGACAGATGCCGAAGATGTGATCACGTGCGTGTCGTTGCCGGTGCCAGCAGGACGATTTCCGCTGGCGTCAGTTCGCGCCACTGGCCCTTGGGCAGCTCGCCCAGCGGCAACCCGCCGATCGCGGTCCGCACCAGCCGCAGCACCGGCAGCTCGAACGCCTCCAGCAGGCGCCGGATGTGCCGATTGCGGCCTTCGTCCAACTGCACTTCCAGCCAGGCATTGCGGGTCCCGGAGCGCAGCAGGCTGACGGACGCGGCCGACAACCGTTCGTCATCCACGGTCACGCCCTGCGCCATGCGCTGCAACAGTGGCGCATCCGGAATGCCTTCGACCTGCACGTGGTAGGTCTTTACCGGTCCGCTCGCCGGATCGGTGATGTGCGCGGCCCAGCGCGAGTCGTTGGACAGCAGCAGCAGGCCTTCGCTGGCCTTGTCCAGGCGGCCCACCGGGGCCAGCCAGTGCGGCAGATCGCCTTTGAAGCAATCGTAGACGGTGGCGCGACCATGCTCGTCGGCTGCGGTGGTCACCAGTCCGCGCGGCTTGTTCAGCATGCGGTAGCGATAGGCCTGCGGCTGCAGTGGCCGGCCGTCCACGGTGATGCGGCTTTCCTGACCGGCAGTGACGGGGTGTTCCGGATCGCGCAGCGGGCGACCATCGAAGCACACTCGGCCGTCGGCGACCCACTGGCATGCCTGGCTGCGCGAACACACACCCAGCCGCGACAGCACCCGGGCCACGCCGTGCCGCACGGCCGCCGTGCCGTGCGGCGAACGCATCAGGGGGTGGGTTGCGGCGCCGGGGTATCGGCAGGGGGCGGCACGTTGCCGGGGGCCAGGCCGTCGGCTGCCGGGGCTTGCTCGATCATCGGGGCCGGAGCCGGGGTGGCGCCCTTGGCGATGCGCACGCCCTTGGATTCCATCCACTTCGAGAACTCGTCGGCGGTCATGCGCTTGCCGTTCTGTTCCATGTTGAAGCGCCACGGCGTGTTGTCGAACTGGGTGCGCGGCTTGTAGGTGGCAGGATCGTTCGGATCGACCACGCTCGGTGCCGGCAGGATCCTGGCCATCTGGTTGCACTGCTCGATGCGGATTCGCAGCAGCACCTGGTCGACCGACTGCGCTTCGTTGTAGGCGATGGCCAGCACGCCTTCGCTGCTGCCCAGCAAGGGCGAAGTGGACGGCAATTCGTTGGCGATCGGAGCCAGCACCGCGTCGCGCAACGGCATTGCGTTGGGCACGCCGGAGCAGTCGCCAGCCTGGGCCATGGCCAGTCCGGAAGTGAGCAGCAGCGCAGCGCTGGTCGAAGCAGCCAGTAGCGATCGCATCGGTGCGGGTGTTCCCTGATTGGATGTGCGCGCAGTGTAGGCGCTTCGCGCGTTTCCTCCAAGCATCCGTGCGGCCGTGTTCATGCATGAACGCCGGAAAAGACGAAGCCCGGCAATGCCGGGCTTCGCTGTTGCAGGCAAGCTGGATCCGGAAATCAGTTCTGGATGTTCAGCTCGGTGCGACGGTTGGTTTCGCTCTTGCAGCCCGGCAGCGTCTGCTCGGTCTGTTCCAGCGGACGGCTCTCGCCGTAACCGGTCGGGCCCACCAGGCGGCCGGCATCGATGCCGTTGCTGGTCAGGTAGTCGTACACGGCGCGGGCGCGACGCTCCGACAACGACTGGTTGTAGGCATCGGTACCGCACAGGTCGGTGTGACCGGCCACTTCCACGCGCAGATCGGGGTAACGCTGCAGAATGCCCACGGCTTCGTTCAGGATCGCCACTGCGTCGGGACGCAGGGTCGACTTGTCGAAGTCGAAGTTCACGCCACGCAGGTCGATGGTGACCGGAGCCGGGCAGCCGTCCGGACCGATGGCCTGACCGGCCTGCGAATTCGGGCACTTGTCGTTGCAGTCGTTCACGCCGTCACCGTCGCTGTCCATGTCGGCACAGGTGGCATCCGGCGGCGGCGGCGGTGCGGTAACCGGGGCAGCCGGTTCCGGGCCCAGCGGAATCACCACGCCGACCGAGGCCAGCACGTCGCCGAACCAGTCTTCGCCATCGTTGTGGTCTTCGTCGGTGTACAGCGCGCCGATGCTGTCGTCGTCGGCGTGGGCGCGGTAGGCAAGTTCGGTACGGATACCGACGCGGCCCAGGTCGCCCTGCAGACCGACGCCGAACTTGCCGGCGATGTTGCCGTCTTCGCGCTGGCCGGGCGACGGCAGGGCAGGATTGCCGCCCAGACCGGACTGGTCATACTCTTCCTCGCTGCGCTGGTAGCCCAGACCCATCAGCAGGTAGGGATTCCAATTGCGGCCTTCGGCGATGAAGTGATAGCGGGTGTCGAACGAGATGCCGTACTGGCTCCAGTTCAGATCCTGGTTGCGGTCAACCTTGGGGTTCTGGTAGTTCAATTCCACGTCGAACGACCAGGACGGGTTGAAGAACTTGCCGAAACCGATGGCACCGAAAGGCGCGTTGCGGGTGTCGCGGTCGTTGTCCTGGATGTTCATGCCGGCGGTGCCGGTGATGTACCAGCGATCATCGAAATCCTGCGCGGATGCAACTTGTGCAACCGCCAGGCCGCTCAGCAGCGCGGCGCAGAGGAGTTTCTTGTTCATCTATTTCAGCTCCGTTGTATCAGGGATAGATAAATGTTGCGGGGTGTTGACTTACTAGCGTGGTGAAGCAGGAGTGGCCCCATGCCACGCCGCCGGTGGGCAGAGTAGGGGGCTACATGTGAAAGCCATGTTAACACGCAACTAACGGAATCGACACGCATGGCGGACGGACCGATGCAAATTGCGATGCCCATGCCAGTTCCGGATGGCGCGGCGGGAGGCGCCCGCATCTCCATGGCGTGGATGCGCAGGGTGGGGATGCGGGCAATCGCCCGTATTTCCCCGGTCATTTTGCATCGATGGCCGAAGGAGCGCCATGATCGATCGCACGCAAGCCCAGGCACCTGAATTGCGGCATGAAGAATACCTGAACACCGGAACCGCGATCGCAGCGACCCTCCTGGCCGTGGCGTGCCTATGGGGTTGTTGTTCGCTTGCAAGCCACTAGGCTACCTGTTCATAGCGGGCTTCCAGCGTGGATCGGCATAAAACTCCAACCAATTCATGATGTTGTGTTTTAATTGTTCACCTGATGTTCAGTTTTGTGCGGCTACTGTGCGCGGGTTTTCGGCCGCCTGAATGCGGCCACCGGCCCATGGGCATCGCCTGATTGCGATGACATGGTGCCCGGGCAAGCAAGCGTGCCGCAGAGCCGTTGCCCAACACGCAGGCATCCCGCCTGCAGGAAGCCGGAGTCGACTTCAGGACCGCCGAAGTCCCCCTTCCCGTTGACGTACGACCGAAGCCGTTCCTCCGGATGGGGGAATGCCGCCTCACGCAAACAGGACTCTCCATACCATGAAACTCGCCTGGCTCATGTGGCTGGCGTCGGTGATGCCGCCGCCCGCAGCCGATTCGCTGTGCCTGAGTACCACCTTGTATCTGGAAGCGCGCAATCAGCCCCTGCATGGCCAGTTGGCCGTGGCCGAGGTGGCCCTGCGCCGCCAGGACAGCGGCCGCTGGGGCGATTCGATGTGCGAGGTGGTGACGGCGCGCAAGCAGTTCGCCCCCACCCTGGTGTCGCCCGACACCCGCCTGCACAACAACGATGCCTGGGCGCGCGCCGTGTCGGTGGCATTCCGTGCCGAAGCCAACTGGGCGTTGCCGGCGCCGCAGCGGCAGGAGCTGGTGCCCGGCGCCAGCCATTTCGCCGCGCTGCAGATCGCGCAGCCCAGCTGGCGCAATGCCTACCATGTGGCCACGATCGGCGATCACACCTTCTTCCGGGTGGATCGATTGCCGCCGCGTGGCCGCTGAGCAGACGCTTGCGGCGCAACGGCGCGTTGCGGCCGGACCCACGCAGCATCGCGTTGACGGGGGCATCATGACGCCCCCTGTCCCGACTGCGAGATCGTGATGAAGCTGTATTCCAAGCCCGGCGCCTGTTCCACGGCGGACCATATCGTCCTGGAATGGGCCGGCCAACCGTATGCAACCGAGATCGTGGATGCCCAGCGGCTGAAATCGCCGGAATTCCTGGCGCTGAATCCGGCCGGTTCGGTGCCGGTACTCGTGGATGGCGATTTCGTGCTGACCCAGAACGCCGCTATCCTTGGTTACATCGCCGATTCGGCGCCCGAGTCCGGCCTGGTCGGCGACGGCAGTCCTCGCCAGCGCGCCGAGGCGATGCGCTGGATCGCGTTCGTCAATTCCGATCTGCATCCCGCCTTCAAGCCGCTGTTCGGGCCGGGCATGTTCATGCGCGGCAGCGAGCACTACGACACGGTGAAACAGGTCGCGCGCGCACGCGTGCGCAAGCTGTTCGAGTCCGCGGATGCACGCCTGGGCGTGACCGGCAACTGGCTGGCGGGCTTCCGCAGCGGTGCCGATGCGTACCTGTTCGTCACCCTGCTGTGGGCCGACAAGGTCGGCGTGGACCTGTCCGGTCTGTCGCATCTGGATGCATTCAGGCACCGCATGCTGGCCGATGCGGCCGTGCAGAAGGTCCTGGAAGCCGAGGGGTTGGCCTGATCGGAAGCCGAGCCTGCACCGAGGCTGCCGGTTGGGGGCACTGCGGGCGTCCATCGCATCCGCATCCAACATGAGTGCGATGTCGATGCGGACAGGAAGCGGTCAGTCGTGCTGGTCCGGCCGCGTCCAGTGCTGGTGCATTTCCAGATAGGTGAACGAGGCCGACCAGGTGATCAGCAGCAACCCGGTCACCGCTTCCATGCCGCTGACCAGGCGGATCGCACCGACCGGCGACAGGTCGCCCAGGCCCAGCGTGGTGTAGATGGTGGCCGAGAAATAGATCGCATCGAACAGGGTGCGGATGCCGTGTTCGCCGTGCACGAATCCCATGTCCGGCTGGTGCTCCAGCCAGTAGTAGGCGATGCCGTAGCACCAGATTTCCAGCACGTGCAGCAGCAGCAGGGCGAAGATCAGGCCGATGAAATCACGCCGGTGGCGACGTCGTTCGCGGGCATGGTGGGTGCGCGGGCCGTAGCGGCGCGCCAACCATCGCAGTACTTCGTAGTGCAGCAGCACCACCACGGCGGTCACCGCGGCGGTGACCAGGGTCACCTTGACGTGCTCGTCCAGCGTGCCGGGCGGAATCAGCGGCATCATCGTTTCGGCATTCGCGTCAGCGCCTGTCCAGCGGCACGTAGGGTCGATCGTCCGGACCGGTGTAATGGGCGCTGGGACGGATGATCTTGCCGTCCTCGCGCTGCTCGATCACGTGCGCGGCCCAGCCGGTAGTGCGGGCGATCACGAACAGCGGCGTGAACATCGGCGTGGGCACGCCCATCATGTGGTAGCTGGAGGCGCTGTACCAGTCCAGGTTGGGGAACATCTTCTTGGTGTCCATCATCAGGTTTTCGATGCGCTCGGACACGTCGAACAGCACCGGGTTGCCGCCGGCCTTGCACAGGCTGCGGCTCAGCTCCTTGATGATCGGGTTGCGCGGATCGCCGGTGGTGTACACGGGATGGCCGAAGCCGATGATGATTTCCTTCTTCTCGATGCGCGCACGGATGTCGGCCTCGGCCGCGTCGGCACTGTCGTAGCGACTGATGATGTCCATCGCCACCTCGTTCGCACCGCCGTGCTTGGGGCCGCGCAGTGCACCGATGGCGCCGGTGATGCAGCTGTACAGGTCGCTGCCGGTGCCGGCGATGACCCGTGCGGTGAAGGTGCTTGCGTTGAACTCGTGCTCGGCGTACAGGATCAGCGACTTGTCCAGCGCGTCGGCATGCAGCTCCGAGGGCGGCTCGCCATGCAGCAGGTGCAGGAAGTGCGCGGCCACGCTGTCGTCGTCGGTTTCCACGTCGATGCGGCGGCCATTGCGGGTGAAGTGCCACCAGTAGAGCAGCATCGAACCGAAGCCGGCGATCAGCCGGTCGGCGATGTCGCGAGCCTCGCTGGGCGGATGGCCGTCGCGCTCGGGCAGCACCGTGCCCAGCACCGAGCAGCCGGTGCGCAGCACGTCCATCGGGTGCGCGTTGGCAGGGACCAGCTCCAGTGCCTCCTGCACGATCGCCGGCAGGCCGCGCAGCCGCTTCAGTTTGGCCTTGTACGCGCTCAGCTGCGATGCGGTGGGCAGGCTGCCGTGCAGCAGCAGGTGCGCCACTTCCTCGAAGGTGGATTGCGTGGCCAGGTCGTGGATGTCGTAGCCGCGGTAGTGCAGATCGTTGCCGCTGCGGCCAACCGTGCACAGCGCTGTGTTGCCGGCGGTGGTGCCGGAGAGGGCGACGGATTTCTTCGCTTTCGGGGCGGGGGCTTCGGCCTGGGTGTTCAAGGCGATCTCCGGAATGGACGGGAAGGCGCGACCCGTGGCCGCGATGGCCGCCATTCTAGTGCGCCGGGCCATGCTTGCCGAATCGCGGCCCTGCCGTGCCGATTGCGGCAAGCGCCGCACGCGCGCCGTCGACCGGGGGTCTCGCGGCCCTTTTTCGGCACATTCCTGGATGGCGATCAGTCGCTTGTGGAAGGAAGCACGTCCAGTGCCCACGTCGGGATGCGCTGTGGCCGGATGCCGACGCCGGACCGGGCTGGACGGCGGCGTCCGGTCCGGCATCCCTGGCCTGTTCCAGGCGGCCGTGAACGGTGGCCTCGGCGATGCGGGTCGTCGAGCCATCGCGCTCGGGCATTGCGGTGTCGATGCCGCAGGATCCGGGCGCAGGCCGGGTCGTACAGGAGTTCCGCGTACCCGTCGATGCCGGTGTAGCGGGCGGTCAGGGTCAGCGTGCGGCCGAGAGGACGATCCGGATCGGCCAGCACCTGGCAAACGGAAAGCGGTGGCCCCCGGCCCCCAAACGTGACTCGGGAGCGCAATCACCCGCCGCACACGCCGCTGCAAGCAGCGCCCACGGTATCAACCGATTGAAGGTGGCTTGCGGGCAGGGCATTGCAGCATGTCGACGTGCGACTGTCGCGCATCCACCATCGCCGACAGAACGGACACATGGCACAGGAGCGACCGCGATCGGCTATCGGCTGGCATGGTGGGTGCCCGGTGCGATCGCTGGGAACGATCGCTGCGGCTTTTCATGCCCCGGAACACCCCGGGGTCTCCTGCACGCCCACCCGCCGCCTGTGCGATCGACCGTCATCAGGCTGCGCGGCGCTCCAGCAGTCCGCCGGCCGACTGGGCGAACACCCCGGCGGCCTGCAGCATCTGCAGCACATCGCCACTGTCGATGCTGCGGCCCAGTGCGAAGCCGTCGCGGATCAGGTCGGCGCCATGGGTTTGCAGCTGATCGTGCAGATGGGCGTCGCGGACGATGCCGAGCTGCAGAGTGAGTTGCAGGGCACGTTGCAGGGCCGATTCGTGCTCGCGCGCATGCAGTTCGCGGCCGATGCGGACTGCCTCGGCGCCGCGTCCCAGCCAGATGGCGATGACGGCGGCGACCCGCGCGTCTTGGCTGCCGACAGGGCTATCGTTGCCATGGCGGGCAACGACGGCCGCCACCTGGTCCAGCATGCCATCGATGTCGCCCTTGGCCGCGGCACGGCCGATCGACACGACACCGCCTCCCAGCGCGATGACCCGGTGCATGCGGTCGGTCCAGCCGCTGTCCACGCCCAGTTCGCCGGCCAGGCTGGCAGCCGCCTGCGCGGCCTGCAGGTAGTCGCCCTGACGCACCTGCCCCACGATGTCCCAGGCCTGCTGTCCCCGTCCGGTCCATACCGCGATGTCCTGCTTCACCTGCCAGTTGTCGCGGGTCAGGCCTTCGCGCTGCGGCACCAGTCCGGTCAGCATGCCGACATCCCAGGTCACGTCGTTCAGAACGCCCGGCGCCAGTTCGAACAGTGCATCGGTGCTGCCACTGCGCAGGTCGGCGATGATGTCCAGCACCTTGCCGCCGTTGTCCAGTGCACGGTGCACGCTGTTGGCCCAGCCGCTGCCGGCCTGCGTCGGGTCGATGCCGAATTCCTGCGTGATCACGCCGCCGAGCAGCGCGCCGGCCTGTCCCAATGCACCGGCGGCGTCACCGCGGGCGATGTTGCTGCCCAGCTGCACCGCACTGCCGGTGTAGTTCAGATAGCGTGCGACCGCCCCCTGTTGGCCTTCGGTACGCTCGTTCCCCAGCGCGCGGTCGATGCCGTTGGCCAGGCCTGCACCATTGAAGAAGATGCCGGCCACGTCTCCGCTGCGGATCGCCTGCACCACGCCATCGGCGCTTTGCACGTATCCGGCGATGGTCTGTACCCCACCGGCGACGCTGGCCACCTTGTCGCCACCTTTCACCTCGCCGGCGACATCGGCCACCAGCCCGGCGGCCTTGGACGTGGCCTGCACGAACTGGCCATTCTTGATGCTGACCAGCACTTCCTTGCCCACCAGCACGCGATTGGACCATTCGCCCACTTTCTCGGCCGTTTTGGCGATGGACTCGGCCCCGGCACCGATGCCGCCGGCCACCGAGCCCACCAGCGAAGCCGCGGCACTGACCACACCGAGCGCATTGCCCGATTTCACGGCGTTCATCCCGGCCTCCACCGCACGGGCACCCTTGGCGACGACGTTGGCGGCCTTTTCCACCACCGTGGCGGTGGTGCCCAGTGCCTTGCCCAGCACGGCGCCCGCACCGCCGGCCACCACGCTGGCCACGCCGGCCACCACGCCCAGCACGCTTTTCTGTTTCACCGCGTTCACCACCGCGATCACGCCGCTGATGATGCGCGCCGGGATCGCGATCCACGGGATGGGAATGAAACTGCAGATGGTCAGCAGCGTCGAGCCGAATTTCTTGAAGAAGTTGCCGAGCGCAGCGAACAGGCCGCGCTTCTTGACGTTGCAGGACACCAGGGTGCCGTTGCCGTCGGTCTGGAAATTGACCTTGTACTTGCCCACCTTGAACTGGTGATTGCCGGCTGGGCCGTTCAGTGCATTCATCAACTCGTGGTATTTGGCGCGGGTCTGCGCGTCGCTGAGCTTCTTGAAGGCCTTGTCGGGCAGGTTGAAGGTCATCTTCAACTCGTCCTTCATCTCCTGCACGCTGCGCTCGGGCGGCCGTTGCGAGGCCAGCGATCGGATGGTGTCCAGCACCTGCGCCAGCCGGCCCTGCTGCTGCGGCAGGTCGGCGGCACTGTTCACGAAGTGCGCGGCACCGGCCAGCTGCGCACCATTTAGCACGCGGCCGACGATGCCGCTGGCGTGTGCCAGCATGGCCAGCGCGTCGGGCGTGACCCGGGCCGGCGCCTGCAATTGTGCGGTGATGCCGTGGGCCACGCGCGCATCCAGCAGCCGATCGCCTGCGGTCAGCAGGCTTTGGCGTTGTGCCGCGCTGGCCAGCGTGTGCAGCGAGAATCCGTCCCAGCGCAGCACGGCTTGTGCGGCGCTGCCGACGGGCTGTTGCGACAGCGCCGCACGGTCGCTGCCGGCCGGAGCGGCCTGCCGGGGCATGGGCGCATCGCCGGCCACCGATACCTGGCTGCGCATCCGGCTGGCAATATGGTCGCGATCGACCAGTACCGACGAGTCGGTCGAGGGCGATGGGGCCGCCAGCGCGGGGCCGTCATCCGTGGCGACTGCGGGACGCGCATCGGTGGCGCCTTCTGCAGTGGACAGGCGGTGGGAGAGGTCGGTATTGAGTTGCGTATCCACGCGCAGCAGCATGGCAGCCCCCTTTGGAAACGGTCGGGAAAGGGATTCGGCCAAGCAATGCACTCCCGCATTCGCCCGTCAGCCATTGTTATCACGCCCTTGATGGCGGCGGCAACCTGGGGAAAACCCTAGAATTCGCGTATCTGCGCTTGCGTATGGAAAAACGAGATTGGCGTCAAAACGAAAACGCCGCGGGGGTGCCCGCGGCGTCGGATCGGCAACAGCCGTTGAGTCGATCAGGCCAGGCCGGCCTGCTTCATCACCTCGGCGGCATAGTCTTCCTTCACCTTCTCGATGCCTTCGCCCACCGCCAGACGGGTGTAGCGCAGCACGTCGGCGCCGGCGGCCTTGGCGGCCGCCTCCACCGACTGGTCGGTGTTCAGCACGTAGGGCTGGCCGTACAGGGTGACTTCGTTGACGATCTTGGCGATCTTGCCGCCGATGATCTTCTCCAGGATGTCGGCCGGCTTGGCCTTGTCCTTTTCGCTCATCTTGGCCAGTTCGATTTCCTTTTCCTTCTCGACGAAATCGGCCGGCACGTCACCCGCCTTGTTGTAGGGCGGGTTCATCGCGGCCACGTGCATGGCCACGCCGCGGGCGAATTCGGCATCGCCACCCTTCACCTCGGTGAGCACGCCGATCTTGCCGCCATGCACGTAGGCAGCCACGTTGTCGCTGCTGTCGATGCGGCTCAGGCGGCGCAGCTGGATGTTCTCGCCCAGCTTGGCGATGGCGGCGGCGCGGGCTTCCTCCACGGTTTCGCCGGACGCCAGCTTGGCCGACTTCAGCGCTTCCACGTCGGCGGCGCCGGAGGCAAGTGCAGCCTGGGCCACGGCATTGGTGAAGGCCTTGAAGTTGTCGTCGTTGGCAACGAAGTCGGTTTCCGAGTTGATTTCGACCAGCACGGCCTTGCCGCCGTCCTGGGCCATCGCGATGCGGCCTTCGGCGGCTACGCGGTCGGCCTTCTTGTCGGCCTTGGCAAGGCCCGACTTGCGCAGCCATTCGGCCGCGGCGTCGATGTCGCCGTTGTTTTCGGTGAGCGCCTTCTTGCACTCCATCATGCCGGCGCCGGTGCGCTCGCGCAGTTCCTTGACCTGGGATGCGGTGATTTCAGCCATGTCGGTGCTCCTGTCGTAAATGGACCGCACCGCGGCAAACGCGGACGGCGATGGAAAACGGAATCCGGACGGGCAGGGTGCCAGCCCGGCATGTCGAACGGGTTACTCGGTGTCGTCGCGGTCGCGGTCGTCGTAGGCCGCTTCGCGTTCCAGCCGTTCGTTTTCGGCCACTTGCGCCTCGGCACGGGCGGCCACGTCGCGGTCCAGCTCGGCATTGACGTCATCGCCCGGGCGATCGACCGGCGCGGTCATCCTGTCGTCGTGCGGATGCTTCGGTGGTTGCGGCTGGGTCATCGGGGTCTCCTGTGGCCGACCCCGCGAACGGGGTCGGGTGCGTGCGAATTACTCGGCCGGGGCCGCATCAACGGCCGTGGCCGCAGCGGCTTCGGCGTCGGCCTGGCCAGCGGCTTCGGCTTCGGCGGCATCATTGGCAACGCCGCCGGTGGCCGGGGCAGCGGCCTTGCGGGCGCCACGGCTGGACTTGCGGCCGGCATCGCCGAATTCATCCTCGGTGACGACGGCGGCGTTCGGCGCGGCGGCCTTGCCTTCCAGCACGGCGTCGGCGGCGGCGCGGGCGTACAGCTGCACGGCGCGGATGGCGTCGTCGTTGCCCGGAATGGCGTAGTCGACCAGGGCCGGATCATAGTTGGTGTCGACCACCGCGATCACCGGAATGCCGAGCTTCTTCGCTTCCTTGATCGCGATGTCCTCATGGCCGATGTCGATCACGAACAGCGCGTCGGGCAGACGGGCCATGTCCTTGATGCCGCCCAGGCTGGCTTCCAGCTTTTCGCGCTCGCGGCGCAGGGACAGCACTTCGTGCTTGACCAGCTTGCCGAAGCTGCCGTCGGTCTCGCCGGCTTCCAGTTCCTTCAGGCGGGCCACCGACTGCTTGACGGTACGGAAATTGGTCAGCGTGCCGCCCAGCCAGCGCTGGGTCATGAACGGCATGCCGCAGCGTTCGGCCTCTTCCTTGATTGGGTCGCGCGCGCTGCGCTTGGTGCCCACGAACAGCACGATGCCGCGCTTCTGCGCCACGCCGCTGATGAAGTTCATCGCGTCGTTGAACAGCGGAACGGTCTTTTCCAGGTTGATGATGTGGATCTTGCCGCGGGCGCCGAAGATGTACGGGCCCATCTTGGGGTTCCAGTAGCGGGTCTGATGGCCGAAGTGCACGCCGGCCTCCAGCATCTGGCGCATGGTGATCTGGGGCATTGCTCGATGTCTCCGAAAATGGAATCCGCTTGCCGTACAGGCAAGTGACCATGCCGGGCATGGTACGGATTCCGGGGTTGGGCCTCCCCGTCGTCACTGCCTCCGAACCCTTGCGGGCACCCCGGAGCAGGGGTTGTCGACGGGTGTGGATTCGCCTGCGTTGTATGAACGCCAAACCCGGCGTGGGCGGGCGGCATGATAGCGGAAAGGCCGGGCTGTGTCGACTGCACCGGGGGCAGGGTGCCTGAGGCATGCGGGTACCAAAGGCAGGTCTTGCCTGAATGCCCGCTGCATTCACCATTGGCCAGAATGCGCAGACCCAGGACGGCATATTCGGCGTGCCGATCCCCAACGGCGCCCGCACCGGGATTCGAGGGATCAGTCTGGGGTATTACACCGCGGCCAGCCGGGTCGGTCGTGTGGCCTTGGGAGGGCTGGGAACCAGCACGCTCACAGATGGCAGCGTGGCTCTGGGCGAGGCCTCGTATGCCGGCACGCAAGCGGGTGACGTGGCCTTGGGAAGTCAATCGCAAACGGTATGCGTTGCTCCGACCGCGAATGCTTCGGTCGGCGGCATCGAGTATGCCTATGCGGGCACGACGCCAGGCAGCGTGTTGTCGGTGGGCAGCATCGGCAACGAGCGACAAGTGCAGAACGTCGCCGCTGATCGAGTCAATGCAGGGTCCACCGATGCCATCAACGGCAGCCAGCTGCATGCCCCCCAGGTGGCGGTCTCCCACATCGCCGTGTCGACGGCAGCCCATTTCGGTGTCGCTGCCACGGTGAATCCGGACGGCAGCATCAGCGCGCCCACCTACACCATCAGCGGTGTCGACTACTACAACGTGGGCGGTGCACTGGCCCGGATCCAGGTGGGCGTGGCTGCAGCGCAGACCCATTATTCCAGTGTCAATTCCACCGGCGGCGGCAATTACGGCAACAACGGCGCGACCGGCGCGAATGCCATCGCCGTCGGCAAGGACGCGGTGGCCACGCACGGCCGTTCCGTAGCCGTGGGCCAGGGTGCTGCCACGGCAGCGGCCTTGGGCACCAGCAGCACCACCATCGTCGGTACCGACTACTCCGTTGCCGGTATCGCGCCGGCCGGTACCGTCAGCGTGGGCACGGCGGGTGCGGAACGCACCATCACCAACGTCGCTGCCGGCCGCATCGCCGCCGACAGCAACGATGCGGTGAACGGCAGCCAGTTGCATGCCACCAACCAGGCCATCGAGGCCGTGAATGGCCGGGTGACCAATCTGGAAGTGACGGTGGGCAGCATCACCGGTGACATCACCAATCTCACCAGCGCTGTGAACGCGTTGCAGACCGGCGCAGGCCACCGACGCGTTGAACGTGAGCCAGCTGCAGGGCTATTTCGGTGGTGGCGTGCAGTACGACAGGAATCCCGACCGCAGTGTGAATGACACCAGCGTCACCCTGAACCCGGGCGGCAGGACTCCCACCAGCCTGCGCAATGTGGGGGCCGGCGTTGCACCTACCGATGCGGTGAACGTGGGGCAGTTGAATGCCGGATTGAGCAACGTGCTCAGTCAGGCCAACGCCTATACCGACAACAGCATCCGCCCGCTGCGCGACGACATGTGGACCACCAAACGCGGATACCGTGCCGCCACGGCATCGGCGATGGCCATGACGGCCTGCCACAGCCCTACCTGCCCGGCAAGAACATGCTCGCCGTGGGTGCCGGCGGCTACCAGGGCGAGTACGGCATGGCGATCGGCCTGTCGGGCATCACCGAGGACATCCGCGACGATGGCACGGCCGCACAGCTTGAATTTCCAGATCCTGCGGGTGCGGTGCTGGCGGAAGGCACTTATGCCGATGTCGCCCATCTGCGTGCGCTGGCCGACAAGGGTGCTACCAGCGACCAGCTGTATCAGGCGCTGGGCCGGCCGCATTTTCCGGCTGGATTCATCGGCGTGCGCGAATGGGACTATCTGTTCCATTTCCGCGATGGCGGATGCGTCACCACCTGCCAGTGCAAGGTGATCTTCGATGGCAGCGGCCATGTCGGCAGCAGCCACTGGAAGCCGGCGGACTGTTCGGCCAGGGTATAGCAGGTCGCCGGCACGCCATGAGTCCGCGCATCGGCCTGTGTTGCATCGGCGTGCTGATGGCATTGCCGGTGTCGGCACGGCCGCCTGCAGCTTCTCCCGAGTCGGTGCCGTCCGCGACGACGGCGGACACGGCATTGCCTCCGGTACCGCAGGTGGAGCCGGGGCTAATGATCAGCGCGCCGCTGCAGGTGCTGCGTCTGATCGATGCAGACCAGAGCGGTGCGGTGTGGGATGCCGCATCGCCGGTGGCCCGGCGCAGCATCGGGCGGGAGCGGTTCATCGCGCAGATCCGGCAACGGCGCGCTGGCTTGGGTGCGCCCGAGCAGCGCATGTGGAGCGCGGTGAAGCGGCAGCGGGTGAATCCCGGTAGCAACGCGCCGGCCGGGCACTAGCTCACCGTGACCATGACCACCTGCTTCTCCGGCGGCCAGGCACGCGACGAAGTGGTGTCGTCCCGTCACGACGTTGATCGGCAATGGCGTGTGGTGGGCGACGTGCTGGACTGAGGTCGGTGCGGCTGGCGATAATGGCGCGATGGCCATCCAACTGAAAACCCCGTCCGAGATCGAGCAGATGCGCGTGGCCGGCCGCCTGGCCGCCGAAGTGCTGCAGCTTCTGGCCGAGCACGTGAAACCCGGCATCACCACCGAGGAACTGGACCGCATCGCCCACGAGCACATCGTGGCCGTGCAGCAGGCCACGCCCGCCAACATCGGTTACCGCGGCTATCCCAAGACGCTGTGCACCTCGGTGAACAACGTGATCTGCCACGGCATCCCCAGCGAGGCCAAGGTGCTGAAGGACGGCGACATCATCAACATCGACGTGACCGTGATCAAGGACGGCTGGCACGGCGACACCAGCCGCATGTACTACGTGGGCACGCCTTCGGTGATGGCGCGGCGGCTGGTGGAAACCACGCGCGAGGCGATGTTCCGCGGCATCCGTGCGGTGAAACCGGGCGCCACCCTGGGCGACATCGGCCATGCCATCCAGACGTTCGCCGAAGCCGAGCGGTTTTCGGTGGTGCGAGAGTACTGCGGCCACGGCATCGGCAAGGTGTACCACGACGAGCCGCAGGTGTTGCATTACGGCCGCCCGGGCGAAGGCGTGGTGCTGCAGCCGGGCATGACCTTCACCATCGAGCCGATGATCAACGAAGGCAGCCGCCACACCCGGCTGCTGCCCGACGGCTGGACCGTGGTCACCAAGGATCGCAAGTTGTCCGCGCAGTGGGAACACATGGTGGCGGTGACCGAGGATGGTGTGGACATCCTGACCCGCGTGCCCGGCGACGACAACACGCTGTGACCGAAACGGCCCCGCTGCCCGACACCGCGGCCGATGCCGACTGGGCGCGGCAGCAACAGCAGCGACTGGGCGAACAGCACGCGATGCTGCAAGCGCGTTTCGATGCCGGCGAATCGGTGGATGCGTTGCTGCACGCCCGCACAAGGCAAGTCGATGCCACGGTGCGCGCGGCCTGGCGGCGCTGTCTGCCCGACGATCGCGGCATGGCGCTGCTGGCCCTGGGCGGCTACGGCCGAGGCGAGCTGTTTCCGCAGTCCGACACCGACCTGCTGGTGCTGGCCGACGTGCCGGCACAGCTGCAGCAGGCTGATGCACTGGCGCGATTCGTGTCGCTGCTGTGGGATGCCGGTCTGCGAGCCAGCCAGGCGGTTCGCTCGCTGGCGCAGACGGTGACCGCCGCCGAAGCCGACATCACCGTGTTCACGGCCCTGCTGGATGCGCGCGCGCTGCAGGCCACGCCAGCGGCTCTGGATGACCTGCGGCATGCCTTGGGGCCGGTATGGCCAGCGGAAGCCTTTTTCCGGGCCAAATGCAGCGAACTGCGCGCGCGCCACGCCCGCTTCGACGACACCGCCGACAACCTGGAGCCGAATCTGAAGGAAGGCCCGGGCGGCCTGCGCGACCTGCAGACGCTGCGCTGGATGGCGATGCGGCTGCTGGACGTGCCCGATCTGGCCGGACTGGTGGCGTTGGGTCAGCTGGGCGAGGACGAATTCGCCAGCCTGGAACGCGAGCGCCAGGCACTGTCGCGGCTGCGCTGGGGCTTGCATGGCGTGGTCGGTCGCGCCGAGGAGCGACTACGTTTCGATCATCAGAAACGGCTGGCCGAACGGCTGGGCTTCGTCGACCGGCCAGGGTCGCTGGCCGTGGAACAGATGATGCAGGGTTTCTACCGCAGTGCGGCGCTGGTGCTGCGCATCGGCGAGCGCCTGCTGCAGCGTTTCGACGAATCGATGTCCGCACAGGAACGCATCCTGCCGCTGGACGACACGTTTCTGCTGCGCAACGGCTATCTGGCTGCGAGCGATCCGGCATGGCCACGCTCCGACGTGGCGACGATCTTCGACCTGTTCGCCAGCTGGGCTGCGCAGCCGCAGGTGCAGGGGCTGCACTCGCGCACGGCGCGCGCGCTGGCGGAAGCGCTGCCGTGCATTCCCGCCTATCCGGATGCGCCGATGCCGTTGCGCCAGCGCTTCATGGCGCTGCTGCGCGGTCCGCAGCCGGTGCAGACGCTGGAGCGCATGGCACGGCTGGGCGTGCTGTCGCGCTGGCTGCCGGCCTTCGCGCAGGTGTCCGGACGGATGCAGTTCGACCTGTTCCACGTGTACACGGTGGACCAGCACACGCTGGCGGTGCTGCGGCATCTGCAGGGGTTTTCCAGCGGCGAGGCCGACCCGCGATTTTCCATCGCCCACACGGTGTGGCCGCAACTGCGCAAGCCCGACGCGCTGCTGCTGGCGGCGCTGTTCCACGACATCGGCAAGGGGCGCGGCGGGGATCATTCCGAACTGGGTGCGGTGGATGCGCAGGCGTTCTGCGCGGCGCACGGCCTGTCGCAGGGCGACGGCGATCTGGCGACCTGGCTGGTGCGCCACCATCTGCTGATGTCGACCGTGGCACAGAAGCAGGACATCGCCGATCCGGAAGTGATCCACCGTTTCGCCGGGCAGGTCGCCGACCGCAACCGTCTGGATCACCTGTATCTGCTGACCTGTGCGGACATCGCCGGTACCTCGCCCAAGCTGTGGAACGGCTGGAAGGACCAGTTGCTGGCCGAGTTGTACGCCACCACCCGCCTGGCGCTGCGCCGCGGGCTGGAGCACCCGGTGGCCGCCGCCGAACGCATCGCCGACACCCGTGCACTGGCGCGCGAGATGCTGCTGGCGCACGGCGCCGATGCCGGACGCGCCGATGCCGTGTTCGCGCGGATGCCGGAAGACAGCTTCCTGCGGGGACGGCCGGACCAGGTGGCCTGGCAGGCCGGGGTGCTGGCCGACCAGGCCGACCAGCCGATCCGCGTGGCGCTGCGCGATGTCAGCCACGAGGCCGGGCAGACCTTGGAAGCGTTCGTGCAGTCGCCGGACCGCGACGGCCTGTTCGCCGCGATCGTTGCCACGCTGGATCGTGCCGGGTTGGCCATCCAGCAGGCGCGCCTGTTGCGCGGTCCGGCTGGCGAGGTGTTCGACACCTTCCTGCTGTTGCCGCTGGATGCCGGACGGCGCATCGATCCGCAGGCCGTGGCCGGCCAATTGCAGCAAGTGCTGCAGCGTCCCGATCTGGATGGCGTGCGTCCGGTGCGGCGCACCCAGCCACGCAACCTGAAGCACTTCCGCATTCCGACCCGGATCGATTTCCTGCCCACGCCCGATGGACGGCGCACGCTGCTCAGCCTGGTGTGCACCGATCGGCCGGGGCTGCTGGCCGACGTGGCGCGGGTGCTGCGCAATGCGCGCATGCGGGTGCACGATGCCCGCATCGCCACCTTCGGCGAGAAGGCCGAGGACATGTTCCAGATCACCACCGAAACCGACCAGCCGCTCGTGCAGGACCAGTGTCAGGCACTGGATCTGGCCCTGCGCGCACAGATCGAGGGAGACCCATCGCCATGAGCCGACCATCCGGAAAGCCCGCCGCCAAGCCGGCTGCCGAACGAAGCCGCAAGGGCATCGCCAGCAACGACGGCCAACGTGCCTCGGTGGATAACATCCGCCGCTCCGTCGAGGACGCCTGGGAACGCCGCACGGCGCTGACCGGGCAGGAAATCGACGGCTTCACCCGGCCGCTCGTCGCCGCGGTGATCGATGGACTGGAAAGCGGCATCTACCGCGTGGCCGAACCGGACGGCAACGGCGGCTGGCGGGTCAACGAATGGCTGAAGAAGGCCGTGCTGCTGTATTTCCGCACCCAGGACATGCAGTTGATCGATGCGCAGCCGGCCCCGTTCTGGGACAAGGTGCCGGCGCGCTTCGCCGGATTCGGCGATGGCGACTTCCGCGCGCTGGGCGCACGCGTGGTGCCCGGCACCATCGCGCGGCGCGGCTGCTGCATCGGCAAGGACGTGGTGCTGATGCCCAGCTTCATCAACATCGGTGCCTGGGTGGGCGAGGGCAGCATGATCGACACCTGGGCCACGGTGGGGTCGTGCGCCCAAGTGGGCAGGCATTGCCACATCAGCGGCGGCGCGGGCATCGGTGGCGTGCTGGAACCCTTGCAGGCCGCGCCCACCATCATCGAGGACCACTGCTTCATCGGTGCACGTTCGGAAGTGGTGGAAGGCGTGGTGGTGGGCCATCACAGCGTGATCGGGATGGGCGTGTTCATCGGCCAGTCCACGCGCATCTACAACCGGGCCACCGGCGAAATCACCTACGGCGTGGTGCCGCCGGGCAGCGTGGTGGTGTCCGGATCGCTGCCGGCCGCCGATGGCAGCCATTCGCTGTATTGCGCGGTGATCGTCAAGCAGGTCGACGCGAAAACCCGCGCCAAGACCTCGATCAACGACCTGCTGCGCGGCTGAGCTGCTTCAGCGGCGTTCCGGTCAGGAGGCGCACTTGCGACCGACGATCTGCTCCCAGCCGCCGGGAATGCGCCGGAACAGCAATCCCTGGATGCAGCGCTCGCCCGGTGCCAGCGGCCGGTTTTCGCCATCGAACGCACCGGGCAGATAGTCGATGTCGTGATCGGCATTGGTGCGGTCCAGCACCGCCGGCTGCGGCGCCAGCACGGTCGCGGCCGCCCCGGGCAATGCGGCTTGCGCGTTGTCGGCCGGCAGTCGGGCCAGTTCGCGGGCGATGGCCGCGGCACTCCGGCGTTGGCTGAATTCGATCAAGCCCGCCACCAGCACGGCGGCGATCACCAGCAGGATGATGGCGCGGGCCAGCCACTGGTCGTTGGCGATGCGCTGATGCAGCGGACTCATGCCGGGGGAGGAATCAGGTTGCGGTGAAGGGATGAAACTTACCCGATCCGGCGGCCGCGTCAACCCGGGGACGGCACCCCGGCAGTCCATCACGCCGGGGTCGGGGCCGTTTCGCGGGATACGCCGGGAATCTCGCCATCCTTGCGGATCGTGGGGCCGACCGCCTCCCACCACTGCGTGTGCGCCTCGCTGACCATGTAGCTGGCCGTGGACACGTGCGCGGGCACGGCATCCAGGTCGTAGTCGCTGCGGGCCTGCAGCAGCATCGCACTGAACGACCGCAGCAGCGGCAGCTCCGGCAGGTCGGGTTCCAGGAACAGGAACTGGCCGGCCTGGTTGATTTCCAGGAAGTGCGCATCGCCGCTCGCATCCACCACCAGATCGATGCAGCCGAACACCAGGCCCAGTTCGCGCATCAACGCTTGGATGCGCCGTTCCAGTGCGGCCGGCAGCGTGGCCACGCTGCAGCGCATGCGCTCGCCCAGCGATGCCGCGCGCCAGTCCACGCAGTCGTCGTCGGGCGGGGTGTCGAAGCGGGCCGTGAACAGGTACTGGCCGATCACCATCACGCGCAGGTCGTGGGCCTTTTCCACCCGCGCCTGGAAAATGCCCGGGCACAGGCGCAGGCTGGCATCGTCCTGCAACTGTTCAGGCTGCACGGTGCGGGCATAGCTGCTGTGGATGCGGCCCTGCACATCCTGCCAACTGTGGGTCAGGAATGGTTTGTAGATGATGGGGCCTTGTACCGAGGCGAAAGCCCGGATGCGGTCCGCATCGCTCGAGACCAGCGTGGCCGGAAAGCGCAATCCGCAGCGATGCGCGGCCTGCAGCTGGACCAGCTTGTTCTCGGCGCGCAGGGCCGCCTGCGGTGGATTCACCCAGAATGCACCGGGCATGCCCGCGGCCACGGCATTCAGGTTGAGTTCGTAGCGCTTCCATTCGCCGAACACGAATGCTTGGTCGGCGGCATGCACATGTGGGAGGAATGCCGCCGACGGATGCCGCGGTCGCCGGAACCAGATCGCGGAAAAGTCGCCCTGCGCCGGTCCGCCGTGCCACTGCAGCCCCGTATCGGCATCGCACTGCAGCGAGACGGGCTGCTGCAGTCCGGCATCGGCCCAGGTCGTGATCCAGCGGGCTTCCCGGCCTGCCTGTGACAGCGCCCAACGCACGGCGTGCGCATGCATGTCGTGTTCAAGGCCGGACAGGATCAGGACGGGTGCGGTCATGGAGATGGCCTGCTTTCAAAATGCATTGCGCCCCGAAGTGACGGGGCGCAATGGCAACGCGGTCAGCGATGCTGATCAGGCGTAATCGCCAGGATCGGCCGGGTCGTCGCCGTTGGGGCCGGTGGCGTTGGTGTGATTCAGCGGCGGGCGACCGCCGCTGATGGCGCGGGTCTCCTCGGCGGTCAGTTCGCGGGCCAGTTCGCGGGCCAGCGGGCGGGCTTGCTTGTCTTGATCTTTCATTTGCGAATGCTCCAGTCGTATCGGAACGGGATGGACAATGGATAGCACAGGCGGTCGCCGGTGGCGATCCGCGCGAATGATCGGACGACCACTCGACCCTGACAATACAGCATTCGAGCGCTTAGGCATGAATACGTTCGTCGCAGTTCACCGTGATGTGCATGCCATGAAGGCAGAACGCGCACCTTTGCAAGCCAGACTGGCCCCGTGTTCCCGAACGAACGAATCGCTCTGCATGAGGGCCGCGCCGTGCTTGAATCACCAAGTGCCGATGCTGCCAACGAGCAACAGCCGCACCCGCGCCAGGCGTCACCTGCCGGCAGCGACGGACTCGAGATGCATGACCGGGCGCAGCCCGCGCACGACTGGCACCACGCAAGGAAAAGGGCCAAGCCTTTCGGCCAAGCCCTTGATTCACATGGTGCCGAAGGTGGGACTCGAACCCACACGCTTTTAAGGGCGGCGGATTTTGAGTCCGCTGCGTCTACCGATTCCGCCACTTCGGCACGGCCGGGCAGTATAGCAGGCAGCCAAGGCCCGAACGCGGCTGCCGCGGCACGGCGATCAGGCGTCGGTGGCCAGATCGATGGCGTGCCGGCGGTACCAGTCGTCGTGCTCCGGCTGGAAGCTGGTGGCGCGCAGCATCGCCGACTTGTATACGTGCAGCGAGACGGCGATGGCGGTGTCGCTGACGTTGCGGATGGTGTGGTATTCGTGCGGCGGGATCAGGCAGCCGGCGCTGCCGATGCAGGCGGTGGTGCTGTCCACGCGCCGGAAGCGGAAGCGCTCGCCCTCGCGCTGCAGCAGTTCGTACTGCACGATCTCTAGCTGGCCGTGCCACACGCCTTCCACGCACCACAGGCCGTCGTGGTCGTGCAGCGGCGTGCCCTGGCCCGGACCCCAGGTCATCGCCACCACGCTGTAACCGTGCTGCGGGCTGCGGTACAGCTCGCGGCGGGCGTAGTGGCCATCGACCGGTTGCTGAACGCACGCAGGCAGTTGCACCGCGTCATCGCGGATCAGCGTGCACATGCCATGCCGCAATGCCTCGACCACCGTGGCACAGTCGCCGAGCGCCACGGCCGCATCCAGCTGCGCGATCAGCCGATTGCTGCCCGGGAACGGGATGGCGGGATGGGGACAGCGTAAAAGCGCGTTCATCGCTTGATTCTAGCTACGTGCCGGCAGCGATGCCTGCCGCAATGCGGCATGGCTCACAGCGACTGCAGGAAGGCCCGAACCGGCGGGCCGAAGCGGGCGATGTCCACCAGGAAGGCATCGTGGCCTTGCGGCGAGGGCAGGGCGAGGAAGTCGGCCTCGCAACCGCCACGACGCAGGCCATTGGCGATTTCCTCCTGCTGCTGCAGCGGAAACAGGATGTCGGTGTGCACGCCGATGGTCAGCGCGCGCGGGAGGCGTATGCAGGCCAGTGCGGCCAGCGCGTCATCATGATGGTCGCCGCAGCGGTCGGGGGCGTTGTCGCCCACATCGTACCAGTCCATCGCGCGGCTGAGGTACAGGTAGCAGTTGGGATCGAACTGGCGGATGAAGCGGCGGGCATGGGCTTCCAGATAGCTCTCAACCTCGAATTCCAGCCCGAACGGATCGCTGCCGTCGCGCAGGTCGGGGTCCAGCCGCACGCGGCCGAAGCGACCGTCCCACTCCAGCGCCGAGCGGTAGGTGATCACGCCCATCTTGCGCGCCAGCCGCATGCCCGATTCCGGATACAGCTCGTCATCGTAGTGGCCGTCGTTCCACAGCGGATCCAGGCGGATGGCTTCGCGCTGCAGCGAACGGATGGCGATGGAAAACGGCAGTGCGCGCGCGGCGCCGGATATGTCGATAAGGCTGCGGGCGATGCCGGAATGTCGCTGCAGCAGCGCCAGCGCGGTCATCCCGCCCATGGAATTGCCGATCACGCAGGCCAGCTGTGCAATGCCCAGCGCCCGCAGCACGTGAGCGGCGGCATCGGCGCAGTCCTCGATCGACAGATCGGGGAAATCCAGTCGCCAAGGCTGCCCCGTGGCTGGATTGCGCGATGCCGGACCGGTTGAGCCCTTGCAACTGCCCAGGGTGTTCACGCACACCACGAACCAGCGGTCGGTATCGATCGGCTTGCCCGGGCCCAGCATGTTCTCCCACCAGCCCGGTTCCGGATTGTCCGGCGTGGCCGCGGCATGGGCGTTGGGCGACAGCCCGGTGAGGATCAGCACCGCGTTGCCGCCATCGGCATCCAGCCGGCCCCAGGTTTCGTAGGCCATGCGGGCGCCGCCGATCGTGCCACCACGCAGCATCGGGAACGAATCGGGCAGGGCGATGAAGCGGGTGCCGGGGGGGATGAATTCGCGCATCCCGGCGATTCTACTCGTTCAGTTGGCGGTGGCTGCCGGCGTGGCGCCCAGCACCAGTTCCACCGTGCCGGTGTGTGGCAGCTTGACCCGCACCGGAGCCGATTCGATGTCGCCGTCCTGCCGATTGGCGATGCCACTGGCGGAAATGCGGGCGATGATTTCCACTTCCGGCAGCTGCGACAGTTTCATCGTCGGCATCGGGCTGTCGCCATCGTCCAGGGTGATGGAAAGCGGCAGCTGCTGCACGGTGTGGCGTTCGGCCGCCACCGGCATCGGCGGGCCGCTGGGTGCACGCGCCAGCACGAATACCACCGCATTGCCATCCAGACGGGTGCGTGCCGCGAAGTCGGGGTCCAGTCGCACGCTGACAGCCAGTCCGGACCCGGACGCGGCAGGCGTCGTGCCGACCGGTGCAGCGCTGCCGGAGACAGTGCTGGAGGGCAGCGCAGCCAACCCGGCCGCCGCGCGCGCCTCATTGATCTGCACCAGCAGGCTGGGCGCGGTTTCGGCAGGTACTTCCGGCAGTAACGCTTCCCAGGTTTTCGCCGCCTCGGCATGCTGGCCGTTCTGGCGCTGCGACACGCCGATGAACCAGCGTGCTTCCTGATGCCGGGGTTGCAGAAGCACGGCCTTGTCCAGCCAGCCGCGCGCGGTGGCATCGAACAGGCGGGTGGCGTTGGCAAGGGCGCGGGTTTGCGCCGCCTGCACCAGCAAGTCGGGATTGTCGGGTTCCAGTGCCAAAGCCTTGCCGAAGGCCTCGCTAGCCTTTTGCGGCTGCTCCACCTGCAGGTACGAGCGGCCCAGCAGCATCCAGCCATCGGCCTTGTCCGGGTGTTCCTGCATGGCCTGTTCCAGCTGCGCAATGGCTTCGTCCATGCGATGCGGCATGTCGCCGGCCTGCCCAGGCTCACCCGAGGCGGTGGCCAAGGCCGCGGATTGCGGCGCCAAGGCAATGGCTTGCGCATTGCCCACCACGCGGTACAGCAGCATGGTGGCCAGTGGCAGGATCGCCAGCAGCACCATCGTCAGGGTCGGTTGCCGGGCCCACAGCGGACGCAGCAGCGGCACCAGCACCAGCACCTGCAGCACGGCGATCAGGATCAGGAAGGTCGTCATCTCACCACTCCTCGGTGTCGTCGGTGGTGGCGATGGTTGGCGATGCGGATGTCGACGATGCAGCCGGCTTGCGTGTCTTCACGATGCGCCACACCACCACCGTGCCCGCCAGCAGCAGCAGCAGTGGGCCGAACCACAGCAGCCAGGTGCGGCCGCTCACCGGCGGCTGGTACAGCACGAATTCGCCGTAGCGCTGAACCAGGAAGGCCTTCACTTCCGGATCGCTCTTGCCCTGGCGCATCAGGTTCAGCACTTCCACCCGCAGGTCGCGGGCGATCTGCGCGTTGGAGTCCGCCAGCGACTGGTTCTGGCACATCACGCAGCGCAGTTGTTCGGCCAGCGCGTGGAAGCGGGCTTCTTCCTGTGCATCGCGGAATTCGAGCGGCGCGGTGTTGCTGGCCACCTGCGCAAACGCCGGTAGCGACATGCCGACCAGCAGCACGCCGGTCAGCAGCACTCGAATCCAGACGGGAAGACGTGTGCGCATGATCATCGTCATCCTCATTGTCCCGCCTCGATCCGCGCCAGCACCGGTTCCAATTCCTCGGCGATCACCTGGTCGCTGAGCGGTCCGACGTATTTCCAGCGGATGACGCCTTGGCCGTCGACCAGAAAGGTTTCCGGCGCGCCGTAGATGCCCCATTCGATCGCGGTGGGCCCTTCCGGATCGTGCAGCACCAGCCAGTACGGATTGCCGAACTGTTCCAGCCAGCGCAGCGCGTCGGCCTTGTCGTCCTTCCAGTTGTAGCCCAGCACCCGCACGCGCTTGCTTTCGGCGAACCGGGTCAGTACCGGATGTTCCACCTGGCACTGCGGACACCAACTGCCCCACACGTTCATCAGGAAGGGCGCGCCGCGCAGGTCTTCCATCTTGATGATGCGGCCTTCCTCGTGCAGCGAGGGCAGGGTGAAGCCGGGTGCCGGCTTGCCGATCAACGGCGAGGGCAGGGCGTCGCGGTTCTGGTTTCGGCTCATCCACACCCCGGCGCCCAGCAGCACGGCCAGCAACGCGAACGCCAGCAGCGGCAGCCAGCGGCCGAGCCCGGAACGGCGCGGCGCGGATGTCTGATTCATGCCGGTTGTCCCGCTGCCATGGCTGCATCCTCCGCCGCAGGCACAGCGACGGCGGCCGGCTTGCGCTGGCGGAAGCGGCGATCGGTGGCGGTCACGAATCCGCCCAGCGCCATCAGGATCGCGCCCAGCCAGATCCAGCGCACGAACGGCTTGATGTGCACCCGCACCGCCCACGCCGATGCGCCCGCGGTGCTGCCCGGCGCGGCATCGTCCAGCGGTTCGCCCAGCGCCACGTACAGGTCGCGGGTGAAACCGGGGGCCAGCGCGGCCTCGGTCATCACCTGACCGCCGGCCAGATAGCGGCGTTTTTCCGGATGCAGCGTGCGCACCGGCGTGCCATCGCGCAGCACCGTCACAGTGCCCCGGTCGGCGGTGTAGTTGGGGCCTTCGTGGTGCTCGGCACCGTCGAAGCGGAAGGCATAGCCGCCGGCTTCCACGCTCTGTCCCGGCGCTAGCGCCAGTTCCTTCTGCGTACTCAGCGCTTCGGTCAGCAGTGCTCCGACCAGGAACACGCCGATGCCCAGATGCGCCAGCGTCATGCCCCACATTTCGGCGGTGAGACGGCCCTTGCCGCCATTGGCCGGAAGCAGCCGTGAATACACGAAGCGCAACGTGCCCAAACCTACCCACACTGCCGCGGCAATGCCGGCCGCAGCCTTCCAACCACCTTGCGGTGCCATGAAGAACGACGCAATGCCCAGTACCACTGCCGGAACGGCCCAAGGCAACATCACCTTCAGCACCCGCGAGGGCTGATCGCGCTGCCACCGGGTCAGCGGTCCGAACGGCACCAGCAGCACCAGCGGCGCCATCAACAGCACGAACAGAAAACCGAAATAGGGTGGCCCCACCGAAATCTTGCCCAGACTCAGTGCATCGGCCAGCAGCGGGTACAGCGTGCCCAGCAGCACCATGGCGCAGGCGGCCACCAGCAGCAGGTTGTTGATCAACAGCGTGGTTTCGCGCGATGCGGCTTCGAACGGCTTGCCGTTATCCGGACCCTGCGTGCCCTGCACGCGCAACGCGTACAACAGCAGCGATCCACCCACGACGATGCCCAGGAAAATCAGGATGAACAGCCCGCGTGCCGGATCGGCGGCGAAGGCATGCACGCTGGTCAGCACGCCCGAACGCACCAGGAAGGTGCCCAGCAGCGACAGCGAAAACGCGGCGATCGCCAGCAGCAGGGTCCAGCCGGAAAAGCTGCCGCGCTTTTCGGTGACGGCCTGTGAGTGGATCAGTGCCGCACCGGCCAGCCACGGCATGAAGCTGGCGTTTTCCACCGGGTCCCAGAACCACCAGCCGCCCCAGCCCAGTTCGTAATAGGCCCACCAACTGCCCAGTGCGATGCCCAATGTCAGGAAGCCCCAGGCGACGTTGGTCCACGGACGGGTCCAGCGCAGCCAGCGCGCGTCCACCTTGCCTTCCAGCATGGCGGCGATGGCGAAGGCGAACGGCACCGAAAAGCCCACGTAGCCCAGGTACAGCATCGGCGGGTGGATGATCATGCCCGGATCCTGCAGCAGCGGGTTCATGTCATTGCCTTCCGGCGGTACCGGCAGCAGCCGCTCGAACGGATTGCTGGTGAAAATGAGGAAGGCCAGAAAACCCACCGCCACCAGGCCCATCACGCCCAGCACCCGCGCTGCCACCGGCTGCGGCAGGTGCCGCGAAAACAGCGCCACCACCGCCGTCCACGCCGCCAGGATCAGCGCCCACAGCAGCAGCGAACCCTCGTGCGAACTCCATACCGCGGTGTAGCGGAACACCATCGGCAACCGGCTGTTGCTGTTGCCGGCCACGTAGGACACCGAGAAATCGGTATGCACGAACGCCCAGGTCAGCAACCCGAACGCGGTCGACACCAGCATGAACTGCAGATAGGCAGCCGGCCGCGCCACCCCCATCCAGGCCTGCGCCACGGCCGGATTGTGTTCGGCGCGCTGTGCGCCCAGCAAGGGCAGCACGGTCTGCAGGCCGGCGATCAGCAATGCCAGGATCAGGGCGACCTGGCCGATTTCAGGCAGCATTGGGGATGTCTCCGCGGTACGGGCTCAAGGCGCCGATCCGCCATTGGCGTTTCCGGTCTGCACGTCGTGCTTCTGGTGGGCGGCGCCCATCTTGTCGGCCACTTCCTTGGGCATGTAGGTTTCGTCGTGCTTGGCCAGCACTTCCTCGGCCACGAACACCTCGCCCTGCATGCGGCCGGTGGCCACGACGGCCTGCTTTTCGCGGAACAGGTCGGGCAGGATGCCGGTGTACTGCACCGGCAGGCGGGCGTCGCCGTCGTCCACCTCGAAGCGCGCCTGCATCGATCCGGGCGCGCGCTGGAACGACCCCGCCGCCACCATGCCGCCCAGACGGAACCGCGCATGCTGGCCCGCCTCGCCGCGCAGCACTTCGCTGGGCGTGTACAGATACGACACGTTGCGCTGCAGGGCGGTGGCCACCAGCGCCGCGGCCAGGCCGGCGGCGGCCACGATGGCCACCACCAGCCACAGCCGGCGTTTGCGGGCAGGATTCATGCGACCTCCGTCGGGGTAACGATGCGTGCCTCGCGCGCCTGTGCCTTGCGTGCGGCACGCAGCCGTGCCGCGCGCAGTTGCTGGCGCACCTGCAGGCGCGGAACCAGCGCATCCCACAGCAGGAACAGCACGAACACGGCGTAGGCCGCGATCACGTAATGCAGATAGCTCATCGGTCGGCTCCGGCCAGTCGCAGCGCCCAGTCCTTGCCCGATTCGCGGCGCAGATTGTCGGCGCGCGCGCGCAGCAGCAGCGATCCGGCGAACCACAGCTTGGTGCCGATCAGCATCCAGATCAGCGGCCACAGCATGCTGGCATCCATGCTGGACTGGCCGAACACCTTGATGGTCTGGCCTTGGTGCAGCGAATTCCACCAGGTCACCGAATAGCGGATGATCGGCAGCAGCACCACGCCCACGATGGCCAGCAGGCCGGCGGCGCGGGCGGCGGTGCGGCGGTCCTCGATCGCCTGGTACAGGCCCATCACGCCCAGGTACAGGAACAGCAGGATCAGCTCGCTGGTCAGGCGCGGATCCCACGTCCACCACGTGCCCCACATCGGCTTGCCCCAGATGCTGCCGGTCAGCAGCGTGATCACGGTGAAGCCGGCGCCGATCGGTGCGCAGGCCATGGCCAGGATTTCGCACAGCTTGATCCGCCAGATCATCGCGATCGCCGCGTACACCGCCATCAGCGCGAACACGGCCATGCTCATCCAGGCGCTGGGCACGTGGATGTACAGGATGCGGAAGCTGTCCAGCTGCTGGTAGTCGGCCGGCACCACGAACAGCGCACCGTAGATGCCGATGCCCATGCACAGCAGGCCCAGCGCGTGGCACCAGGGCGTCCAGCGCTTCGCGAATCCGTCGAAATACGGCGGCGATCCGAGTTGGTGGAACCAGCGAACGAAACGATTCATGGCCTGTTTGGTGACATGTCCGCGCACCGGTCCGTGCGTTTCGAACCGGCGGAGCGGTCAGGCACAGGCATGCGGGATGCAGGCGGATAGGGTAACCCACAAGCCCGGCGGCGGATAGCCGCCATGCTGCATGCGTATCAGTACATCAGTCCATGGGGCGCTGCTGCCAATGCAGGCAGGCCGCGCAGAACCGCCGGGATGGGGCAGCCCCGCTCAGTCCACCAGGGTCAGCGTGCCCTTCATGCGTGCGGCGTGGCCGGGGAAGCTGCAGAAGAACGAATAGCCGCCATCGGTGATCTTGGCTACTGCAAAGGTGAGACTGACGCTTTCGCCGCCGCCGATCTGCTTGGTGTAGGCCACCACGCGCGGATCGTTGGGCTTGACGAACTCGTTCTTCAGGCCGGCACGCAGACCGTCACGGTCCACCGGCTTGATGTCCTCTGTCTTGGTGATCACCACGTTGTGTCCCATCACCCGCTTGGGCATGCGGCCGCGGTGCACGAGATTGATGGTGAAATTCTGGCAACTGCGGCTCACGTCGATGTTCTTCAGGCTGAAGCGCATGCCGTCGTTGCTGCCCAGCTCGATCGCGCATTTGTCCTGCGCCAGAGTCAGCTGGGGAATGAAAAGGAGAGCGAGCAACAGGGACGCCGTGCGGATCATGTCGGGTTTCCATCGATGGAGACAGTGCAGCGCGATTGTATCGACAAGCTCCGGCACGGACGGGCCTTGCCCGTCCATCATTGGGCCGTCAGACAGTTTGATGACAGCCGCCGTTCAATCGCCACGGCCGTGCGCGGTCAGCCTTGCAGCGAAGCCAGCCACGCAACGATGGCGTCGACACCGCGCTGGTCGAGGGTTTTCGCCACCGGAACCATGATCCGATGCGAGCTGACCTTGTCCAGTGGCTGGTCGCGGTAGTAGTTCATGCGGAACAGCAGGCTTTCACGATCCTGCCCGCGCAGCGCCGGATACAGGGCATAGGGCACGTTGCCGGAGCGGTCGGTCTGCTCGCGCAGCGGATGTCCCAGCGCATCGGCACCATGACAGCCCTGGCACCCCGGAATTCCGCGCGCAGGATTGCCATGCAGGTACAGCTGCTGCCCCAGCGCCAGCATTTCCGGGGTCGGCGGCGGCAGTGCTTCGTCGTCACCGCTGTCGCCATCGGCTGCCGCGACGGCATCTTCGTCATCGGCAGGCATGTCGTCGTCAGCAACGGCCTCCGCGGCTTGCGCATCGTCGTCTTCGGCTGACTGCGGCACGGCCGATGCCAGGCCCCAGCGCGGCTGCGAGGCATAGAACACCGCGAGATTGCGCATGTCGGCATCGCTGAGGCCTTCGGCCAAGGTGGACATGGGCGTGTCGGGCACGTAGCCGCCGTGGTACAGGCGCATCGCCTCGTACAGGTAGGTGGCATTCTGACCGGCCAGGTGCGGCATGGCCGGGATGGTGGCCACGCCGGTTTCGCCATGGCAGGCGGCACACGGCTCGGCGATGGCCTGTCCGGCGGCGGCATCACCGGTCACCGGCTTCATGCGGCGCAGATCCTGGAACGGCAGGCTGTCGTACACGATTTCCGTGCCGGTCAACGGGTCCTGGGTGTCTTCCGGCGCCGTGGGGGCGTCGGTGTCCTGGGGCTCCTCGGCCGACTGCGCGAACACGAGGCTGGTGGTGGCAACGGCAAGGCCGGTCAGTGCGGCCAGCAGGACGGTTTTCACAGCTTCACCTCGAACAGTGCGCCGAACATGTTCACGCCGAAATCGCGGGGGCCGCCATCGGTGTACACCCGATGGTCGTAGACCCGGTTGGCATCGAAACCGGCATAGTGCCAGTCGGACAGCTTGCCGCGCTGGTAGGTGTCGAACAGGCGGATGCCGAAGCGCGACGTGATCGGGAAGTGCACGCCCAGCGTGAGCGATTGCAGCTGGGTGCGCATGTCGGGGAAGGGCACCGGTGCGGGCGGTGCCAGTGGCGATCCGAACAGGGCGCCCGGTGAATTGAAGCGGAAGTCGGTGCTGCCTTTCGAATCCATCCAGTCGTATGCGGCATTGACGGTGGCACGGCCGAAACGCGTGCTCGCATTGATGCCGGCGTAGCTGTTGCGCTGTTCGTCCATCATCCACCAGCGGTTGGCGATGGGATAGTTGATGCCACCCAGCGCGGGATCCGTGGCGTTCGTGATGGTGTCGTCGTCGTTCACTCCGGCCGTTTCCAGGTCGGAACGGTCATGGCCCAGCCAGGCATTCAGCATGGTCTTGCTGTTGGGCTGCCATTCCCATTGCAGACTGTATCCCTGCGTGTCGTAGGACTGGCGGCCGATTTCCGCGTCGTAATCGGCGCGCTGCAGGCGGCCGGATGCGTACAGCGTCATGTTGTGCGGCAGCACGAAGGTGGCCATCAGGTTCAGCTTGTGCTGTTTCTGGCTGGCTACGTCGTACACGCGCATGGCATCGGTGTTGAAGATGGGCGTGACCGGCAGTCGTTCACCGGTGACCGGATTGACGACCGGTGGCAGGTAGCCAGGCAGGTGCGTGGACATGGCCCACTCGGTCGGTTCCCACTCGTAATGGCTGCCGCCGCGGTCGAAATAGGCATAGCTGGCACGCAGGGTCAGCCAGTCGCGGCTGACGTAGTTCCACGACAGTTCCGCCTCGCTGTCGCGGGTGACGTGCACCTCGCGGTTCTCGCGTTCGGTACGGATGTGCGACAGTTTCAGGCCCAGCGTGTGTTCGTCATTGAGGCGCCAGTCGGCCGAGCCGTTGAGTTCCTGGGTCAGTCGATCGAACGGAGCGTTGTGGACGCGGGCGACAATGCTTTCGAAGAAGGGCGTGCCGAACACGCCCAGCTCCTGTGGAATGGCGGTCCCCAAGCCGCCATTGGCCATGATGTAGCCATACAGACCGTTCAGCGGATTGAACGCCTGGTAGTCGCCGTCGTAATCCAGGTCGTTGTAGTTCGCATTGAACTGGAGCGTCAGCGATTCGACGGGTTGCAGGACCAGACGGCCATGGATGCGACGGGTGTCGATGGCCAGGTCCGCCGTGCGTTGCGACAGGGCGGCGGTGGTATTCCACTGCGCGCAGTCCAGCGAGGTGGCGTCCAGCGGCAGCGGCACGATGGTGCTGATGATGCCGATCCGTCCCTGGCAGTTGCTGGGTGGCAGCAAGGCGTCATCCTGGCTCATCCGGCCCAGCGCGGCATTCAGCGAGAACTCGTTGTTGCCCTGTTCGCCGAAGCGGCGGCTGACCGTTGCGGTGATGCGGTGGTGATCGTTTTCCGGCTCGTACGCGAAGATGTTCGCGGGCGTGGTGGGCAGTGCAACCATGCCCGGCGGGAAGTCGGGAATCTGGGCCGGCGTGAGTGCCGATATGGCAAACGGCACCTCGTAGCTGAAGCTGCTGCGGCCGTTGCGGAAGAACGAGCCGGTGTAGCCGAATTCCATGCGCCAGGCATTGCCTGCGAAGCGCACGCCGCCATTGACGTTGATGGTGCGGTCGTCGATGGGGCGCGGAATCTCGTACACGCCGCCATTGCCCATGAACGGGAAGAAGTTGAAACCGGTGGTGCCGCCGAACGGCCGCGCACCCTGGCGTTGTTCATGGCTGGCCTGCAGGTAGGCGCTCCAGCGCGGGTTGAACAGGTAGTTGACGCCCACGCCGAACTGGTCGCGGACTACCCGCAGCACCTGTTCCGGCGCCGCCGCGGACACCGCTGCCACCTGGGCCGAGGTGCTGCCGGCAGGGGTCAAGCCGGGTTTCAGGGTCAACTGGTGCGTACCGACGCCGTCCCAGATGGACTTGGCATTACCGCTGGTGACATTCGAAAACGTGCGGCCGAAAGCCTGCACCCGATAGGCGCCGGCCCGTCCCACCTGCACCTTGTAGAACTGGTCGTGCTGATTGACGCGATTCAGCTGTACATCGGCATAGCCGCCGTTGTCGGGGCGACGCAGGCTGAGCTCGCCGGAGGCGATGACGCCGTCGTCGAAATCGTTGTAGCGGCGCCACTGCGCGTTGGTTTCATCGCCAGTGACATGCAGGTAGCCGATACGGAAGGTGCCGAGCGACTGCCAGCCGCTGTCCGCATCGACGGGGCTGTAGTCCTGCCGATCGGGAATGCAGCCGTACAGGAAGCCGGTGGGGGTGCGATGGCGGTCGCCGTACAGCCAGGTCGCGCCATCCGGGTCGCAGCCATCGGCTCCCAGTCCGCCGGTGCGATCCAGTCCGTTGCCGATCTGGCGATTGACCCCGACCCCGCTGTCCTGGGCCTGGGCGGTTCCGATGCCGATCCCGGCCAGCGCCAGTGCCAGCAGCGACCAGCGCAGGCGTGTGTTGTGCTTGTGCATGAGCCTGAGCCTCCCCTGTCGTCAGTTGTGCATCCGGGCGCCGGATGGGTGATTGGAGCCATGCACCTGGGCGTGGCAGGTCAGGCAGCCGCGGCCCATGATGCGTTCGTCCGGCGCGTTGCCATTACCCAGGTTCTGCCCTGTCATCAGGTTGCCGGGGTGGCGGGTGTTGGCGTGGCATTGCTGGCACAACATCGGCACCGGAGCCACCAGCAGCGCCTGCTGGTTGGAGCCGTGCGGCGAATGGCAGGTCACGCAGTTTTCACGGACCGGGGCATGTTCCCACAGGAACGGACCGCGCTTCTCGGCATGGCACTGGTAGCAGGTGTCGTTGACAGTGTCGGTCTTCAGCAGGTTGGCATTGATGGTGCCGTGCGGGTTGTGGCAGTCGGTGCATCCGATCTGGCCTTCCGCCAGTGGCATGTGCGAGCGGCGGTTGAACTGCTGGCGCACGTCCTTGTGGCAGGTGGCGCAGGTTTCGCTGGCCGATTGCCGGGTGGTCAGGCCCTGCACCGAGAATGCGGCCATCGGGTTGTGGCAGTCGCTGCACGAGAGCTGGTTGCGCTGGTGCACCGAACCCAGCCAGGCGTCGCGCGGACCGCCGCTGTGGCAGGCCAGGCAGGTACCGGTCTGGGTGGCGATGGCGGTTTCGGCACCCTTGCGGAAGGAAATGATGCTGCCGTTGGTGCTGGGCGAAGCGGCGTGCGCGGATCCGGGACCGTGGCAGCCTTCACAGGTGGCGGCCATGGGGTCGGCAGCTGCGGCGACCTGCATGCCCATGGCATGGGTGGTGTGGGCGAAATTGTCGGCTTCGCCGCTGTGGCAGGCCACGCAGGTGGCCTGGCCGATCGGCTTGGCATCCGGTGCCTGCGGGTTGATCGGTGCGCTGGCGCTGGCAAAGCCCGCCGCCGGACCGAAGCCGTGGCCGGCGGTCGCCGTATCATTGCCCAGGTTGCTGCCGGGAAGGTTGTGCGGATTGGCGGCTTGCGCGACGTCCTGTGCAGCGACTGGCCAGAGCCACCCGGCACCGGTCAGCATGGACGAAGCAAGCACGAATGCTGCGGCGAATACACGCATCTGTCCCTCCCCAGGAACCTGTGTGGCTTCTAATGACTGGCTACTGCCGGTTCGCAGCCATGATCATTCAGGTATGGGGCAATGGTCAAGCAGAAGTGGCTTGGAGACGAGCGATCGCCTTGTTCTGTGACCGCAGGCACGCTTTTCGATGTCGCACCCGGCGCCAGTCGAACGCGCCGGGTGCGAAGCGACGCTGCAGGCTTACTGCAGGACCACGCTGCCCTTCATCAGTGCGAGATGACCCGGGAAGCTGCAGAAGAACGAGTAGCCATTGCCATCGCCGAGCTTGCTGACCGGAAAGGTGACGGAGGTGGTTTCGCCACCGCCGATCATGCTGGTGGCGGCCACCACGCGCGCATCGCCGGCCTTGAGGTAACCGCCCGCAGCACCGGCGGCACCACCGTCCTTGGCCACCGCATCCATGGCGGCGGTCTTGCTGATGACCACGTTATGGCCCATCGCGCCCACCGGCAGCTTGCCGGTATGGGTCAGATTGACGGTGAAGTCGGTGCAGGTCTTGGGAACGGTGATCTGGGCTGTGTCGTACTTCATCGCGTCATCGCCGGCGATGTTGACCGAGCAGCCGCCTGGGGCAGCGGCCGGAGCCGCAGCGGCTTCGGCAACCGGTGCGGGTTCGGCCGCCGGAGCGGGTTCGACTGCAGGTGCCGGTTCGGCAACGAGTGCCGGTGCAGGCGCGGGGGTCGGCGCGACAGGCGGCTCTGCCGGCTTGCTGCAGGCGGATAGCGAGAGCATCAGGCCGAGGCCGAGCAGCGAGGGAAAGGCGATTGCAGGTTTCATCGGTGTCTCCACGGGGTTGAGGCCGCGATTATCCCGCAGGCTGCGTGAGACGCCCTTGATCCAGCTCAAACCGGTTCGCTACTGCAGGGCGATGCGGATGGCGGCGGCCGTGGCCAGTGGCGCCAGCAGCGCGGCCGCGATTAATCCACCCGCCAGCAACAGCAGCGGCCCGACCACGTCCAGCCCCTGTGCAGCGGCGGCCACGCTGCCCGCACCGAACACCAGCACCGGCACGTACAGCGGCAGGGCCAGCAGCGCGACCAGCACGCCGGCGCGGCGCATGCCCACGGTGAGCGCGGCGATCACCGCGCCCAGCAGGCTCAGCAATGGCGTGCCCAGCAGCAACGTGCCCAGCAGCAACGGCAATTGAGCGTGCGGCAACTGCAGCAGTTCGCCCAACAGGGGCGTGGCCAGTACCAGCGGCAGGGTGCCGGTCAGCCAGTGGCTGATCACGCGGATCAGCACCAGCCAGGGCAGCGGTACCGGTGCCAGCAGCCATTGCTCCAGCGAGCCATCCTCGGCATCGCTGCGGAACAGAGTGTCCAGCGACAGCAGGCCGGACAGCAGCACCGTGACCCAGATGATGGCCGAGGCATGCGCCGCCAGCGTGTCGGCCTTGCCGCCCAGTGCCAGCGCGAACAGCATCACCACCAGCAACGCGAACAGCGCCGGTTGCAGGGCATCGCCGCGGCGACGCCACAGCAGGCGGATGTCGCGCAGCAGCAGGGCGCGGGCGGCGGCGATCATGCAGCGGCGGCCGACAGGCGTGGCAACACCAGTTCGCGGGTGCGCACCGGCGGCGCGGCATAGGCGCCGTGGGTGGTCACCATCGCAGCGCCACCGGCCTGCAGATGGTCGGTCACCAGCCGGTTGACCAATGCGATGCCGTCCAGGTCCAGGTTGGCGTAGGGCTCGTCCAGCAGCCACAGCGCGGCCGGCGACAGCCAGATGCGCGCCAGCGACAGCCGCTTCTTCTGCCCGGCCGACAACTGCCGCGCTGGGGCATCGTCGAAACCGGCCAGGCCCACCTGCCGCAGCGCGGCCTGCAGCGTACGCTCGGGCCGCTCGCCATGCAGGCCGCACAGGAACTGCAGGTTTTCCAGCGCGGTCAGGTCGGCTTTCAGCGCCGGCAGATGGCCCAGGTAGGCGATGTGGCGGCTGCGCTGCTCGCGCGTCGGCGCCTGGCCACCGATGGTGATGCGTCCGGCATCGGCCTGCAGCAGCCCGGCCAGCACACGCAGCAGCGTGGTCTTGCCGGCGCCGTTGTCGCCGCGCACCAGCAGCGCTTCGCCGTGTTCCACGCCGAAATCCAGCGGCCCGAACACCGGCCACTCGTTGCGGGCGAAGGCCAGGCCGTGCACGGACAGCAACGGTTCGGGATGGGCGGGCGGTGCAGTCATGCGGCAAGACGGCGTCGGACGCGACGGGCCGGGTAGTGTAGCTGTGCCACACTGGCGCCTGTACTCCGGCGCTGCGTGTTCGGCTGCCGGACCACCTTGCCATCACCGTTGCCGACCGGAGTTGCCGATGCCGTCATCCCTCGCTACCAAGCTGCCGAAGGTGGGCACCACCATCTTCACCGTGATGTCGCAACTGGCCGCCGAGCACGGTGCGGTCAATCTGGGCCAAGGGTTTCCCGATTTTCCGGTGCCGCAGCGGCTGGTGGACGAACTGGACAAGGCGATGCGTGCCGGTCACAACCAGTACGCGATGATGACCGGTACCCCGGCGTTGCGCCAGGCCATCGCCCGCAAGACCGAACGCGTGTACGGCGTGGCCGTGGATGCCGATGCCGAGATCACCGTGACCAGCGGCGCCACCGAGGCCATCTTCAACGTGGTGCATGCGATGGTGCGCGCGGGCGACGAGGTGATCGTGCTCGATCCCTGCTACGACTGCTACGAACCGGCCATCGACCTGGCCGGTGCGCGTGCGGTGCACGTGCCGCTGGATGCCTCAACCTTCGCCCCCGACTGGCAGCGGGTGCGCGATGCGATCACCCCGAACACGCGATTGTTGATGATCAACAGCCCGCACAACCCGTCCGGCGCGATGCTGTCTGCGCAGGACATGGCCACGTTGGCAGACCTGCTGCGCGACACCGGCATCTGGTTGCTGGCGGACGAGGTGTACGAGCACATCGTGTTCGACGGCGCCCGCCACGAGTCCGCGCTGCGCTACCCGGAGCTGCGGGAACGGGCGTTCGTGGTGTCCAGCTTCGGCAAGACCTACCACTGCACCGGCTGGAAAGTGGGCTACTGCATCGCACCGCCGGCGCTGTCGGCGGAGTTCCGCAAGGTGCATCAGTACAACGTGTTCTGCACGTTCCATCCCGCGCAGCAGGCGTTCGCGGCGATGCTGGATGCCGAGCCGGAACACTACCTGCAACTGGGCGCGTTCTACCAGGACAAGCGCGACCGTTTCCGCCAGCAATTGCTGACCACACGGCTGCGGCCGCTGCCGGTGCCGGGCGGGTATTTCCAGTTGGTGGATTATTCGGCGGTGAGCGATCTGGACGATGCCGCGTTCTGCCGCTGGCTGACCATCGAACACGGAGTGACGGCGATTCCGCTGTCGCCGTTCTACGATCAGCCACCGGCCGGGCAGAGGCTGGCGCGGCTGTGCTTCGCCAAGGCTCCGGCCACGCTGGATGCGGCCATCGAACGGTTGCAGCGGCTGTGACCACGCCGGCACAGGACCTGCGCGTCTCGCTGATCCAGGGCGATACCCGCTGGCACGACCCGCAGGCCAATCGCGACTACTACGGCGAGTCGCTGCGCGGGCTGCGCGGGCGAACCGATCTGGCGGTGCTGCCGGAAACCTTCACCAGCGGGTTTTCCAACGATGCGATTGCCAACGCCGAAACCATGGACGGCGCCACGGTCGCGTGGCTGCGCGAGCAGGCGCGGGCCATCGATGCCGCCATCACCGGCAGCGTGCAACTGCGCCAAGGCGATGCCGTGTTCAACCGGCTGCTGTTCGTCACCCCGGATGGCCGTGTGCAGCACTACGACAAGCGGCATCTGTTCACCTTCGCGCGCGAGCACGAGCGCTATGCCGCTGGCCGCCAGCGCTTGACCGTGACCTGGCGCGGTTGGCGCATCTGCCCGTTGGTGTGCTACGACCTGCGCTTTCCGGCATTTTCGCGCAACCGCTGGGACACGGAAAATGCCGGCGGCCCCGATTTCGACCTGCTGATCTACGTGGCCAACTGGCCGGACGCGCGCGCCTACGCCTGGCAGACGCTGCTGCGCGCCCGCGCGATCGAGAACGTGTGCTACGTGGCCGGGGTGAACCGCGTGGGCAGCGACGGCAACGGCCTGCACTATGCCGGCGACAGCGCGGTGCTGGATTTCCTGGGCAGCCCGCTCAGCGAATGCGCCGACCGCGAGCTGGTGACCACCACCACCCTGCAGGCCGCCGAATTGCAGGCGTTCCGTGCGCGATTCACCGCATTGCAGGATGGCGACCGCGTGGCCTGGGATTGACCACGCGGCGGCTGTTGCACCCGGTCAATACAGGTTTCCGCTGCCGTCATCCCTGATCGGCAGGCAGGTGTCCGGGAAGAAGTTGTAGCGGGCGTCGTTGTCGGCGGTGTCGGCGTTGAACCACAGACCGTAGCTGGTGTCATGCAGCAGGTTCTTGCCGATGCGGTTCTTCAAAACCCGCCACAGTTTCAGATTCGATCCCAGCGACACGGTCATGTGCTGTTTGGCGATCTCGTTGTAGGCGATGAAGGTGCACCCGATGGTGGGCACGGTGGCGCCGCCGGCATTGCAGCCGCCGCGCAGCTGCGGCCACAGGCCGACGCCGTACGTGCCGCGCTGGATGTGGTTGTAGGTCACTTCGTTGCTGATTCCGGAGCCGATCACGATGCCATTGCGGCTGTTTTCGATCGTGTTGTCCGTCACTTTGCTGCTGCTGCTGCTGCTGCCATCCCGCAGGAACACGGCGGAGTTGCCGATGTTGCGAAACGTGTTTCCGGCCACGGTGTTGCCGGAAAACGGCTTACCGCACACTTCCAGGCCGGTCTCGAAGCGGTCCACGCGGTTGTCGAGAATGGCGTGACCGCCCAGATCGGGCCGTCCACCGGCATCGGGCAGCAGCTGGATGGCGAAACCGCCGCCGGCCCGGCCCGGCGGGAAAGATGCGGTCCTGCACCCAACGTTCTGTCAGGTGTTGAGAACGCTTCAGGCTGACTGTTTCGAGCTTCACGATCATTTCCCCATGCCATCCAATTCGCGATCAACCGCCGCGGCCACCACCACCACCTCGCCGCGGCCCGCCGCTGTTGCCGCGCGGACCCCGTGGGCCCTGGGGGCGATTGGTGGGATTGCCGCCGCCCGGGCGCGGGCCGCGCCCTGGACGCCCAGCGGGACGCTCATTGCCCATGTGCGCATGGTCGGATGGGAAGCTGGGCGCATTGCCGGGATGGCCGTAGGGATGTCTGGAGCGCGGTTGCGATGCGCGTGCCGGGCGCGGGCTTCCGTCGTTGCCGAAACCGCCCGCTGCCGGATTGGCCGACTGACCGAAGCGCTTTTTCGGCTTGCGGTCGCCGGCATTGCGATGCCCGGTGGGGCCGGTGTCCACGCCATCGGGCACGTACCAGCTGCGGAACGCGGCGGGGTTGCCGTCCGGCAGCGGCTTCGGACCTTTCTGGGTGCGCTGCTTGAACGGCTTCTGCGATTGGCGCGCGGCTGCTTCGCCGCTGACGGTCAGGCCGCCGTGCGGCTTGCGGTTGCCGCGCCGGCCGCGGTCCTCGCGCACGTGATCGAAACGGCGCAGTTCGCGTCCTTCATCGGCACTGTTGTGGCCGTTCACGTAGCCTTCGCCGCGCCGGCCGGCGGTCTGCACGGTGGATTTGGCCGCCTTGCGCTGGCCGATCACCGGCTGCAGGGTCAGCGCCGGTGGCGGGCCGTTTTCCAGTCCCAAGGTCTTGCGCAGCGCCTCGACCTGTTCGGTGGGCAGCTCCTGCGACTGCCCGCGCAGCAGTGGTTGCGGCATTTGCACGTCGCCGTAGCGGGTGCGCTTGAGCCGCGACACCTGGCAGCCCTGCGACTCCCACAGGCGCCGCACTTCGCGGTTGCGGCCTTCGGACAGCTGCACCTTGAACCAGTCGTGCGAATCGGTGCCGCCCAGCCGTTCGATGGCATCGAATTTAGCCGGGCCGTCGTCCAACGCCACGCCGCGGCGGAGCCGGTCCACCAGCTTGTCGGACACCTCGGTCTCGCCTTCCGGCGCACGCACGCGGCACACGTATTCGCGCACCACCTCGCCGGAGGGATGCATCATCGCGTTGGCCAGTTCGCCGTCGGTGGTCAGCAGCAGCAGCCCGGTGGTGTTGATGTCCAGGCGGCCGATGGCGATCCAGCGCGCGCCCTTCAGAGCCGGCAGCGCATCGAAGATGGTCGGGCGGCCTTCGGGATCCTCGCGCGTGGTCACCTCGCCTTCGGGCTTGTTGTACATCAGCACCCGGGCCGGCTCGGTCAGTGCGCTGGCCACGAAAGTCTTGCCGTCCAGCTCGATGCGGTCGCCGCTTTTCACCGACATGCCGACCTGCGCGGTCTCGCCGTTCACCTTCACCAGGCCGCCGGCGATGCGCTGCTCCAGCGCCCGGCGCGAGCCCAGCCCGGCCTGCGCCAGCACTTTGTGCAGGCGTTCTTCCAGTTTCGATGCGGTATCGGTGGTGCTGTCGCCGCGTTTCAGGGACAGGGTGCGGCCAGGGGTCTTGCTCATTCGGAACTCCGGGTGCTGTCGCCGTCGTCGGCGAGGGCAGGGGTGGGATCGGTGCTGTCGGCGGCGTCCTGCGGATCGGCCTGCGCAGCGTCGTTGGTGTCGGGTGGGTGGGACGATGCCGCTTCGTCCGAGTTCGGCGCGTCGTCGGTGGCGTCGTGCTCGTCACGGCCGGCGTCGGCAGTGTTGTCGGTAGCGGTCGATGGCGTGTCGCCGCCGCCAGGGTCCGTGGCGAAATCGGCAGCGGCATCGACATGCCCGGCCTCATCCAGCGCCACGGCCGCCGTCGGCAGCGGCGCATCGCCCAGATCCAGCTGCGGTTCGAGATCGCCGAAGTCCTTCAATTCGGACAGCGGCGGCAATGCGTCCAGGCTGTTCAGGCCAAAGTAGTCCAGGAAGGTCCTGGTGGTGCCCAGCAGCTCGGGTTTGCCCGGCATGTCGCGGTGGCCGACCACGCGGATCCACTCGCGTTCCTCCAGCGCCTTGATGATGCTGCTGTTGGTGGCCACGCCGCGGATCTGCTCGATCTCGCCGCGGGTGATCGGCTGCCGGTAGGCGATCAGCGCCAGCGTTTCCAGAGTGGCGCGGGTGTACTTGGTGCTGCGTTCGGACCACAGGCGGGCCACCCACGGGTGCACGTCGGCCTGCACCTGGTAGCGCCAGCCGCTGGCCACTTCCACCAGTTCCACGCCGCGGCCCTCGCACTGCGCCTGCAGTTCGGCCAGTGCAGTGGCGATGCTGCCGTCCGGGGCCGGTTCGTCCAGCGGGAACAGCGCGTTCAGCTGCACCGGCGTCAACGGCTGCGATGCCGCCAGCAGGGCGGCTTCGACGATGCGGGTGATCAGGGTTTGATCCATGCCGGGGTGCTCATGTCATGCGTATATGTATGTGTGTCGATGCGAAGGTCATTCGGAGGCCGCATCGGCATCGCCAGCGTCGAATTCGCTGTCGGGGATCATCGCTTCCTCGGTGCCGCCGGTGGCCAGCGACTTCACGTAGATCGGTCCCAGCGGCACGTCCTGCACGATGTCCACCAGCTGCTCCTTGGCCAGCGTGAGCAGGCCGAGGAAGGTCACCACCACGCCCAGCCGGCCTTCCTCGGGCGTGAACAGCGATTCGAAGCGGTGGAAGGCGCCGTCGCGCAGGCCGTCCAGCAGCTCGCCCATGCGTTGGCGAACGCTGAGTGCATCGCGCCGGATCGCGTGCTGGGTGAACAGTTCCGCCCGCTTCAGTACGTCGTGCAGGGCCAGCAGCATCTCGCGCAGCTCCACCGGCGGCGGCAGCTTCACGCTGGCGCGGTCGGGCACGTGAGCCGAGGCCAGGCTGGTGTCGCGTTCCAGTCGGGGCAGGGCGTCCAGATCCTCAGCGGCCTGCTTGAACCGTTCGTATTCCTGCAGGCGGCGGACCAGGTCGGCGCGCGGGTCCTCCTCCTCGCCCTCGGCGCTGGGTGGGCGCGGCAACAGCATCCGCGACTTGATCTCGGCCAGGATCGCGGCCATCACCAGGTACTCGGCGGCCAGTTCGAAGCGCATGGTGCGCATGGCCTGGATGTAGTCCACGTACTGGCGGGTGATCTCGGCAACCGGGATGTCCAGGATGTCCAAGTTCTGGCGGCGGATCAGGTACAGCAGCAGGTCCAGCGGCCCTTCGAAGGCCTCCAGGATGATCTCAAGCGCGTCCGGCGGGATGTACAGGTCCTTCGGGATTTCCAGCACCGGCTGGCCCAGCACCACCGCCAGCGGCATTTCCTGCTGCTGGGGCGGGGCCGGTTTGTCGCTGGACGCGGGCGTCGCGGGGTGTGCGGTCATGCGTGGGCGGCCCCTCCGGGCCACGGCGTGGAAGCGGGCCATGCAACGACGCGGGCAGGCAAGGCCGGAATGGCTGCGGTGCCGCAAGCATCGGAACATGGGCATGGCGATCCGGATGGCCGCTGGGGCGGCGCCGGAAAACCGGTTCGGGTGATCAGGCCGAGCAGGCGGCGAATCGTGGAGGGGACACCGGTCCGATCGGTTTCCGGGGACAGCCGCTGCATCCGGCCTGCAGATGCACGGTGCCAAGAGTACGGCCAGAATCCGGCGCTGTCCAGCCTGCCGGTACACTGTCGATTCATCCGCTTGGCGAGGCATCCGCTGCATGTGGTACGTGATCGAAGGCTTCGACGGGATCGACGTCCTGCAACGTCGTGCGAAGGCACGCCCGGCGCATCTGCAACGTCTGCAGGCCCTGTGCGATGCCGGACGGCTGCTGGTGGCCGGCCCGTGCCCGGCCATCGATGCCGAGGATCCCGGCCCGGCCGGTTTCAGCGGCAGCGTGGTGATCGCCGAGTTCGAATCGCTGGAAGCGGCGCAGGGCTGGGCCGACGACGATCCCTACCTGGCGGCCGGCGTGTACGAACGGGTCACGGTGCGGCCGTTCCGGATGGTGCTGCCATGAGCGCCGAACGCCTGCAGCGCATCCGCGAGGCACTGCAGCAGGCCTTCGATCCGGAGTGGCTGGAGATCCGAGACGACAGCCATCGCCATGCCGGTCATGCCGGTGCGCGCGATGGCCGCGGCCATTTCGCGGTGCGCATCGTTAGCAACGCGTTTTCCGGGATGACCCCGCTGGCCCGGCATCGCGCCGTGTATGCCGCACTGGGCGAGATGCTGCAGACCGACATCCATGCGTTGCAGATCGACGCGCGGCCGCCGATCCCCGAACCGGATTGATCACGCGACGGGAGCTGCTGCGGCCTCAGTGTGCATGGGCGGACTTCTGGATGTCCCGGTAGCGGAACGTCAGCCAGATGCCGACCGCGATGGCGTAGCACAGGTTGGGAATGAAGGCCTTGTCCAGCGTGGTCACACGGGTCGATAGTGCGATGAAGTTGGTATAGGCCGCCTGCGAAATGGTGTAGGCGCCGATCACCAGCATGATGCGGACCGGAACGGGATTGCCCAGCCGCAGGGCGATGATGGTGGCTTCGGACACGAACACGCCGACCAGGAAGGGGATCACGCCGCCGATGACCACCATGTTCAGAATGCTGTATTGGGCGTGTGCGAACAGCATCAGATCGGCGAAGGTCAGTTTGAGAGGACGGCTGAGCAGGAACAGCAACAACCCCGAGCAGAACGCCATGATTCGGACAAACTGCTCCGCGCCCTCGGCGTTTTTCATGACGCGGACAGCCACGTAGATTTGGCTGCCGATGGTCAGCAGGATCAGCAGTTGCTGCAATACGGTGAAGGCATCCCAATTCATGCGCGGGTGTCGGCTCCCTGTCGTAAGGTGACAAGCATAACGGGCAATGCACCCGGTTGCAGACAACGGTCATGCTGCGGCGCAAAGCGCTGCTACCGTGCGCGACTGCCGCCCCTGTTGCGTCCAGCCGATGACTCCCGATCCATCCCCGGAAACCGAAGCGCCCGAGCGCTCCTTCATCGCCCCGTGCAGGGCACTGCCGTTCACGGCCTGCCTGCGGTGGCTGTCACTGGGGTGGGCCGATTTCCGCCGTGCACCACGCATCAGCCTGATCGTGGGCGGGGTGATCGTGCTGGTCAGCGTGGCGATTTCGGCCATGGCCTGGTGGCTGGGGCGGTTCGCGCTGCTGGCCACGCTGCTGTCCGGCTTCGTGTTCGTCGCGCCGCTGATCTGCGTGCGCCTGTACAGCGTCAGTCGGGCGCTGGAGGACGGTCGCCAGCCGGTGCTGGCCGGCACATTCGCGCTGGTGCGGCGCGTGCTGGGACAGGCGGCCGTGTTCGCACTGGGGCAGGGGGTGATCATCCTGCTGTGGTCGCGTGCAGGCATGGTGCTGAATGCGCTGTTTCCGCCCAATCTGCAGGACACCACCGCGCTGCTGGAATTCCTGGCGATCGGCAGTGCGGTGGGTGCGGTGTTCGCGCTGCTGACCTTCGCGGTGGCCGCGTTCTCCCTGCCGATGATCGCCGACCGCGACGTGGACATGGTCACCGCTGCCGTGTCCAGCGTGAACGCGGTGCTGCGCAACAAGTCCGCGATGCTGCTGTGGGCGGCGATCATCGTGCTGCTGACGCTGCTGGGATTCGCCACCACCTTCCTGGGGCTGGCGGTGATCATGCCGTGGCTGGCGTACGCCACCTGGCATGGCTACCGGCAGACGCTGGATCCAACGGCCTGGCCGCGCCTGGAGCACGCTAGCGATCCGGCGCATCGCGTAGAGTAGAGCCCCTCGCCATCCGCTGTGCCATGCCATGACCGACCATCCCGCCTGTCCGCAGTGCGCGTCCGACAACACCTATGTCGATGGGGCGCAGTGGGTGTGTGCAGACTGTGGCATGGAATGGCCGACCGATGCCGAATCCGCGACCTTGGCCGATCACCCGGTGGTGCGCGACTGCAACGGCATGCCGCTGGCCAACGGCGACAACGTGGTGGTGATCAAGGACCTGAAGGTGAAAGGGTCCTCCATCCCGCTGAAGCAGGGCACCATGATCCGCGGCATCCGCCTGGTGGAAGACGACGCCGAACGCATCGAAGGGCATTCGGACAGGATCAAGGGGCTGGTGCTGAAGGCCTGTTTCCTGCGCAAGGCATGATGCACGCGCCGATGCCGCATCGTGCTTGATCGATTGCGCCGGTGGCTGCAGGCGCAGTCGCGGCCGGATGCGCATCCGCGTCCGACCCTGGTGCACGACGGCGACACGCTGGAACTGCGCTTCGCCCGCAACGTGGGCCAGAGCCGCATGGCCTGCAGCGATCCGGATCGGCTGCTGATCGCCTACACCCGCACCATGCTGGCCGCGCTGGTGCTGCAACCGCGGCCGCAGCGGATCGGCGTGGTCGGGCTGGGCGGTGGCTCGCAGGTGAAGTATCTGTACCGCCATCTGCCGGATGCCGCCATCGAGGTGGTGGAAATCAATCCGCATGTGCTGGCCCGGCGCGATGACTTCCACGTGCCGCCGGACGATGCGCGCCTGCAGGTGATCCAAGCCGATGCCGCGGAGTTTCTGGCGCTGTCGCGGCAGCGCGGCCGCTACGACCTGCTGCTGGTGGATGGCTACGATGCGACGGGAATTCCGGCGGCGCTATCCACCCAGGCCTTCTACGAGTGTTGCCGCGATGCGCTGCGACCGGACGGCGTGTTCAGCAGCAATCTGTATTGCGATGATCATGCGGAGCACGTGGCCCGCCTGCAGATCGCTTTCGGTGCGCAACATGTGTGTGTGCTGGACGAGCCGGCGCAGAGCAATAGGGTCGCCTTCGCCTTGCGGGAAGAATCGGCGTCGGCCCAGCGGTTGGAGGCGAATGTCAGGGCCCTGCCCACGGCCATCCGCATGGATTTGCAGGCGGAATTGGCCAGGCTGATGCATGCCGTGGCCGGGCTGCAGGACGAAGCGGCATCATCCAGGGTGTTGGGCGTCCGCAATGCCGGGCCTGGCGATGACGATTAATGCGTCTGGCGTTTCGACACCGCCGTTTCGATGGCGCGCTGCAGCTTGCGGGCGGCGCCGCTCACGGCCTCGGCCGCGGTATTGCCATTGTCCGACGCCGTGAGCGGTGTCATGTTGGTCAGGCGCGCCTCGATCAGGCAGCGCTTGTCCATGCCGCCGGCGCGTTCGGCGTTCAGGTCGCTCACGTGCACTTCCACCCGGGTGATGCGCACCGCGTGGTGCTGCAGGGCCGCCATAACCGCCTCTTCCGCATGCCGCACCAGCGATGGATCGCCCTGGATGTGCTTGTCGGTGTTGAGCTGTATCTTCATGCCGAACTCCCGTGGTGGTTGATGATGGATTCGAGTCTGCCCGATGCGAATGGTTCCCTCGTGAAGGCATTCGCCGATGCGGTGGGGTTGGCCTTGCCGCCGGAATTGATCGCTGCGGTGCAGGCCGCGCATGCCGTGCCGGCCCGTGCCTACCACCATTGGGGTCATGCGCTCGCCGTGGCCGGGCAGGTGGTCGAGGCGCAGCAGCGCACGGACTGGGCCCGGCCGCGCGAGGCGCTGCTTGCGGCGCTGTATCACGATGCGATGTACGTGCCCGGGCGACGCGACAACGAGGCGCGATCCGCCGAACTGGCATTGGCGCACATCGCCGCGTACCTGCCGGATGCGGATGTGGACGCGCAGCGGGTGGCCGAGCTGATCCGCTGGACCTCAAGGCACGGCAAGATCACGTCTGCCGACCTGGCAGCCGATCCGCAGCCACACGATCTGGCCCGGTTCCTGGACTGCGACATGGCGATTCTGGGTGCCGATGCCGCCGCGTTCGATGCCTACGACCGCGGTATTGCCGCCGAATACCGCGGGGTGGTGCCGGCGCCGCTGTTCCGGCTGAACCGCCGGCGCTTTCTGAAGCGGCTGCTGGCCAGCGAGCGCATCTTCCTCAGCAACGATTTCCATGCGCGACTGGACGCCGCCGCGCGCGCCAACCTGCGCCGGGTGCTGACTGCGAAGCGCTGAGGGCGCCAAGCCGGCATACTAATGCGATGCCTGCCATCACCAACATCGCCGCCTACCGTTTCGTGCCGCTGCCCGACGCCGATGCCGTGGCCGGGCGGCTGGGCGAGATGGCACGGTTGCACGATCTGCGCGGCACCATCCTGGTGGCCGAAGAAGGCCTGAACCTGTTCCTGGCCGGCCCGCAGGCCGCCATCGACGCCTTTGTCGCGGTGCTGCGCGGCGATGCGCGCTTCGCCGATCTGCGCATCAAGTCCAGTCCCAGTGCGGTGCAGCCGTTCGGCCGGTTGAAAGTGAAACGCAAGCGCGAAATCATCGCGTTTCGTCGCAGCGGGCCGGTGCCGCCCACGCAGCCGCAAGCGGCCGTGGCGCCGATCACCCTGCAGCGCTGGCTGCAACAGGGGCACGACGACGACGGTCGTCGCGTGGTATTGCTGGACACCCGCAACCGCGAGGAAATGACCTGCGGCACGTTTGCCGGCGCATTGCAGCTGCCGATCGACAATTTTACCGATCTGCCCGAAGCGCTGGCACCGCACCGCGAGGCGCTGGCCGATGCCACGGTGGTCAGCTTCTGCACCGGCGGGGTGCGCTGCGAGAAGCTGCTGCCATGGCTGCATGCCGACGGCATGACCAATCTGATGCAGCTGGATGGCGGCATCCTCGGCTATTTCGAGGCGGTGGGCGGCGACGGCTACGACGGCAGCTGTTTCGTGTTCGACGAACGCATCGCCGTGACCCCTGATCTGCAGCCGATTTCCGCATCCGCGCAGCCGGTTTCAACCGCTGCGTGACTGCAGCCAGCACGCCGCACCGCGCCCCGCGATCAGGCCGCTGGCCAGGCAGGCAGTAAGCAGATAACCACCTGTCGGCGCTTCCCAATCCAGCATTTCGCCGGCGCAGAATAGCCCGGGTCGGTCGGTCGACATCAGCTGCGCATCCAGCGCTTCCAAGCGCACCCCGCCGGCCGTGCTGATCACCTCCGCCAGCGGCCGCGCCCGCAACAGGCGCATGGGATGTCGCTTCAGCCACTGTGCCAAGTCGGCTGCGGCCGCGGCTTGCAACGCCGCCTGGCCGAACCGTTCGCGCAGCAGGCCGACGCGCAGTACATCCAGACCCAGCCGCCGCCGCAGATGCTCGCTGAACGAGCGTTTGCCGCGATCGCCCTGCAGCTTCTGCACGATCTGCGCTTCGGACAGGCCCGGCAGCAGGTCCAGCACCAGCACAGCTTGGCCCTGCGCGGCGATGCCGTCGCGCAGTCGGGCGGACAGCGCATAGATCAGGCTGCCTTCGATGCCAGTGGCGGTGATCACGCATTCGCCCTGCAGCGATCGCGATGTGCCATCGGCATCGACCCAGTGCGCCAGCACCGGTTTCAGCGGCGTGCCGGCGAAACGTTCGGAAAACACCGGGCTCCAGTCGCAGTCGAAGCCGCAGTTGGCCGGTTGCAGCGGCGCCAGCGCGATGCCGGCGTTCTCCAGCGGTTGGACCCAGCGGCCATCGGAACCCAGCTGCGGCCAGCTGCCGCCGCCCAGCGCCAGCACGGTGGCGTCTGCGCGCACAGCGATGCGCTGCTCGTCGTGCAGGAAATGCAGCGCGCCCTCATCCGACCAGCCGATCCAGCGGTGACGCATGTGCAGCTGCAGGCCGCGTTCGCGCAGTTCGCGCACCCAGCCGCGCAGCAACGGCGCCGCCTTGCGATCCAGCGGAAACACGCGTCCGGAACTGCCGACGTAGGTGTCGATACCGCGTTGTCTGGCCCAGGCGCGCACCGCATCGGCATCGAACGCATCCAGCCAACGACTCACCGCAGCGGCACGGTCGCCGTAACGGGCATCGAAGGCCGGACGCGGTTCGGAATGGGTGAGATTGAGTCCGCCCTTGCCGGCGATCAGGAACTTGCGCCCCACCGAGCCCATCGCATCGAACAAGCGGGTGTGGATGCCCGTCTGCAGCAGCGCATCGGCCGCCATCAACCCGGCCGGTCCGCCACCGATCACCACGGCCGAGGGTGCATCGCTCACGCCACCATCCCCGCGGCATGCCCCGAGGCCCAGGCCCACTGGAAGTTGTAGCCGCCCAGCCAGCCGGTGACATCCAGCACTTCGCCGATGAAATACAGACCCGGAACGCGCCGCGATTCCAGCGTGTTCGAGGCGATCTGGTCGGTGTCCACGCCGCCCAGGGTCACCTCGGCGGTGCGATAGCCTTCGTTGCCGTTGGCGGGCAAAGGCCAGCGATGCAGCAGGTCATGCAATCGCGCCCAGTCCGGCGGATCGAACTGCTTCAACGGCCGTTGCGCCCGCCACGGCGCCAGCCAGGTGTCGCACAGCACCTGTGCGAAACGACGCGGCAACACGTCGGTCAGCACGCTGGACAGGGCGCGATCGGGATGTTGCCTGCGCAACGCCGGCAGCCAGTCCGCATCGGTGTATTGCGGCAGCACATCGACCCACAGCGGCTGGCCCGGTTCCCAGTACGAGGAGATCTGCAGAATCGCTGGCCCGCTCGCCCCGCGATGGGTGAACAGCAGGGCGTCCTCGAAGCGCTGCGGTCCGCAGTGCACGTGCACCGGCAGCGATACGCCGGCCAGCGTGGCCAGCGCAGCCGCGTGCGGCCCGCCCAGCGTCAGCGGCACCAGGCCGGCGCGGGTCGGCACGATACCGTGACCGAACTGCCGGGCGATGGCATAGCCGAATCCGGTGGCGCCCATGCGCGGAATCGACAGGCCGCCCGTGGCCACCACCAGCGATTCCGCCAGCAGTGTTCCGGTCGAGGTCTGTACCGCGAAGCGGCCATCGTCGCGCTGCTCGATGGCAGTGATGGCCGTGCGGGTCTGCACCTGCGTGCCGACGGCCGCGCATTCGTCCAGCAGCATGCGCACGATGGCCTTGGCGCTGTCGTTGCAGAACAGCTGGCCGGGGGTTTTCTCGTGCCAGCCGATGCCGTGGCGATCGACCATCGCGATGAAATGCTCCGGCAGATACCGTGCCAGCGCCGACTTGCAGAAGTGCGGGTTGCGCGACAGGAAATTCGCCGGCGTGGTGCCGGTGTTGGTGAAATTGCAGCGTCCGCCGCCGGACATCAGGATCTTCTTGCCGGGGCGTTCGGCATGGTCCAGCACCCGCACCCGCCGCCCGCGCTGTCCGGCGGTCAGGCCGCACATCAGCCCGGCCGCGCCGGCGCCCACGATCAGCACATCGACTTCGGTCATGGCGGCACCGAATGCGTGGCCGATGGATCAGTCCGCCGGACGCTTGCGCGGCTTCGGCTTGAATCCGCCCTTGCCGAATCCCGCCTTCTTCGCCGGTGTGCGTGGCGCAGCCGCATGCGATGGCGCGTCGTCATCATCGTGCGCATGCTCGGAGCCGTCCGCGCGCTGCATGCGCAACATCTGCCCGGCCACGCGCACTTTTTTCAGGTGCTGCAGGATCTCGCGCGGCATGCCTTCGGGCAGATCGACCAGGCTGTAGTCGTCGTGGATGTCGATGCGGCCGATCCAGCGGCTGTCCAGATCGGCCTCGTTGGCGATGGCGCCGACGATGTTGCCCGGTTTCACCCCGTGCCGATGGCCCACGGCGATGCGGAAGGTGTCCATCGCCACCGGTGCGCCGCCGGCATCGGTGGCAGGCGTGCGCGGCGCGCGCGGCTTGGTTGCTGCACCCATGGCATCGCGCGGCGCCGCATCGCGTTGGCGTGGCGGCTTGGCGTCCGCGGCCGTGGTCGGCCTGCCAGCCACTGCGGTGTCCATCACCGGTTTCGATGCGGCTTCGGCCGGCATCAACAAGGGTGATTTGCCCTGCAGCAGTTGCGCCAGCGCGGCGGCGATGTCGGCCATCGGCACGTCGCGCTCGCGTTCGAAACGCTCCACCAGATCGCGGAACAGGCTCAGATCGGTGCCGTCCAGGGCCTTGGCGATGCGTTCCATGAAGCGTTCCACCCGGCGCTCGTTCACGCTGTGCACGCTGGGCAGCTGCATCGGCTCGATCGGCTGCCGGGTGGCGCGTTCGATCGCGCGCAGCATGCCGCGTTCGCGCGGGGTCACGAACAGGATCGCCTCGCCGCTGCGGCCGGCACGTCCGGTGCGGCCGATGCGGTGCACGTAGCTTTCGGTGTCGTAGGGGATGTCGTAGTTCAGCACGTGGCTGATGCGCTCCACGTCCAGCCCGCGCGCGGCCACGTCGGTGGCCACCAGCACGTCGATCGCGCCGTCCTTCAGCCGGGCGATGGTGCGTTCGCGCGATTTCTGGTCCATGTCGCCGTTGATGGCGGCGGCGGCGATGCCGCGTGCGGCCAGCTTGTCGGCCAGCTCCTCGGTGCCCAGCTTGGTGCGCGCGAACACGATCATCGCGTCGAACGGCTCCACTTCCAGGATGCGGGTGATGGCGTCCAGCTTGTGCAGGCCGCTCACCAGCCAGTAGCGCTGGCGGATGTTGGCCGCGGTGGTGGTCTGGGTCTTGATGGCCACTTCCACCGGATCGCGCAGGTAGGTCTGGGCGATGCGCCGGATCGGTGCCGGCATGGTGGCGGAAAACAGCGCGATCTGGCGGCTGTCGGGAATCTTCGCCAGCACCGCTTCCACGTCGTCGATGAAGCCCATGCGCAGCATCTCGTCGGCCTCGTCCAGCACCAGCGTGCGCAGCCGCGACAGGTCCAGCGAGCCGCGTTCCAGATGGTCGATCACCCGTCCCGGCGTGCCCACCACCACCTGCACGCCGCGTTTCAGCGCGCTGAACTGGGCGCCGTAGCCCTGGCCGCCGTAGATCGGCAGCACCTGGAAGCCGGGCAGGTGATGGGCGTATTTCTGGAAGGCCTCGGCCACCTGGATGGCCAGTTCGCGCGTGGGTGCCAGCACCAGGGCCTGCGGCTTGTTGGCGGCCGCGTCCAGCTGCGCCAGGATGGGCAGGGCGAAGGCGGCGGTCTTGCCGGTGCCGGTCTGCGCCTGGCCCAGCACGTCGCGGCCCTGCAGCAGCGGCGGGATGGTGGCCGCCTGGATCGGCGACGGGGTTTCGTAGCCCACACCCGCCAGTGCCTGCAGCAGGCTGTCGGGCAGGGCGAGATCGGCGAACCGCAGGTTCGAGTGGTCGGTGGACATGGCGGGTTCCGGGTGATGACGCCGGACGACACCGGACGGACGCATAGTCTAAACGGTGATTGACCGGCCGATGCTGCCGTGGACAGCGCTGATCCGGCATTCACCGCAGCTGCGGCATGCTGGATGCACGTTCACGATACCGGGGCATTCTCCATGACGCGCACAGATTCGTTGCTTGTCCGCAGCCTGATGACGGCCGTGCTGGCAGCGGTGGCCCTGACCGGCTGCGTCAGTCTCCCCGGTGGTTCGCCCTACGGCAGCGGTTATCCGGACAACCGCTATCCCGACCCGTACGGCGAACGCACCAGCACGTTGCAGGGCGATGTGTACGACGTGGATCACGCCAATCGCCGCTTCATGGTCACGACCGACGGCCGTGGATACGGCTCGCGCGGCGAGCGGGTCGAGTTGTACTACGACGCCAACACCCGCCTGCAGTATCGCGGCCAGTTCCTGGGCGTGGACGGGCTGGAACCCGGCGATGGCGTGCGCATCGATTATCGGGACGATGGCCGTCAGCTGTGGGCGCGGCAGATCGAGGTTACTCGCAACGTGCGTGATGGCTACGGCCAGCCGACACCGCCCTATCCGGACAATCCGTATCCGCCGGCCGCCGGCAGCGATCTGTACGGCAGCGTGACAGCGGTGGAGCCGCACAACGGCGTGCTGCGCCTGCGCGACGGCAACCAGCCGGAGCAGTGGATGCGCTACGACGATGCCACCGTGGTCGAGTACCGCGGGCAGCGGGTCTACCCCGACCAGCTGGAACGCGGCGACCTGATCCGCGTCCAGGCCAGCCGCGTGGGCGGGGTGTGGCAGGCCCGCCGCATCGTGGTGGAACGCAGCGTGCGCGGCAACTGATTCCAGCGGCAGCATCCCGGCGTGCCGATCCCGCGGCACGCTAGACTGTGCGAATGTCCCTGATTCAACTTCAACGCGTCGATTACGGCGTGGGCGGTCCGCTGTTGCTGGACGGCGTGGCCCTGTCGATTGCCGATGGCGATCGCATCGCGCTGATCGGCCGCAACGGCGCCGGCAAGTCCACGCTGCTGAAATTGCTGGCCGGCGAGCTGCAGCCCGACGACGGCGTGATCAGCGTGCAAACCGGGTGCCGCGTGGCACGGCTGGAACAGGAAGTCCCGCAGGACGCGTCCGGCAGCGTGTTCGACGTGGTGGCCGCGGGCCTGGGCGATCTCGGCACGTTGCTCGCCGAGTATCACCACTTGGCCGTGGCCGAACCGCTGGATGCAACGGCCCTGGGCGTAGTGCAATCGCAGATCGACGCGCTCGACGGCTGGGCAGTTGATCGCCGCGTAGCCGATGTGCTGCAACGCCTGCAGCTGGATGGCGATGCGGATTTCGCCCGGCTGTCCGGCGGCATGAAGCGCCGGGTGCTGCTGGCGCGTGCGCTGGTGTCCGATCCGCAGGTGCTGCTGCTGGACGAACCCACCAACCATCTGGACATCGCCGCGATCGGCTGGCTGGAGCAGTTCCTGCTGCAGTGGACCGGCGCGCTGGTGTTCGTCACCCACGACCGGCGTTTCCTGCGCACGCTGGCCAACCGCATCGTCGAGATCGACCGTGGCCAGCTGACCGACTGGCCCGGCGACTGGGACAACTACCTGCGCCGACGCGACGAGCGCCTGCATGCCGAGGCCATGGACAACGCCCGCTTCGACAAGCTGCTGGCGCAGGAGGAGGCGTGGATCCGGCAGGGCATCAAGGCGCGTCGCACCCGTGACGAAGGTCGCGTGCGCCGCCTGCAGGCGATGCGCATGGAACGGGCGCAGCGGCGCGAGGTGGCGGGCAACGTGCGCATGCAGCCGGTCAAGGGCGATGCGTCCGGGAAAAAGGTCATCGAAGCGCAGGATGTGACCTATGCCCATGCGCCCGGGCAAACGCTGCTGCGGGATTTTTCCACCCTGATCCAGCGCGGTGACCGGGTAGGGTTGATCGGGCCCAACGGCAGCGGCAAGACCACCTTGCTGCGCGTGCTGCTGGGCGAACTGGTACCGCAGCAAGGCACGGTGAAGCTCGGTACGGGCCTGCAGATCGCCTATTTCGATCAATACCGCGCCACCTTGCGCGAGGACTGGTCCGCGCTGGAAAACGTGGCCGAAGGGCGCGATTTCATCGAACTGGACGGCCGCCGCAAGCACGTGATGGGCTATCTGCAGGATTTCCTGTTCACGCCGGAGCGCGCACGCGCACCGATCACGCGGCTGTCAGGTGGCGAACGCAACCGCCTGCTGCTGGCGAAACTGTTTGCGCAGCCTTCCAATCTGCTGGTGCTGGACGAACCCACCAACGACCTGGATGCCGAAACCCTGGAATTGCTGGAAGAACTGCTGGGCGACTACGACGGCACGGTGCTGCTGGTCAGCCACGACCGCGATTTTCTCGATCAGGTGGTCACCTCGGTGCTGGTGATGGAAGGCGATGGCCGCGTCGGCGATTACGTGGGCGGCTACAGCGACTGGTGGCGGCACACGGCCGCAGCGCCGGCCACCGCGACGAAACCGGCGAAAGCGGCGGCTGGATCCGCAGGTCCGGCATCGAACCGGACATCGGATCCATCGCAGCCGGCATCAGCGCCGGTCCGCAAGAAACTCGGCTACAAGGAAACCCGCGAGCTGGAACAGCTGCCGGCGCGCATCGAAACCCTGGAAGCCGACATCGCCGCGATGACGGCCGAGATGCAGGACCAGGCGTTCTATCAGCAGGCAGCAGCGGCCATCACCAGCCACACCGAGCGGCTGCAGCAGGCGCAGGCCGATCTGGATGCCGCCTATGCGCGCTGGGCGACGCTGGAAGGTTGACGCGGAGCCATCACGATCAAGGCTGGGTATCGAGACGCAGCACCGGATAGCGATTGAGGTCGCGATCCCAGGCCGGGTGCAATCGATAGAAAAAGTCCAGTCGCGCCGCCGGACTCCCGGCGAATTCCGGATCGCTGCGCAGTTTCTCCTCGAAGCGGCGGCGCAGCGCGGGATCGGCGGCCAGCATCTCGCGTGCCACGGCTTCGGCCACGTAGTCTTCCATGTATTCCTTCTGCTCGAAGGCGGTGTTGAACAGGCCCCACGCGGCCAGACTGTCCGGCGCCTGCGGTTCCAGCAGCTGTGCCACCAATCGCGCCTTCGGCTGCGCAATGGGCACGAACAGCGCGCCGGCCGGCAGCGCAACCGTTTCCGGAGACCACTGCCCCTTCAGTTCCAGCCGCTGGTGGCCTTCCATCGACTGCCTGGCGAAGGTCGCCGTGTCGGCGCGGAACATCGACACCGCACGTTGCGGCGCCGCGGCTTCGAGACGACGGAACGCGATGCCGTGACGCTCCAGCCATGGCTGCACGGTCGCCGCGTATTCCGGCGGGACCAGATAGCCGGCCTTCGGCAGCGTGACCTGCAGGTCCGGTACCACCGTGTCGCGCAGGGGAATGCGCCATGTCTGCGGTTTCGACTCGTCGTAGCGGGTCATCAATGCCCCGGACACGTCCGACGGCGTGCGCGTGTAGGCATATCCGGCGAACTCGATGGGGTGGCTGGCATCGGTGGCCTTCCAGGTCAGCGGCAGCACCGTGCCACCCAGCGTGCTGCTGCGTCGGTCGGCTGCACGCGTCTGCTGCAGCCAGTCACGGCCATGGCGCTGCGCCAGTTCCACCAGCGCGATCACCGTGTTGCGGGTGGATTTCACGCGCTCGGGATAGGTGCGCCACGAATGGGTTTCCACCAGGATGCCGAAGCGGTTGCGCTGGCCGAAATAACCGTGCGAAAAGCGCGGTGGCGCCGCTCCGTGCGCGAACCCGGAGGCCGGATCGTCATGCACTTCGAACGAGGGGTAGAACGGCACGGGCTGCGAGCCATGCTGGCGCAGCGCAGCGATGATGCCGTCGCGCAGCGCGCGCCCGCCGCGTTGCAAGTCGGCATCGCCGGCGTGGATGGGTTCGCCGGTGATCGAGATGTCGTGCTGGAACTGCGCGCCGTCGGTGGCGTGCAGGTCCATCATCACCAGCGGATCCCACTGGTCGATCAGGCGCAGCATGGCCTGCATTTCCGGTGCGTCGGCCTTCACGTAGTCGCGGTTCAGGTTGTAGCGCTGACTGGTGACGCGGAAGCCCATTTCCTCGGGGCCGCGCTGGTTGGGGCGGTTCCAGGCGCGGAAGTTCTCGTGACCGTCCACGTTGAACACCGGCACGAATACCAGCACCATGTCGTGCAGTGCGCCGGGTACGGCTTCACCGTCCAGCAGCTGGCGAATCGCCAGGAAACCCGCGTCCTTGCCGTCGATTTCGCCGGCGTGGATGCCGCCCTGGATCAGCAGCACCGGCAGGCTGCGTTGTCGCGCCTGGTCGGCGGTCAACGCGCCGCTGCGCGACACCACCAGAGCCTGCATCCGCCGTCCCTGCGGGGTGGTGCCGACGTCGATGCAGCGCACTGCATCCGGATGGCGCTGTTCGAATGCCTTGCACAGGGCGATGACCTCGTCGTAGCGGCCGGTGCGCTGGAAGCCGCTGTCCTCGGCCAGCGTGTGGAGGGAGTTGTTGGCGGCCATTAGCGCGTGCAACGGCGCACACAGCAGGACGAAGGCGAGAAGACAGGCGCGCTGCATGCGGACATCCCACACGGTCGGATCGGGCCGACGAGTGTAGCGAAACGGTCCGCCATCAACCCGGGCCGGGCGACGCGGCTGACTGGATGCGGTAGGCTTCCGGGATATTCGTCTTCGGCACGCCATTCCATGTCCGCACCGATTCCAGTCGACGCCAAGGCTCCGTTGCCTCGGCAGATCCCCTACATCATCGGCAACGAGGCCTGCGAGCGCTTCAGCTTCTACGGCATGCGCAACATCCTGGTGCCGTTCCTGGTGACCAGCATCATGCTGGCCTACGCGCCGGAGGCGGAACGCCAGGGCATCGCCAAGGACATCTTCCACACCTTCGTGATCGGCGTGTACTTCTTTCCGTTGCTGGGCGGCTGGCTGTCCGACCGCTTCTTCGGCAAGTACAACACCATCTTCTGGCTGTCGCTGGTGTACGTGGTCGGGCATGCCTTTTTGGCCATCTTCGAAGGCAACAGAACCGGCTTCTACACCGGCCTGTTCCTGATCGCGCTGGGATCCGGCGGCATCAAGCCGCTGGTATCGGCGTTCGTGGGCGACCAGTTCGACCAGAGCAACAAGCACCGCGCCAAGGTGGTGTACGACGCCTTCTACTGGACCATCAATTTCGGCAGCTTCTTCGCCAGCCTGCTGATGCCCCCGCTGCTGAAGCACTACGGGCCGTCGGTGGCATTCGGCATCCCCGGCGTGCTGATGGCGCTGGCGCTGCTGATCTTCTGGATGGGCCGCAGCAGGTACGTGCTGCAACCGCCGTCGCCGCCCGATCCGCACGCTTTCCTGCGCGTGGTGCGCACGGCACTCGTAGCGGGCGGGGCGGGCATGGCGGTGGCGATCATCGGCGCGGTGCTGGCCACTGCGGCGCTGGCGCTGTGGCCGCTGGGCAAGCTGGAATTCGTGCCGGCATTCTGCCTGGCGCTGGTGCTGGTGATGGCCTTCGGCGGCCTCGGTGCATCGCTGCAGCTGGACCGTGCCCGTGGCGTGCATCCCGACGCCGCGGTGGACGGCGTGCGCGCGGTGCTGCGCATCATGATCGTGTTCGCGCTGGTCACCCCGTTCTGGTCGCTGTTCGATCAGAAAGCGTCCACCTGGGTGCTGCAGGGCGAACAGATGACCAAGCCGGGCTGGTTCCAGTCGGCGCAGATGCAGGCGCTGAACCCGCTGCTGGTGATGCTGATCATCCCTTTCAACAATCTGGTGCTGTACCCGGCGCTGCAGCGGATGGGGTTCGCGGTCACGCCGCTGCGGCGCATGGGCGCGGGCATCGGATTTTCGGGCCTGGCCTGGATCGTCGCCGGCCTGCTGCAGCTGCAGATCGATGGCGGCACGCCCACCTCGATCGTGTGGCAGGTGCTGCCCTATGCGTTGCTGACCTTCGGCGAGGTGCTGGTGTCGGCCACCGGGCTGGAATTCGCCTACAGCCAGGCCCCGCCGTCGATGAAGGGCACCATCATGAGCCTGTGGATGCTGGCGGTGACCGTCGGCAACCTGTGGGTGCTGCTGACCAATGCCGCGGTGCGCAATCAGACAGCCAAGGACTGGATCGCCGGCACCGGCATGAGCGAGAATGCGTTTCTGATGTTCTTCTTCGCGCTGTTCGCGTTCGTGGCGGCGCTGGCCTTCGCGGTCTACGCGCGGCGCTATCCGATGCAGGACCACTACCGCAGCGCCGGAGTCGCCTGATGCCCGTGCCCTATGCCACCTACCTGCTGCTGGCGGTCACCATCGGCGTATCGTGGCTGGCGTTCAACAACCGGGAACTGCTGCAGCGCCTGCTGCTGTGGCCGCCGGCGATCGACCGCAAGCGCCAGTACGAACGTCTGGTCACGCACGGCTTCGTGCATGCCGACGGCATGCACCTGCTGTTCAACATGGTCACCCTGTTCTTCTTCGGCCGGGCGATCGAACCGGTGTTCGCCGAGCGCATCACCAGTGCCGGATTCCTGGCCTTCTACCTGTCGGCGATCGCGGTGGCGATCGTGCCCAGCTGGCTGCAGCACCGGCACGATGCCGACTACCGCAGCCTGGGCGCGTCCGGGGCGGTGTCGGCGGTGCTGTTCAGCTTCATCCTGTTCGCGCCGTGGGCGATGATCTACGTGTTCTTCATCCCGATGCCGGCCATCGTGTACGCCGTGCTGTACGTGGCCTGGTCGATCTGGATGGATCACAAGGGCCGCGACAACATCAACCACAGCGCCCATCTGTGGGGTGCGGCCTACGGCGTGCTGTTCACGGTGGCAATGAAGCCGGACGTGGTGCGCGTGTTCGTCGATCAACTGCTCAATCCCGGCTTCGGCTGAACCGCGCGTTACGGGTGCTCACGGCCGCTGAACGGCCGTCGTGCTCGCATGCAGGTCCACCGTTTGCGAGGACATGCAGGATGAATGCGATCAACACCGTGGCCGTGCAGCACGATGCCGATTCCAGACGCTTCGCCACCAGCGTCGATGGCCACACGGGTTACGTGGAATACGAGCCGAGCGCGGACGGCATCGTCATCACTCACACCATCGTGCCATCGGCCATCGGCGGGCGCGGCATCGCCGGACAGCTGGTGGCTGCCGTGGTGGCCCATGCCCACCAAGCCGGGTGGACGGTGGCCTCGCGCTGTTCCTATGCCGATGCCTGGCTGGACCGCCATCCCGAGCATGCCGATCTGCGCCGGTGACCGGCGGCACGATTTCCGTCATCGAACGGTTCACACTTTGTCATCAAAGTGCGGTATCGTGCGCGCACTGATTCAAGCGGGATCACGGTACATCGTGGCTCCGATGCGGTAGATCCACCGATCCGCTCCATCGCTTTCGCGTTGCCCCTTGCTCGACAGTCGCGGTCCGCACATGCGGTCGTGTTCCATTTCCAACTGTTTCAGGAGCAAGCAACAATGTCAGATGGTCGCCAGGTCGGAACCGTCAAGTGGTTCAACGATGCCAAGGGCTTCGGCTTCATCACCCCGGAAAGCGGTGCCGACCTGTTCGTGCACTTCCGCTCGATCCAGGGCACCGGCTTCAAGTCGCTGCAGGAAGGCCAGAAGGTCTCGTTCAAGGTCGTGCAGGGCCAGAAGGGCCTGCAGGCGGACGAAGTCCAGCCGATGTAAGTGTCGCAACCGCCGGCCTGCCGTCTCGTGCGGCTGGCCGTCACGCAAACCCGGTCCTGGTGGCCGGGTTTGGCGTTTTCGGTCGTCCGGTTTGCATGCCGGCATCACGCGCACTGGCCTAGTCTGTGGCGGTCGTTTCGGGAGTGGGATCATGCGGAATCGTTGGGGGGGCGTGTTGCTGCTGGCCGTGGCCGTGGCATCGGGTTGCAAGCGCGAGGCCGATCCGCAACCGGTGTCGCCACCGGCTGTGCAATCTCCGGCAACGCCGGCCGCACCCCGGCCGCAAGCCGTCGTGCTGAAAGACGTGGTGGAGAACACGCCGGGTTACGTCATCGGCATCAGCTATCCGCCCGGTGCAGCTGCATATCCGCAGCCATTGTCCGCTGCATTGCAGCAGTTCGCCGATGCCGGCCGCGCGGAACTGATGGAAGCCGTGCAGGCGCTTGGCGCCACCAAGCCGACCGCGCCCTACGACATGTCGCTCAGCTTCACCGAGCAGGTCAACACGCCAACCATCCTGGCCATCGCGGCCGATGGCAGCGTGTATACCGGCGGTGCGCACGGCAATCCGCTGATGGCGCGCTTCGTGTGGCTGCCGCAGCAGCAGACACTGTTGACCGCATCCGACCTGATCGCCGATGCGGCTGCCTGGAAGCCGGTGTCCGATTATGTGCGCGAGCAGCTGCACACGGCGCTGTCACAGCGGGTGGATGCCGACAAGCTGGAGCCGGCCCTGCGCGCCGAAGTGGTGCGCAGCGCGGGCAAGCTGATCGATTCCGGTACCCAGCCCCGCCCGGAGGATTTCGCTCAATTCGAGCCGGTGATGGGTCCCGATGGCCGCATCGCCGCGCTCCGGTTCGTGTTTCCGCCGTACCAGGTCGGCCCGTATTCGGATGGCGAACAACGGGTGGAAGTGCCGGCGTCGCTGTTGCGGCCGCTGGTGGCGGAATCGCATCGCGCCTTGTTCGAGGACTGATTCCTCGTCTCATGTCGTGAGACGGCCGCTGCGCATGCTGCGGACATGCGCAGACAGGGCACCGCCGGACAGTTCCAGATTGCGTTCTCCGCCGCCATTCAGCCCGCTGTCGGCCGTGTTGGCGATACTGGTGCGATGTCGCTGCAGATTGCACAACTGCCGTTCCATCCAGCCGTTGCGGCCTGGTTTGCACGCGCCTTTCCGGCGCCGACCGAGGCCCAGGCGCAGGCCTGGCCGCACATCGCCGCTGGCCGGCACACGCTGGTCGCCGCACCCACCGGATCGGGCAAGACCCTCACCGCGTTCCTGGCCGGCATCGACGCCCTGGTGCGGCAGGGACTGGACGCCGGTCTGCCCGATGCCGTGCAGATCGTGTACGTGTCGCCGCTGAAGGCATTGTCGAACGACATCCGCATCAATCTGGAACAGCCGCTGACGGGCATCCGCGAGGCGCTGGCCGAGCTGGGGCTGCCCGACGTGCCGATCCGCACCGCCGTGCGCACCGGCGACACCTCGCAGGCCGAACGCGCCGCGCTGCGGCGGCAGCCGCCGCACATCCTGGTCACCACGCCGGAATCCCTGTACGTGCTGTTGGGGTCCGACTCCGGGCGTGCGTTGCTGGGCAGCACGCGCAGCGTGATCGTCGACGAAATCCATGCGCTGGCCGACGACAAGCGCGGCAGTCATCTGGCCCTGTCGCTGGAACGGCTGGAAGCGCTGTGCGGGCGGCCGCTGCAGCGGATCGGCCTGTCGGCCACGCAGAATCCCATCGATGCGGTGGCACGCTTCCTTGTGGGCGCGGCGCATGTCGACCCCGATGGCAAGGCCGATTGCGCGATCGTCGACATCGGTTACAGCCGCCGACGCGATCTGGCCCTGCAACTGCCGCAAACCCCATTGCAGGCGGTGATGTCGCATGCGCAGTGGGAAGAGGTGTACGACAGCCTGGCAGACCTGGCGCAGGCCCATGCCACCACGCTGGTGTTCGTCAACACGCGGCGCATGGCCGAACGGGTGTCGCGGCAGCTGTCCGACCGCCTCGGGAACGACCGCGTGGCCGCGCACCACGGCAGCCTGGCCAAGGAGTCGCGCCTGGATGCCGAACAGCGGTTGAAGTCCGGCGCGCTGACCGTGCTGGTGGCCACTGCATCGCTCGAGCTGGGCATCGACATCGGCGATGTGGATCTGGTGTGCCAGATCGGATCGCCTCGCTCGATCGCGGCCTTCCTGCAGCGGGTCGGACGTTCCGGACATCACGTGGGCGGGGTGCCGAAGGGCCGGCTGTTCCCGGCCTCGCGCGAGGACCTGGTGGAGTGCGCCGCGCTGCTGGATTGCGTGCGCCGCGGCGAACTGGACGTGCTGCAGATGCCGACCGCGCCGCTGGACGTGCTGGCACAGCAGATCGTGGCCGAGGTGAACGCCCAGGAATGGCAGGAGGATGCGTTGTTCGACTGGCTGCGCCGCGCGTGGCCGTATGCTGCACTGGCGCGCGCCGATTTCGATGCCGTGGTGGGCATGCTGGCGGAAGGATTCAGCAGCCGGCGCGGACCGCGGGCGGGATGGATCCATCGCGATGCCGTGCACGGGCGCCTGCGTGGTCGCCGCGGCGGTCGCACCACCGCGCTGATGTCCGGCGGCACCATTCCCGACACCGCCGACTACACCGTGATCCTCGAACCCGAGGCGCACACCATCGGCACGGTGAACGAGGATTTCGCGGTGGAAAGCGCTGCCGGCGACATCTTCCAGCTGGGCAATGCCAGCTACCGAATCCTGCGGGTGGAGCCGGGCCGCGTACGGGTGGAAGATGCCAAGGGCCTGCCGCCCAGCATCCCGTTCTGGCTGGGCGAAGCACCGGGACGCACCGATGCGCTGTCGCTGGGCGTGTCGCGGCTGCGCGAGGAGGTGGCACAGCAGTTGCAGGCATCCAATGGCGATGCCGCGGCCGTGCTGCACTGGCTGATCGATACGTTGCACATGACGCCCGATGCGGCCGAACAACTGCTCGCCTTCCTGCATGGCCAACAACTGGCAATCGGCGTGATACCCACGCAGACCTGCATCGTGCTGGAGCGGTTTTTCGACGAGTCCGGCGGCACGCAGCTGGTGATCCATTCGCCGTTCGGCAGCCGCATCAATCGCGCCTGGGGATTGGCGTTACGCAAGCGCTTCTGCCGCAAGTTCAATTTCGAACTGCAGGCGGCCGCCACCGAGGATGCCATCGTGCTGTCGCTGTCCACCAGCCACAGCTTTCCGCTGATCGAGGTGGCCGGTTATCTGCATTCGGCGTCGGCGCAGCACATCCTGGTCCAGGCACTACTGGATGCGCCACTGTTCGGCGTGCGTTGGCGCTGGGTGGCCGGTGCCGCACTGGCATTGCCGCGCTTCATCGGGGGCAAGAAGGTCGCGCCGCAGTTGCAGCGGATGAAGTCGGAAGACTTTCTGGCGTCGGTTTTCCCCGACCAGGTGGCCTGTCTGGAAAACATCGTGGGCGAGCGGCAGGTTCCGGATCATCCTCTGGTGGCGCAGACACTGCACGATTGCCTGCACGAAGCGATGGATTGCGACGGCTGGTTGGCGCTGCTACGCGGCATCGAATCCGGCGTCATCCGCGTGGAGGCGCGCGATGTCACCGCGCCATCGCCGTTCGCCGCCGAAGCATTGACTGCACGGCCGTATGCGTTTCTCGATGACGCGCCGCTGGAGGAACGCCGCACCCAAGCCGTGCAGTCGCGCCGTTTCGGTATGGATGCGCCGGGCGATCTGGCACGGCTGGATCCGGATGCCATCGCCAGCGTGCGCGAGCAGGCCTGGCCGGAAGCGCGCAACGCCGATGAAATGCACGAGGCACTGCTGGGTCTTGGCGGCATCATCCAATCCGAAGCAGCCCGTTCGCCCGGCTGGATGGATTGGCTGCAGCGTCTGGCTGCCGATCAGCGTGCCACCTGCCTGGCACTGGGCGATGGCGTGTGGGTGACCGCCGAACTGTTGCCGCTTTGGCAATGCCTGCATCCCGATGTGGCCATGCAGCCTGCCATCCAGCCACCGCCGCAAACGGCAGCCGATGCATGCACGCCGGAAGCCGCCGCGCGCGAACTGGTGCGCGCACGATTGGGCGGACTGGGACCCGTCGCCGCAGCAGCACTGGCGAGCGCTCTGCACGTGGCAGCGGACAGCATCGACATGGCCCTGCTGGCGCTGGAAGGCGAAGGAGTGGCGATGCGTGGCCGGTTCACACCCGATGCACAGGAAGATGAGTGGTGCGAGCGTCATCTGCTGGCGCGCATCCATCGCTACACGCTGGGGCGGCTGCGGCGCGAAATCGAACCGGTGGAGCCGCGGGATTTCATGCGCTTCCTGTTCGACTGGCAGCACGTGGCTGCAGACGCCCGCCTGCGCGGACCGGACGCACTGGCCGGGGTGCTGTCGCAGCTGGAGGGCTTCGAAGCTGGGGCCGGCAGCTGGGAAGGCGAATTGCTGCCCGCACGCGTGGGCGACTACGCCATCGCATGGCTCGACGATCTGTGTACCGCCGGGCGTATCGTGTGGACGCGCCTGCATCGTGGTCACGCATCCTCTACCCCGCGACGTGGCCATGGTCCGGTGCGTGCGACGCCCATCGTGCTGCTGTCACGTCGCGAGCAACGCCACTGGCAGCTGTTCGCGCCCCAGAACGATGCCGCTCCCGACACGGTGGGGTCGCGTGTGCGCAAGGTGCTGGATGCACTGCGTGAGCAGGGTGCCTGTTTCTTCGATGAACTGCAGGCCAGTTGTGGCCTGTTGCAGACCGAGCTGGAAGAAGCGCTGGCCGAAACCGTGGCGCAGGGGTTGGTGACCTGCGACAGTTTCAGTGGATTGCGTGCGTTGTTGGTCCCCGCATCACGGCGCGGTGCTGCGCGGCATGGGCGACGTCGCGCATGGATGGGCCTGTCCGATGCCGGACGCTGGAGCCTGACCCGTGCCCGTTCCGCCAATGACCCGGATCGTGCCGAACGCGACGCCGCCGTGGAGCACATCGCCCGTACGCTGCTGCGCCGCTACGGCGTGGTGTGCTGGCCATTGCTGCAACGCGAGGCCGACTGGCTGCCGCCGTGGCGCGACTTGCTGCGCTGCTGGCAGCGTCTGGAAGCGCGCGGCGAGATTCGCGGTGGTCGCTTCGTGGCCGGTCTGTCCGGCGAACAGTTCGCGCTGCCCGAGGCCGTGGCGGCACTGCGTCAGGTGCGTCAACGTCCGCCGGATGGCCGCTTCAGCGTGATCGGTGCGATGGACCCGTTGAATCTGACAGGCAACGTGCTGGCCGGCGTGAAAGTGTCGCGCCAGCACGGCACCCGCATCCTGTTCCGCGATGGGCTGGTGGTGGCAACGCTGGCCTCCGGACGCATCGACTGGATGCAATCCTTGCCGCCGGCCGATCACGCCCAAGCCGAACGCCTGTTGCGGCGCTGGCCGGGGTCGCTGCAGCCGGAAGGCCGGGACGATGCCGCATCCACAAGCCATCCATTCCCGCTTGCGGCATCGCCGACATGACAATGCCGCCTGTGCGGCGGCATTGTCGGATGTGCACGAGGCCGAATCCGAGCGTCAGTGCGCCGTACCGGGTCCCGGCTGCTCCGGTGTTGCCGGCGCGGGCTTCACGTTGTCCATGCCATCGCTGGCCAGCCCGCGCTTGATCAGCAACGGCTCGATCCGCGCTTCGGCACCGGTCATGTTCACGTACAGCTTGCCCGGATCGATGCTGCCACCCGGTGCCAGAACGTGCTGGCGCATGCGGTCGCCATTGGTCCGGGTCAGGCCCCCGTTCTTTTTGATCCAGTCCACCGTCGAGGCGTCCAGCACTTCCGACCAGATGTAGGCGTAATAACCGGCCGAATAGCCGCCCATGATGTGGCTGAAGTACGGCGTGCGATAGCGTGGCGGCACCGGCGCGAAATCGGTACCGTTCTGCTTCAGGGCAGCGGCCTCGAAGGCCATCACGTCCTTCGCTGCGGGAATGCTGGCGGTCTGGTGCAGGCTCTGATCCAGCATCGCGGCGCCGAGGTATTCGGTGGTGGCGAAGCCCTGGTTGAAGGTCTGCGTGGCCAGCACCTTGTCCAGCAGTTCCTTCGGCATCGGTGCGCCGGTCTGGTAATGCTTGGCGTAATTGGCGAGGATCGACGGCCAATCGGCCCACATCTCGTTGACCTGTGACGGATATTCCACGAAGTCGCGCGGCACGTTCATGGTGAAGTAGGGATACTTCACGTCCGAGAACATGCCGTGCAGGGCATGGCCGAACTCGTGGAACGTGGTGGTGACCTCGTCCCAAGTCAACAGGGTGGGCTTGCCGTCCGCCGGCTTGACGATGTTGAGGTGGTTGGCCACCACCGGCTTGAATCCGGACAGTGCCGACTGGCCCACGTAGCCGCTCATCCATGCGCCGCCGCGCTTGGAATCGCGCGCGTACGGATCGAAGATGAAGATGGCCAGCTGCGAGCCATCCTTGTCGAACACGTCGTAGGTCCAGGTGTCCGGATGGTACTTGGGCAGGTCGGTGCGTTCCTTGAAGGAAATGCCGTACAGCTGATTGGCGGCATGGAACACACCGTTTTCCAGCACGTTCTTCATTTCCAGATACGGCTTGAGCTGCGATTCGTCGAAATCGAACTTGGCCTTGCGCACCTTTTCGCTGTAATACGCCCAATCCCACGGCTGCAGCGCGAAGGTCGGCTGGCCCTTGGCCTTCTGCTCGGCATCGATCATCGCCTGCAGTTCTGCGGCTTCGCGCCTGGCGTTGGCCACGGCCGCCGGCGCCAGGCGCGCCAGCATCGCGTTCACCGCGGCCGGATTGTTGGCGGTTTCATCGGCCAGCACGTAGGCGGCATGGGTGTCGTAGCCCAGCAGCTTGGCCTTTTCCGCACGCAGCTTCAGCACCTCGGACACGATGGCAGTGTTGTCCCACTGGTTGCCGCGGCTGCCGCGCGCGATCGACGCCTTGTGCAGGCGCTCGCGCAGGGCACGATTGTCCAGCTGCGACTCGGGCGGCTGACCGGTGGTGTTGAGCAGGGTGATGACGTACTTACCGTCCAGCTTGCGTGATTTAGCCGCATCGGCGGCGGCGGCGATCTGTTCGTCGGTCAGCCCGGCCAGTTCCTCGCGCCTGTCGACCACCACGGCCGAATCGTTCACTTCGGCCAGCACGTTCTGGCTGAATTGCGTGCCCAGTTTGGCCAGCTGCGCATTGATGTCCTTCACTCGCGCCTTCTGCTTGGCATCCAGGGCCGCACCGGCGCGCACGAAATCGGTGTAATAGCGTTCGACCAGACGGGTTCCCTGCGCGTCCAGTCCCAGCGTTGCACGACTGTCGTACAGGGCTTTGATGCGGGCGAACAGCTGCGGATCCAGCGTGATCGCGTCGCGGTGCGCGGCGAACTTCGAGGCGTAATCGCTTTCCAGTTTCTTGCGTGCGTCGTTGGTGTCGGTGCCGTTGAGATTGAAGAACACGGTGGTGGCGCGATCCAGCGTGCGACCGGATTTTTCCAGTGCCACGATGGTGTTGTCGAAAGTCGGCTTGTCGCGATTGTCGGTGATCGCCTTGATTTCGCGCAGCTGTTCGGCCATGCCGGCATCGAACGCCGGGGCGAAGTCGGCATCGGTGATCGTGTCGAATTGCGGATAGTGCAGCGGCAGCGGACTGTCGCTGAAGAACGGATTGGCTTGCGTGCTGTTCACGGGGCTGGCTGCAGTGGAGGATTGTGCGGATGCCGGCAAGGCGACGGCCGACAGGGCCAGAACCAGTGCCAGCGCGAGGGGATGCTTCATGTCGCAGGACCTTCGGTGTGTCACGGAACCGCGAATGGTAGCGCACCGCGCAGCATGAACCCGTCATGAGCATGCCGCATCGGCGCGCTGCCGCTGCAACCGCCTTTTCACGCTGCAGCGATGGTGACAGGCAGAGACTGCGGGCCTGTTCCGGATCATTCCCCGCAGGAGACTTTCCAGATGACCGACATCCAGACCGTGATGACGTCCAGCCCGGCCTGCTGCAAGGCCGACACCCCGCTGCGTGACGTGGCGAAGATGATGGTGGACAACGATTGCGGCATGATCCCGGTGGTCGATGACGCCCATCGTCCGCTCGGCACCATCACTGACCGCGATATCACCGTGCGCATGGTGGCGCAGGGACGCAATCCGCTGGACGGCACCGCCAGCGACGCGATGACCTCGCCGTGCAAGCACGTCACCACCGGCACCAGCCTGTACGACACCACCTGCATGATGGAAGCGGAGAAGATCCGTCGCGTGCTGGTGGTGGACGACAGCGGCAAGCTGGCCGGCGTGGCCGCCATCGCCGACCTGGCACTGGCCGGCAAGGACGAGGCCACCGCGCACGTGGTGAAGCAGGTGTCCGAGCCTGCGAAGAAGCACTGACACGATTGGCGCAAGCGATATTGGATCCGCCGGCATCCCGCTGATGCTGGCGGGTTCCGCTTTTCTGCAGTCGGCGAATCCGGAGGAAACACGCCCATGACAGCCGCAACCGACACCGCCCACGCTTTCACCGCCACCCGCATCGATGGCCAGCCCCAGCCGCTGGTCGACTATGCCGGCAAGGTGCTGCTGATCGTGAATACCGCCTCGCGCTGCGGCTTTACCCCGCAATATGCCGGTTTGCAGGCCTTGTGGCAGCGGTATCGCGATCGGGGATTGGTGGTGCTGGGATTTCCCTGCGACCAGTTCGGGCATCAGGAACCGGGCAGCGAAGCGGAGATCGCCGCTTTCTGCCGCACGGATCATGGCGTGGATTTTCCGCTGTTCGCCAAGATCGATGTCAACGGCACCGATGCGCACCCGCTGTGGGCCTGGCTGAAATCGGAGCAACCCGGCCTGCTGGGCATCGAGGCGGTCAAATGGAATTTCACCAAGTTCCTGGTCGGCCGCGATGGGCGCGTGCTGAGGCGCTACGCACCTGCCACCACGCCAGAGGCGATTGCCGCGGACATCGAAACCGCATTGCAGGCTTGACGGGTCGCCATGTGCACTTAGCGTTCGACGAAGGCGCGCTCGAACACGTAGTCGCTGGGTACGCCGATCTGCGGGGTAACGACGAAGCCGCGCCGATCCAGGATCGCACGGAAATCGGCCAGCATCTGCGGGCTGCCGCAGATCATCGCGCGGTCGTGTTTCGGGTCCAGCGGTTCGATGCCCAGATGCGCAGTAATGCGGTCGCTATCCAGCAGGTCGGTCAGGCGGCCGCGATGGTCGTGGCCTAGCAAAGTGAACGGTTCGCGCGACACGGCCGGGTAGTACAGCAGCTTCGGTGCCACCATCTCGCCCAGCAGCGGATGGCGGGGCAGTTCGCCCGTGATGTAGTCGCGGTAGGCCAGATCGGCCTGATTGCGCACCCCGTGGGTCACGATCACCCGCTCGAAACGCTCGTAGGTGGCCGGATCCTTGATCACCGACAGGAACGGTGCCAGTCCGGTGCCGGTGGACAGCAGGTACAGGTTGCGGCCCGGGTGCAGATCGCTGATCAGCAGTGTGCCGGTGGGCTTGCGTCCGATCAGGATGGTGTCGCCCGGCCGGATGTGCTGCAGGCGCGAGGTGAGCGGGCCATCTGCCACCTTGATGCTGAAGAATTCCAGTTCCTCCTCCCAGTTGGCGCTGGCGATGGAATAGGCGCGCATCAGTGGCTTGCCATCCGCTTCCAGGCCGATCATCACGAACTGGCCGTTGTCGAAACGGAAGCCGTCGTCGCGGGTGGTGGTGAAACTGAAATAGCTGTCGGTCCAGTGCCGGACGGCCAGCACGGTTTCGGTGCCGAAGGGAGAAGCCATGGAGGAGGACGATGTTCCGGAAGAGCGGGGCGGCCCGCAAGCCGCCTAGTTTAGCGGGCGCGAGGCATCCGGGGCATCCGGGTAGTCGTCGGTCGCCGCGTCTGCTGCAGCTTCCAGGATGCTCTTGCGTTCGCGATCGCGGCGCGTTTCCGCATCGATGGCCGGCAACTGGTCGCGCGCGATCAGGCCGGCGTCGGCGGCGTGACGGGCAATCGCGCTGCTGTCGGCCACGCGCAGCATCGGCACGCCGGTGGCGCCGATGCGGTGGATGTGGCCATCCACCTGCAGGTCGCGTGTGGAGTCGGCATCCGGATCCACGTCGCGGATGTAGATGGCGGCGATGCGCGACCCGAACCGGCGCGCGGCTTCCGCATACAGCTCGGCATCGGCCTGCCCGGAATCGCCCAGCAGCACCCAACGCAGCTGCGGGAAACGCCCGATCAGCCCGCTGGCGCGCTCCAGTTTGTGGCCGTGACCGGCGGTCTTCAGGAACTTGCCGTCGTCGGTGCCGAGGTCGCGCAGGAACATCGGCCCGGGTGGCAGCGCGTTCAATTCCATGAAGTCGTCCAGCAGGTCGTACAGGTTCCACGGCGAACTGGACACGTAGAACAGCGGATGCCGGCCGCTGCCGTCGGCACCGTGCTGCAACGCGCGGTACAACGCGGCCACGCCCGCCAGCGGCTTGCGCGTGCGCGCGTTGTGCAGGAAGGTGAGTTGCGCGGCCAGTTTCCATTGGGTAATGCCGCTGAACAGCACGGTATCGTCGATGTCGGAAATGATGCCGATGCGTGCCTGCGGCCCGATCTGCAGGATCGGCTGCGGCGTGAGCAAGGTGCCCTCGGGCAGGCTGGCGGTGGCGTTGTCCCACAGCGCATCGCCGGCGGGCATGGTCGGTTCCAGCGTGGCCTGCCAGTAGCCTTCGTGATCGCTGCGGGTCTGCAGTTGCGCGTCGCGGAAACGCAATTGCAGCGGCGCGTGCGGCACTTCGTCGCTTTCGAAGCGGCGCCAGGTGTCCAGCAGGTTGTCCCACCAGCTGTCGTCGATCCCGGCCTGCTGTTCCGGTGATGTCGACAGCACCCGACCCATCACCTCGGTGCCGGTGGCATCCGCATAGCCGCGATAGGCGGCCAGATGCTGCGGCCGGTTGCGGCCCAGGCGCGTGTCGATGCGCCGCCACAGGTCGTCGAGACGATCGTCCGCATCGATGATGGTCGACTTGAGCGCCGTCAGGACGTGATCGGGCCAGTGGCGTTTGTTCGGAACGGACATGGCGGTGGGGTTTTGCATCGAGGATAGCCGTGTTGTAGCGGCCGCGCCGTGATGCCGTCGTGGCGACGACGGCTTCGTCATGCATGTCGAGCGATGCTTGCCTTTGATGAACGTGCCATCGCATACCCTGTGGACCATCGGCCATTCCACACGGCCGATCGACGTGTTCCTGTCGATGCTGCAGCACGCCGGGATCGCCGTGCTGGCCGACGTGCGCCGCTTTGCAGGATCACGTCGCAATCCGCAGTTTTCGCGCGACACGCTTCCCGAAGCGCTGCGCGATGCCGGCATCGATTATCTGCCGATGCCGGCGCTGGGCGGCCGACGCAAACCCGATCCCCACTCGCCGAACACGGCCTGGCGGGTGGATGCCTTCCGTGCCTATGCCGATCATCTCGCCAGCGCGGAGTACAGCGCCGCGCGCGACGACCTGATGCGCATCGCATCCGCGCGCCGCACCTGCGTGATGTGCGCCGAAGCCGTGTGGTGGCGCTGCCATCGTCGTTTGATCGCGGATGATTTCACTGCACGCGGTTGGCAGGTCATACACCTGATGGCGCCAGGCAAGGCCGAATCGCACGTGCTGAATCCCGATGCGGTATTCGACGGGAATCTGCTGACCTATCCGGCGGCGCAAGGCGCGCAGCTGTGAGCGGGCATCAGTGGCCTTGCTTGGGCCGCACGTACACCACGTTCACGCGATGGTCGCTGCCTTTGCGCAATTCATGCGTGAAATGGGGATGCGCCGCGAACAGGTCCTTGAGCTTGGCGAAACCGTAGCTGCGGGTGTCGAAGTCCGACGCCAGGCGCTGCAGATTGCTGCCGACCGCACCCAGATGCGACCATCCATCATCATCGGACGCGACCTGCACGGCCTCGGCCAGCAAGGCGTCCAGAGTTGCATCGCGCTTCAGTTCGGGCGATGAACCGGCACGCGCTTGCGCGGGTACGTCGAGCCCCAGATTTTCGGTATAGATGAACTTGTCGCAGGCGGCCACGAAAGCCTGCGGGGTCTTGCGTTCGCCGAACCCGTACACGGTCAGGCCCTGTTCGCGGATGCGTGCCGCCAGGCGGGTGAAATCGCTGTCGCTTGACACGATGCAGAACCCATCCAGGCGCCCTGCATGCAGCAGGTCCATCGCATCAATGATCAGTGCGCTGTCGGTGGCGTTCTTGCCGGTGGTGTAGCTGAATTGCTGGATGGGTTGCACCGAATGGGCGAGCAGCTCTGATTTCCAGCCACCCAGATGACCCGATGTCCAATTCCCGTAAGCGCGACGCACGTTGGCATTGCCGTATTTCGCAATCTCGGCCAGCAACGCCTGCAACCGTGAAGGGTTGCTGTTGTCTGCATCGATCAGGATGGCGAGACGGGAAACACTGTGGCTCGATTCAGGCATGACCGCATGGATTCCGGTGACCCTTGCCAGCATACCGGCTGTGGAATCCATTGCAATCATCAGCGATACCCGGCCGCCTGCAGCTCGAACAGTTCCGCATAGCGGCCGCCTTCGGCCATCAGTTGTTCGTGGGTGCCGCTGGCTTCCAGCCGGCCACCGGCCAGCACCAGGATGCGATCGGCCATGCGCACGCTGGAAAAACGGTGGGAAATCAGTACCGCGGTGCGGTTGTCCGACAGCTCCTTGAAACGCTGGAATACCTCGAATTCGCTGCGTGCATCCAGCGCCGCGGTGGGTTCGTCCAGGATCATCACCTGCGCATCGCGCATGTAGGCGCGGGCGATGGCGATTTTCTGCCACTGCCCGCCGGACAGGTCCACGCCGGTCTTGAAACGCCGGCCGATGATCTGCTCGTAGCCGCGCGGCAGCTCCGCGATCACCGCATCGGCCATGGACTTGCGCGCAGCCCGCTCGATGCGGCTGCGATCATGCATGGCCTCGATCCAGCCCACGCCGATGTTTTCCGCGGCGGTCAGGTGGTATCGCACGAAATCCTGGAACACCACGCCGATGTTGGCGCGCAGGTCGTCGATGGCGTAGTCGCGCAGGTCGCGGCCGTCCAGCAGAATGCGGCCCTCGTCCGGGTCGTACAGCCGCGCCAGCAGTTTCACCAGCGTGGTCTTGCCGGCGCCGTTCTCGCCCACCAGTGCCAGCACCTCGCCGGCGCGCAATTCGAAATCCAGGCCGCGCAGCGCCCAGTTCTCCGCGCCGGGATAGCGGAAACCGACATTCTCGAACACGAATCCCTGCGCGATCGGCCGCGGGATCGGCACGGCATCCGGTCGGGAGGCGATTTCCGGCTCGATGCGGAAGAACGAATACAGATCGTCCAGATACAGTGCCTGGCCGGCCACCTGCGAAAATCCGCTCAGCAGGCTTTCCAGCAACTGCCGCAGGCGGCGGAAACTGCCGGCCAGGAAGGTCAGATCGCCAATGGTGAAATCGCCTCGCACGGTGCGCCAGGCGATGTAGGCATAGGCCACGTAATACCCTAGCGTGCCCAGGGCGGCCAGCACCGTGCCCCACAGGGCCCGTTGTCCGGCCAGTCTGCGATTGGCCGTGTAGAACCGGTCGGACAGCGTGCGGAAACGGTCGATGAAGAAGCGGTTGAGATTGAATATCTTCACTTCCTTGGCCGTTTCCACGCTGGCACCCAGCTGGCGCACGTATTCCAGCTGCCGCCGCTCCGGGGTCCACTGGAAATTCAGCGAATAATTCAGCGCGTTGAAGTGCGATTCGCCGAGGAAGGCGGGAATCAGCGCCACCGCCAGCAGCAGGATCAGCCACGGCGCGTACACCAGCAGGCTGATCGCGAAACCGACGACGGTGATCGCATCCTGCACCTGGCCGAACAGCTGGCCCATCAGGTTCATCCGGCCCATGGTCTGGCGACGGGCACGATCCAGCTTGTCCTGCAGCTCGGGGTCCTCGAAATCCTCCAGATCCAGCGTGGCGGCATGTTCCATCAGGCGGATGCTGGTGGCATTGGTGAAACGCTCCGACAGCAGCGTGTCGGCATAACCGACCAGCCGCCCGAGCAGATCGGAGAGGATCGCCAGGCCGAATTCCAGCCCCAGCAACCACAGCAAATGGTGCAACTGGCCGTCTGCCCAGGCTGGGGACAGGTCGGCGGGCACGTCCAGGGCCACCAGGCGCACCGCCTCGTCGATGATCAGCTTGCCGATGTACAGCATCACGATCGGCAGCAGCGCGCGGATCAGGCGCAGGCCGATGCTGGTCAGCGTCAGCGGCCTGCTGGTGTGCCAGATGTCGCGCAGGAACGGCGGCAGGTTGCGCAGTGCGGCGAAGCGTTCGCGGAAATTCAGCTGTTGCGGCGATGCGGGCGAGGGCATCGGCGCAGTATCCGGATGCGCCGTGCAGCAGGCGGTGAAGGCTCAGTCGCAGGAGGCCTCATCGGGAATCACGGCTGCGGAGCAACGCGGCTTTCGGCGGCCTGCTTCAGCTGCATCAGGCCGGTCTCGACATCCTTGCCCAGCATCGTGTCCAGATTCGCGAACACGCTCATGAGTTTCAGGAAGTAGGGGCTGTCGCCGGTCATCGTCCAGCGCACCGCGCTGCCGCCGCCGTCCGGCGTGATGTCGAAGCGGGTCTTGCTGCTGGAGGCCATCGGCTCGATGAATTGCAGGTTGATGTCCACCCGGCGCGGCATCGCGGCTGCGGTGATGGTCATCTGCCCGCTGCCGACGCTGTCGTTGCCTTTCCAGCTGTAGCGGGCACCGGCACCGCTGGATGGCCCTTCGTGCATGCGCTCCATGGCCGGGTCGAGTTTCTCCCATGGCGACCAGCGCTGCCACTGCCTGAAGTCGGCGATCAGCGGATAGATGCGCTGGGGAGGCGCATCGATGCGGATACTGCGTTCGACGGTGAAGGTGTCCGGCCGCGTCCAAGCGTACACCGCGATGCCGGCGACCACCAGCACCAATGCCAGCAGGACCTTCTTCAACATGGCGATGCTCCGGTCAATGCCGCAATGGTCTAATCCGCAAGTGTAGCCGCACTGGCATGGGGCGTCGGAGCGGTGCTACACTGCGCGGCTTACCCTGCCATTCCGGCAGCTGGGCAACACCGGGAAGCACTCATGGTCAAGATCCGTCTGACACGCGGCGGCGCGAAGAAGCGTCCGTTCTACCACATCATCGTCACCGATAGCCGCAGCGCCCGCGATGGCCGCAATATCGAGCGCGTGGGTTACTACAACCCGGTCGCGTCGGGCAACGACAAGCGCGTTGAACTGAATGTCGATCGCGTGCAGCACTGGCTGGGCCATGGCGCGCAGATGACCGACAAGGTGGCCGACCTGTACAAGCAGGTGGCCAAGCAGCAGGCCGCCGCTCCGGCCGCTTGATCCTGCGGCTGCGCACCTCGCAGCCGGAGCATGCCGATGCAACCCGACACGCGTCGCATCCTGATGGGCAGGATCCACGGCGCGTTCGGCGTGCGTGGCGAACTGAAAGTGGAATCGTTCAGCGATCCGCCCGAGGCGTTGTTCCGCTATCTGCCCTGGACCCTGCGCGATGCGCGCGGCGAGGAACGCAGCCTTGCCACCGCCCGTGGCCGTGTCGGCGCGAAGGGCGTGATCGCGATGATCGAAGGCGTCGGCAGTCGCGAACAGGCCGACGCCCTGCGCGGGACCGAAGTCTGGGTACCGCGTGCTGCCTTGCCGCCGCCGAAGCCCGGCGAGTACTACTGGGTCGATCTGGAAGGACTGCGCGTGGTGAATACCGAGGGCGTGGCCTTCGGCACCGTGTCGCACCTGTTCGCCACCGGCGCCAACGACGTGCTGGTGGTGCAGGGCGAACGCGAACGCCTGCTGCCGTTCGTCACGCCCGACGTGGTGCGCGCGGTGGACATCGAGGCCGGCTGCATCACGGTGGATTGGGATGCCGACTTCTGACACCGCTGCGCAGGCCGGCATGCGCATCGACCTGATCAGCCTGTTCCCCGAGTTCGTGAGCCAGCTGTCGGTGCATGGCGTGGTGGGCCGTGCCCAGGGGCGCGGTCTGCTGCAGCTGCACGGCATCAATCCGCGCGACCATGCCGAAGGCGGTTACCGTCGCGTGGACGATCGCCCGTTCGGCGGCGGCCCGGGCATGGTGATGCTGATCGATCCGCTGCTTGCGGCCATCGAAGGGGCCCGTGCCGCCGATCCGCGCCCGGCGCGGGTGATCCATCTCAGCCCGCAGGGGCGGCGGCTGACCCAGGCCGTCGTGCGCGAACTGGCCGTGTTGCCGCGATTGATCCTGCTGTGTGGCCGCTACGAAGGCGTGGACGAGCGCTTGCTGCAGACCGAGGTGGACGAAGAGCTGTCGATCGGCGATTACGTGCTGTCCGGCGGCGAACTGGCGGCAGCGGTGCTGGTGGATGCGGTGGCGCGGCTGCAGGACGGCGCGCTGAATGCCGCCGAATCGGCCGAACAGGACAGTTACGAACCCGATGCTGACGGACTGACGTTGCTGGACTGCCCGCATTACACCCGGCCGGAAACCCATGCGCTGGGCACCGTGCCGGAGGTGTTGCTGTCCGGCGATCATGCCCGCATCGCCCGTTGGCGGCGCATGCAGGCACTGGGGCGCACCTGGTTGCGACGTCCGGACCTGTTGCCGGCGCAGCTGTCGTCGCAAGACCGTGCGTTGCTGGCTGCGTTCCAGGCCGAACGCCAAGCAGAGCCGGATGCGGCCGACTAGCCAAAACCACGGGATTGCGGGTATCATGCCCGGCTGATTTCCAGAGCCAGGACGCGGCGTCCACGTGCACCCGCGCCGACAACCATTCCAACAGGGCATTCCATCATGAGCAATCCATCCTTGAACACGCTGCTGCAGCAGTTCGAAACCGAGCAGGTCACCCGCAAGCTGCCGACCTTCGGCCCGGGCGACACCGTCGTGGTGAACGTGAAGGTGAAGGAAGGCAACCGCGAGCGCGTCCAGGCCTACGAAGGCGTGGTGATCGGGGTGAAGAACGCCGGCCTGAACTCCTCGTTCACCGTGCGCAAGATCTCCCACGGTTACGGCGTGGAACGCGTCTTCCAGAGCCACAGCGCGCTGATCGAGTCGGTGCAGGTGAAGCGCCGTGGTGCCGTGCGCGCCGGCAAGCTGTACTACCTGCGCGGCCTGGAAGGCAAGAAGGCCCGCATCCGCGAGGACCTGGCCGCCACCGCCAAGGCCAAGGCCGCGCGCCTGGCCGAGCAGGAAGCTTCCGCCATCGAAGCAGCCGAACAGGCTGCCGCCGAGGAAGCCGCCGCGAAGAAGGCCGCTGCCGAAGCACCGGCTGCGGACGCCGCCGCCGAATGAGGCCGACGGCGCTGCACGCTGCAACGAAAACGGTCGCTACGGCGGCCGTTTTTCGTTGTGTGATGGCCTGTTTGCAGTCATGACCGAAGCTGCGGCATCGGTGCGGCTGGACCTGTGGCTGTGGGCCGCGCGCTTCTTCAAGACCCGTTCGCTGGCCCGCCAGGCGATCGACACTGGCAAGGTCGAGCTCGGCGGCCAGCGCGTGAAGCCGGCACGCGCCGTGCATGTGGGTGATGCGTTGCGCATCGTGCGTGGCGATGATGTCTACGCGGTCACCGTGTCGAACCTGGCCACGGTGCGTGGTCCGGCCAGCGTGGCGCGGACGCTGTATGCGGAAGATGCGGTTTCGCGGGCACGACGCGACGCCGCGCGCGCGCAGCGCGCTACCGAACGCGCGGGATACCACCCGCCGCAGGGTCGTCCGGACAAGCGCGCGCGACGGCTCATCCGTGCGCTGGGCGACATCGACGCGTCATGAATTCGTGCATCAAGGCACCCGGCCCGTGCATGCTGTCCAGCAGTCGCGCGATGGCGGTCTGCAATTCCGCGCCGGTCATGCGCTTGGGAATGGCTGCCGGTTCCTCTGCGGTCGGCGACGCATGGGACGGGGCCGTTCGATCACTCGGGAACTGCCAGCCGCTGCTGACGTTCGCGCACCAGAGGCCTCTTCGGCTTGATCCACAGGTCCTGTAACTCCCAGTAGACGCGCTTGAGGTTCCATCAGAAGTCCTAGGCGTTGCGCAAGGGTGCACGGGGTTTATCATTGACACAGTGCGCACCGAACGCGGAGCAGGCTGCCCGTCAGTGACCCCGTGTTTTCCATCCGTCGATCGTCATGATCGTGGCGCAACTTGCCGAATCGCCATTGGCTGTTTTCCTGTCCATCTGAAGGGTGCTGCTGCCGAATTCGTATTCCTTGTTCCTGCTGATCCTGCGCATTCTGATGAAGGAGCTTGGCGGACCGCCGGAAAGGTGTTTTCTGTAGCCGATCCCTTCGAGGTCATCGAGCAACGGCAGCATGCCTAGCCAGCACGCCGGATTCATATGATCGGACGAAATGGTGACATGATTTTCATCTTCGTTGCGTGGACGGTAAGTGTTGATGGTGACCAGCGACTTTCCATCGATAACGATACTGGCACTGTGGGATTTCGGGAGGTGTGCTGTCCTGGCATTCGAATCGGCGCCATGCGCAAAGTAGAAAAATCGAATCCCCATAGTCCGTTCCAATGCGGCTGGTTCCAGGTCGGACGGTAGCTGCAAGCCATTCATCATCCGGACGATCGCGGCGCGCAATTGCGCACTGGTCATGCGATTTGGGACGGCATTCAATTCTTCCTGAGTCGGCGGCATGTAAGCCGGCAGCGGCTTTGGAACGTAACCTGGATCCATGTGTTCCTGCATCGTGTCGGCAGCGGCCTGGGCGGCGGCGGCAGCGTCGTCGGCAGCCTGTTTCGCGGCCGTCATGTCGGGATCATCCTTTTGGGCCTGCCTGCCGCGTTCGGCAGCCGGCTGTCTCTGCGGCGTCTGCGCCACCCCGTCCGCCGGATTCGCGCAGGCCGCCAGCGCGGTGATCACGGCGGCGGTCATCAGGGCATTGCTCGGTTTCAGTCGTTCGTCTCCTGCTTCGGTTCGCCGCCCAGGTCGAGGGTCTTGACCGGCGCCTTCTCCTTCAACCGCGCCTTGAAAAACCCGTCCTTGTAGTAGCGGATCTTGCTGCACTTGATCGGGTGGGCGATGCCTTCCACGAATATGATCTCCTCCTCCGGGCTGAGTGCCTTCAGCTCCTGCGGCAGCATCAGCGCGCGGCGCTCCTCCACCTCGGCATAGCTCACGCTGCCGCTCTGGCCGTGGCTGGTGGTGCGGGTGCGCCGGCGCAGGGTGGTGTAGCCCAGCATCTCGCTGTATTCGTTCGCATCGCGCTGCTCGCGCGGGGTGTACACCACTTGGCAGGCCATGTTGGTCACCATGGTGCGCGCCACCTCCGGGCCGTAGGTGGCATCCAGCTGCGACAGCGACTGGATCACGCAGAACACCCGCATGTTGTAGCCGGCCAGGTAACTGATGGCGTGGGCGATGATGTCCACCCGGCCGATGCTGGTGAATTCGTCCAGCAGCAGCAGGCACTGGTATTTCAGGCTGGGATCCTTTTCCGGCAGCTGCTGGGTGTTGATGTTGATCGCCTGCGAGAAGAACAGGTTCAGCAGTTTGCGTGCCTCGGCCAGCTTGTTCGGGGTGATGCCCACGTACACGGTCATCTTCTGCCGGCGCAGCTTGCGCAGGTCGAAATCGTCGTCGCTGGTGGCGGCATCCAGGATCGGATTGAGGAAGATGTGCAGCGGTTCCTGGAAGCTGCCGATCACCGAGGTAAAGGTCTGGTCGGCCAGCGAGGTGAGATTGGAGAAGGCGGTCTTGCAGTCCTTGCTCAGCCAGTCGCGCGTCGCCAGTTTCTTCAGGAATTCCTTCAGGTCACTGCCGTCGCCGGAGAACAGGCGGTAGATGCGGCCCAATGTGGGAACGTGCTGGTATTCTTCCGGCAGTTTTTCCTTCTGGTCGTTGGCCAGGGTTTCGCACAGGTACAGGCTGGCGGCCAGAAAGCAGTTGCGGGCCTGGTTGGTCCAGAAACTGTCGCGCTGCGGATCGTCCTCGTACAAAATGGCCGCGATCGCCTGCAGGTCGGTGATGCGGAACTTGGGGTCGGTGCTGACGTAGGTCAGCGGATTCCAGCGGTGGGTGCGCAGATCCTCGGCGAACGGATTGAGCAGATACACCGGCCCGTATTGCGAACGCCAGCCGGAGGTGAGATCGAACGCCTCCTGCTTGATGTCCAGCACCATCAGCGATTCTTCGAAGGTCAGAAGGTTCGGAATCACCGCGCCCACGCCC